>WYBU01000060.1 GCA_011525745.1 Planctomycetaceae bacterium | reverse complement strand
TATCAGTGTCGGCCGTGCCGCAACCGCACGCGCCCGGCGCGATCTTGTTGGGGTCGTTCGGACAGCCGTCATTGCAGTCCGGCATGCCGTCATTGTCCGTATCAGTGTCGGCCGTGCCGCAACCGCATGCGCCCGGCGCGATCTTGTTGGGGTCGTTCGGACAGCCGTCGCAGGCGTCGGGCACGCCGTCGTTATCGGTGTCGGTCTCGCAGGCATCTCCGACGCCGTTGGTGTCGCAGTCGGCCTGATTCGAATTCGCGTCGTTGGGGCAGTTGTCGCAACCGTCGGGGACGCCGTCGGAATCGTTGTCGGCCTCGCAGGCGTCGCCGACGCCATCGGTGTTGCAATCGGCCTGATCGGTGTTAGGAATCGTGGGACAGTTGTCCACGGCGTCACGGACATAATCCCCATCGCGGTCCGGCAACAGGAATACGTAAGCCCGACCCGTGAGCGAGAGTTGATCGTCCGCCGTCTCCCAGATCGCTCCCGCCGCCATATCGGCGATCCCGTCGCCGTTCAGGTCTGCAAGGGCGGCGACTGAGCGGCCGAAGCGGCCGTTCTGCTCGGCATTCGGCGACGCCATTTCGGTCAGGACGGCGCCGTCGTCGCCGGAGAAAACATAGACGCGCCCGACCGCGTTGAGGAAGTTGAACGGCTCGCGCGTCGCGCCAATGATCACATCGCCCCGCGTATCGCCGTCGATATCTTCGATACCAGCCACGGCGATGCCGAAGCGGCCGTTGGCCGTGATGTTGGGCGATACGAAACTCCGCACGTGATTGCCGGTCGAGCCTGCGAACAGGTGCGCCGTTCCTGCGTCGGCCACCGGGCCGGCGGCGTCCTTCAGATATTGACCGACCAGCGCTTCGTCGCCGGCTACGCCGTCCGCGTCGGGCACGGCGGCGACGGCGTTGCCGAAATTCGACTGCAATTCCTCGACCGGCGCGACGAGCGTGTGCACCAGGGCGCCGCTGACGGCGTTGAACACATAGGCGCGTCCAGCGTCGGTGGGACTGGCGCCGGGATTTTCAAATGGCGCGCCGATCAGTATGTCCGGATCGCCGTCGTTGTCCGCATCGGTCATGCCGGCGACGGCCTCGCCGAATCGGCCGTCGTTTTCAGCGTTGGGGGACGTAATCGTGTGAATCAACGTGCCGTCAGCGCCGGAGAAGACATACACGCGCCCCTGGGCGCTGTTCTCGCCCGGCGCGCCGACAAGGATGTCATTGACGCCGTCGGTGTTGGCGTCCGGTACGCTGGCGACGGCATGGCCGAAGCGGCCTGCGATGTCGGGGTTCGGCGACTCAATCGTCCGGATCAGCATGCCATCGGCGCCGGAGAGGACGTGAACCTGCCCGCTGTTGACAAGGCTGGGCGGCGTCGGCTCGCCGGGCGCGCCAACCAGGATGTCGCCCGAGCCATCACCGTTCACGTCGGGAATGCCTGCGACGGAGTAACCAAACTCGCCGAACTCGACCTCGTCGGGCGATGCCAGCGTGTGCGACGGGTTAACCGACGCACCGGAGGGGTCGCGGAAGACAAACACACGACCGCGACGACGGTCCTGACCAACACCGTCCCAAGCCGGTGCGCCGACGGCCACGTCGCCGACGCCGTTCGTGTTGACATCCGGGATACTGGCCACCGACCAGCCGTAATTGACGAAGTCGTGCTGGCTGGGCCAGTCGAGTTCCGTGGCCTGAGCGTTTGCGAATGAGGCTGCGGCGAGCAACGTGCAACCGAACACAAGGCCGCAGGAGCAACAACTGAGAACGGAGCGATTGAACAACATGAGCATCACCATCGGGAGTTCGTGGCTGTTCGAGCCAGGGTTGAGATAACAGGCGAGGTCCTACGATGCGACGGTCGTCGCATGGCGCGGCAGGTTTCCCCCTCCGATTCGGGTCCAATAACGAAAACGAACCCTAAACGGCTGTTGATTCTATTCATCATCCGTGCCAGTTCCATCGGCCGGGCGGAGTTGCATGTGCGCGACACTACTCCGCTACGCGTTGGACGTATTTGAGTAACTACGTAACATATTCACGCACAAAAGGTTATGGCGCGCAACACCTGCCAGTGAAGCCGACGCGCCGGGGACGAAACTCGTTACGACCAACCGACTGTCGCGGGCCGGCGGGACGCCTTCGTACTCATCGGCAATCTCGGACGTGCCATTGCGTCGAATCGGGACAGTTACAGCACCGTGAAATAGACGCTGGCCGCAAAGTCGAAGTAGTCGTTCGTCATGTTGATCGGCTCGCTCTTATACAGGCACAGATTGCGGATTTGCAGAAGCAAGTCACGCGGCTGGCAGCAGCGGAACGGCCGCTTGCCGCGGTAGTGCTTGTCGATCAGATAATCGATGCATTCTTTTTTCAGCTCGGGGAAGCCCAGAATCGGCGTCATGATCTCGAACAGCTTGCGGAACTCCGATTCCGATGGATCCTCGACGTTGATCTTGTAGGGGATGCGGCGAAGGAACGCGTCATCGACGAGGTCCTTCGGCTCGAGGTTGGTCGAGAAAATAATGAGTTGATCGAAAGGCACCTGCACCTTCTTGCCGTTGGGAAGCTGCAAGTAGTCGTAGCGCTTTTCGAGCGGGACGATCCAGCGGTTGAGCAGCTCGATCGGCCGCATGCGCTGCCGACCGAAGTCGTCGATGACCAGCGTGCCGCAGTTGCTCTTGAGCTGCACCGGGCCTTCGCAGGTCTTTGTGGTCGGGTTGTACTGAACTTCCAGCGCGTCCATCGTCAGCTCGCCGCCCACGACGATTGTCGGCCGGCGAATCTTGATCCAGCGCTCGTCGAACGAGTCGGCCCGCAGGATGCCGGTCTGAACCGTTTCGATGGCTTCATGGTTCTCGGTGTCGAACAGCTTGACGATGACGCCCTCGACCGACAGGACCCGCGGGATGTAAATCTCGTCGCCGAAGCAGCGCGTGATGCGCTCGGCGATGCTCGTCTTGCCGTTACCCGGAAAGCCGTACAGGAACATGCCGCGGCCGGAGTTGATGGCCGGCCCGAGCGTCTGGAACATCCGCTCATTGATCAGCAAGTCGGAAAACGCGCGGCGCAAATCATCGGGCGACGGGTTCTTGGCCGTGATCGTCTGGGCCTTGACCGCCTTGACGTAGGCCTCAACCGGAACCGGCGCCGACCCGACGTACATCGACTCTTCCATCATGCGGCGGGCACGGTCGCGGCCGGCGTCGGTCAGTGTGTAGGTGAAATCGCCCGGACCCGCCGCGCCGACGTACACGAGAATCTGCTGCTGCTTCAGCGCGGCGAGCAGTTCCAGCACGGGCGGATTCGGCAGGCACAAGACCCTGGCGATCTGCCCGCCGCTGGCCGAGCCGGTGTTAAGCAGGTACTTAAGGATCAGCGCCTCGACCTGGGCCGGATTGAGGCCGGCTTCCTTGAAATTGGCGGGCGCCTGCGGCACGAACTTCTTCGGCGGTTCCGGCTGAGCGGACTTGGTCAGCGAAGCCGGCGACGGGCTGGAAACGAGCGTCGACATGGGGTCTCTCCGTTATCGGAAGCGTCGGCTATTGTACCCGCCGACTTCGCCTCGGGCGATTGTCTTATCGAACAACAATCGGCATCGCTGCGGCGCAAAAACCGCCGACAGGTACTGCGCGCGATCATTGCGTCGCATACGACGGACGAACGGTGCGAGCGCGCGACACGCGTGAAGCCCCTCGCGATTGCCCGATGCACCCAACGTTCATGCGTGTCGCGCGAAAATCGACGATTTCACGCCAACTTCCGATTTCCCTGACGCTCAAATCGGTATAGGCCGTATAAGATACGGGCGAGCGAGGCGGAAATTGTGCGCGCATGGTCGGCCCTCGTGTGCGAAGGGTGATGGCGCATTCGCTTGACTCGTGAAGGGTTCTCCGTGATCCGCATCGGTGCTCCGATACTGACGCTGCTGGCGAGCCTCTCGACGATGGCGATCGCCGCCGCCCAGGACACACAGCCCGCGCCGGCCGTGCAGCCGCAGCCGGCGACCGCCACCAATCAGGCCCAAGCCGCCATTGAACAGAATGTCACGCTGCTGACGGGCAACAATACGCTGGAAGCACGGCGCATCGGGGCGCGCGGTTTGCTGAACGGCGATCACGAAGCGCTGCCGCGGCTGGCCGATGTGCTTCGACTGCCGGACAACGCGCTGGCTCGGTTGGCCGTGTGCCTGGAACTGGCGTCGATGGAAAGTCCGCCGGTCGAGCTGGTTCAGCCGGTCCTGGGCCTGATCAGCCACAGCCGCGACGACGTCGCCACGGCCGCCGGCGCCGCCCTGGCGCGCTACAAGCCGGAACAAGTCATCACGCCGCTGAAGGAGATGGCACAGGGCCGCGGGCCGGGTGGGAACGGTCGCCGCGCGGCGATTGAAGCGCTGGCCGGGATGGGGTCCGATCCCAACGCGGTCAAGGCGCTGGTCGAGGTCTTGAACGAAGCCGCCGCCGATCAGCAGCGCACCGTGCTGGACGCGTTGTCGCGCGCGACCGGCGTAACCTTCGGCACGCCGGACGATGCGCGCACCTGGTGGGAGCAAAACTCGACCAAGGACCGCACCGCCTGGCTGGCCGAGCGTGATCTGCGCCGCCGCACCGAAATCCAGCGCCTCGAAGAGCGTATTTCCAACCTGACCGCGCGGCTGGTTGAGATTTGCCGCAACGAGTATCTGCAAAGCGCCGAAGCGCAACAGCCGACCCGGTTGGCGGCGTATCTGGCGGACGCCGAGCCGGCGGTGCGGCGGCTGGGTCTGGACCTGACCAACGCCCTGATCACGGATCGCAAGCCGGTTCCCGATGCGGTGGCCGAGCGCGTCCGGGGCATGTTGAGCGATTCGGTCATCGAGCTGCGGCGCGACGCGGCGTCGATGCTGGGGGATATCCGCAACCCACGTGACGTCGAGCTGCTATCCACCGCGCTGGAACGGGAGTCGTCGGGCCGCGTGCGGACGGCGATCATTCGCGCGCTGGGCCGCATCGGCGATGCATCGCTGCTGCCGCTGCTGGAAAAGCGGCTCGAGGACCCGTCGCCGGAGGCGATGATCGAAGCCATCACCGCGGTGGGCCTGGTTTGCGAACGGGCCGGAACGCCGCCGGAGGCGCTGCGCCGCGCGGCGGACCAGGTCAGCGAGCGATTTGCCGCCCTGTCGAATCCCGACGCGGCCACGCTTCAGGCGTCGCTGGAAACGATGCGGCGGCTGGGCGATGCGCGATTCGGACCGGTTTTTCTGAAGTACATGCAAACCGGCCATCCACCCGAAGTGCGCCAGGCCGCGATCCGCGGCGCCGCGACGGCGGCGAACGGCGATCTGGCCGAAGCCATCGTGGCGCAACTTTCCGACGAAACGCCGTCGATCCGACTGGCCGCGGCTGCGGCGCTGGGGCGATGCGGCCGCACCGACGCCCATCTCGAGGCGTTGCTGGCACGGGCGCAGGCCGGAGTCGAATCGAAAGAAAACGTGCGCGCAGCGGCGTGGGAGAGTTTCAAGCGCATCTGGGAAGGGCGCGGCGCGCCCGATCGATTGCGCTGGGCGTTGGCGGTGAACGTGCCGGCCGAGAACTCCGCGCCGTCGAAACGCGTCGAGCTGCTGGTGTTGCTGGAGCGGCAGCTTGCGGACGACCAGGCCAACGCGGCGCTGCGACCACGCGTGCGCGAGGCGCTCGGCGATTCTTTCGCGCAGTCGGGATCGGCCGGCGACGCCGCCGCGTGGTATCAGCAGGCCATGGCATCCACGGCTGCGCCGGAAACCGAGTTGGTTCGAAAGACGGCGGCAGCCGCGGCCCGCGCCGAGAACGTCGACCTGCTGATGCAAACGCTTACGCGGGTGCTGGATGGGGCGGCGGCAACCAACACCAGTCAACCGGCGGCAACGCCGCCCATCGCCGCGGTTGTTGAAGAGCTTGTCCGGCTGGCGTCGCAGAGACGTATCGAAGCGGCGTCGGTCTTCGTGCAACAGGCCGATCAACTTTGGGGCGATCGCCTGCCGGCGGACTGGGCGGAGCAGTTGAACGTGTTGCGGCGCGCCATTCAGACGGCGCGGAATCAGATCGAAGAAGATGCGATTCGCGGCCTGATCGCGGAACTGGCGCTCGATGATGCCCGCGCCGAGACCGCCGGCGCCGCGCTGACGCAGCGCGGCCGCGCCGCCGCGCCGGCGCTGCTGGCCGCGCTTCAAACGACGCTGGCCGCTCCGGCCACGGCGACGAACGGCGCTGCCACGGTCAACGGCGCGAGCGTTGAATCGCGGCTCGTTGCCGTCCTTTGCGCCATTGTGCCGGACTGGTCGGGCTATCCCGCGGACGCCGAACCCACCGCCAAGCAAACCGCGCTGGACGACCTGAAGCGGATTCTCGAACCGCCGCCTCCACCGCCCGCCAGCGCCCCGGCGGCGACGCAGGCTTCCGCGTCGGAATGACATTCCTCAATCGCAGGCCGGATCGGCCGATTCGTTACACTTCCCGGCATGGACGGGCGATTGTCGTATCGGCAGATCATCAGCGGAAAGGCTACGGGCGTTACGGCGGATGTCGCGCGGTCCGCGTTGAGCCTGGCATCGTTGGCCTATCGCGCCGCCGTGGGCGTGCGGAACCGCTGGTACGACTGGATGCCGGGGGCCGTTCGCCGCGCCGGCGTCCCGGTGATTTCCATCGGCAACGTCACGACGGGCGGTACGGGCAAGACGCCCATGACGGCGTGGGTGGCGTTGCGGCTGCTGGAGCGCGCTCGGCGCGTGGCGATTCTGACTCGCGGTTATCGCGCGCCGCGGCGCATGCGCATCGACGAAGATCCGCGCGTCGCTCAATCGCGCAAGCGGATCGAAAGCGACGAAGTCGAAGTGTTGCGGCGACATTGCCCCGACGCGCGCCTCTTTGTCGATGCCGATCGCGTCGCCGCGGCGCAGCGCGCCGTGGGGGCGGGTTGCGACGTGCTCATCATGGACGATGGTTTTCAGCATCGCCGTCTGCACCGCGATCTGAACCTGGCACTGGTCGACGCCACGTGCCCGTTCGGCTACGGGCGGCTGCTGCCGCGCGGATTGCTGCGCGAGCCGATCGGCGGGCTTCGCCGGGCGGACGTCGTGATCGTGACGCGCGGCGATCTGGCGTCAAACCCGGCGCGCCACGAGCTGTTGCAGACGCTTCGCCGCGTCGTGGGAGAAAAACCGATCTTCGCCGCCCGCCACTCGGTCAACACGTGGTGCGACTTGAAGGGCCGACCGGTGCCGGGAATTGACGCCGGTGCGGTGAGAGGACTGTTGTTCGCAGGCATCGCCAACTTCGAGTCGTTCGTGTCGACGGCGGAGCGCATGGGCGTGCGCGTGATTGAGTCGTATCAGTTCCCCGACCACCACGACTACACGGACGAAGAGCTGGCGCGGCTGCCGGAGCTGGCGGTTCAGCTTGAGGCCAACGCGCTGCTGACGACCGAAAAGGACGCGGTCAAACTCGAAGGCCGCTGGCCCGAGGGAGGCCTGCCGGTGCTCGTGCCGCGGGTGGAAATGACATTCGATCCGGCCGACGAAGCCGAGATGTTGTCGCGGCTGGAAGCATGCATCGGCGGCAGCGGCGTTTGATGATCGCCGCGTGGCCCGCTGCGTTGCGGTGAGTTGTCGATGATAGGTATTGGAGTCAACTGCCCCCACTGCGCAGGCGACATTACCTCGTCGCCCCCCCCCCGCGCAGGCGGGGGCCGGTACACATGCGGCCGACTCGCCCCGTACGTTCGCTTCACGTAGAATCCCGCCATGCCGTTACGCCCGCTCGATCTGAGCCGCCTGAGCACCTTTTCGATTCGCGAGCGCTCGCACAAGGTCGAATCAGCGCGCGTCGCCGGACTGCCGCCGCCCGGCGCTTCGTTCGCCGAGTGGCTGGCCGCTTGTCCCCCGTATCTGGGGATCGAGAACCTGGTCGCGGCCGTTGAGGCGATGGTCAAAGCGCGGCGGGCGTCGCGCGGCGTCGCGTGGGCGCTGGGGGCGCATGTGGTCAAGGTCGGCTGCGGGCCAATCGTCGCCGATCTGATTCGCCGCGGCGTGATCACGGCCGTGGCGATGAACGGCGCCACCGCCATTCATGATTACGAACTGGCCATGTTCGGCGCGACCAGCGAAGAAGTGGGCGACACGATCCGCGACGGGCGCTTCGGCATGGTGCGCGAGACGGCCGACTTTTTCGCCGAGGCGGCGCGGCAAGGCGCGCAGCACGATCGCGGTCTGGGCGCCGCGTGCGGCGATTTGCTGCGCGACGTCAAACCGCCGCACGCGGATGTCAGCATCCTGATCGCAGCGCGGCAGGCCGGCATCCCGGCCACGGTTCACGTGGCCATCGGAACCGACACGATTCACATGCATCCGCAAGTCGACGCGGCGCCGCTGGGGGCGGCGAGCGGGATCGACTTCCGGCTGGCGTGTGCCGCCGTGGCGGAGTTGGCGGCGGCCGGAGACAAAACGGGCGGCGTGTGGTGCAACGTCGGCTCGGCGGTGATATTGCCGGAGGTGTTTCTCAAGGCCGTCTCGGTCGTTCGCAATCTCGGCCACGACCTCGATGCGATGACCACCGTCAACCTTGACATGCAGCGACACTACCGGCCGCGCCAGAACGTCATCGGCCGGCCGGTGTCGGCGGGTCGGGGGCTGGAGATCATCGGCCAGCACGAAATCCTGCTGCCGCTGCTGCGACAGGCGATCATCGAGTGTATGGCGCCGGCCGGCTGAGCCGCCCGCGGCATTCGGGTTGTCGCGCGCAATCGCCGCGGGCATTCAGAGCCGCGAAGCGCAAGCGAGCGGGATCGGTCAGTTCGGCATGTGGTGCGACGATTCGCCGGCGTGTTCGGCGGCGGGCGCGCCGTCAGGCATCGTTCGCACGAGCGATTCAGGGCGGGTCATTCCGCCACGGGGTGTGCGGATCCCGCTTGCTGACGCCGCGCGGCTCTGAATGCCGGCACAGGATGCTCGACTCATGCAGCGCGCCGTCTTCCTGGATCGCGACGGTACGATCATCGAAGACATGCACTATTCGGGCGACCCGGCGCGGGTGCGCCTGTTGCCGGGAGCGGCCGGCGCGCTGTGCCGCCTTCGCGCGGCGGGATATCGCCTGATCGTCGTGACGAATCAGTCCGGCATCGCGCGCGGACTGCTGAGCGTCGCGCAGTTGGCCGAAGTCCACCGCCGCATGGAGCGTCTGCTGGCCGCCGAAGGCGCGACGCTCGACGCGATCTACTACTGCCCCTACCTGGCCGGCGTCGAGGCGGTCGTCGAGGAATACCGCCGCGACTCTGATCTGCGAAAGCCCGGCCCCGGGATGCTGATTCAGGCCGCGCGCGAGTGGAACATTGATTTGCAGCGATCATGGATGGTCGGCGACGCGCCGCGCGACGTACAGGCCGGCCGCGCCGCCGGCTGCCGTACGGTTCTCGTCGCCGCCGCCGGTGCACCGCCCTGCCCGCAGGCCGACTTCGTCGTCGGCGATGTATCCGCCGCGGCGGACATCATCCTGCGGACTTGATGCGCTTGATTTCCTGCGTCAGCAGCGGAAGGAACGCGAACACATCGGCCACGACGCCGTAGTCGGCGACCTTGAAAATCGGAGCTTCCTTATCGGTATTGATCGCCACGATCCGCCGGCTGCCGCGCATGCCCGCCAGATGCTGAATCGCCCCGCTGATGCCGCAGGCGATGTACAACTGCGGCGTGATCGTCTTGCCGGTCAGCCCCACTTGGCGGCTATGGGGCTGATAGCCGGCGTCACACGCCGCGCGGCTGGCGCCGACGGCGCCGTCGAGCACGTGGGCCAGCTCGTAGAGCATCTTGAAATTGTCCGCGCTTTTCAGGCTGCGCCCGCCGGAGACGACGATCGACGCCTCGGTCACGTCCTTCTCCGCGCCGCCGGTGCGCACGATTTCGCGAGTGACCTGCCGCGCATCGCCCGGTTCCGCCGCGACCGAGACCGGACTGATTTCCGGTGTGGCGCTTGCGGCTTCGGGAATCGGATACACGTTGGGCCGCACCGAAGCGATCGCAGGCCGGCCGGCGTCGAAGTGGACTTTGCTGTAGGCCTTGCCATTGTAGATCGGCCGCCGCGCGACCAGCGCGCCGGCGCCATCCAACTCCAGCTCAACGCAGTCGGCGGCGAGTCCCGCGTGACACCGGATCGCGACGCGCGGCGCCAGATCGCGTCCCATGAACGAGGCCGGCATCAGAAGGACGCTCGGATCGGCCGCCTTGATGATTGCGGCCAGCGCGCGCGAATAGGTCAGGGCGTTGTATCTCGCGAAGGGTTCGCCTTCGACCGTGAACACGGTGGCGGCGCCGTGCCGTCCCATCGCCGCGGCGTGCTCCGCGACGGCTGAACCGATCACCGCGGCGCGAACCGCGCCGCCGCCGGCGGCGGCGAGTCGCTGCGCGGCCGCAAGGCATTGAAGCGATGCGGTGTGCAGGTGGTCGTCTCGCGTTTCGGCAAAAACGAGAATGTCTTTCGTCATGGCGTGATCCACTCCCGACTCGCGCCCCCCCGCCGGCGCGGCGCTACAACGAAATTACACGACGGCGGCGCTGCTGACAACCGCGACAGACGGCATTACGGCCATGCGCCATGCCGTGCCGGCGGTCTTGCTCGGAATCGGTGCATCATATGAAACTCGCGTGGAAACGGCTTGTGGCCGGTTCGTGCGGACAAATGCCCGCGCCACGCGAACAACGAGACGCGCACGTGAGTAAGCGTTGACGCCGCGAAGGCGACGCAAGGCGCCTGCGCGATGCAGCGCGTTGCTCGTAAGGCATCGCGCGGAAATAAGGTGAACGAATGGAAGAGGGGTGGTACGGGCGTTCCGCCCGGCCGGAACGGGCAAGATGCCCGTACCACCCAGGACAATCGCAAGATGCCCGTACCACCCAGGACAATCGTTCTGGTTATTTGTGCGTGACTCCTGACTCTGACGGCCGGATGATACGATGCTTGCGGTCGCGGGCGCCCAAGCGATGTGGCCGCGTGGTTGCGTCGGATCGGCCTTGCCGGCGCCGGCGTAACGGTTCGCCACCCGACCGATGAGTGGCCGTGGAGCATTCATGTTTCTTTTCGCGATCGCTGCCGGCGCGGCGTTGCAGAAAGCGGCGCTGCTGCTGCTGCTGGCGGCGCTGACCGCCGGGATGATCGCCGGCCGGCGCGGTTGGAAGCTGCCCGGCCGCGAGCTGCCGGCGCTGGCCGCCATCGTCGAGGCGATCGGCCGCTGCGCCGAGACCGGCCGGCCGGTGCTGTTTACGACGGGCGGCGCGAGCGAAATCCGGCGCGTGGAACTGTATGCGTCGATGCCGGCGTTGCGGCTGGTGGCGGGGCTGGCGGCGCGCTACGACGTTCGGCTGATCGTGCCGGTTTGTTACGCCCAGACGCTGCCGGTGCACATGCTGGCGGTACAGGACGCGCGGCTGGAAGCGGCGGACGCCGACGCGACCGAGGAAGCCGACGTGCGTTTTTTGCCCGGCGGGCAGTTCCTGTTCGCGGTCGCGGCGATGGGCTGGATGTCGCGCGAGCGGCCGGCCGCCTGCATCTATTTCGGATATTGGGAAGCTGATTCTCTGATGTTCGCGACGCAGGGGCGCGTCGGCGAGGCGTTGCAGATTGCCGCGACGCCGAATCTGCCGCAGACGCCCTTTTTCCTGGCGTGTTGCGATCACGTGCTGATCGGCGAGGAGTTCTGGCTGGCGGCGGCGCAGTTGGGCGGCGATCCGGTGCTGGCCGGCGGGCTGTCGGCGCAAGATCTGATCAAACTGTCGGTGGCGCTGCTGATAGTCGTGGGCGCGGCGGCGGCGACGTTGCCGATGGGCGTGGTGAGCGACGTTTTTGCCGCGGTGCGGGCGGCCGTGGGCATTTGAACGTTACGCCTGAAAGCCCGCCGCACCTGCGGCGGATTAGTCCGCGTAGCGGACCCGGCGGCATTCGGATCGAAGCGGGAGCCGCCGCTCCCTTACGGTCGCGGTTCGGTTCATGATGTCATGATCGGGCTACAAGCCCGAGCCACGCGGTGCGATGGTCCGCACAGCGGTTTGTGCATGCGCTTCTGATTCCGCGTTCCATCGGCTTATGATGCCCGGCCGATGCAGCGCACCCTCCTCAAGCTCGCTATTTTCCTTCCCGCCGCGTTCTATCTCGCGGACTTTCTGCTCGAAGGCACCGCCGCTTCGATTCACGAACCGATGAAGATCGTCTCCAGCGCCGTCGCCATCGTGGCGGCGTTCGCAGTGGGGCTGGGACTGATCAACGTCTTTCAGGTCCATCTGGGGGTCATCGCGCGGCGCGAGCGCGGTTGGCGCGGCTCGTGCGTCGTCATCGCGTCCTTCTTCATTACGTTCGCGCTGTGCCTGCAGGGCAGCCTGTCCGATCGCCGCGTACGCGATTACGAGGACTCGTTCCACAGGCGGCTGGGCCAGGCCGAGCAGGAAACGGATCCGGTCGCGCGCGACGCAGCCGTGTCGGCGATTCGCGCGGACTACGACGCGTTCATGACTCAATATCGCTTTAACGGCCGGCGCTTCTTCGTGCTCAACGCCTACAAGCCGCTGGTCGCGACCGCCATGGCGCTGCTGGGGTTCTACATCACGTTCGCGGCGTACCGCGCCTTCCGGTTCAGCGGGCGCGACGCCGCCGTCATGATGCTGGCCGCGGTGATCGTTGTGCTGGGGCGTGATCCCATCGGCGCGTGGCTGACGGCCGGGCTGGAGTCGTCGAAGTCGCCGTGGGTGGCGTGGATCAGCCTGCCGCGAGCGGCGGAGTTCGTGGTCAACACGCTCAGCGCGGCGTTTCAGCGCGGCTTACAGATCGGGCTGGGCGTGGCGGTGATCGCGGTGAGCTATCGCATCATGATCGGCCGCGAGCGCGGACTGATCGAACCGCCGCGCGGGTCGGAGTAGCGCGGCGATGAGAAAGCGGGCGATCGCGCGTGACGAAGCGCTATCGTTCGCACGGGCTGCAAGCCCGTGCCAATCGACGACGAGACGCTGACGTGAGTAAGCGGTGCTTCGGCAACGAGACGCGCACGTGAGTAAGCGTTTATGCCTCGAAGGCGACGCGGGTAGAAACGCGTCGCAGCCCAACTGCGCGATGTGTGGGCAACGCTAACTAACGTGCGCGTCTCGTGATGCGGAGCGCCTTGATTCGCACGGGCTGAAAGCCCGTGCCACGCGGGATAGTCCGAGCCAGCCACGCGGGATGGTCCGCATGGCGGACCCTACAGGATATGCGGTCCGCACAGCGGACCCTACGGCGAAACGTGACTCGCGGTTTTCACCATGGCGGCACTGCTGTCCAATCTTGCCCGCCTGCACGGCCTCGATCGTCGCTGGATCTATGCGCTGCTGCTGGCCGCGATGGCTGCGCCGTTCGTGCTGCCCTATCGCCTTCCGGTGCGGCCATCAGCCGAGACGCGCGCCCTCTTCGACAACGTCGAACGCATCGCCGCGGACGCGGAACAGCGCGAGAAAGTCGTGCTGGTGCTGTCTCAGTGGGGCTTCGGCACCGAGGGCGAAAACGGCCCGCAGATGAACGCACTGATCCGCCATCTCATCCGGCGGCGGCTGCGCTTCGCGGTGATTGCGGTGACGCTCGATCCGGTGATCATCGAGGCGGCCCAGGTCGCCGTCGAGCGCTGCATTCGCGAGGAGCAGGCGCGCGCGGATGGACCTCCGGTCGAGTGGCGCTACGGCGAGGACTGGATCAACCTGGGCTTTCGGCCCGCGCCGGCGTTTCACATGGTGGCCAAGGGGATGGCGGCCGACTTGCGTTCGTTCGCGGTCCGCGATCACGTGCGCAAACGCGAGCTGACGCCGCAGAACTTTCCGATCGTCGCGCGGTTTCGATCGGCCGACGATTTGTCGCTGTTCGCGCTGATCACCGCATCGGAAGAGGATGTCAAGGACGCCATCGGCATCGTGCAGAGCAAACATCGGGGACTCAAGGTGGTCGCGGGCACGATGGGCATCGCGGCCATCGACCTGTATCCCTATCTCAACAGCGGTCAGCTTTCCGGCCTGATGGACTCGGCCCGCGGCGCCGCGGAGTACTTCGCGCTGCTGAACCCCGACGCTCGCGACGCCGATCCGCTGCCGAATGCGATGGGTCTGGGAAAGCTGGCGCTGGTGGTGCTGGTGGTCATCGGCAACTTCGCCTGGTTCGCCGCTCGCGGCCGGCGCGGCGATGTTGCCGAGTCGCCGCGCGCGGCAAACACCGCCACAAGCACGCCGGCCGTCGCGGCCGAACGGAATGCGCGACGACAACACAGAATCCGCCTGCTGTTCGCGCTGGCGGCGGCGCCGATCGCGTTGCAGCTCGTTCGACTCACCGCCGGCGCGCAGACGATGCCGCCGGATGAACTGGAGCGACGCATCGGCAACGTCATCGGCGTGGTGCTGACGCTGGGCGTGTTTTCATTTCTGCTGGGGGACAATCCGCTGTACCGCGCGGTGGAGCACGTGCTGGTCGGCTCGGCGGCGGCGTTTACGGTGTTTCAGACCTGGAACGACGTGCTCGGGCCGACCTGGTTCGAGCCGCTGCGCGAGGCGTGGGGCACGCTGTTCGACGGGCGACCCGGCTTCGATCCGCGCGTCTGGTGGGCGCTGGCGGCCCTGCCCGGATGCCTGTGGTACTTCCAGCTCTCGCGCCGCACCGAATGGCTGGGCCGGCTGATCGTGGCGGCGTTCATCGGCGTGGCGATCGGGCCGGAATTCGGCAAGCAGATCGGCCTGCTGCTGCCGCAAATCGCCGACTGTTTTCGTCCGCTGTACCTGACGCCGGCCGCGGCGGCCGGCGGCGGCGCGGCGGCCGGCGTGCAGTGGGAGCAGATCATCTTTCTGACGGTGATGCTGACGAGCCTGAGTTATTTCATCTTTTTTCTGTCGCCGCGCGGCCGGGTGGCGGGTCCGGTTCAGTCGGTCGGGCGCGTGTGCATCATGATCGGGCTGGGGGCGCTGTTCGGCAACACGGTGAATACGCGCATGTCATGGCTGGCGCCGAGGATTGAGTTTCTCATGACGGAGTGGCTGGGAGCGCTGTGGAGCGGGTGACGAGCCGTTATCGCGGCATCAGACACCCCGGTGCAAGCCGGAGGACGAAACGCCACGCGCGCCGCGTTGCCATACGAAAACGAAGGGCGTTTGAAAGAGGGCCGTTCCGGCTGTTCCTCCCGTTTGCGCGGGGGGTTTCGAGGCGCGCTTCGCTACAATGCCGCCATGCGTTACGTTCGCCTGCTGTGGCTCATGACGCGCGTCAGCCTTCAGACCGACGCGGCCTACCGCGGCAACTTTTTCTTTCAGGTCGGCGGGGCGCTGATGCACCTGGGCGCGGCGCTGCTCGGGTTGTGGGTCATCTTCGAGCAAACCACCGACCTCAACGGCTGGGGGCCGTGGCACATGCTGGCCCTGATGGGCGTCTTCCGCATCATGACCGGCGTCATCGCGCTGATCATCGCGCCCAACATGCGGCAGCTCATGCAGGACGTCCGCACCGGAACGCTCGATTTTCTGCTGCTGCAACCCGTCAACAGCCAGTTTCTCGCCAGCAGCCGGCGGATCGTCGCGTGGCGCGTTGTCGACATCGTGCTCGGCGTGATCGTGGCGGCGATCGGCGCGATCAAGCTCGGCGGCGGGCTGGCGCCGCTGACGGTATGCGCGTTCCTGGTCATGCTGGCGGCGGGAGCAACGGTAATCTATTCGGTGTGGCTGATTTTGGCCACATCGTCA
Source organism: Planctomycetaceae bacterium (assembly GCA_011525745.1). Classification (GTDB taxonomy): domain Bacteria; phylum Planctomycetota; class Phycisphaerae; order UBA1845; family UTPLA1; genus PLA4. Next base: position 11,530 of record WYBU01000060.1, on the reverse strand, counting down.
TTCTGGCTGGTGCGCGTGGCGAACATCGAGATGGTCTTCTGGAACGTCTTCGAAGCAGCGCGCTACCCGGTGACCATTTTCCCCCCCGTCGTGCGCTGGACGCTGACATACGTATTGCCGGTGGCGTTCATCGTGACCGTGCCCGCCCAGGCGCTGGTCGGCGGCATGGGCGATGAGTCCGGCGTGACGTCGGTGACGACGGCGACGTGGATCGCGGCGGCGGTGGCCGCGCCCGCCTCACTGGCGGCGGCGACGCTGTTCTGGCGATACGGCCTGCGACATTACAGCGGCGCATCGGCGTGAGGCGCGTCGCATGATCCGCTTCCCGCAGTGGGGCCGACGCGCGGCGCGCGTGAGTTCTCGCTTGTGAATGCGGCTTGAGTGGCGCTGAACGCGCACAGCCGGGGGCGGCTGGGCCCCATCGGCGACGTCGCTACGTCGCTTCTTGGGCAAACAGCGGCTGCGGCGGACCCGTGCGCCGGCCGACGCTGGCCAGCAGTCCCGCAAGGAATCCCAAAAAGACCGTGCTTGACCCGCCCGCCGACACGAATGGCAACGATATTCCTTTCGTCGGCAGGAAGACCGTCACGACGCCGACGTTGATGGCCGCCTGAACGCCGATCGTGAAGCCGGCGCCCAGCGCGATCAGCCGGCCGAACTCGTCCGGCGCCCGACGAACGATGCGAATGGTCTGCCACACCAGCGCTGTAAACAGCAGGATGACGCAGGCGCCGCCGATGATGCCCAACTCTTCGCACAGCACGGCAAATACGAAATCGGTGCGGGCCTCGGGCAGGTAGCCGTACTTCTGCACGCTGCAACCCAACCCGCGACCGGTCCAGCCTCCCGAGGCGATCGAGAGCATCGACTGAAAGGCGTGATAGCCCGCCCCCTGCCGATCTTCCCACACGGTCAGGAACCCCATCAGTCGCTGAAGGCGATAGGGCTTGAGCCACAGCAGAAAGCCCAGCCCCGCCAGCGCCGGCACGGCTGCGGCGACAAGGTGTGAACGACGAACGCCGCAGCTCCACAACATCGCGCCGCCGACCACGCCGAGCAACGCCGCCGTGCCGAAGTCCTCAATGCCCACCAGCCCGACGCACAACCCGATGACCAGCAGCGCGGGAACGGCGCCGCCGAAGAACGATTGCAGCCGCGGACCGTGCCGAACGGCATAGGCGGCCAGAAACACCACCAGCGCCGGTTTCATCATTTCCGAGGGCTGAAAGCTCATTCCCAGTGCGCCGGGTCCGAGCGGCAACCAGCGCTGCGCCCCATTGCGCTCCATGCCGACGCCCGGCACCAGCACTGCACCAGCCAGTCCCACGGCGATAATGAGCAGCCAGACATGCGGGAGAAAGACACCGCCGGTGCGGCCGAGCAGCCGCCGATAGTCCATGCGACTGGTCAATACCATCGCGATCAGGGCCAGCGCGCTGAAGGCCGTCTGGCGGATGGGCGGAGTAAACCACGAGAACGCCCCCGTTCGCGGTGGCGTAAGCTGGGCGGCCGTCGAAAAACCCATCACGACGCCGATCCCCAACAGGCCGACGACGATGCACAAGACACCGTCATGCAGCGACGTATCGGCCGGGGAGCCGTCGGCGGCGCGGACCGGTTCGCTGGTAAGCCGGGGTACGTCGAGAATGGTCGGAGAAGAAGCCATGAATAGCCATCAGGCGTCAGTCACCAGCCGTCAGCAGTCAGCTTTCAGCTATTAGCCGTATGACAGAACCAGTTTTCAGTTCACCGTTGTTACTTGCCAGGTTCAACGTATCAGATCTCAGATCTCAAATCCCGAATCTCGAATCTCCAATGAAAAACCGCTCGATCGTGCGCTCTCCGCGGCCTGCGCGCCCCTGCGTGAGCCTTTATATTTAGACTTTCGATTCCCGACTTTCGACACTCCCTTTGTCGCTCCGTCGCTTCGTCGCTTGCTTGCTTGTTCCCTGTTCCCTGTTCCCTCGCTTCTGCGTTTGCTCCAATCAGATTATCGGAGTTTCAACGTGACGAGGGCCAGAATTGCGAACAGCAGCGCGGCCAGCCAGAAACGCACGACGACCTGTGTTTCGCGCCAGCCCTTCAGGTGATAGTGATGGTGCAGCGGCGCCATCAAGAACACCCGCTTGGCGCGCTTCTTGTAGCTGGCCACCTGGATAATGACCGACGCCGCCTCGACCACAAACACGCCCCCCACAATGAACAACATCAACTCCTGCCGGATGACGATCGCCACGTAGCCGATCAGCCCTCCCAGCGGCAGCGAGCCGGTATCTCCCATGAAAACCTGGGCTGGATGGCAGTTGTACCACAGGAACCCCAGACACGCTCCCGTCATGGCCCCGCAGACGACCGCCAGTTCGCCCGCCCCCTCGATCGGCGGCATCAACAGATAGACAGCCCAGTTCTCATTGCCGGCGATCTCGGCCAACACCATGAAAACCGCCGACGCCAGCAGCACACAACCCGACGCCAGGCCGTCCATGCCGTCGGTCAGGTTGACGGCGTTGCTCGTGCCGGCAATCACAATCACCGCAATGGCGGCAAACAACGGCCAGGAGAGCCGAATGGCCGTGGCCGCGTCGAATCGAATGAACGGCAGGTTGAGCACGTCGAAGTAGCTCGGCTGGTCGACACTTTCCAACTGACCGTGGCGATAGATAAACGACGCCAGCACCACGCCGAGACCGACCTGAAAGAGCAGCTTCTGGTATGACTTCAGCCCGTCGCGTCCTTCCTTGCGATCGGCCGAACGAAGCTTGAGATAATCATCCACGCCGCCCAGCGCTCCCAGCCAGATCATGCACAACAGCGCGAGATGGATGTAGAAATTGCGCAGATCGGAGAACAACAGGACGCCGGCCAGCACGGCGGCCAGGATCATGATGCCGCCCATCGTCGGCACGTTGGCTTTGTCGCGGGCCAGTTCGTTGTAATCGACTCGATCGAAGTCGGGCCGGTCGCCGATCTTGAGCCGGACGAGCATTCCGATGACGGCCTGCCCGATCCACCACACGATGAGGAAAGCCGTCAGGCAGGCGAGCAGCCCGCGGAAGAATGGGTTTTCATAGCCGTAATGAACGCGGCCCTCCTGGCTGAACAGGTAGTGCAAGAGATGGTAGATCATGGCGGTTCACATCCATGCGAACGGGGTGCTTCGATCCCTGCGGAGGCCTTGAAACCGACCAACGCACGAAGAGCATGCACGATCCAGCCAACACCGACCGCATCGGAGCGACAACGGCCGTGCTCATTTCGCGCGACGTCGCGTGACAGCGCGCTTCTTCGCGGAGGGCGCGACGTTCGCCGAATTTCCGCGCCGCGATGAGGCCGCCGCGGCGGACTCGGCGCGCCGTGAACGGGCCTTCGACTTTGGCGCCGGGCACAGCGATTCGATCAATCGCTCCATCGAGGAGGCGCGCGAGCCTTTGACCAGAACCACGTCGCCGCTGCGCAACAGACCGGGCAGAGCCGCCGCCGCCTGCTTTTGAGTGGCGAATGCCACAATATGCTGCTCGCCGATGGCAATCGAGCGAGCGCCTTCGGCCACGCTTTCCGCGAATCGCCCCACCGCGATGATCAGTCGTGCCGCCGATCGGGCGGCGTCCTTGCCGACCGAGGCGTGGCATGCTTCGGCGTGGCGTCCCAACTCGTGCATGTCGCCCAGCAGCGCCACGGCTCGGCCGCCGTCCGGCCAGGCGCTCAACGTCGCCAGCGCCGCCCGTACGCTCGTCGGATTGGCGTTGTACGCGTCGTTGAGGATCGTCACGCCATTCTGCCGGCGCACTTCCATGCGCATCGGCGGCGGCGACATGCGTCGCAGGCCGTCGGCGATCGCCTCATACTCCATCGCAAAGCGGCGACCCACAGCGATCGCCGCCAGCGCGTTGACCGCATTATGCGGACCGATCACCGGAACCAGATAATCAAAACGCCCATTCAGCCGGAACGTCACGCCCTCGGCCGTCATCGCCACGTCGGTCGCCCGAAGATCGGCGGACTCGCCCAGTCCGAAGCTGATGCGTTTCAGCGTGGCCGCGCCGATCTTACGGGCGCGTTCGACGGCGTCGTCGTGGATGACCGCCAGGCCGCCCTCGGACACATGCGCCAGAATCGACAGCTCTTCGGCCGCCACGCCTTCCAGATCGTCGAAGAACTCCAGATGTTCCTGCCCCAGGCTGACGACGACGGCGATTTCGGGCTGAGCGATCCGCGCCAGCGACGCTACTTCACCCGGTGAGTTCGTGCCGATCTCGACGACGAGATACTCATCCGTCGGATCGGCCGACAGGAGCGTCAGGGGAACGCCGATGGCGTTGTTGAAACTGCGCGGCGCCATCTTCCCCTGCCGCTGCGCCGACAGCACTGCGTGAATCATCGACTTTGTCGTGGTCTTTCCATTACTCCCTACCACGGCAATCACCGTCGTGGCGATCTGCCGGCGGTAATATCGCGCCAATTGTCCCAGCGCCGCCAGCGTGTCCGGCACCACGATCACGCGGCCGTCGTGCCGTAGCGACTCGGGAACCGAATCGAGACGGCAGACCAGGGCGGCGGCCGCACCGGCGGTCAGGGCGTCTGCGACGAAGTCGTGGCCGTCGAAGTTCTCACCCTTGAGCGCGACGAACAACTGATCGCTCGAGACGGCGCGCGAGTCGACCCCGACCGAGGCCACGCGGATCGGCGGCGGGGCCTCGGCGCTCAGCGGCCGTCCGCCGATGGCGAGCACGATTTCTTCGAGCGTCAGCGGCTGCATGTCGAATTCAGTCCACCAGTGGATTGATCACCAGGCCGGTCGCCAGCTTGGGGAAGAAGTAGGTCGATTTCTGCGGCATCAGTTCGCCCGCGGTGCAAATGGCCCGCAGTTCGGCCATTGTCGTCGGCTGCGGCAGGAAGGCCACGCCGCGCTCCTGTTTCGCCTCGCGGATCGCGCCGGCGTCGTCCTTGATGTAGTGAATCGCCGGCGGATTGCCGCCGGCAAAGCGCGGCGTCACAAGCTCGTCCAGTATGTAGCGATGAAGGATCGAGAGGCTGAACTGCCGCCACGCCGCGGCGCGCTTCGGTTCGTACGCCGCCAGCAGGTCCGGATCGCGCGGCGACAGCGTAATCGCCGCGTCATCCGCCGAGCAGTAGGCGGCCAGCGCCAGCGGCCCCTGCGAAGCCAGCGACTTGACCAGCTTTTCGCCGTTGGCCGCGTCGGCCGAGGGACGCACGTCGAACCGGTCCGACAGCGCCTCGGTCAGCATGGAAGTCGTCACGTTCGACAATCCGCACAGCACGCGATGCGTCGGCAGAATGAGCAGCCCCGGGTCTTCCATGCCGGCGAACACGCAGAGCACGTAATGGGCCGGATGCTCGTCGGGCAGGCCGCGCTGCTTCTCCATCAGCTGGTTGCGATAATTCATCGCCGTGCCGTAACGATGGTGGCCGTCGGCGATGAAGACCGGCAGCCGCTTCATCAGCGAAATGACCTTGTCGGTCACGACGCCGCGCGAACACACCCAGAGGCGGTTCTCGACCTTGTCCATCGTCGCGAAGGCGTCCGGTTCGCGCGCCACGACGTTGCCGAAACAGCTCGACACGTCGTTGTTCGCATCGGGATACAAACCGAAGATCGGGCTGACGTTCGCCCGCGTGGCGCGCGTCAGCATCAGGCGATCGGCCTTCGGCCCGCCGAAGGTCTGCTCATGCGGAAAGACCTGGCCCTTGCCGAAGTCCTCGAGCCGCAGCCGCGCGAAAAACATCTGACGAGTGAAATGTCGTCCGCCGTGACGGAAGTTTTGATGATAAACGTACAGCGCCGGCTCGCGGTCCTGCTTCAGCGTGCCGTCGTTGAGCCAGCTCAGCAGCGTGCGGGCCGAGCGCTCATACGCCTCCTTCGGTCCGGCGTCCTTCGGCGGCGTATGCGGCAGGTCGACCGCGACGATGTTGCGATCGCTGCGCGCCAGCAGCGCGTCTTTGTCGGCCTGATCGAGGATGTCGTACGGCGGCGCGACCAGCCGCGACTGATCTTGCGCGGCGTAGCGCACCGCGCGAAACGGGGCGAGGTGTGCCATGAAGTTGCTGCTCCTGTCCGGAATCTCCGATTTCATCGCCGAACCGTTCCGCGCGCGGGAAGGAGAGCCGGGCCGGCGACGGGCGTCATCATGCGGCGCAAATACGCGAAAGTAAACCTCCGCGCCGCGGCGTTTGACCGCGCACAGCGCGCCGCTATCATGGGCCACATGCCGATTCGTCGAACCGCGACCGCCGGTCTGATCGTTGCGGCCCTGGCGCTATTCTCGTCGCCCGGTTGTCAGCAGCCTTATCAGCCCGATTCGCCGACGTTTGCCACGTCACCCGGCGCCGATTTCGACGCGCTATGGGACGCGGCGCTGCGCGTCCTGCGCCGGCGCGGCTTCGAACCCGACCGACAGGACCGGGCTGAGGGCGTCATCGTCACAGCCCCGGCAACCACGCGGCAATGGTTCGAGTTCTGGCGACGGGACGCCGTTGATGCCTACTCGGTACTCGAAGCATCGCTTCACACGATCCAGCGACGCGTGACGGTGCGAATCCCGCGAGATCCGATCGGCGTCGATGTCCAGGTTGAAGTGTTGCGGCTCATGACGCCGGAGCGGCAGGTCACGACCGCATCCGGCGGGCTGAACCTGTTTGCGTCCGCCGTACCGACGACCGAAGGGGAACGCGTGGTCCGCTCAGCCGACGCCATTGGCTGGGAACCGCTCGGCCGGGATGCGGCACTCGAACAGGCGATACTCGATCAGATTCTTCGGGCGGCCGTGCCAATTTGACATATCAGCACTTTCCGGCTTCAGGGATTGGCAGGCAATCGGACATCGAAACTCAGCAAGAATGTACAGCCCACGTGCGTCATTCGTCTTATATGTTTCTTTAGGACCGATACTTACGTTCCATGTTCCCGCCCGTGTGAAGGTTTCACAACCGCTGGCACAACCCTTGCTTCAGGCTGCCTACGGTTGATTCTTCGCAGAGGGGAGCGGTACGCATGAAGGTGCGGCCCCTCTTACATCAGACCAATAACTCTTATTCTGTTGCGAGAAGGAGCCAGGTATGGCAGTCACGAAAGTCAAGGTTCGGCCCCTCGGTGAAAAGGTCCTCGTCAAGCGGTTGGAAGCCGAGGAGAAAACCGCCGGTGGAATCGTCCTGCCGGACACCGCCAAGGAAAAGCCCAAGCGCGGCCGCGTGATCGAAGTCGGCGACGGTAAGCTGCTCGACACCGGCGAGCGCACGGCACTGCAGGTCAAGAAGAACGACGAGGTGCTGTTTACCTCCTACGCCGGCACCGAGGTCAAGATCGGCGGCGAGGAGTTCCTCATCATGGACGAGAGCGACATCCTGGCCGTCATCGAAGGCTGATCGGCGACTCGGACACGACCCGGCACAGGCGAGCGTCAAGGCCGCGGGCTCAATGGCACGCTCGCCCGTCACAGACTGAAAGGAACATCGTGGTATTCACCGAGTCACACCTCCGCCGGATGATCCAGGCGCATCGCAATCGAGCGGTGGCCATACACCTCACCGGCGGCAGCGTGGTGCGCGGCCGGGTGGTGGAAATCGACAAGGATCAGGACGGGTTCATCGAAATCACGCTCGATTCGGACCACGGGCGCATCCGATTTGTAACGCCCGTGGATCAGATCGTGGCGTATGAAGTGGCCGACGCAACGTGACGCCGCGTGGCGGGAAGTTGCGCCGAGGCCCCGATTGAGGGCACGCGGCAGTTGACGCGCCGTCGCCGATCGGCGCCGCGGGCGATCGACAGGAACAATTACAGGAGCAAGCACATATGGCAGCCAAGAAGATCTCGTTCGACATGGAGGCCCGCGAGGCCATCCGCCGCGGCGTCAAGCAACTGGCACGCGCGGTCAAGGTGACGCTCGGCCCCTGCGGCCGGAACGTCGTTCTCGAAAAGTCCTTCGGTTCGCCGACCGTCACCAAGGACGGCGTCACCGTTGCGAAGGAAATCGAGTTGGACGATCCCGCCGAGGACATCGGCGCGCAGATGGTCAAGGAAGTCGCCAGCAAGACCAGCACGCTCGCCGGCGACGGCACGACCACCGCCACCATTTACGCCGAAGCCATCTTCGACGAAGGCCTGAAGAACGTCGCCGCCGGCGCTAATGCGATGGAGCTGAAGCGCGGCATCGAGGCGGCGGTCGAGGCGATCGTGGCCGAGTACAAGAAAATGGCCGTGCCGGTCAAGGGTACCAAGCAGGTGGCCCAGGTCGGCATGTGCGCCGCGAATCAGGACATGGAGATCGGCCAGAAGATCGCCGAGGCGATGGACAAGGTCGGCAAGGACGGCGTAATCACGGTCGAGGAGGGGCAGTCGATCGAGACGACCGTCGAACTGGTCGAGGGGCTGCAATTCGACAAGGGCTACTTGTCGCCGCACTTCGTCAACAACTTCGAAGAGATGGAAGTCCGCCTGGACAAGCCCTACATCCTCATTCACGAGAAGAAAATCAGCAGCGTGAAGGACCTGGTGCCGATCCTCGAGAAGGTCGCCAAGTCCGGCCGGCCGTTGCTGGTCATCGCCGAAGAGGTCGAGGGCGAGGCGCTGGCGACGCTGGTGGTCAACAAGCTGCGCGGGACGTTGCAGTGCTGCGCGGTCAAGGCGCCCGGCTTCGGCGATCGGCGCAAGGCGATGCTCGAAGACATCGCCATCATGAGCGGCGGTCAGGCGATCTTCGAGGACCTGGGCCTGAAGCTCGAGAACCTGGATCTGAAGGACCTGGGGCAGGCCAAGCGCGTGGTAATCGACAAGGACAACTGCACGATCATCGAGGGCGCCGGCGACTCGAACGCGATCAAGGGCCGCATCGAGCAGATTCGCAACGAAATCGAAAAGACCACCAGCGACTACGACCGCGAGAAGCTCGAAGAGCGCCTGGCCAAGCTTTCGGGCGGCGTCGCGCAGATCAACGTCGGCGCAGCCACCGAGGTCGAGATGAAGGAGAAGAAGGCGCGCGTCGAAGACGCGTTGCACGCCTGCCGCGCGGCGGTCGAAGAGGGCATTCTGCCCGGCGGCGGCGTGGCCCCGCTGCGGGCGCTGAAGGCGCTGGACGGCCAGGAAAAGAAGCTCAAGGGCGATCAGAAAACCGGCGTCGACATCGTGCGCCGCGCGCTGTGGGCGCCGATTCGCTGCATCGCCGACAACGCCGGCCTCGACGGGGCGATCGTGGCGCATAAGGTGTATGAAATCGACAAGCAGAACCACGGCTACAACGCACTGACGGGCGAGTACGGCGACCTGGTCGAGATGGGCGTGCTCGTGCCGGCCAAGGTCGAGCGCATCGCCCTGCAAAACGCCGCCAGCGTCGCCAGCCTGCTGCTGACGACCGACGCGCTGGTGCGCGAGATCAAGGAGAAGAAGCCCGCCGCGCCCGCCGGCGGCGGGATGGGCGGCATGGGTGGAATGGGCGGCATGGGCGGCATGGGCGGCATGTAAGCCGCCAGCAGTACGCGGGGGACGCCGGCTGACGATCCCGGCGCTTCCGCGGGCATCGCAACTCGGCCGCCGTGGCGCGTCGGCAACCGCCGACCCGCGGCCGATTCTCATAGCTTCCGAGCGAGGCGGTTCATTGCGGGCCGCCTCGCTCGCTTTTCTGGTTCCCGATAGCAGCGTGTGACAAAGGGTATCTCAGGGCGCTTTGGCGCCCGACGTCAGTGCATTCCACTGTGATTGAATTCGAGCCTATCTACGAGAACCATTCGTGCAAGGGAAGACACGTGGCTGAAGTGCAGCCCGGCCTTGCACCGCCCGGCTCGCGGAATTAGCTTTCTCACACGCGCCATTCGGGCGTCAACGGGCCGCAGCCGCACAAACCTCGGGAGGGAACACGTTATGACGATGAGACTTCGCGCCGCCTGTTTCTGTCTGACTGCCGCCTGCTTTTTCGCCGCCGCCGCCGGCTGCGGCACGATTCCCGCCCTGCCGGACTTGCTCGACGTGGCGACTTCGGCAACCGACCGCGTGGCGGCCGCACCCGGCACGGGGCCGGCGTCGCTGGCCGACAGCGCCTGGTCGATCCTGCGCAAGGCCGATCCGCTGTTGTCCGCCGCTTCGGCCGCGGTCGTTTCGCCGTCGTCAGGTCCCTACGGCGGCCTGCTGGGCGGCGCCGCGCTGGAGCGACCGGCCGTGGGGGATCGCGTCTTCGTCGTGCGATTCGGTCCCAACGGCGAGATGGTCGAAGTCGACGAAAACCGCTTTTTCCTGCCGGAAATATACGGCGGCAGAGTCCCGGTCGGCGGTCAATGGACGGGCGCGCTGCTGCCCGGCGTCGCGTTTCAAAGCGCGTCCTACGGCGTGCAGGTCGGCGACCGCTTCGGGCTGGCGGTCGTCGTGAACGTGCGCGGCGGCGACCTGTTCCTCGGCCGCGCCACGCTCTACGCCTGGGGCACGGTCGTCAATGACCGCATCGACGGTACGTTCGGCTATCTGATTGACTTCACCGGCGGCGTCGTTCCGTTCCTGGGAACCGTGGCGGACCAGTATCCGATCGAGGCAGTGCCGGCAGCGCCGTAAGGAATCGGACGGTCACAAGCGGCGCGATTCCACAAGGGGTGTCGTGCTCAGGCCCTCGCGCGAGGCAAGCCCGCTGATTCAGAAGAACATTCGTCGCGTGCGCTTGGCCATCTTGAGGCTCGTGGCGCGTGAAAGGCGGCAAGTCGCACAAGTGAGCGGTACGCGGTGCGCTCAAAGAAGCGAGTGACGGCTGATTTCCCCGCTGCAAAGCGTTTACAGCCGAATTGATTATGGAAATCGCTCGGATTTGCCGCTCACGGTCGGCGGGCGCTCCATCGCCAGAGTACCAGCAACACGGTGTCGCCCGGAACAATGGGCACGCCCCTGCCCTTGGGAATACTCCAGAAAACCCTTGACATGGAGGCGGCGCCAAGTTAACATTTGGTCTTCACTACGGTAGGCTGTCGCGTATTCGGGACTTGCTCGATGCGTGGTTACCTTCAGCAACTCGCCCCCCCCCCCTCACAAAGTGCACCGCGCAGCAAGCGTGCCTTCTCTTCGTTCTGCTGAACATCCAAAGAGCTGTTTCTGGCCCGCCAGCGCCGATCATGCCGTCGACCGCACTGTGCGCGCTGTGCAGCGGGCACGCGAGTCGCGGTCCGTCAGCTTTCAGGCCAGCCTGGGACAAAACTGTCGCGTTCATGCATCGCGACGAGTTGCTGGGGAGGCCGCCGCCTAGACGTAAATCGTACCTCGCTAATCGTGAATGCCGTCAAGTGAAGAAGGGAGGATTCAAATGAGCGTCAGATGGCTTGCAGGAGTCGGATTGGTTCTTCTCGTTGCCAGCACCGCGCGCGGGGAGGGAGATCCGGAAACGGTTGTCGCGGAATACCTCACACCGGATCCCCAGGACGCCTCAGAAAGTGTTTGAAAAGCGAACTCACCCTGGACTGAGCCGATGCAGCATCACATTGATCATGGCAATGAGGATCATCGCTTCGCTGCTCGACGTGAGCGTTTCGTAGTCCTTCGACAGGC
>WYBU01000059.1 GCA_011525745.1 Planctomycetaceae bacterium | reverse complement strand
GCGCCTGTCGAAGGACTACGAAACGCTCACGTCGAGCAGCGAAGCGATGATCCTCATTGCCATGATCAATGTGATGCTGCATCGGCTCAGTCCAGGGTGAGTTCGCTTTTCAAACACTTTCTAAGGGAATTGATGCATGGGGCGATCGCCGCGTCGACAGCACCGGCTAGCTGTGCCGAACGCTGAGCGCGGAGGTTGTCGATGGCTTGCAGCGTTGCTTCACGGTCATTAGCGGTCGAGCCGGCGCCCTCGCTTTGGTCCTCCGGAAGTAAGTCGACGGACGGCAGTGCGCTGGAATCGACGCGGCACCAAATAACGACCCGGTGATGGCCTGCGTCGCCGAGGCGTTCGAGTAGCTGCGGATGTAGTTTTGACGCCTGTTGAGCCTTAGCCGTGGAGTCGAGCTCACGAAGCGCCTTGACGTCGAGTGTGAAGTCACCACCGTCCAAGCCTGCGAGGATATGCTGACCTGTTGCGCGATCTTGAATCTTGAAGAGTGTGACGAGCCGTCCAAGGGCACGAAGGGGCTCTTTCCATACATCATGGATAATCAGGTCGTTCGGGTCGAGACCGAGTTCTGCGGCCACGTAAGCGCGCGCAGCATCGTCAAAGGGCGTCTTCGCTGGTATGCGGCGAGCCAAGTGAGATCCGTCCTGCCTGCCGCCGCCGGCCCGTTGGTGTTGCGTCGCCTGGTCGGGGCTGGGCGGCTGAGCGGGGGCCAACCCTGGAGACTCTCGTGGTGATGGGGCTGCGCCCTCGGCTCGTACGCCGCCGGCCGCGCCACCGGTGGGAGGGTCAATTGCTTGCTGTGCACTCGTGTAACCGTTGTAACCGCCTGTCGGGCTGTGTCGGCTGCTGCTGGCCGTCCCACCGGGCAGCGTGCCTCCAAGGGCCGCCACTACGAGTGTTACCAGGAGAGAAGTGCGCGACGTCATGATTTTACCTCCGACCATCGCCTACCGCCGTTGCCGGATAGAAGAAGTGTTCGCCGCGCGGGCCGGTCTTCCCTGTTGGGTGCGGGCCGTGCAAGCAAATCGCAGCATACGCGTCTTGGTCGAAAATTCAACCGGCAAATGCCGGAGGCTCGCGCCGGGAATCTGGCCCTGTTTTCGACCGAGGCCATCCGCTCTATGAGTACATGCGCCAAACCCCCGCGACAAGCGCACTGATTTTGCTCTTCTTGCTCGATGGTGCCGGTTTGTTGACCGGCCGGTGCGCGTTAACAGGAGGGTCGGATGTTAACGAGAGAAACGGAGAGCGCGGGGGCCGAAAGTCCCCCTCAAGAGGCCCACCAGCGCGGGAGTTCCCCGAAACGGCTCTCTCCGGCCGCCCAGCCCGGTCCTACCGCAGCCGTAAACCCTTGCGAATCCTCGCGATAAACGCGACGCCCCGAATGCTCTCGCGCGCGGGTCTCTGCGTTTTCTGGACGGTGATCAGATTCGGGACCGAGCGTTGATCTCCCCGAGTTACGCTCGAACAATCAATCCACGGCGGCGATTCATCCCGCCGCCGGCACTCACGCCCCCCCTCACCCGCCGCGCTTGGCCGGATCGCGCACGCTGATCAGCTCGAAGCGATCGCGCGTGCGCGTGTACAGGTGGCCGCCCATGCGGCCGATCGCTTTGAGCTTGTCGGGGTCGATCAGGCCGTCGGCACCGAGGATTGCGTCGTCGATGTGGACGACCCGCACGTCGCCGAAGACGACCTGGCCCGCCCCGCTCTCGCATCCCAGTGACACGATCTGCCGCATCCGGCACTCGATGTTGACCGGCGACTCCTTGACCAGCTTCGCCCGCACGCTGACGGCCGGCAGCGGCGTCAGGCCGGCCGCCGCAAACTCGCTGACGCCGTAGGGGAATTCGGTGCTGGTGTCGTTCATGGCGACGGCGTTGTCTTCGGTGGCGGTGGCCACGACGAATTCGCCGGTCTCGCGGATGTTGCGCAGCGTGTCCTTGGGATCGCCCTGGCGGTTCAGGGCCGGGGAAAAAATCACCACGGGCGGGTTGGCCGAGACCATGTTGTAAAACGAGAACGGCGCCAGGTTGACTGAGCCGTCGCGGCCGATGGTCGAAGCCCAGGCGATCGGCCGGGGCTGGACGAATCCCAGATACAGCCGGTGCATGTCGCGCCAGCTTTTGTCGGTTTGAGCCAGGTCGATGATCATGCCGCACATCATACGGCGGTTTCGCCTGCGCCGGCAGCGGGGGCGTCGTCGGTCGAAATGTCGAAACAAGGCGACGAGTCGGTCTGATCCGAGCCGCAAGCGCCAGCGCTGCGGTCCACGGGCTGCAAGCCCGTGTTACGCGGTGTTCCAAATGGGCTGAATGCCCGTGTCATGCGGAGGGAGTTTCCGCCGCCCCATTCGGGGCGGGATTTCATTGAGAGAGCCTTGGGCCACGGGTTCCGCTTGGCCCTGGCGGGCCTCGCTGCACCGTTGGCAATGCACCGGCACTCCTTCGGAGTGCGAGAACGCCGCGGTGCCTAAGAATCGTCGCGGGCCGCGAAACAAGCCGGCGTTGGTAGTACAGGCGCAGATGTTCGTTCACTCTCGCTTCCGGCGGCTGGATCCCGCTTGCTTACGCTGCGCGGCTCTGATGACCACGGGCTGCAAGCCCGTGCCACGCCGAATGATCCGAGCCGCAAGCGCCAGCGCTGCGGTCCACGGGCTGCAAGCCCGTGTTACGCGTTGCAGATAGCCGGCGGCCATTCCGACAACGGTTAACCGCTTCGAGCATGCGGCTTTCCGCTTTCGGCTTTCTGCCACCGTGTCGGCCGGTTACACTTCGCAGCGCGAGAACGGCCGGCGGCGTCGGGCCGACCGATTGGTCATATCGCACACGCCGGAGGAGCCAACTGCCGTGGCGGTTTCCGATCGAATCATGTTCGAAATTTATCGTGAGGCCGACTACGGGCGGCGTTATCGCGTGGTCTATTTCACCGAGCTGAACGAGCACAACAAGGAACAGGAGATCAGCCGGGCCATGGCGGGCGAGCATTTCTACGACGGCTTCATCGCCGAGCGGCACAAGGAGCAGGCCAAGCGCGTGATTGCGGAGGCGGTCCGAAGGCTCAACGCGGGGGAAAGGTTCGACGCGGCGCAACTGGAGGCCGGTCTAGCGGAAATCGAGCGCGAATAGCTGCACGAGCGCTACAGCGATGCGTGATGGAAAGCCGGCCCTTTGGGCTGGTCCCCGCTTGCGCGGGGAGTTCTGATCTGGGTCCGGCATTGAACCATCGCGTGGCGTAGGAACGCCGCCACGGCGTCGGAGGCGGCAGGAATTGCCGGATTTCGGCGCGATCCGTTCAAGTTTTCAGCACTGATATTCCGAGATTCTCATAATAAGCGCCCTGCTGGACAGCCAGCCGCGGCGGCAGTCGGGCAGATTTCGCCTCTTGCGAGGGGGCCTGTACCGCCCGGTCATTCCTGTCCCGCAGCGCCCGGGTCGCGCCCCTTTCTGACCGGCGGAGCCGGCGGGACGCGATCTCCTCCCGATTTCGTCGACGAGGAACGTCGCGTATGAGAACCATCGCCATTGCCAATCAAAAAGGCGGGTGCGGAAAAACGACCGTGGCCATCAACCTTGCCGCGACGTTGGCGCGCGAGGGCCATCGAACGCTGTTGGTCGACCTCGATCCGCAGGGTCACTGCGCGCTGGGGCTGTCGGTGCCCGAAGGCGAAATTCAGAGCAGCATTCTCGACGTGCTGTTGCGACGGCCCGCGGCCGCTTCTGAGCGGCTGATCTGGCAGATCGCCGGGCATTTCGATCTCATCCCATCCACGACCGACCTGTCACAGATCGAGTCGCTGCTGATCGGCATGCCCGATCGCCATCAGCGGCTGTTGCAAGCGCTGGATGCCTATTCCGATCAGTACGACGTGGTCGTACTCGACACGCCGCCGCACATCGGCGTGCTCACCGCCAACGCCCTCTACGCCGCCGACGAGGTCGTCGTACCCGTCGATACCGGCTTCTACGCCCTGCATGGCCTGTCGAAGCAGATCGAGACGGTCGAGCGCATCCGCCGCGACACCGTGCGGCCGTTGCGGCTGCGCATTCTGGCCAACATGTACGACGTGCGGACCAAGCTGGCGCGGGAGATCATGTCCGAGCTGCGGCGGCGACACGCCGACGCGATGTTCACTGCGTTCATCAACTTCAACACCAAGCTGCGCGAGGCGTCCAGCCTGGGCGTGCCGATCACGGAGCATGATCCGGGCAGCTCGGGATGCCGCGACTTTCAGAAGCTGGCACGAGAGTTGATGACCGGCGCGCCGACTGCGCCGGCGTCCGCACTGGCGCGGCAAGCATCGATCGAACGATCGCCTTTTGTCCCGTCGCACAGCGGCTCGGCCACTGCGACGCGTCTGGCCACCGTCGAGATCGGCGCATCATCGCGCCTCGCCCCAGGACATGAGGACCTCGCGCTCGCGGCCGAATCCGACTTCACCACCGATCAGCCGGCGACCATTCCACCCGATCTGTTGAAAAAAGCGGACGAGCTGGCGGCAAAGGCCAATCGCCTGCTGGCGACCGCCAAGCCGCTCTTGTCGGCCGGGGTAGCCGGACTGGCGCCGCTGGATGTTTCGCCGGATACGCGCGCCGCCGATGGGGCAATGGCATCGAACGGCGGAGAAAACGACACGACGCCCGTGACCGAGGGCTGGCTCAACGCCGTGCCAATCGCCGCGTCGCGAACCGAGCGGCCGGACCTGTCGGGGGGGGTCGATCACGCAGCCATCCAACGGCGCATTCGCGAACATTACGGCGTTCACCGCTGCCCGGACGGCGTGCGATTTGTCGTGCGGCTGCCCGGCGCGCGGCACGTGCGGCTCGCGGGGGATTTCAACGGCTGGTCGCCGGTATCGACGCCGCTGTCGCGCGTTGGCCGAGATGAATACGCCATTACCCTGCCGCTCGAGCCGGGGCGATATCGGTATCGCTACGTCGTCGATGGCGAATGGCGCAATGATCCGTGGAACACGTACGTCGAGTCCAATCCCTACGGCGATCTCAACAACGTGGTAGAGGTTTGAGGCCCGTCCAGAACCAACATGCACGAATAGCGAGTTCGTACGCCGCGTTGATCAACACGGCCAAGCCGTCGCGTGGCGCGTTGTTCTGAATCGCCCGGCGCAGCTCGCGCGAGGGCATCACCGCGCCACCTCGGTGGAATGCCGTAGCTTGTTTCTGGACGATTCCATTGTCGCTTACACCCGCTCCGCCCGCAGCGTGCCGAGCAGCGGCATCCGCAGCGCGGCTCGTAACGCCGCGGCGACCGACAACATCCCGGCCGCCACTACGGCCAACAACGTTCCCGCCAAGGCAAGCCACGGAACGCCATGCGGGCGCGCCCAGACCGTCGGCACAACGGCCAGCAGGGCCGACGCCGCGCCGATCGCCAATCCCGCCAGAAGCAACACCACGTTTTCGGCCAACACGAGCATCGCCAGTCGCCCGCGACGCAATCCCAGTGCCCTCAATAGCGACAGCTCGCCGCGCCGCTCGATGACGCCGCGCAGCATCACCGCGCCCAGCCCCAGCGTTCCCAGCACCAGCCCGATTCCACCAAGGGCCAGAAACGTCGACAGATACGTGTTCTCGACCGCCAGATAGGCGTTCAGTCGCGCGGCCGTCGTCTGCGCATCAACGCCGAAGCGGCGCAGATCGTGTTCGATGGCGCGAACGGCCGCATCGCGATCCTGAGACGGGTCCAGCTCGATCAGAAAGAAGCCATGCCCGGTTACCGCGGGAAACAGCTCCAACAGCCGCGATTCGGCCACGACGAGTTCGCCCTGAAGCACGCTGCCCGACAGCGTGGCGACGATGCGAAGTGGAACCGTCTGTCCGGCCGCGTCGGTGATCGACAAGTCCTTTCCAAGGCCCAGGTGCAGCAGCCATTGGACCGTGTTTGCATCGCCGATCGCCGGCACGGCGCCGTCCGCGTACGTCCGCCGCAGCAGCGTCCACTGATTGGCCCGCTCGCTCGGCGCTTCCGCCAGGCTGGCAGCGAATGCAAACCCGCCGCGCTCGATGAACGCATCGCTTGCGCCCAGCAGGTTCGGCCGCTGCACCTGATAGAGATTCAGACAGCTCGCCTCATCGCCCGGAACGAGCCGGAACGGCATGACGCCGTCGCCCGACAGCAGCGCGTTGGTTTCCGGCGAAAGGTTCAACTCGCGACGCCCCGCTGCATTGGCCAGGTCGAACGGCAGCGGCGTCGCCGCCTCGGCCACCAGCGCGTAACCGCCAGCGCCGCCGAAACGATCCGCCGATGTTTCGGAAGCTTCGTGACGATTCGCACCCACCGCCACGATCAGGAACGACGCCGACGCCACCAGCCCCGCCGACAATCGGCTGCGCCGCGGGTTGCGTGCGGCGTTTCGACAGCCCAACCACAGCAGCGCCGTCGCGCGCGTGGGCTGTACCGCCGCGTGCCGTCGCGAGGCCATCCACGCCGACAGCCCGGCCAGTCCCGCGATCAGGAACAATGCGCCGCCGGCAAAGAACGCCGCCGCCTGCGGCACGCGGTTGCTTGAGAACGACGCGCCGAGAATCGCGATCGCACCGATCAGGCAAGCCAGCAGCACGGCTCGCGTCGCGCGCGAGGCGGCGAGTCCCGATCCCGGCGCTGCGGCGACTTCAACGGCCGCGCCGGCCAGCAACGCACGCGGCGGCACGCGCGCAATGCCGCGCACGCCGCGCCATATCGAGAACAGGCACACAAGCAGACCGGCCGCGGCCCCGATGGCGAGGCTGATGCCCTCGACGTGCAATCGCAGGAACGGTGCGTTCACGGCCGCCGACCACCATGTCCGCAGCCCGGTCAGCATCAGCCACGCAAATCCCAGTCCGCCCGGCACGCCGACCAGCGTGCCGATGCCCGCCAGCAGCGCCCCTTCGGCCAGCAGCAGCCGAGTGACGCGGCGCGTCGTCATGCCGATCGCCAGCAGCAGGCCGACTTCCGCGGCGCGGCGGTCGACGCGCAGGCGGAACATCAGCGCCGCCAGCATGGCCGCCGAGACGATGACGAACAGGCTGAATCCGAGAAAAAGCATCCCGAAATCGGTGCTGCCGCGGCCGGCCTGGATGGCCTGCGTTCGCAGCGACTCGAAGCGCAAGCCGAACGACGCCGGATCGAGTTGCTTCTGCAACTCGCGCTCGAACGCCTCCGCCGAGGCGTGCGGCACGCGCAGCGACGTCAACCGTCCGAAGCGATCGCCCTGCTCCGACCACGAACGCTGTCCGGTGCGCAAAGCCACGATCGCTTTGGGGGCCGCGCGATACTCGTCCCAATACTGCTCGTCGCGCGCTTGAATCAGCCGCGTGTCGATCGGAAACGGCGGGTCCCATTCGGACAGGTTCTCCGCGTCGGCGATGCCGGCGTACTCGGGCGTCAAACCGCCGTCGGCGCCCAGCCCGTTCATGGCGACCACGCCGCGGAGCGTGAACTCGCGCGACTCGGTCTCCAGCCGGCCCAGGCTGCGCGACACGTAATACGTCACGTGGATTCGATCGCCCGGCCGCGCGCCCAGTTCGCTCGCGGCCCACTCGTTGAGCAGGATGTCGTCGTCATTCAGCGGCGGCGCGGCGACGCCGGTTGTCAGCGGCACGCGCGCCAATTCGTTCGCGGGATCGGGATCGAACGCGGTCACGGCCGAGTACGGAATGCCGCTTCGTTCGCCGGCGGTTGCCGCGGTCGCGGCGCCGGCGCGCTCGATCGCATTCGCCAGATAGGTCAGCACGGGCAACACGGGCGCGCCGACTGCTTCCGCCGCCCGTCGCGCCGCCGCCTCGATCGGCGGTTCGAGCAGCATCGACTCACTTTCCAGCGCGGCATGCGTTTCCGCCGCATCGCGGTGCAGTCGCAATCCGAGATCGTCCGGTCGAAACCGGCGTTGCAGTCGCTGCGCGAACGTTGCAGCCAGCGTCTCGGACCCGGCGGGCAGCGACGCGTCGCCCGCGACCAGCAGCGCGTTCACGCCGTTCGCGCGTCCCAGTCGCCGTTGAAGCGTGCGCAACGGAACGAACGCGTTGAACGGCGTCGCCTGAACGGGACGCGGGCTGAAGCCTCCCGGGCCGTCGTCGCGCACGATCCGCTCCAGCGTCAGGCGCAGCGTCGCCACGGTGCGATCGCGCCGCCCCAACAGCGTCTCGACCGGAACGTCGGAGCGCTGTTCGACCGTCAACAGGATGTCGTCGCCGACCGCGGCATTCAGCTCGCGCGCCAGCGAGGCGTTGAGAACCAACGTCAAGTCATCGGCCGATGCCGCGGCCGGCGCTGGCGATCCGCCCCCGTCGTCGGCGAGGCGCCAGAACCGCTCGTCGACGCCGAGCACCTGCACGCGATTGACGCGCTCGCCCCCGGAATCACGCCCGGCACTGCCGCGAGAGAGGATCAGCGGACACACACGCGGAGGCGGTCCCTGCGCCGCGGTTTGGGCTGCGTCGTCGTGCAGCCGATCGGCCAGCGACTCGGGAAAAAAACGCGGAGCGATCAACGCCGCATCGACGGGACCCAGGCGCGCGACGGCATTCTCGCGCAGGCTGCCGCGCATCGAGTCGCCGACCAATAGCGCCCCTGTCAGAGACGCACACGCCGCCGCCGCGCCGAGCACAACCGCCGCATGCGCGCGGGCATGAAAGCGAAGCGTGCGCAATAAGAGCGTGGTCGGCGTCATTTCGCGTGTACCGCCATGGAGGCCGGAACGTATCTCATACCGCGCGAACCGCAACCGCCCCGTATTCCGAACCGCGACCGTGAGGGAACGGCGGAAAACGCGCCGAAGGCCAAAACGCCGCCCCTGGCGCTCGCATGCGCCGAAGGTTCACGGACTGCCGGCCCGTGCCACGCGAGGCGGTCCCTTGCGCTCGCGGGCGCCCCGCCGGCGAAACCGCATTTCATTCGCTGAGCCGTCGGAGTCCCGCATCTATCGCCCGCGTACGGCGGATCTCCCGGCGCTCCCTCACGGTCGCGGTTCGGATCAGGCATCGCGCCCCGTTTCAATCACGCCCGGCTCGCGGTTCGCAGCCGATGGCGACCGCCGTCTCAGCTAATCCGCCATCCGCTATCTCAAATCGCCGCTCGAACCGCGCCGCCAGTGATGCGCTGTGCGTCGCGCACACCAATACGGTCCGCTCGGCGCGATGCAGTTCCAGCAGCAACTCGGCCACCACGTCCGCGGTCCGCCGATCGAGATTGCCCGTCGGCTCATCCGCCAGCAGCAGCGACGGTCGGTTCATCATCGCCCGCGCGATGGCCACGCGCTGGCGCTCGCCGCCGGACAGCTCCGAAGGCAGGTGATCCAGCCGCTCGCTCAAACCGACGCGATCAAGCAATTCGCGCGCCCGCGGCGTCGGATCGTCGGCGGGCCGATCGGCCAGCGTGGGCACCAGCACGTTTTCGAGCACTGAACATTGCGGCAGCAGATAGTGTTCCTGAAAGACGAACCCCACGCCCCGATTACGGAACCGCGCCAGTTCCGCCTCGCCCAGCCGAAACGGATCGACGCCGTCGAGCGTTACGCTCCCGCCCGTCGGCGGCTCCAGCGCGCCCAGGATGCTCAGCAGCGTGCTCTTGCCCGATCCCGACGGCCCCATGATCGCAGCCGATTGCCCGGCGCGCAGCGTCAGGTGGACATCGCGCAGAACGACCAGTGGCTCGCCGCGCGTGGGATACTCCTTGCACAGCGATCGGACGATCAGACCGCGCTCCGACGCGACAGCGGCAGAAGTGTCGTCACTCGTCATGTGCGGCATGATAGCCCGCGAGGCCCGCGGTGCGGACCAATCGAAGGATCGATCGCGAAGAGGCGAAGCCGCTTGTCGGTCCGTACGTTGCCGTTGGTGCGAGATTGTCGCCGCGCGACGTTTTGTATGTTCGAGACTCAAGCGCAATCGCCCGGGTCGCCCGCACATCGTGTCGTGACCGCGGCGATGGCGCGTGCGGCACTAATCAGCGTTCGCTTCATGATCAACGCGCCGCTCCCTCACGGTCGCGGTTCAGCTCACGCTTTTCAAGCGCGCTTTCGGCTACTTCCCCGCCGATCGCGCACAGCGAAAGCCGATGTGCTCCGTTCCCGTGTCCGGGCTGTTCCCCCGCCGAGCGCACGGCCGATACGACGCGCAATAGCTCGGATGGCACAGAAACGACCCGCCGCGCATCACCCGCGCCGGCATGAACGGCATCTCCGGATCGAAGCTGCTCGATGGCCCGATCGGATCGATCACGACGCGCCCAACCGCGGCCCGCCGCGCATACGTGTCGTGCCGGTACCAGTCCGCGCACCACTCCCACACGTTGCCGGCCATATCAAACAAACCGTACCCGTTCGGAGGAAACGACCGCACCGGCGCGCTGCGCGAAAAACCGTCGCGCACGGTATTTCGCTGCGGAAACTCGCCCTGCCACGCGTTGCACTGCGGACGCTGCTCCGAGTACTCCTCATCGCCCCACACGAAATGCCGCCCGTCCAGCCCGCCGCGTGCCGCGTATTCCCACTCCGCTTCCGTCGGCAGCCGCCTGCCGGCCCACTTGGCGTACGCCGTCGCATCGTCCCACGAAACCTGCACGACGGGATGATCGTCCAGTCCCTCGATGGAGCTGTCCGGCCCGCGCGGATGGCGCCAGTTCGCACCCGGAACCCACGACCACCACTGGCCCATGTCATCCAGCGGCACCGCATGGTCAGGTGGCGTAAACACCAGCGCGCCCGCCACGAGCATTTCATCCGGGGGCTTCGGCGTGTCTGGAGGAACCTGCTTTTTCAGTTCATCCCAATCGGGCTTGCGCTCCGCCGTCGTCACGTAGCCGGTCGCCTCCGCGAAACGGCGAAACTGTGCGTTGGTCACTTCCGTCTCGTCCATCCAGAAGCCCGACACGCGTACGCGGTGCGCCGGGCGCTCGTGCGGAAACGCGTCCGCCCGATCGCTGCCCATCGCAAATTCGCCGCCGGGAATCCAGACCATGCCCGCCGGCGCGCTGGCCGGCGACGAAGCGACCGGCGCGGAAGCAGGCCCGCGCGGCGGCGCGGCGGCGAGCGACGTCAGCGCGGCCGCAACGACGGAAACAACAACAGCTCGCGACACGAAACGAATTGTAATGATGCGCCGCGGCGCCGGGGCTATCATTCCGCCTCTGGCGCGGCACATCCGAAAGCAGGGTCCACGAGGTCATGCCGCGCCTGTGGCAAAATCGATTGTCGATTCTCGGATTTTGGACCTCGACGACCCCAAGCCAGGAGGCATGCCGATGAGGATTTTGAATCGCAGGCACGCGTGGGTCTTTCCGGCCGTCGCGGCCGCGGCGCTGGCAGTTGCCGGTCTCGCCGCGGCTCAGGACGAATCGAAAAAGCGCTCGAGTTACGCCCCCGTCGACCAAACCGAGGAATTTTCGGCCGTCATGGCGCGCATGAGCGCGGCCAAGCCCGGCATCATGAAAAAGCACGCCGATCTGCTGTCGGAGCGATACGAACTGAGCAATCGAGCGGCCCCCGGCGTCACGATGTCGCGCGGGAAGCCCGTGCAGGAAGGCGTGCGGGCCAAGCTGCCGGACGGCGCGACGTGGGAGAAACTGGGCGCACTAAGCGCCGATGAAATTCGCGAGAAAAACCTGTTCCCGGCGGGCTTCATGCCGCTGCCGCATCCCAATCATCCCGAAGGCGGCATGTTGTTTCCCCAGTTTCACATCGACGAAATCAAGCGGCAGGAAGGCCGCGATCTGACGCGCTTTGACCTCGATTTCGACCTGCCCGACCACTTCATGCCCGAATTTCCACCGCCGATCTTTTTGACGACGCGGCCGGACCTGGGCGACGTTTCCGGCGGCCGGCTCGTGACGATCGACAACTACTATGAGATTTTCAGCGGGCTGTTGAATCCCAAGCAGTTGGAAGGTCTGCGTTTGCTCGTCACGCCCTTCCCGCAGCAGCAGTTCAACCAGACCGAGGACCGGCGCAGCGCGCGGCCGCATCGTGGCGTGACCTGCTTCGACTGTCACGTCAACGGCCACACCAACGGCGCGACGCACCTGGTGGGCGACATCCGCCCGCAGGAATTTCGCCACCGCATCGAGACGCCGTCGCTGCGCGGCGTGAACATCCAGCGGCTGTTCGGCTCGCAACGGGCGCTGAAGAGCGTCGAGGACTTCACCGAGTTCGAACAGCGGGCCGCCTATTTCGACGGCGACCCGGTGATCGCGACCAAGAAGGGCGCCAATCTGCTGGAGCGCGGCAGCCAGGTCCACGCCATGGCCGAATTTCAGGAACTGATGGACTTCCCGCCCGCGCCCAAGCTTAACGTGCTCGGCAGGCTGGACCCGAGCAAGGCGACCGAGTCGGAGCTGCGCGGCCAGGAGTTGTTCTTCGGCAAGGCGCAGTGCTCGGTCTGTCATCCGGCGCCGTATTACACCGACAACCTCATGCACAACCTGCGGGCCGAACGATTCTACGAACCGCGGATGATCAACGACATGATGGCCTCGGCCGATGGCCCGATCAAGACGTTCCCGCTGCGCGGCATCAAGGACTCGCCGCCGTATCTGCACGACGGCCGGCTGCTGACGCTGGATGACACGGTCGAGTTTTTCAACATCGTGCTGGGCGTCAGGCTCACGCAGGCGGAGAAGAAGGACCTCGTGGCGTTCCTTCGCTGCCTGTAGCGGCTGCCGTTTGACCCGAACCGCGCTTGCTCCTTGAACCGAACCGCGACCGTGAGGGAGCGGCGAGTGTCGCCGGGGGCGCGTCAAGTCCGGTCCGAGCCGCAAGCGCAACCGCTGCGGTTATCAGAACCCGTCGCGCAAGCGGTGGGACACAGCCGAGGGCGGCTGTGCCACATGGGCGGCAAGACACAGCCGAGGGCGGCTGTGCTACATGGACGGCGGGACACAGCCGAGGGCGGCTGTGCCACATGGGCGGCAAGACACAGCCGAGGGCGGCTGTGCCACATGGGCGGCAAGACACAGCCGAGGGCGGCTGTGCCACATGGACGGCGGGACACAGCCGAGGGCGGCTGTGCCATATGGACGGCGGGACACAGCCGAAGGCGGCTGTGCCACTCGGACCTCATCTCGGGCGGTACGGGCGATACAATATCGTCCGTACCGCCCGACAACGGGTGCCAACACGGGAGTACGACCATCATGCAGGTGCAATTCAACACCGACAACAACATCCGCGGCGGCGAGGAGTTGAAGCGTTACGTCGAATCGGAAGTGGCCGCGACGCTCGACCGCTTCGCGCAGCAGATCACCCGCGTCGAGGTGCACCTCAGCGACGAGAACAGCCACAAGCCCGGTGAAAACGACAAACGCTGCCTGATGGAGGCGCGCCTCAAGGGCCTCCAGCCCCATACCGTCACGCATTATGCCGCCACGCTCGAGCAGGCCATCGACGGCGCCGCCGAGAAGCTCGAACGCGTGCTCGACCGCGCCATCGGCAAACTGATCGACTCCAAAGGCCGCACCTCGGCCAGCGGCGACCCGGGGATGTAGACGCCGAAACGCTGAAAAGTCGAAACGTCATTTGGTCGAAACGGAGAGGTGAGGCGAAGCCGGAGATCGACAGTCGCGTGCGCCGATTTGGAATCTCCAATCTGAGAGTTGAGATTCAACATCGGATATTTAATATCTGAAATTCTAAATCTCAGATTTCAAGTTCAGAATCGGCGTCCACAAACTTCGTTCTCCCGTCCGCGGCCCGCGCCGCGCGTTCACTCTCCGCTGCCCGCTGCGAACGCGCGCAGGCGCAGGCTGTTGGCGACCACGCTAACGCTCGAAAACGACATCGCAGCGCTGGCCACGATCGGCGACAGCAGCCAGCCGGTAAACGGATAGAGCACGCCCGCCGCCAGCGGAAGGCTCAGCACGTTGTAGAAAAACGCCCAGAACAGATTCTGCCGGATCGTCCGCAACGTCGCGCGCGACAGACGGATTGCCGCTGCCACGCCGCGCAGATCGCCGCGCATCAACGTGATGTCCGCCGCCTCGACCGCCACGTCGGCGCCGACGCCGATCGCCATGCCGATGTCGGCCGCTGCCAGCGCGGGAGCATCGTTGATTCCGTCGCCCACCATCGCCACGACGCGACCTTCGGCCTGCAACGCCCGAACCTGCTCGGCCTTGCCTTCGGGGCGCACCTCCGCCAGCACGCGATCGATGCCCACCTGCCGCGCCGCCGCCTCCGCCGTGCGACGATGATCGCCTGTGATCATCACGACGCTCAGTCCCATGCGCCGCAACGTCTCGATCGCCTCACGCGACTCCGGACGCGCGCGATCGGCCACCGCCAGCAGCCCGGCCGGCCGGCCGTCGATCGCCACAAACATCGGCGTGCGGCCGTCTTGCGCCAACTCTTCCGCGCGGGCTTCGAGGCCCGCCGACGGTGCGCGGGCGTCGCGCACCATCTCGCGATTGCCGACGACAACCTGGCGACCTTCCACCGTCGCCTCGATGCCCCGACCGGCGACGGCCTGGAACTGCTCCGGCGCAACCGCTGACAACCCCTTCTCCTCCGCGGCACGGACGATCGCCGCGCCGACCGGATGCTCGCTGCCGCGCTCGGCCGAGGCCGCCAGCCGCAACAGCTCGTTTTCGTCGAAGCCCGCTTCCGCAACGACGTCTGTCAACGCCGGCCGGCCGGTGGTGATCGTGCCGGTCTTGTCGAGCACGATCGTGTCGAGCTGGTGCGCCCTTTCGAGCGCTTCCCCGCCGCGGATGAGAATGCCCTGCTCTGCGCCGCGGCCGGTGCCGACCATGATTGCCGTGGGCGTCGCCAGTCCCAGCGCGCACGGGCAGGCGATGATCAGCACCGATACGAACGTCAGCAACGCCAGGTTGAGCCGCGTTTCGACCGGCGCTGCGAAATACCAGATGACAAACGTTACGATCGCGATACCGATCACGATCGGCGTGAACACGCCGGCGACCACGTCGGCCAGCCGCGCGATCGGCGCCTTGCGCCCCTGCGCCTCGCGAACCAGTCGAACGATCTGCTGCAAGGCCGTTTCGGCGCCGACCTTGGTCGCGCGGAAGCGAATCGCGCCGCTGGTGTTGAGCGTGCCGCCGAAGACTTCGTCGCCCGGTGACTTGTCCACGGGCATGCTCTCACCCGTCAGCATCGACTCGTCCACCGCCGAGCCGCCCGATTCGACCACGCCGTCGACGGCGATGCGCTCGCCCGGCCGCACCAGCACGCAATCGCCCGCGACGACCTCGCCGATCGGCACGTCGCACTCGCGACCATCGCGCAACACCCGCGCCGTGCGCGGCTGAAGCGCCAGCAGCCGGCGGATCGCGTCGCCCGTGCGGTCGCGGGCGCGAGCTTCCAACATGCGGCCGAAAAGGATCAGCGCGATGATGACCGCGGCGGCCTCGAAATAGACCGGCGCACCGGTCGCGTGGCCGTTCGCGGTGTGAGCCGCCGCGAAAAACGACGGCCGGATCGTGGCGACGACCGAGTATCCGTAGGCCGCTCCGGTCCCCACGGCGATCAGTGTGTTCATGTCCGCGAAGCGCCGCCGCAACGCGTGCCACGCGCCGCGGAAGAACCCCCACCCGCAGCCCAGCACGACCGGCGTCGTCAACGCCAACTGCACCCAGTTCATCCACGGCTGATTCAGAAACGCGATCCGCCCGTGCGACATGGCGATGATCAGTACCGGCAGCGACAGCGCCGCGGCGATGGCGAAACGACGACGCAGGCGGCGGTACTCGGCGTCGCGCTCGACCTGCATCGCGTTTTCGATTTCGCCGACGGCGGGCGACTTCGGGCGACCGTGTGTCGCGTCGTCCGGCGCGGTTTCAGCCGGCGCGATGACGCGATAACCCAGCGATCGAACGACGCCTCCAAGCGTCGCGACGCTCGTCACCGCCGGGTCGAACTCGACAGTGGCGCGCTGCGCCGCGAAGTTAACCGAGGCGCGGTGCACGCCCGCTGCGCCGGCCAGCCCCTTCTCGATCGTCGCGGCGCAAGCGGCGCAGGACATGCCGCCGATCGGCAGGTCGCAACGATCAATCGGGGCAGCAGCTTCGGCCGTAGATTGGGCGGTCATGAGATTCACCGTGTCATGCGCCCGACAAGGTCGATGATCTCGGCGTACATGGCGTCGGCCTGATCGGACCCCTTGCGGAACGCGGCCGCCGCGCAGTGGCGCAGATGATTCTGAAGCAACCCGTTGGCCACGGCGCGAAGCGATTCGCGCACCGCGGCGACCTGCGTGACGATGTCGGCGCAGTAACGGTCTTCCTCGATCATGCGGATGATGCCGCGCACCTGACCTTCCGCGCGACGCAACCGGACGAGATTGTCGGCCTTGATTTGCGGATCGACCTGCACGGCGTTGCGGCCCGCGGACGCGGCGTCTTTGGCGGCGCACGCACAGGCGGGCGGCGGTCGTTTGGCTTTCATCGCGCGTTCTCCGTTGCGTCGGGTTCGTAACTGGCGGATTATACCCAGTAGGGGTATAATGTCAAGTACCCTCTCAGGGTATAGAGCCGGCGTATCCGGAGGAACGCCGACCGGCGACGCCCGCTGTTCTGTACACGGAATATCCGAATGAATCACGCCCCTTTTGTTGTGTGCAACCGTTCCGTTTACCGCCGTTTCAGGCGGCGCGATTCCTGCAATCGCCATATTCGAACGTCTCATAACTCGCCACCCGTAACGATCAACCTATGCTCGCCCCATGACACAGTGTTTGTAACCTACTGTGTCATATGACGATACAATCATTTCGGCGCCACCGGCTTATTCAACCAGGCGAAGGCGACTAATACCTAGAAAATCCGCCAAAAAATCCTTGACTCCTCCGTGATGCGAGGTCAAACTACCGGGCGCTTTCAAGGAGGAAGTTTTCACCATTCCGTTCGAGGGAGCGCCTCGCTCTGCCCCGCCCGGCAGAACCACCTCGGAGGCGACGGAACGCAGCGAAGTCGGCGAGCAATCACACCAGTCATCCCGGCCGGGTCACCGGGGCGGCTTGCGTTACGCCGGTTTACGGGTCGGTCGAGAGGGGTCTCCCGACCGCAGCGAGTCACGTACACACCGTAGAATGGAGATTGTCATGAATCCGCGAATGACACGTGAAGCTCGGAGTTCGCGCGCGATCCTCGGATGCGGCGCCCTTGGCGCGGGCATCCTGATCGTGGTCAACGCGCTGGCTGTACCACCCTTTCCTCCGCCGGGTGGTGGTGGCGGGGGGGGCGGGGGCCCCAAGACCCCCATCACGACGCCTACTGTGAACTGCGCAGGTTCAACGGCGCACACCATCACGCTCGAAATCTGCGCCCCGGCCGGAGGGACCGGGTTGCCGGCCGGATTCTCGATCCAGTGGCTGCCGCACGATGTGTGGCACCGCGGCGCCGATGGCATCCCTGGCACCGCCGATGACCGCACTTGGCCCTCATCCGACAGCGGCTTGCTGTGCCACGGGTCGTTCTCCGGCAATGCGAGTGGATCACCGTGGAGTCTCGACGCCGGAGAGTGCGCGTTCGTGACGATTGGTGCGCTGGAGGACAGCGACCCGGGCGTCTCCTTCAACTGCAACGAACTGGAGTGCAACGACTGTTACGTGTTCCGCGTGTTCGGGCACGGCAATCGCGACTACCGCCGCAGCGATTTCACGCCCGACCTCCAGTGCATCACCGACGACTGCGATGGTTTGACCGACTTCCCCGACCACTATTGCACCTACAGCCACGGCAACATCGCCAATCATGCGTTTCCGATCATCGAGGGGGCGTTTCCGACGCTCTATCCCTCCGGACTGACCGTGGGTATTGGCAATACGCTGACGTTCACTACGGCGGCGGCACTTCAGGTCTATCTGCCGGCGCCCGGAGGCGTGGGCACCGGATACCTCAACCGCGGCAATTTTGTCAATCCCCTTTCCGTGGGCTCCACCGGCGGCGGGAATCTCGCGGGTCAGGTGCTGGCACTGCACATCAACATCGACATGAATCCGATCTTCGGAGGTGATCCGAGTTTCGGTGATCTGGTGATCTGCAATCTGACCGCCGGCGCCAACACAGGCTCGCCCCTGGCCCTGGCCGGAAGCGTGCTCAACACCGCCCAGGTCAATGCGCTGGAGGGCCAGTCGATCAACGACATCCTCGCGGCTGCGGAAGCCCGGCTCGGAGGAGGTGGTGGCGTCGCCGTGCCCTACGGCCTGAACGCGCAACAGTTCAACGTCCTTCTGAACCTGATCAACGCGGCTTTCTTCTTCGAGGGTTGCTGCACGACGAGCGGCTTCGCCTACGACTTCCTGTGCCTGCCGTCGACGTGACGCCGCAGGCGCCCGCCGAAACGTGGATGCGCTCCTTGTGAAGGGGAATGGAGCGCATCCTGCCCCTTCTTCCCGGAGTGGGAGGAGGGGCCTTTTTTTTTCCAAGTGACCCTGATCCGGCTGACCGCGAGCGATCCGCAATCGGCACAGCGTCTCACAGAGCCCCATCGATGCACTCGATGGCGGTGATGGCCGCGGCGTTGACGATTTCCTCCGCGTCGCTGGCCGGATGCAACACGTTGACCGGCTTGCTCAAACCCAGCGTCAGCGGACCGATCGACTCCGCTCCTCCGACGGTGGCCATCAGCCGCGATGCCACGTGCGCCGACGCCAAGTCGGGGAACACCAGCACGTTCGCCGGCCCCTTCAACTCGCAGAAGGGGTACATGCTCTCCTGCATGGCGGCGTTCAACGCCACGTCCGCCTGCATCTCGCCGTCGATGCGCAGCGACGGGTCGATCGTGCGCGCCAACTCGGCCGCGCGGCGCGACTTGGACGTGCCGCGGCAACTCACGCTGCCGAAGTTGCTGAACGACAGCATCGCCACCCGCGGCTCGATGTGAAAATGGCGCGCCACGGCGGCCGTCAGCAGGGCCGTTTCGGCAAGCTGCTCGGCCGTCGGGTCGATCTTGGCCGTGCAGTCGGCCAGGAAGAGCACATCGTTCCGGGTCAGCAGTATCGTCACACCCGAAATGCGCTCGACGTCGTCGCGCAGCGGAATCACTTCCAGCAGCGCCCGCATGACGAACGGCTGGCTGCGGCTCATGCCGGCCACCATGCCGTCGACCAGTCCCAGATCGAGCATCAGCGCGGCAAACCAGTCCGGCCGGCCGGCGTAGTACCGTGCGTCGGCCCAGGTTACGCCCTTGCGTTTGCGCTTGTCGTAATAGTGGGCGGCCAGCTTGTCGCGCCGCGAGTAGGTCGCCGGGTCGATGACCTCGACGCCGTCAAGGTTCGTTCCCAGCTCGCGGGCGAGCTTGTGGATGTTCTCGACGTTGCCGATCAGGACCGGCCGCGCCAACTCGTCCTCGACCAGCAGGTGCGCCGCGCGGATGACCGACTCGTCCTCGCCGTCCGAGAAGACGATCCGCTTGCCCGCGCAGCTGGCGCGATGGCGAATGCTCTGCATGAATTCCTGCGAGCGCGATTGAGATGCTTCGAGCCGCTCGCGATACGCCTGCATGTCGGCGATGGGTTTCTGGGCCACGCCGGTGCGGATGGCCGCTTCGGCCACGGCTGACGACTCCCACGTCAGCACGCGCGGATCGAAGGGCTTGGGGATGATGTAGTCGGGTCCGAAGCGCAGGTGCTTCAGGCCGTACGCGCGCAGCACGGCGTCGGGCACGTCCTCGCGCGCCAGCCGGGCCAGCGCGTGGCAGGCGGCCAGTTTCATTTCCTCGTTGATCTTGCGCGCCCGCACGTCCAGAGCGCCGCGGAAGATGAAGGGGAACCCCAGCACGTTGTTGACCTGATTGGCGAAGTCGCTGCGGCCGGTCGCCACGATCGCGTCGGGCCGCGCCTCGCGCGCCGCGTGCGGCAGGATCTCGGGATCGGGATTGGCCATCGCGCAGATGAACGGCTTGGGGGCCATCGTCTTGACCATCTCGGGCGTGAGCAATCCGCCCTTGGACAGACCCGAGAAGACGTCGGCGCCTTTCATCGCGTCGGCCAGCGTGCGGGCCTTGGTGTCGGCGGCGAATTCGCTCTTGAACGGGTTCATCCCCTTCTCGCGCCCCATGTAGATGACGCCGATCGAGTCGAGCATGACGATGTTCTCGTGCCGCACGCCGAGCGACACGTAGAACTTGGCGCAGGCGATGCCTGCGGCGCCGGCGCCGGAGATGACGACGCGCACCTGGTCGAGCTTTTTTCCCTGTATGTGGCAGGCGTTGATCAGCGCCGCGCCGGAGATGATCGCGGTGCCGTGCTGATCGTCGTGGAAGATCGGGATGTTCATCAGCTCCTGGAGCTTCGTCTCGATGTGGAAACACTCGGGCGCCTTGATGTCCTCGAGGTTGATGCCGCCGAACGTCGGTTCCAGCAGCCGCACGGCGCGGATGAACTCCTCCGGATCGTGTGTGTCGACTTCGAGGTCGAACACGTCGATGCCGGCGAAGCGCTTGAACAGCACGCCCTTGCCCTCCATGACGGGCTTGCCGGCCAGCGCGCCGATGTCGCCGAGGCCGAGCACCGCGGTGCCGTTGGAGATGACGGCGACGAGGTTTCCGCGCGACGTGTAATCGAAGCAGCGCGCCGGGTCCTTCTCGATTTCAAGACACGGCACGGCAACGCCCGGTGTGTAGGCCAGCGACAAGTCGCGCTGCGTCCGGCAGGGTTTGGTCGGTACGACTTCGAGCTTGCCGGGCCGCGGTTTGGCGTGATAGCACAGCGCCTGGGTTTCGAGATCCATGGCGACATCCTTTCCGGCCGGGGCGAATGCCGGCCGCCGAAGCTACCGCACCGCGACAAAGGCAGCGCGGCGGCGATGAAAGGGCAGGGTTGCAAGCAGCGTGCCAGCACGGCCAAGCGGCGAAAAGCCAAAAAAATCGAAAAGTCAAAAACTACAGAACCTGGCAACAAGTAGCGCATGGCACAAAGACGGGAAGCTTGGGGCCACATTGATGCGTGGCCGAGGCCGAGCGCCCATCTCGTTTGGCTTGACCACGTTTCCGACGTCGGATGAATGCTTGTTCCGACGTACCGACGTTTCGACGTTTACCGCTTCGTGATCCCGTGTGCTTCCGCGGCCGACAGGATCAGTTCGAGCGCATGCTGCGGCGTGAAGCGCTCGGCGTTGATGCACAGGTCGAATCGCGCCGGATCGGCCGGATCGACGCGGAAATGGTGGCGGATGAACTCGTCGCGGTCGGCGCGGATGCGGGCCAGCGCGCGCCGCGCGTCGTCGATGTTGAGACCCTGTTGTGACGCCAGGCGCCGCGCGCGATGTTCCGGCGAGGCGGTCAGCCGAACGCGCAAACCGTAATCGCGCGGCAGAATCAGATCGGCCCCGCGCCCGACAAAAATGGCACGGCCCTGTCGGGCCAGCGTGAGCACCGTTTCGGCCAGTCGGTGGAAGTAGTCGTTGCGGACAAACTCGGCCTGCATCAGCGAGCGGAGCGATTCCTCCATCCAGCCCAGGTCGCGCTCGTCCATCGAGGCGTAAATCTGCCGCCGCACGGCGTCGTCGCCGGCCATGTGGTGCAGCAGCTCGCGGTCGAAGACGGGCCATCCGAAGCGCTCGGCGAGCAGCGCGGGCACGGCGGAGTCGTCGAGGCCGACCTCGCGCGAGATGGCGATGAAGTCCTCGACGCTGCGCGCGGCGCCCGTTTCGTCGGCCTGCCGCTGACTGCGTCCGATCTCCCAGTTGCGCAGTTGCCGTTCGACCACGTGGGCCGCGGCCAGTCCGCCGATCGAAGCCGCCATGTCGCACCTCCCGTCCACATTCAGGCGGCGAGAGACCTGATGTTCGAATCGAGGCTCGCCGAGGGACGGCGTGCCGACGGGTTACGTAGCAATCCGCGTACCAGCGCGGGCACTCGCGCATCCCCAACAAATGATAGGCGTCTGGTCTTGAATCGAGCGCGTTCGGGGACACGTCCGGTTCGCGCATGCCTTCGCCGCGTCGGGGTACAATTCGGTACATGGCCTCGCCTTTGACAGCGCCCCGGCCACCGCGCCGCGTGCTGTATTGCCCGCAATGCGGATATGACCTGCGCGGACAGCAGGAGATGCGCTGTCCGGAATGCGGCTTTCGATACGACGAAGAGGCGATTCGCGACGTCGGCCACGACTGGTACCTGCGCAGCCTGGCCGCGCTGGAGCGGTCGGTGAAGGGCCAGGCCATCGTGACGGCGGCGTTTCTCGTGACATGCGCCATTGCGCTGTTCACGCCGAGAGCGGCCTCGCGAAGCGCATGGCTGCTGATCTGGCTTGCAACGTTTGTGGCCGTGGCATGGATGATCCAGGTGTGGCTGCTCAGGTTCTACGGCAGCATGTCGTTCGAGTTCCTCCCACCGGCCGGTGCGATCGCGGCGACGGCCCTGGTGCTGATGGGACTCGTGTTCGCGGGATTGGCCGGTGGCAAGGTGGTGCGGCTGCTACTGACGGCCGCGGCGCTGGCGCAGAGCGTGTTCTGCCAGTGGGACATTCGCGAAGGGCGGCAAAAGAACCTGCACCAGATGTTGCTGCCTGCGTCGCGCGCTTATCTGACGCGCTGGCGGTGCGTGGACTGGGCGTTGAACGGGCTGATGGTCGCCCTGCTGGCGGTGTCAATGGTGCTGGTGAAATGACGCGGCGGAAAACTCCGGCTCCAGGAAGCGCACGTTCAAGGCCGCTGTCCCAAGCCGCCTCCGCCCGATTGGATTCTCCGGCCCCTCGGCCCTATATTGATGTCGCGATAAAAGTCCTTGCAGGACAGGTGGATACATGGCACACAGGCATCACGGACTGGCCGAGGTCGACCACGACCACGCCCATCACGATCACGATCACTTTCACGAACATGTTCAGACCGCCACGGCGGCTTCGCGGGCGCAGTTGGGACTCGTGGCGACGTTGATGGGCGGTCTGCTGGTCCTGAGCAGCTACTACATCCAGTGGTTCAGCAGTGCGACCGACAAGTACCGCATCGAGACGTCGACGACGGGCGTCCAAACGGTGGTCTATGACTACCAGTTCCACATGGACCTGGTCGCCGCCGTCGGCGCGATCCTGCTGAGCATCCGCATATTGGTCCACGCCGTCCGCAACCTGATCCGCGGTCATCTGCACATGGACGAACTCGTCGCGCTGGCCATCGTGGCGGCGTTCGCCATGGGCGACTACCGCGCCGCCGGCGTGATCGGCTTCTTTCTGCTGCTGTCGGAGCTGATCGAGACCCGCACCGCGCTGGGGGCGCGGGCCAGCATCGAAGATCTGATCCGTCTGACGCCGACCCGCGCGCGGCTGGTCAGGGACGACGGAACCGAGACCGAAGTCGAAGCCGCAACGCTGGGCGCGGGACAGATCGTCCGCGTGCGGCCGGGCGACAACATCCCCGCCGACGGTGAGATCGTTCACGGCGAATCGACGATCAACCAGGCGCTGATTACGGGCGAATCTCTGCCCGTTGACAAAGTCGAGGGTGATCCGGTCTTTTCGGGTACGAGTAATCTGACCGGCGCTCTGGACATTCGCGTAACCAAGACCGGCAAGGACACGACGCTGGGTCGCGTACAGGACCTCATCCTTCAGGCCGAACGGACGCGCATTCCGATCATGCGCATGATCGACAAGTACGTCGTGTGGTACACGCCGATCGTGCTGATGCTGGCTGGACTCGTGCTGTTCTTCCAGCGCGGTTCGCCCTCGGCGTTAAGCAACGCCATCACGATTCTGGTGGCAAGCTGTCCCTGCGCCCTGATCATGGCGACCCCCACGGCGATGGTGGCCGGGCTTTCCTGCGCCGCCCGGTTGGGCATTCTGATCAAAAACGTGGCCCAGCTCGAATCGGCCGGACGGCTCAACGCCATCGTCTTCGACAAGACCGGCACGCTGACCACCGGCGAGCTGGCGGTCACGCGCCTGTCGCCGGCCGAGGGAGTGGATGCGGCCGATCTGCTCGCCTCGTCGGCGTCGGCCGAACAGCTCAGCCACCATCCGGCCGCGCGGGCGCTGGTCAACGTGGCGCGCGAGGCCAACGTCTCGCTGCACCGGCCGGCGCATTTTGAGGAGGTTCCCGGCCAGGGCGTCGTCGCGCGGCTCAACGGCGATCAGATTCTCGTCGGACGCGAGTCGTTCCTGCGAAAGCGCGGCGTCAATGTCGATACGGCAACGGCCTCGGCCGCGCAGGGGCACGGCCTCAGCCAGTTGTTCGTCGCGCGCGGCGATCGCTGCCTGGGCTGGATCGGGCTGGAAGACCGCACCCGTCCGGCGGCGCGAGAGGCCGTGCAGCAGCTTCAGGCGTTGGGCTTGCGGCGCGTGATGATGCTGACGGGCGACCGGCAGGCGGTGGCGCGAAAGGTCGCGGCCGAGATGGGCTGCACCGAGTTCAAGGCCGAGTGCCTGCCGCAGGAGAAGCTGGACCTGGTGGAGCACATGCGGCGCGAGGGCTATCGCGTCGCGGTGGTCGGCGACGGCGTGAATGATGCGCCGGCCCTGGCGGCGGGTGATCTCGGCGTCGCGATGGGCGCGGCCGGCTCGGACGTGGCCATCAACTCCGCGAGCATCGCGCTGCTCAACAACGAGCTGACGCGTCTGCCGTTTTTGATCCGCCTGTCGCGCCAGACGCGCCGTGTGGTGATTCAGAACCTGGTCTTCGGCGTGCTGTTCATCGTCTGCGTGATTTCGCTCGGCGCGTTCGGCGCGATCACCCCGGTGTGGGCGGCGATCCTTCATACGCTGTCGAGCTTCGTCGTCGTGTTCAACTCGGCCCGCCTGGTGCGATTCGGCGAGGACCAGCCGACGCACGAGCAGATCATGGGCGAGTCCGCGCCGACGCCCACCGCTGCATCGATGGCGGCCGCCAGCGCGTGAGTGAAAGTCGAAAGTAAAAACGTCGAAACAAAGGAACGGGAAACCACGTCAATCGACGAAGCGACGGGCAGGCGCGATCGGCGTCACGATTATCGATTTGTTCCCAGCAACGGGCGAAGGTTTGCGCGTTCACCTCGTCCGTGCCGCCCATTCCGTCCACGCTCAGACTCGGACGCAAAACGCAGCGGCAGACTGGATTCCCGCCTATGCGAGAATGACAAACCCACGGGCTGAAAGCCCATGCCACGCGGAACTGGATTCCCGCCTGCACGGGAATGACGACATATCGCAGTGATCCGACAGCGGATGGCTGATGGCCGATCGCTGATCGCTGACGGCTGACAGCTACCGCCTCACAGATACCTCTCGCCCGAACGCTGCTGCACCACGGCCAACAGCTCCTTGATCCGCTCGGCCTCAGTGCGATGACAGATAAGCGTCGCGTCCGGGCTGCGGACGATCACCAGATCATTGACGCCGACGGCCGCGATCAGATGATCGTCCTCGCCCACGATCGTGCAGTTGTGCGCGTCGAGCATCACGACGTTCGCCGCCGTGACGACGTTGTCGGCCGCGTCGGCGCGCTGCACGGTTCGCAGCGCCGTCCAGCTTCCCACGTCGGTCCAGTTCACATCCATGTCCACGGAGTACACTGCGAACGGCGACTCGGCCGACGTGGCCTGCTCCATCACGGCGAAGTCGATGGAAATCCGCTTCAGCTTCTCGTATCGCGCCTTCATCTGCGACGGATCGCCGGCGATCGCCTGCACCGCCTTGTGCGTCGCGGGAAGGAACGCGCGAAGTGCCTCGAGAATCGTCGCCGCCTGCCAGCAGAACATACCGCTGTTCCAGGCGTGCTCGCCGCCCTGAACGAACGCCCGCGCCGTCTCGAGGTCGGGCTTCTCGGTAAAACGCCGCACGCGAAAAACGCCCTCGCCGATCGCCTCGCCCCGCTGAACGTACCCGTAGCCCGTGTGCGGCCAGGCCGGGCGGATGCCGAATGTCACCAGCCCATGCGGATCACCCTGCGCTGTCGCATAGCCGCGCTCCACCGCGGCGCTGAAGCGCTCGACCGGCTCGATGACGTGATCGGCCGTGAACACGCCCAGCACGGCCTGCGGATCGCGGCGATGCAGCAGGGCGGCGGACAATCCGACCGCCGCCGCCGTATCGCGCGCCATCGGCTCGCCGATGTAATTGTCGGGCGGCAGCTCGGGTAGATCGGCCAGGCACGCGGCGCGATGTTGCGCGGCGCCGATGACGACGATGCGCTCCGCCGGCAGCAGCGTGCGCAGCCGCTCGAACGACAGGCGCAACAGGCTCTGATTGCCGACGAGCCGCAGCACCTGCTTGGGTCGGCCGCGGCGGCTGAGCGGCCAGAGGCGCGTTCCCGCGCCGCCGGCCATGATGACGGCGTAATGATTCATCGCGTTTTCACCCAAGTGCGTAGTGCGCCGGTCGGCGTGAGGCGTCGACGGCGCGGCGGCCGTGTTTCGCGGTCACGATAATCGACGGCGTGCGGACATCTTACGCCGACGCGTCGGCCTCGGCATCCCCGCGCGGGTGTGAGTAAGGAGTCGCACAGAAGTAACCTGAACGATTGTCCCGGGTGTTACGGGCATCTTGCCCGTTCGATTGTCCTGGGTGGTACGGGCATCTTGCCCGTTCCATTGTCCTGGGTGGTACGGGCATCTTGCCCGTTCCGGACGGGCGGGACGCCCGTACCACCCCTCTTCCATTCGTTCACCTTATTTCCGCACATGGCCTAAGTGTGTGAACCGGTCGAACCGAACCGCGACCGTGAGGGAGCGGCGCATTGCTTTCAGGCAAACGCCGTCGCGCACCGTGGCCCGTTTGCCGCGAAGCGCGTTTCTCACACACGTTTTGTGATTTACGGGCAGAGAAACGTGAGGTCGCAATAGTCGTCGTTGTTGAGAAACGGCTCCGAACCGTTGCGCGATCGGTAGAAACGCAGAAACTGCGGCTCGCCGTCGAATGTGTCGATATCGGCGAAATGCGCCGGTTCGTTCGACGCACCGACCCGACGCAGTGCGAAGTGGATGTGCGGCGCCATGCTGATGCCCACGTTGCCCACGCGGGCGATTGGTTGTCCCTGCCGGACCTGCTCGCCGCAGGCTACGAGGGCGCTGCCCTTTTGAATATGCAGATAGAGCGTTTCGTAATGCGGGTCCGCGAAGTCGCCGCGGCCGTGGCGGATGGCGATCAGGTTGTTGGGGCAATCCTGGGTGAGCGGACAGTTGGCCTCGTGCAAATCGACGACGCGCGTCACCACGCCGCAACGGGCCGCCAGAACCAGCGTGCCCTCGGGCAGCACAAAGTCGTAGGCCAGGTGCGGCTCGAAAACGCCGATGAAACCCTGACCCACAAAGGCGATCTTGCCTTCCGGCCAGGGCAGCAAATACTTCGAGCCGTTGAATCGCTGCGGCGGCTCCAGCGGCCACAGCCCGCAACCGGCCGACAGCAGCAGCACCGCCGCACCGGCGGCACAACGTGGCCTGCGTCGATGGAGCATGCGTCCGGCCCTCGAACGGTGAAGCATACCAGGAAGCGGCGCCGATCAAAATGGACGGCGCCGTTGGGAACCCGCCGCGCACACCTCGCGAGGATGGCTCACGATCACACCCCACGGTCATGTCGGAACTTTCTTCGCGTGGATTTGCGCCGCCAGCCCCTCGTATCCGGTCCGGCCCATCAACGCGAACGTGCCGTCCTTGCCGGCCTGCACCGCGGGTTGATCGTAGGCGTTAATTCCGAAGAGCAGTCCGGCGATGGACGTTGCCGCCTCGTACAGCAGGAAGAACGCGCCGACCGCCTCCGGCGTCACCGCTTCGAACCGAATCGAAAGGCACGGCCGCTGTGACGCCGTCAGCGCGTATTCGGTGGCCGCCTGCTCGGCGTTCAGCAGCCGCCCCAGCGACGCGCCGCACAAGTACCGCATCACTTCGGGCACGTCCGCGGCCGCCGCGGGCGGAATCAGCACGTCGCGTTCGAAGCGATCGACGACGAGAAACGTGAACACCTTGTCGTTAGGCCCCTCGCGATAGAGCTGCACCTGCGAATGTTGATCGGTCGCGCCCAGCGCCTTGATCGGCGTCGGGCCGACGAACACCTCGCGCCCGTCCAGCCCGCGGCGCTTGCCCAGGCTCTCGGCCCAAAGCTGGCGGTACCAGTCGGCCAGGTCCTTCAGCGCCGCCGCATAGGGCATCATCACGTGCAACCGCTTGCCGCGCTGATAAAACATGTAATGAATCGCCGCGATCAGCGCGGCCGGATTGTCGCGCAACGCCGGCCGGGCGATCGATTCGCTCATCGCCCGCGCACCGCCCAGCACGGCGGCGAGGTCGATGCCGCACATACCGGCGCTGAACAGCCCCACCGCCGACAGCACCGAGAACCGCCCGCCGACGCCGTCGGGCACCGGCAGCGACTCATACCCCTCGGCGTTGACGATCTCGCGCATCGTGCCCGATTTCGGATCGGTCGTGACCAGAATTGCCTCGCGCGCGCGATCCCGGCCCAGCCGATGCTGCAGCAAGTCGCGCGCGATCAGGAACTGGGCCGCCGTCTCCGCCGTCTCGCCCGACTTGCTGATGACGTTGAAACAGGTGCGGTCCAGCTCCGGCTCGATGAAATCGAGCGCCGCCGCGAACTGAACCGGATCGACATTGTCCATCACGAACAGACGCGGCCCGCCGCGACGATCGGCCGGCAGCAGGTTATACGTCGCCGGATTCAGAGCCGTTTGCAGCGCGATGTTGCCCAATGCCGAGCCGCCGATGCCCAGCACCACCAGATTGGCGCAGCCGCCGCGCCGTCGCGTCACCGCCGCGACCACGTCGCGCAACATCGCCTCGTCGAACGGCAGGTCGCGGTAGCGGCGCTTGCCGGCCGCCCGCTCGCGCTCGATTTGCGCGACGATCTCGGCGACCCGCGGCGCGATGAGGTCCAAATCGGCCGGGTTCAGGCCGTGCTCGTCGCCGACGGCGTCGGCCAGCGCCGAGCGATATTCCAGGCTCAGGTGCGGCGTCATTGCTCGATCACCTCCAGTTCCGCGTACTGAAGCGAGAACGACTTCTCGCCGTAGGCGGTGAACTTCACGCGCACCCACGGCGCGCCGCGGGCCATCTCGAACGACACCACGCGCCCGATGCCGTAGCGCTTGTGCCGCACCAGCCGGCCGCGCGTCCACTCCTGCCTGTCATAATCTTGCGAATAATCGTCATCAAATGCGTCGCCGCGGCGGTCTCGATCCGCGCCCCCGGTAAAATCGTGCCACTCCAGCTCGTCGCGCGGCACTTCGTGCATGAACGCCGAAATCACCGTCCGTTCGCTGTAACCCCGCAACCGGCGATAACCGGCGCGGCTGAGCGTCAGCCGTTTCATCGCGCGCGTCATGCCCACGAAAAACAGCCGCCGCTCCTCTTCCATGCCGTCCTTGCGGTCGTTCATCGCCCGCTCGTGCGGCAGCAGACGCTCCTCCAGACCCGCGATATACACCTGCGGAAACTCCAGCCCCTTGGCCGCGTGCAACGTCATCATCGTCACCGCCCCCCCGGCCAGGTCGATCGCA
Organism: Planctomycetaceae bacterium; assembly: GCA_011525745.1. Lineage (GTDB taxonomy): Bacteria > Planctomycetota > Phycisphaerae > UBA1845 > UTPLA1 > PLA4. The sequence continues at coordinate 104,066 of WYBU01000059.1, read as the reverse complement.
TCCTGATCGTTGACCAGCGACACCTGCGCCAGCCACTCCGGCAGCGAACCGGCGGCGTTTGCCTGATCGTACTCCGCGGCGGCCGAAACCAGTTCCTCGACGTTGCCCAGGGCGGACTTCTCGGGATCGGGATCGGCCTTCAGCGCCCGCTCCAGCCCCGAGCGCTTCAAGACCGCCTCGATCACGTCGCGCACCGGCGTCGGCGGCAGGCGGCACAACTCATCCAGCAGGTCGGCGAACGCCTTGACTTTCTTGGCCGCCGACTTCAGCGCCGCAATCTGCCCTGCCTGAGCCATGGCCGCCCGCAGCGTGATGCCCTTCTCGCGCGCAAAATCGACCAGCCGCTGCACCGTCGTCTTGCCGATGCCGCGCGCCGGCGTGTTGACGGCGCGGATGCAGGCCGGCTCGTCGGCCGGGTTGACCATCACACGCAGGTACGACAGCAGGTCCTTGATCTCCTTGCGGTTGTAGAACTCGACGCCGCGGGCGATCTGATACGGCAGTCCCGCGCGGCGCAGCGCGTCCTCGAGCACGCGCGTCAGCGACGAGACGCGATAGAACACCGCGCATTCGCCGGGCGAGCCGCCGCCGTCGCGGCAGGCCAAGATGTCGCGTGCGATCCGCTCGGCCTCGTCGTGCTCGTCGGCGCAGTTCCAGAACCGCACCCGCTCGCCCGTCTCGTTCTCGGTCCAGATGGACTTCTTCTTGCGCCGGCGGTTCTTCGCGATCAGCGCCCCGGCCGCCGACAGAATGCTCTGCGTGCTGCGGAAATTCTGCTCCAGCCGCACGACGTTGGCGTCGGGATAGTCGCGCTCGAATTCCAGGATGTTGCGGATGTCGGCCCCGCGCCAGCCGTAAATCGACTGATCCGGATCGCCGGTGGCGCAGATGTTTCGATGAATCGACGTCAGCCCGCGCGCGATCAGATACTGGGCGTGATTCGTGTCCTGGTATTCGTCGATCAGCACGTACCGGAAGCGCGCCTCCAGCTCTTCGCGCACATCGGCGCTGCCGCGCAGCAGACCGGCCGTGCGCACGAGCAGATCGTCGAAATCGACCGCGTTGCGCTCGGCCAGCAGCGCCTCGTATCGCTTGAATACGCGCGCGACCGTCCGCTCCGTGAAATCGCGCGCCGCCGCCGCGAACTCCTCCGGCGACTGCATCTCGTTCTTCGCGCGGCTGATGATCTCTTCCACCGTTCGCGGCCGCCAGTTGTCGCTCGACAGGCCGCAATCCTCGATCGCCTCGCGAATGACGCCGTGGCGGTCGGCCTGGTCGAAGATCGTGTAATTCGGCTGCAAGCCGACGCGATCGGCGTACATCCGCAGCAGCCGGGCGCACAGCGCGTGAAACGTCAGCACCCACATGCCGCGGCCCACGCCCAGATCGGCGATGCGCTGCCGCATCTCGTCGGCCGCCTTGTTGGTGAACGTGATCGCCAGCACGTGATGCGCCCCGACCGCCTCGGCCAGCTTCGCCGCGCGGCGCGTGATGACGCGCGTCTTGCCGCTGCCCGCCCCGGCCAGCACGAGCAGCGGTCCGTCGCGATGCAACACGGCCAGGCGTTGCGGTTCGGTCAGATCGGCGAGCAGCGGATCGTTGGGCATGGCGCTGATATAGATGATCGCAGCGCACACCGTCAAGCAGGGGCGGCGCCGCTCGTCGGAACCCGCCGCGCAAGCGGCGGACGCGGCTGACAATCTTCACCGTGTCCAGCGGCCTGGCGATCCCGCATTGCAATGTCCGCAACCCAATGCGCGTGGCCTACGCAGTCGGCGCACATCGCGGCGTTCAGGCGGGTCATCCGACGAGAGTACCAGCAAGCGTGCGCTTGCCGCGTATTACGGCAGTTGTTTCCCGCGCGACCGGACGCGGCATGAACGATCCGCACGCGTCGCGGAGCGCTGCTTGTACCATCGCACTGTGTAAAACCATTGACTTTTATACAAATGAGACAATACTTCTACACATGGCCGACCCAAGCACCACGTCCGACAAAGTCGTGCGCCTTGCCCGGCGCAAGGGCATCCTGCGCGTGCGCGACCTGATCGAGCACGGCATCCACCCCGAGTATCTGCGCCGACTCTGCGCGGCCGGTATCCTCCAGCGATCCGGGCGCGGGCTGTACCTGCTCGCCGACGCCGATTACTCGGCAAACATAACGCTGGTGCAAGCCGCCCATCGGGTCCCGCACGGCGTGATCTGCCTGCTCTCCGCGCTGCGTTATCACGAGATCGGAACTCAGCTTCCCCATGAGGTGTGGATGATGATCGCCAAGCGGGCGGCGCTGCCGAAGGTCGACTATCCCCGCATGCGTTTCTGCCGCGCTTCCGGAATGGCGTTCCATTCCGGCATCGAGCGCCACCGCATCGACCGCACCGACATCGCAATTTACGGCGTCGCGAAAACGATCGCCGACTGCTTGAAGTACCGCAACAAGATCGGGCTGGATGTGACGCTGGAAGCGCTGCGGGACTGCCTGCGGAAAAAACGTGCGCCCATTGACGAGATCTGGATGTACGCGAAAACTTGTCGCGTGGACCGGATCATGCGGCCCTACCTGGAGGCGCTCGCGTGAGTCGAGGTGGGAACGACCCGCTCGCCCAATCGGTAAAGCAGCGTTTGATGAATCGTTGCCGGCGGAACGGCGAGGATTTCAATGTGCTGCTGACGCGATATGCCATCGAACGATTGCTGTTTCGTCTCACACAGACTCCGTACGCGGCGCGATTCACACTCAAGGGGGCGATGCTGTTCACAATCTGGATGGACAAGCCGCATCGGCCGACGCTTGACGTGGACCTCCTCGGCAAAGGCGAACCCGGCGCGGATGAGCTGAAACGAATCTTCCGGGAGGTTTGCGACGCCTCCGTCGAGCCGGATGGCATGCAATTCGATCCCGCGACCGCGCGGGTTGACGCCATTCGCGAGGACCACATCTACCAAGGGCTTCGAGTCAGGCTGCTCGGACACCTCGGTTCGGCCAGGATTCCGCTTCAAGTCGACGTGAGCTTCGGTGATGTCATCACACCCATGGCGACCGTGGCGACCTTCGGCCCACTGCTGGACCTGCCACCACCCGTGATCGCGGCCTATCCGCCGGAAACGGTCATCGCCGAAAAGCTCGAGGCCATGGCCGTGCTGGGCATGGCAAACAGCCGAATGAAGGACTATTTCGATATTTATGCAATGTGTCGAAAGATGAGCTTCGATGGCAAAGTCCTTGCGGCCGCCGTGCGGGCAACGTTTCGACGGAGGCGGACGGCAGTACCGCAGGCGCTTCCTCCCGGTCTATCCCGTGAGTTTTCATCCAATTCTTCCAAGCGTGTTCAATGGGCAGCCTTCGTAAGGCGAATCGACGAGGATCAGCGCCCGACGGACTTTGACGAGGTCGTGGATGCCATCGCCCGCTTCGCCGCTCCAATCCTCCGCGCTGCTGCGTCAGGAGCCCACTTGTTCAAGACTTGGATCGCTCCCGGCCCTTGGCGCGAGCCGTTGCATCACGGGAGTTGATGCTTGTCAGTGGCCCCAAGCCCATGCCTTCAATCTGAGCCGTGGCAATTTCCGGCGCGCCCAATGGCGCCGTAAGAGTTGTGGTTGGGGCGCACCCGCTTATCCGCAACGTCCCAGCGCGCATGAATCGCGTCGCTGTGTTTCGATCAAAAGCGCTAAACCAGCGCCACCAACTTCGCCGCAAATACCGCCACGTCCTCCTCATCCATCACGCCGTTGCGGTCCATGTCGGCCGCGCACGTGTAGCTCCCCGCCAGCAGCCGCCGCACGAACGGCGCCACGTCGTCGCCGTCGATCAGTCCGTCGCAATTCAGATCGCCCGCGACGATTCCATCGCACGCCGGCCCCTCGCACGCGTCGGGACGCAGATTGCCGTTGCAGTCCAGCGACGGCTCGGCGGCAAGCTCGACCTCATCCGGTACGCCGTTGGCGTCGCAATCGTGATCCACCGTGGCGTAGCGAACCGTCAGGTAAAGCTGCGTCGCATCCACCGGCGCCGCGGCAATCGCGCCCGCTTCCCAGGCTGCCGACATCGTCCCGGAAACGCCGCCCCCGATCACCACGGCACCCTCCAACAGCGGCCCCACGATCGTCGTTCCGCGATACGCCGTAACCCGCGCGACAATCCGCACCGTTCGTCCCGGCAGGACCAGCCAGTCGCATGGAACGAACGTGCGCCGGTTGCGTGGACGCGACGGCAATGCCATCGTCTGGCCCGCCATCAGCGCCGGACTTTGCCGATCACTCACGTCCCACGCGACGACATTGGCGGGCGGCGCGACCCCGTCAGGCGAGGCCGCCGTCGCCAGCACGCCATCGATGATCAACTCACGAATCCGAATCGGCAGGCCGCCCGCCGCATTGTGCAGCTCCATCCCGACGAAGTGATCGCCGGCGGGCGACGCGACGACATCCGCAACCGGCGACGCGGCGCTCGGCCGCTGCAACCCGCCCGCCGCGGTCGTCAAGATCGTCGGCTCTCCGGCGTCCGGCGCATAGGAGACGCCGTTGACGATCACAGTCCCGCTTCGAAAAACCGTGATCTCTCGATCGGCCAGATCCGCCAGATCAAGTTCTCCCAACCGCGGATTGACATGCCGATCCACGCGGCAGAGGCCCTGCGATTCGGTCTGCGGAAACGTCACGGTCACGTCAAACCGCACATCGCGCGCCGGATCATTCGGCAACGGATCGGGCGGCAGCGACAGGCTCACCGCATACTCGCTCTGATTGAGGTAACCGTGACTGCTGGCAACGAACGCCAGCCGCTCGTGACCATCGGCCGCGTTGCGAAGCGCGAGGCGCGCCATCGCGCCATACTCGGTTTCCAGTCCCGCCGGAACATCCGGCGAATCGCGCAGCGGCCTGATGCGCACGTGCCGCTTCACGGCCGCCGGCGTTGTCGCGTCATAGGTCGTATTGAGATACACAAAGCTGCTCGTCGTGGAGTTGCCCACCGCCGCGTCGCGATCGCCGTCGCGGTCGAAGTCGGCCCACGCAAACATGGGAAACTGCACGCGGCCGGACACCAGCTCCCAGGGCTGCACCGCCAGCGTCGGCACGCCCGTCTCGATCAGCAGATTGCGCCGCGGCGTATCGCGCGTGATCAGATCAATGTCGCCGTCGTTGTCCCAGTCGTCGCACGACAGCCCCAGCGTCAGACCCGACAGCGGACTCTCGATGCGGCTCTGTTCGAAAACGAACATCCCGTCGCCGCGATTCTCCCAGATCACGACGCCCGGCGACTTCTCATACGCGACGATCAGATCGAAATCGCCATCCAGGTCGTAATCGCAAAACGCCGCCCCCTCATCGACTACGTTGCGAAATCCGATCCCGCTGGCGGCCGTTGTCATCGCCGCAAACAGCGGCACGCCCGGCTGCGACAGGTTCAGATACAGCGCGTTGTTGCTGTAGAGATCGATGTCGCCGTCGAAGTCGTAGTCGCAGAACTGCGCGCCTTCCGGCTTGCGCGTGTCGGGCGGATTGTCCAGACCCGCAGGCCCGCTCAACTCAACGAATCGCCGGCCGCTGGGATGATCCGGCCCGAGATTATGCAGGAACACGTTCCCGACGCTGCCGCCATCCGTCGGCGGATAGACCGGCACGAACAGATCAAGCTGGCCATCGCCGTCGACATCGCCCCAGCAGTTCGTTTCGGCATTCAGGAAGCAGATCGGCGGACTCAGCGTGGTGCCAAGCGTCACGTCGACGAACACGCCGCCGTCGTTGCGAAGCAACCGCAGGCATTCATCGGGCGGCTGCGTACTGGCGCCGACGCGTCGCGGTTCGGTCGCCAGATCGGGAAAGCCGTCGTTGTCGTAATCGCCGAACGACGCACCGTAGCGGCGCCGCAGGGGGTTAAGCACCTGGTCCATGCCCGGCACGAATACAAGTCCCGCGCCGCTGTCGTTCCTCCACAGCGTCGGCGCGTAACAGGTGAACAGATCAACCCAACCGTCGGCGTCATAATCTCCGCACGTCACGCCCAGCACGACGGGAAGCGGAACCACCGGCTGATTCTGCGAATTCAGCCAGACCGTCAGCGGAACGCGCGGCCCGCAATCGCTCGTCGCCGCCGGCGCGTTCAGCACGTAACTGAGCTGGTTCTGCCAAAGCCCAACCGCTGTGGCGGCATCCGTGATGTCATCCAGCAGTTGCGCGTTGATGATCGTCCGCCCGCTTGCGCCGATCACGATGGCCGCCTCGCCAAAGGCCGGCGACGCCGTGAATCCCGCCACGGCCGTCGCGCCGGCGTTGGGCTGAATCCGCGTGCCGGCCAGCGGCCAGAGATTCGCGACCGCGCTGATCGGCAGCGAGATTGCATTGGGCGTGTGAAAAACGGCATGATCCGCGTCCCATGCGCGAATGCTCCGCACGTCGGTCAGGTTCGAGCCTGCCGATACGCCGAAGGCGTACAGCAGCATCGAGCCGGCCGGCCCGACGGCCCGCAGGTCGGGCGTGGAAAACACGACGCACGCCCCGTCGCACAAGATGGCGTTGGTCAACGGCGACCAATCGACGACGCCGCCCGTGCGCGGAATGCGCGACGGCGCATCGACGGCGATCGCGCTCCAACCGCCCTGTGCCAGAAGCGTGTTGAACGTGGTTTGATTCGCGGAAGTGACGTTCCAGCCCATGCCGGCTGCTGCGGCCACCGCCCAGCCATGAACGGCATCGTCCGAAAACACCAGTACGCTGACCGGCTCGGGCGGATCGGCCGCGGCGGAAGAACGTGCGGCGATGAACGGCAAGACAGCCGTCATCATGGCGAGACCGACACCCGCCGGAACCGGCCGCAATCGTGGTGAAAGAACCATGGAAACTGCCGGCACAGGCGATGGGAAATCGTTTCAGGACCGCGCCCGTAAGATCTGGCCCGTTTTACCGACCCCGGCGTACCGGACGCCGGGTCGGCATCCCCTGTCGCGCATGATACGCCAAGCACCCCGACGATTTCCAGAAGATTCCTCCGAGTGGCCCATCGCTTCAGCGGTGGGGTTACGATGATAGGATCCGAAACAAGCGCCCCGACCGGAATTTCGCCGTAAACTGCCTGCGCACTCAATTCTCTTTCCCATCCTCCGAAGCCGCCCCGCCGCCCTTCGATTCGTCCGACGAGTCAAACAACAATCGTTCCATCATCTTCCGTTCGCGCTGCTCGATGCGATCCAGATACTCCCCCGCGCGCTTGCGCAGTTCCGCCGATGCCGCCGGATTTTCCACCACCGCCTGCAAATGCTCGCGCGCCTCGGCATGATCGCCGCGCCGCGCCAGCATGTGACCCATCGCCAGGTGTATCTCCGCGGCCTCCGCCGGATCGGTCTGCGCCGGCAGCGCCTTGCCGTACCACAACAGCCCCTCGGCCTTGTCGTCGCGCGACTCCGCGTCGCGCGCGAAACTCAGATACGCCCGCAGACGCACGTGCCCGGCATCCCGTGGATCGACTGCCTCGGCCCGCGCGATCAACTCGCGCGCCGTGTCGAACTCCCTCCGCTCGGCATGGATCACCGCCAGCCGATTCAGCGCCTCTGCGTCGTCGGCATCCTGCTTCAACCGCTCTTCCAGTCCCGGCCGGTCGTACAAATATTCCAGGTGCGCGTTCATCTCGCGCATGAACTCGCGCGGCGGCATGTAGCCCGAAAACCGGTCCACCGCCCGCCCCTCGCCGTCGAGAAACACAATCGTCGGATGCCCTGCCACGCGATACCGCCGCACCAGCGCCCGCTCTCGGTCGTAGTTCACGCGGCACGGCACGAATCGCTCGAACATCACGACCACGCCGGGGTCGACCAGCGTCTCGCGATTCAACCGGATCGAATAGATGCACCAGTCGTTATGGAAATACACCGCCGCAAATCGCCCGCTCGTGCGGGCCTCGGACACTGCCGCCTCAACGCTCGGCCGCCACGCAATGCTCGGCGCCCCAACGTCCGCCGGCTGCGACGTGGCCGGTTGCGATTGAAGCCCGGCCGCCATCGCAATCAACACACTCATCATTCCCATGCGCACACCTCCCACCGGAGTATTGCAATTCGCTTGCGTTGGGGCAATCCTTTCGCCGCGTGTTCCGCGAACGCATACCGGATTCCGACGCCAACGAACTCGCGCCGCCCGCTCGGCCCGCGGCGGGCGCAAGGCCGCCACGCGCCCCATCGCATCCGCTTGCCGCGCCGCTTCTGCCGCCCGCCATCGGCCTGATCGCCGGCATCATCGTCGACAACGCCCTGTTGCCGCCGACCGCCGCCGCCGTTGCGCTCGCCGCGATGGGCCTGCTCATCGCCTGGCTTGCAGGTCGGGGCGTCCGTCTACGCAATCCGCGCGCGGCGAGTTGGATCACCCTGACCGGCATCGCCCTATCCGCCGCCGGCGTGGGCATGATGCGCCACGCCTCCGCCGTCCGCCGCGTCCCCGCCGATCATGTCGCCGTCGTCATTCCCGACGACGTGCGCCGGCTGATTCGCGTCGAGGCCGACGTGCTCACACCACCTGTGTTCGACGACTCCGACGCCACCGCCGCCGGCGCGCCCTTTCCACGCGAACCCCGAACGCGCTTCCTCGCAGCCGTGCGGGCCATCGACACCACGCGCGGCATGAGGCCGGCCGGCGGACTGATCCAGGTCTCCGTCGGCTCGGCGGCGTTGCACGTCGCGGCCGGCCAGCGCGTCGAGCTGTTCGGCGCGGCGTTTCGATACCGCCGACCCGACAATCCCGGCCAGCGCGACTGGGCGGCCTATCGGCGGCGGCGCGGCATCCACGTCGGCATGTGGTGCGACAACGAACGCAACGTCACCGTTGTGCGCGACACCGCTTCCGGCGCCGCGGCGAGCGACCCTCCGTTGCACGCTCTGCGACAGCATCTGCGCCGCCTGCTGATCAACGACGATGCCGCCGTCGACGACGACGCCCATACGCTGCTCGACGCGATGGTGCTCGGCCAGCGCGGCCGCGTCGAACGCGCCCTGGATGACGCCTTCGTCCGAGCCGGCGTGGTCCATTTTCTCGCGGCCAGCGGCATGCACGTCGCCTGGCTGGCGGCCATCGCATCTGGCTTCATGCTGATCATCGGCGCTTCGTATCGCACTTCGGCGATTCTTTGCGCCGCGACCATCGTCGCGTACGCCGTCGTTGCCGAGCCGAATCCGCCCATTCTCCGCGCCGCAATCACGGCCGGCTTGTTCTTCGCCGCACGTTGGCTGCGCCGCTCGCGGCAGTCGGGCAACTGGCTGGCGGCGGCGGCAATCATCCTGCTGATGCTGCGGCCGGGAGACACCTTCGATCCGGGGTTTCAGTTCAGCTTCGCCATCGTCGCCGGCCTGCTGCTGTTCGTGCGCCCGCTGATGGAGCGGTTCACGCAGCAATCGGTCGTGATGGTCGGCGACGTGCCGATTCCCCTCGCCGACGCTCACGACCACGGCCTGCGCCGCGCCGCGCGCGATCGATTGCTGCTGGCCGTGATCGTCGCGCTCGTCGCGTGGCTCATCGGATTGCCGATCGCCGCGTCGCACTTCGGACGAATGAGTCCCTGGGGCTGGTTGAACTCGCTCATCATGGCGCCGGTCGTGTTCGTCGTGATGCTGCTGGGCGTCGCCAAGCTGCTGATCACCGCACTGCTGCCGACGCTCGGTGCGTACCTCGAAGCGCCGCTCGATCTGGCCACCTCGGCCCTGGCGCGCCTCGGCACGACGCTCTCCCAACTGCCGGGCTGCACGCTGCCATCGCCGCGCCCCGCCTGGTCGTGGCTGCCGCTTTATTACGTCGCGCTGTACGTTGCGATACGCGGCCCGCGCCGCGGCATGCGCTTTGGAGCTATCGCTTCACTTGCCATTCTGGCGGCGCTCTGGCTTCGACCGGCGATTGTCGCGCCGCGCGATCCAGGCGCCCTGCGCGTCTGGGTGCTGGCCGTCGGCGACGGCTCGGCCACCATCCTCGAAATGCCGGATGGCCGCGTGCTGGCGTACGACCTGGGCACGCGCGCCACGATCGACGCGGCCGAGCACGTTATCCTGCCGTTCCTCGATCACCGCGGCATTCGAGCCATCGACACGGTCGTGCTCTCCCATGCCGACTTCGATCACTACGGCGCGCTGGAGGGCGTGCTCAATCGCGTGCCGGTTCGGCGCGTGCTCATCAACGACCTGTTCGACCGGCCGCAATCGCGCTCCAGGGCGCCGGCGGCGCTGCTGAACCGGCTGCGCGAGCGCGGCTTGGATATGGCCGTGCATCACGCGCCGGACGCGGGACTCGACGCCCGCGACGCCGGCGGCGACGCGCCGAGTTTCGAAATGCTCTGGCCCCTCGCCGACGAGTCCGACGCGCGCCTGACCGACAACGACACGTCCACCGTCCTGCGCCTGACCTGGCACGGCCGCTCGATCCTGCTGACGGGCGACATCGAAGACGCCGCGCAGGCGGCGCTGCTGCGCCGTGCGAACCTCACCGCCGACGTCTTGCTGATGCCCCATCACGGCAGCCCGCGCCCGCGGACGACGCACGAATTCATCCGAACCGTCGATCCCTCGGTTCTCATTCGCTCCAGCGGCCAGCGCGACCGCGACACGGACGCAGCCTTGTGGGCCGCCGTCGGCGAGCGGGCCTATTACAACACCGCCGACTGCGGCGCGATTTGCGTCGAACTCAGCGCCGATGGTATTCGCATCGTCACGCAACACCCATCCAACACACACCCAGTCGCAGCGTCATACCTTCGATCGCCGGCTGGTTGAGTGCCTTTCGAGCCATATATCGGGAGCTCGTTGCACCAACAGGTTGCACCCTCGGCGCACTTGCCGCGCAGTTTCTTTGCGACAACAATATGGCATGGCCCCGCGTGAAAGTAACAACAACTTTGATGATTCAACGCCAGCAATGGACGCGGAATCGCAAGTTGATCCTACGACAGACGAAAGCACCGACACCCAAGAATCGCCCACAGAATTGCAGGAAAAGAATCCGGCGGCCGTGTTGCTGGGACGCCTTGGTGGGCAAAAAGGCGGTAAGGCACGAGCGCGCAAGCTCTCAGCAACGCGGCGATCAGAAATCGCTAGGCATGCGGCAAACGCCAGATGGAAGCGTGAACCACGGCCCTGAATTCGAACCTCGCCGCTCATCGTTGTAATGTACTGCACCAAATCAAGTCATTTGCGCGGCCGACTACATCGAGAGCAACGCAAGCCGCTCTCTGTAAATACCAATGCCGAGTTTCTTCACTTCCCGCGGCGATTCTCGAAAACCACGCCGCCCAACTCCAAAGAGGACATCAACTTACGAGCGAATCTCCCGCAATGTCTTTCCGCCCTTCGTCTCTCTGTCGCTTCGTCGCTTGGGTTGCGGGCACAGCCTGCGATGAAAAACCAATTGCGCAATGGAACCAGCAGCATGGCGTCCAAAACGGCACCATTTGTGCAGGAATAAAATCGAGCTTGTAAAGTTTGTCAAGACTTTTTAATTATACTTGAGCGGTCAAGCACTCACAAACAAATGAATCGAGATTTTAATTGATTCCCGTTGTAACGCGTTTCCGGAACGCTATATTGTACGCGTATGAACGCGACACGATTCGAAGAACTGAAACAGAAGGCGGCGGCCGAGTATGAGGCGGCCGTTCGCCGCGCAAAGCAAGAGTACGCATCGCGACTGCGCGCTATTGAGTGGATGCGGGAAATCGACTCCAGCACGGATGGCACACACGCAGTTGGCCCGAGTCTGATTCCGGATAGCACCACTTTTGCCGAAATCCCCGCAGTTGTCGCACAGGCACTTACTGCTTTCAAGCCCGGGACGGTGCTTACTGCAAGACTTGTCCGGGAGCAAATCGAGCGGCTATTGCCGACGCATGACGTGAAAAAATCGGCAGTTCTGTCCGCATTGAAGGAATTCGCCGCTCAAGGGCAATACGTCGAGGTTTTCAAGGTTGGAGCGGGACGGCGACCTACCGAATTCCGGAGAAGATCTGATGGAAAATAACAGCGAGCCGTGACGTTTCACTACGACACACAAAGAAATGGGCGGCAGCCGTCGAAGCGGCTACCGCCCGCGTTTGAAGGTGCCCCAGCAGCTCGATGGATCGAGCACTCCTCTGCTAAAGGAACGGTTCCCGGTTCGACTCCGGGCTGGGGCATTCGGCAAACGGGACGCGGTATGGAAGAGGCCAAACCAGCGGTATCTGCACTACCGTGCCCTCTTTAAGGGCTTCGTGGGTTCGACTCCCACCCGCGTCTCCTTTACTCAATCGGTATGATAGCAGTGCGCGCGGAACAATACTAGCTATTTTTCCCGAAAAGTGGGATTTCCCGTGCGCAATTATTGCGCGCGGCGTTCTTGAAAAAATGGAAAGCGCGACGCCGCACGACAGGGAAGAATCAAGGGCCCGAGAAGCGCACCGTTCGGCGATTACAGCGTGAACCATTCCCTTTTTCTACGGTGTCGCGACCTGTCGCGGCTGAGACGTCTGCACGCGCGTCACGTAGCTTTCGGCCACCAGCCGCACCGCCGGCGACGGATCGGACCGCGTCAGCGCGTCCAGCGCATCCTGAAACTGTTTGCGTTGAAGACCGGCGAACAGTCGCACCGCCATCAGCCGCACCGCAGCATGCGGATCGTTGACGCGCGCCGCCAGCCGAGGCGCGACCGTGTTAACCAGCGGCCGACCCCAGCTCACGGCATCCACCGCCGCCATCCGCACGGACCATTCGGGGTCGTCTGTCAGCCTGAACAGCGCCTCGTCGATGCCCGCCGAATTCATCGCGTCAGCGCCCGGAAGCGTGCCGGGGTAGAGATCGCGGGCGGCCATCAGACCGCCCAAACGCGCCGCCGCATCCATCCGCTCCAGCGCCGAGGCCGACTTCGCCTGTTGCACCAGCGCCGTCAGCGCCGCCGGCTCGACCGACAAGCCCGTGCGCGTCGCGCGAATGGGCAACGACGACACGCTGCCCAGTCCGGACGTGTAGCCTTGCGCCGTGCGGATCGGATCGAACAAGCTGTTCAGCTCGATCTCCTCGGTCGACGTGCAGGTGCGAATCAACTCGTAGCGAAAGCGCCCCACATCGACCGCCACGACCTGCTCGACGGCGTCGCCGGGAACCAGCACCGGCCGGCGATTGAGCAGCACCTCGCTAAAGTGAAGAAACTCGCGTTTTTCGCGGCCGCTGATGCGCGCCGTCAGCACGACCACCGGCTGGACCATCAGCCCGTCACCCATCGTCACCGCGAACGAGTCGGGTGGATTGATATTCTCGAGCCGCACGCGCACGCGGATCGGACCCACCGGCGGCAGCGGATCGTCCACGAATTGCAGCGTCAGCTTCAGCGTGTCCGAAGGGCGCTTGTGAAAATCGAATATGCGCCGGTCGAACCGCTCCAGCGCCTCGACGACGCTCGGATACGACGGCGCCGGCGGCGGCGTCTCGCCCAGATTGCGCAGCTCCTCGCACAGCCGGTCATACGCCATGCCGCCGTGACGCTGTGCGACCCCCTGTTTCAGCGCCGCGATGGCTTCCTCGCGACGACTCAGCGCCAGCAGGGCCCGCGCCATCCCCAGCGCCGCCATCTGGTCCGAGTCGGCCAGTTGCTTCAGTTGCTCGGCGGCCTCCTCGACCCGTTTGTTCAACAACAACGCGAACCCGTACGACCGGCGCGTCAGCGAATCCGGAAACGGGGCCGACATGGCCAGCTCCGCCGTCTCCAGCGCCCGCCGCGGATCGGGCTGCGTCGCGGCGTAGAACCACGCCATGTCGGCCGCACGGTGGTAGTCCCGCTCGGTCTGCACTTTCTCGTATTGCGCGTCGTACATGTCCGACAGGGCATGAAGCTCGGCCTCGGCTGTCCGCAATAGATCGGGATTGTCCCGGCCGGCCCGCTGCGCCACGTGGACCTTCAGCAGTTTGCTGGGTACGTCGTCCGGACGATCCTTCAACGCCTGCTGAAGCGCCGACAGCGCATCGGTGTCGCGCCCCGACGCCGCGTACGACACCGCCAGATCGAACCATGACTCGGCCGGAATGGCGTCATCCGTCGCGCGGCGATGCACGTCCAACGCGCGCTGATACCACTCCTGGGCCTCGTTGTGCAGGCCGGCCGCGTCGAGAAGCTGGCCCAGCTCCCACAGAACATTGACCTGCATGGGATTGATACGAACGAGTTGCAGCGCCAGCTCGACTCGTTGAAGCAGCGGCTCGGTCTCGGAGAACATCTCATACGCCAGCTCGCGCGCCGCCTGGTTCATCGGCATCAGCCGCAGCGCCCGCTCGATCTGTCGCGACGCTTCGGCGTTGTCGCCGCGCTCGCGGAAATAGTGCGCCAGGCGGCGATGAATGTCGCTCTGAAGCGAGCGCGGCAGGTTCGTCTGCTTCAGCCGATCGGTCAGGTACGCGCCGCGCGCCTCGGCGGTTTGCAGCGACATCAGCACCAGAGCCAGATGCTGAAGCGCCGCCGACTCGTCGCGCGGATCGAGCCGCACGTAGTTCGACAGCGCCTCGCGGGCTTCGTCGATTCGCCCCATGCGGCTGTACAGGTCGTACTGCCACAGCCATGCTTCGGCGGCCGACGGGTCGATGTCCGACGCGGCTTTCATCAACCCCAGCACGTGCAGCGTGACGCGCTGCGGATCGTCGCGCCCGACGAGGTGGCCGTGGTGGCGGCCGAGTTGCACCAGCCAGGCGGCGGCGCGTGACTGCGATGCATTGTCGGAATCGGCCGTGAAGACCGAAGAGAGGCACAGCAGAGCCGGAAGGACGGTCATGGGCCACCCTTTCTGCGCGGAAGTCGTGGTAACCGCCGTGGAATGTACGCAGAATCCGCCCGCGTTTGAACAGCGCCAACGAGGTGGCACGGTCAAGCCCTCGCGCTACGCGGGTCTGACGATTCAAGAAAACGTGTCCGGCGAGGGCTTGGCCGTGTTACGCCTCGGCGTGGCACGGGCTGGTAGCCCGATTGGCCCGCCGCTCCGCACAAACGCGGCGATTCGCGCAAGTTGATGCTGCGCGAGTCTTACGGCCGCACCTCGCAACCCGCTCCTTCCTGGCGGCCCGGCTCACCCGGCCGCCGACGTCGGCGCATCGAGCGTGCCCGACAACTGCGCCGCCACTTCGGTCCGATCGTGATACAGATCGGCCCGCCGATCGAGATAATCGGCTTCGGTCGTACGCCCCACACCACGGCAGGCGATCGCCAGCATCGCATGAACCAACGCGGCCCGCGGCGCCTCCAGCGTCTCGGCCAGCTTCACTTTGTGCCACAACCGATCCGCCGCTTCGGTATGGCGGCCCGAAACCAGGTCCAGCCGCAGCCGGATCGGCAGCAGCATCAGCCGCTCTGACAGCGACAGTCGCGAATCGAACAGGTCCAGCCCGTCCAGCGCGCGATCGGCCGCCGGCAGATCGTTGAGATTGAGCCGGCAGTCCGCCAGCAGCAGCCGCGTGACCGTGTACGCCGCGCGCCGCGCCCGCCGCGCGAAGCGCAACACTCTGGCGCATAGCTCGGCCGCCACGTCGAACTGTCCGCGACCATGCGAGACGACCGCCAGGTTGTGCACCGCCAGCAGCTTGGCCGCCCCGTAAAGGCTGAACGATCGCACCGCCTCCATCAACTGCCGCTCCGCCTGATCGGTCTCGCCCGCGGCGATCATCATCGACGCCGTGTTGGCCGCCCGCACCTGCCGCACCGACGCCGCCGCCAGCACGCCCCACAGCAGCGCCGCGGTCATCGTTGACGACCACAACCAGGCGCTGCGAAGCTCGGCGTCCGGCGTCAGGACCGCGGCCAGGACGCCGCCGCCGAACAGTCCGATGACCACGGCGCGCGCCAGCATCCCCCACCACAAGTGGCGTTCCACGCCGCGCAATACCAGCAGGACGTCGGTCGAAGTCATTCGGGTCGTACGCTCGCAGCATAGCTCTGCGCGACCGGGCGCAGAAGCTCGTAACGCTCCACCAGCAGTTCGGGCGGCAACATCAGTGTGGCGTCGCGCCATTGTGTCGCGGCGTCTTCCGTTCGTCCGCGCGCGTGGAACGCCGCGGCGAAGAGGCCGTAGCCGTAACCGGCGCGGGTCGACAGATGTCGTCGGAACAGCGCCCGCCGACGCTCGAATTCCGCAATCGCGTCGTCGTAATGGCCCATCAACACTTCCTGGAACAGCCGCACCAGTTCGCGCCCCGCCTCCAGCGGCGGCGGCAACTCGATACGGCGCAACCGATCCAGCAGGCGCACCGCGTCGGTCAGCTGCTCGGTCCGCAGCTTCAGCGCGGCCAGCCCGATCGCGGCATGGTACTTCGCCGCCGGATCGCTGTTTTCGTCCCCCAGCAGCAGCTCAAACGCCCGCTCTCCCGCCGCGTGGGAACCGGACCGCTCGGCCGCCGCGCCGTACAGCAGATAGGCGTGATAGCGCGCCTGCGGCGGCCGCACCGGCCGCGCCAGCAGACGGCGCACGCACCGCGCCACTTGCGGCCAGTCGTTGAGATCCGCGGCCTCGCGCGCCGTCATCAGATCGCGAACCACACGACCCTGCCGGCGCGACGCCTGCCAGCCCGACCAGACAATCAGGCCAAAAACGCCCCACGGCAGCGCCACCGAGACCCACGGCGAGATCGACTGTTGCTCCAGGGCCGGCGGCGCCACGACGATCAGCGCCAGCCCCACCGCCACCGCCGCCATCAGACCCATTGTTCGCAACCGCGACGGTCGACTGCCGTCCCACAGCCGCTCGGCCTCATGAGTTGAAAAATCTGCGGACATATCGACATTATTGTGACGCGGCGCAGCCGGGGCAACGAGGCGCTTCGCATGAATTCACCGGCGCAACTATAATCGCGGCGGTACTTCACAGCGCGGGCCGCGCCGGCAGCTCAATTTGGGATGGGAAAAGGCCCGAAGGCGCGAAATCGCGACGGGGAGCGTGAAGGGAACGGGGAACAGCGGAACGCGATGGAGGGAAAAAAAGATCTGCGGGGCGAGTGCCCGTCAATTGCAGCACCGCCGTGAGTTGGGCGGCGCGGCGGCGGAGAAACGTCGCGGGAGCGAAAAAGTCGGCATTTGTAGTGCGGAGACGGCGATCTCATGGCCTCTGTCTGTTTCTATTTTCAAGTGCATCAGCCGTTTCGTCTGCGGCGCTACAGCGTTTTCGACGTCGACCATCGCTATTTCGACGACGCGCACAACGCCGAAATCTGTCGCAAAGTCGCCCGCAAATGCTACCTGCCGGCCAATCACCTGATGCTCGACCTCATCCGCATGCACGAAGGCCGCTTTCGCATCAGTTACTCGGTCACCGGAGTTGCCCTCGATCAATTCGAGCAGTACTGCCCCGAGGTCATCGACACGTTCCGGCGCCTGGCCGACACCGGCTGCGTTGAGTTCTTGTCGGAAACCTATTATCACAGCCTCGGCTTCCTCTATTCGCGCGACGAGTTCTGCGCGCAGGTCGCCCTGCACCGCCGACGCCTCATGGACCTCTTCGGCCTGCGGCCGTCGGTCTTCCGCAACACCGAGCTGATCTACAATAACGACGTCGCCCACATGGCTGCCCAACTCGGCTACAAGGGCGTGCTCTGCGAGGGGGCCGACCACCTGCTGGGCTATCGTTCGCCCACGTTCCTCTACCGGCCGCCGGCGTGCCCCAGCGTGTCGCTGCTGCTGAAGAATTACCGGCTGTCGGACGACATCGCGTTTCGCTTCGGCAATCGCGCCTGGGCCGAATGGCCGTTGACCGCCGACAAGTTCGCGCACTGGGTCAACCAGGTCAACGGCAACGGCTTCACGGTCAATCTGTTTATGGACTACGAGACGTTCGGCGAGCACCAGTGGGCCGAGACGGGCATTTTCGACTTCATGTATCATCTTCCCGGCGCGGTCATGCGCTATCGCGACAACGATTTCAAGACGCCGTCGGAAGTGATCGACACCTATCCGCCGGCCGGCGAATACGACGTGCCGCACTTCATCTCGTGGGCCGACACCGAGCGCGATCTGTCCGCGTGGCTGGGCAACGCCATGCAGTCCAACGCGCTGAACGAAATCTACCGCATCGAGGGCATGGTCCAGGCCGCCGGCGACGCGGAACTGCTGAACGACTGGCGACGGCTGCAAACGTCGGACCATTTCTACTACATGTGCACCAAGTACTTCGCCGACGGCGACGTGCACAAGTATTTCAATCCCTACGAATCGCCCTACGACAGCTACATCAACTTCATGAACGTGCTGGACAACATCAGCAGCCGGGCCCGCGCTCTCCAGCCGGTCGAGGTGGGGTGAACTGCGCCGGTGCGCGCTTCATCATCGCGTGCCCCACGGCAAAACGGCGGCGCGCCAGATCCGAGCCCCAAGCCCAAGCGCCGGGGACGCCCGCAAACCGTGACGCAACCGCAGCGATGGCGCTTGCGGCTCGGACCAGGCCGGCACCTGCTCACTTCGCGGCCGCCGGCGCATTCGATCGTCGCCGCGACGGGCGATACTTGTGCACCAGCCGGATCAGCAGTGCGCGGGAAATCGGCTTGGCCGCGTAGTCCGTGCAGCCGGCCCGAATGCAACGCTCGCGGTCCTCGTCCATCGCGTGCGCCGTCAGCGCGACGATCGGCCGCGCGTACCCGCGACGCCGAAGAACGGCCGTCGCGCCGTAGCCGTCCATCACCGGCATCTGCATGTCCATCAATATCACGTGGTACGGCGCGCCGCGCACATCGGCCTCCAGCGCCTTCTCGACCGCATGCCGGCCGTTGTCCACCACGTCCACCGTCGCGCCCGACTTCTGAAGAATCGTCGCGATCAGCCGCTGATTGTCCGGCCCGTCTTCCGCCAGCAGCACGCGCATTTCGGACAGTGGCCGCAACTGCGGAAAACCCGGTGCGGCCGGATCTGAAAGAGCGCCCTGTGACAAACGTGTCGGCACGCCGGCTGGGACCGGCATGGCATCCTTGCACGGCAGTCTGAACCGAAACGTCGTGCCGCGGTCCGGTTCGGACCGCAGCAGCACGACGTCGCCGCCCAGCAGCCGCGCGAGCCGACGGCTGATGGCCAGCCCCAGCCCCGACCCGCCGTAACGGCGCGTCACCGAACTGTCCCCCTGCACGAAGGGATCAAAGATTCCCTCCGACTGTTTGTCGCTCATCCCGATGCCGGTATCCACGACGTCGAATTGCAGGCCGCAGCCGCCATTCACCGGAACCTGACGCGCTTCCAGCGTGACGCCGCCGTCTTGCGTGAACTTGATCGCGTTGCCGACCAGATTCAGCAGGATTTGCCGCAAACGCGTCGGATCGGTGTCGATCCGCTCGGGCAGCGGGCCGATCGTGACGATGCGAAGTTCCAGTCGTTTGGCGTCGGCCCGCGGGCGCATAAACGACTCTACCTCCGCGAGCAGCGTTGCGATCGAACAGGGGACGCGCTCCACCTCCAGCCGGTTGGCCTCGATCCGCGACAGGTCCAGGATGTCGTTGATCAAGCGCAGCAGGTGCTCGCTGTTGCGGCGGATTGTTGCGACGGCCTGATACGCCTCACTGGGATCGAGGGTCGGATCGAGCAGCATTTCGGTATAGCCCAGGATCGACGTCATGGGCGTGCGGATTTCGTGGCTCATGTTGGCCAGGAACTCCGACTTGGCGCGATTGCTGGATTCCGCCGCCTCCTTGGCACGCATCAAGTCGACGTTGGTCGTCGCCAGTTCCGCGTTTGTTTCCGCCACCCGTTTCAGCGCCTTGTCCTTGAGCATCTCGTACAGGTAGGCGACCGACAGCAGGAAGCAGCACAGCGATACGCTGCTCAAGAACCACAAGAGGTCCAATTGCTCGTGCGACAATATCTGCGCGACCGGCAGTCCGAAGCCGTCGAACGTGAAGAACTCGATGATGACGCCGCACGAAACGATCGCCCATGCAATGCCGGTCCGCACGCCGACCAGGCACGTCGCCAGCATGGGAATCACCGCGAGCCAGATGCTCGTGGGCGAGTCGTGTCCGCCGGTGATTAACGAAAGCGACACCAGCACCAATGCCATTCCGAAACAGACCAGGTTCCCGCAAAGCACATACGATCCGGTGATTTGCACGAGAACTGCCGTCAGCGGCGCCATGGCGGTGCCCGCAAGGAGCGTCCAAGCCCCATCGCTGCACGAGAGGTGAAACGCATACAGGTACGCATACGCCGGCCCCCAGACCATCAGCGCAAACGCGAACGAGATGACGACACGACAGCGGCGCACGTCTTCCTCGCCTTTCAGCGACACCGATGGCGGAACGAAGACGTCGATGAACCGCAACAGCACGTTTCGAAACGTTCCACGCATCGTCATACATCACCATGAAAATCCGAATCCGAACGTCAACGCATGTTGTGTCTGCTCCACTTCGCCTAACGCGTAATCGACGCCCAGCGGAATCCGGCTGCGCCCACCGCCGGACATATGCTCGCTTAATGCCAGGATGTAGCCGCCGCCTACCCACCAGTTGTCGCGTGCGTATCGCAGTCCCACGCTCACGTGATCGCGCGCCAGAATTGATCCGATCGGCAACAGATGCGACGAACGCATCGCGTTCGTGCCGTGGTTGTATCCCGCGCCCAGCGTCCAGTGCTCGTCCAGCTTGTACTCCGCTCCCACGATGAACACCCACTGATCTCCGTAACCCAGCGGCAGCGGCACGCGCGCATCGATCGGCCCCGAAATCGCGATCGTCATGTCGTTCCACGTGCTGTTCGCGTAATTGATCCAGCGCACCTCGCCCACCAGCTTCAGCCGATCCGTCACGTCCCAGGCCACGCCGCCCGAAACACGCTGCGGCAACTTGATGTCGTCGATGTTCCCCGCCCCGATCGGCACGGCCGGCAGGCCGAAAAGCGACGCCTGGACTTCGCCGCCGCTGATGTCGGTGCACCACGTCGGCGAGCGATACGCCAGGCCGAAGCTCAGGTCGTCGCGCGGCTTGTAAAGCAGTCCGAGTTGAAATCCGCCGCCGTACGCGCAGCCGCGGCCGAACTTCACGTCGGCCGGACCGAAGGGCGCGCGGAACTCGGCGGTTATGAACTCGGCCCGCCCGCCCACGCCCAGCGACAGCCGGTCGCTGACGCGATAGGCCGTATCGAAATAGGCGCCCAGGTTCTTGGCGTCGGCGCCAACGCGGTGCTCGGTCCACGGCATCATGAGAGGCCGATAGTTGTACTGCGATGACAGCCCGCTCTTGGTGTGAACCGCGATCCCCCAGCTCCAGTTGCGGTCGATCGCTTCGGCGTACGCCATGTCGAGCAGCGGAACCAGGCGGCGCGTCGAGTCGGCGCTGTCCAGCGGACCGCTCCAGCTTGCCGACGGAAACACCAGCTTTCCCGCGAAATCCAGGCGGTGCTCCCCCACCGGCGTCAGTGACAGCGTCGCGGGATTCGCGATTTGCGACAGGGCCGAATCGCCCACCGCCACGTCCGCGCCGCCGCGGGAGCGGGCGGCCAGGCCGATGCCGGTCGCCTCGACGCCGTTGCTGGCGTGAACCGGACATGCAAAAGCCCCCGCGAACATCAGCAGCGCCGGCGCCGCGCCGCGCCATGTCCGCCGGTTGAGACAATGCGGATACATGCGTGCGCGTTCTCCAGGCGGCGGACGGACGTTTTGTCACCGCGCAGATTCGGCGTGGGCGAGGTTCGGTGAAACACGCCTGCCTACGGTTCATCGAAATTCGTCGTGCTCCGAAGAATGACACGAAAACGTCATTCGTTCCGGGACGAGAATCGCCTGGGGGCGGAACGGTTATTCGCACCGTACGCATGGCCACGCCCTATTGGCGGGTGGCCCGGTCAAGCCCTTGCGCGGATAACGTGTTCGTGACGTGAAAAAAAAAGCCGTTCGCGAGGGCCTGGCCGTGTTGAAACGCCCGCGCGTGGTCATGCCATCAAGCGACGCAACAGTTCGCTCGCCGCGGTTGCACGCTACAATGCCTCGGGAATTGGAGAAAGCATGGCCGGCAAACTCAAATGGACCGACAGCGAAGACATCGCCCTGTTGCTGCGCGAGGCGCACCCGGACCTCGACCCGCTGACCGTCCGCTTCACCGACCTGCACGCCTGGGTCGTCGCGCTGCCCGAATTCGGAGACGATCCCAAAGCCTCGAACGAGGCGAAACTGGAGGCAATTCAGATGGCGTGGCTGGAAGAATACCGAGACGCGAAGGGGGAATAGCGAGCAGCCGTAAGCCGTAGGCCGTACGCCATAAGCCGTCAGCCGTCAGCGATCAGCCAAAAACCTTTATTCCCGCGCAGGTGGGAGTCCCGTTTTCCGGGGAACTTACGCCGCTGCGTGAACGTGGACGCAATGGACCCGATGGACGGCATGGACGCGCGAATCCTGGGCCGCCGGTCGAACAATGTCACGCGTCATGCGGCCCGTCGCTCCCGCGTCTGCACGTGGGCCGCTACCCAAAACCGCGCCGAGGCCGCATCGTCGCTGAGGCATCGCGCGGGAATAAGGTGAACGAATCGTAGAGGGGTGGTACGGGCGTCCCGCTCGTCCGGAACGGGCAAGATGCCCGTACCACCCAGAACAATCGCAAGATGCCCGTACCCCCCAGCACAATCGTTCTGGTTATTTGTGCGCGACTCCTTACTTCTTCCTCTTCGTGCCTTCCCCGCCTTCGCGGGGACGCCTTCGTACCTTTTTTAGTCACAAACTGGCTTGCGGGCGCAGTCTGCGCCGTGCCCTCTGTTTCGACGCTTTCGGTCCTGCTGTTCTACTTGATCGCCGCGACCCATTCGGCCGTCCGCGCCACGCCCTCGAGCACGTTGCGGCAGTACTGATTCAGGAAATCGCCCGGCAACTCCTGATCGAGCGGTATGTTCTCGCTCGCCGCCAACGCCGCGCCGCCGTCGAAATCCACGAAGGCCATCCGCGCCGTCAGCTCGCCACGCGACCGGGCAAATGACGATCCGGGCAACATGGCCACGCCGGCCTCGTTCAGCAGTCGATGACACAACGTCGCGCCGTCGCGGATGCCGCGTGCCTTGAGCGGCTCGGTCAGCGGAGTGAAATCCGGAAAGAGATAGAACGCGCCCACCGGGTCGCGCACCGCGATGCCGGCCGAGCGGAGCGTCTGCGCACATCGCACGCCCAGGGCCTTCAATACGCGCCGCGCATGCCACAGATAGCGCTGAATGTCGACGCCGCACTTGAACGCCTGCACCGCCGCGTACTGGATTGGCGCGCTGACCGACGTGTAGGTCTCGCTGGCCACGGCGGCCATGGCGTTCAGCAGCCAGTCCAGGTGCGGCGGGAACGTGAACGTCCCCAGCCGCCAGCCGCCCGCGCCGCACCATTTCGACAGGCCGGAACTGAGGATCGTACCCTCGGGATAGAAGCGCGCGATCGACACGTGCCCGCCGTCGTACTGAAGTTGCCCGTAGATTTCGTCCGAAAGCACCAGCAGCCCGAATCGCCGCGCGACCTGCGTCAGCGCGATCAACTCGCCCACCGTGTAGGTATTGCCGACCGGGTTGCTGGGGTAGTTAAGCACCAGCAGCCGCGGACGGCCTTCGTCGTTGGTCAGCTCCAGCGCTTCCTGAAGCCGCTCGGCCGAGATCTTCCAGTCCGACTCGAATGACGAATGCACGAAGCTCAGCGTCCGACCGATGATCCGCGCCTGCGGCAGATACGTCACCCAGCAGGGCGTGGGCAGCACGATCTCGCCGTAGAAGACGAGCTGGAGAAGGAACATCAACTCCTTGGAACCGGGACCCACCAGCACGTGCTCCGGGCTGCGATCAACGCCCTCGGTGCGATTGTGAAACTCCGCCACCGCCTCGCGCAGCGCGGGCAGTCCGCGCACCGGCAGATAGTCCTTTTCAGGCGCGTTGAGCCTCAGCGCCTCGACCACCGAAGCGGGAACCGGAAACGGCGACTGCCCCAGCCCCAGGTCATAAACGTGCCGGCCTTCCTGCCGAAGCGCCCGGCACTTGTCCTTGATGGCCAGCGTCGCCGACTGGCTCATGCCGCGCACGTTCATGTTCAGGCTGACGCGGTGCCTCATCATGGCCGGGTCCGGATCGCTGCGTTGGGGAGGCTCCGGCGGCGCGGCGCGGCCCGTCGCCCCCGAGGCGGCCCCTCCATCCACCGATTCGCTTGGACGATTCATGTCAGACTTTTACCACAGCCGTTTTCACCGCACGAACAGATCGGTCGGTTTGCCGACAACCAAACGGCGTGCTCCTGCGACCACACCGCCATGTTGTAGCGCGTCCGACAACCCGTTTTCCGCGTTCGGTCGACGCCCAGATACGGAAGAAGGACGGTGCGTCCGAACTGGAGGCCGTCCGGACTCATAAGCGCTGCCTATGCAGGCGCCCGGACGAGCCTCTGGCGCCTAACCGCGCCGACCGGCCGCGGCCGACAGGGATTCGGCGCCGCCACCGTCCACGTACCGATGGTACACCGTCCGGTGCGGGAACGGAATCTCGATGCCCAGCTCATCGAAGCGCTTCTTGATGCGTCGCAGCATTTCGCGCTTGACGGTCCACTGCTTCATCGGCCGCGTCTTGATGACGAACTTGATCATCACGGCCGAATCGCCGAAGGCGTCGACGCCGAACATCTCGAGGTCGTCGATGATCAGGAAGCGGAACCGCGGGTCCTCGCGCAGCTCGCGTCCCAGTTCCATCACCGTACCGATGACCAGGTCGATGTCGCTGTCGTAGCTGACACCGATGTCGAACACCGCCCGCGACCACTCGTGCGTCAGGTTCGTCACCTGCGATATCTGGCCGTTGGGGATGAAGTGCACCGCGCCCTCCAGGTCGCGCAGCACCGTGATGCGCAGCGTGATGCGCTCCACCAGTCCCGCGGTATCGCCGACGCGCACCACGTCGTTGATGCCGTATTGGTTCTCCATCAGGATCATGAATCCGGAGAAATAGTCTCGAATAAGGTTCTGCGCGCCGAACGCGAACGCCAGGCCGAAGACGGCGGCGCCCCCCATCAGCGGCACAATGTTCATCCCCACTTCCGCCAGCAGCATCAGTGCGCCGCCGACGCAGATCACAACCGTCGCGAGGTTGTGAAACACCGCGACCAGCGTCCGCGCCCGGTTCTCTTTCTCTTCGGCGCTGCCCGGTCCGGACCGGCCGGCGATCAAACGGACCATCCGCCGGTCGACCAGCCGCGCGAGCCACAGCAGCGTGAACGTGCCGATGATGATGCCCAGCAGACGCGGACCGTGGTCCAACGTCCACTGGAGCATGTTGTGCGGCGAAAAGGGGCTTTCGAGTTGCTGGACGCGCTGCTGCGCCGCTTCCGCCGCCTCACGCTGCTCCTGCGCTTCTTGCAGGGCCGCAATTTGCTCGGCCTGAAGCTCGCTCAGCTCGCCCTGTAGTACGTCGATGCGATCGGCATGTCGGGCGACTTCCTCGCGGCCTTCGCGCAGACGCACGCGCGCCTCGGAGACCTTGGTCCACAGCTCACGTAACTCCGCCTGCGGCGCCCCCTCGTTCCAGCGCCGATCGGCCTGCTCGCTCAGCGATGTCTCGGTCTCCCGCGCGTTCTCGACTTTTTTCCGCGCCGTCTCCAACTGCTTGCGCTCCAGATCGATGCTGGTGCGCAGCGCGTCCATG
Source organism: Planctomycetaceae bacterium (assembly GCA_011525745.1). Lineage (GTDB taxonomy): Bacteria > Planctomycetota > Phycisphaerae > UBA1845 > UTPLA1 > PLA4. The sequence continues at coordinate 78,488 of WYBU01000059.1, read as the reverse complement.
CGTTCCGTAATCGACTTGACTTGCGCCTCGGCCTCGCGCGCCTGAGTCTCCTTCTTCTCGGCCTCCTCCTGCGCCTGAATCAGCTTCGCGCTCGGCGCCGCCCCCTTCCGCTCGTCGCCTGTCGACTCAGGTGCGGGCGGCGCGGCTGGCGGCGGCGCGCCCGCGGCCGGCGCCCCTGCGGCGGTCGATTCCACGGGCGGCGCGGCGGCGGACGTGGCCGCTGGCTCCGTGGTTCCATTTCCGGATGGCGGTGCGCCGGCCGGCGCACTTGCCGGCGCCGGCTGCGACGCTGTCGGATTAATGAGACGGTTGTGCGCTTCGCGGTCCCGCAGGAGCTTGTTTTCCAGCGAGCCGATCTGCTCCTGCAACGTGCGGCGCTCTTCGATCGCCAGATCGAAACGATCCTTGGCCAAGCGGCGCTGCTCTGACAGATTCTCGATCTCCTTCTCGATCGAGCTGCGCCGTTCCGAGTCCGGTTCCTCTTCGAGCTTCTGAAGTTCCCTTTCTCGCGCTTTGAGATCGCGATCCAGTTTCTTGAATTCGGCCTCCGCCCGGGCGTACTCGCCTTCCGGATCGTCGAGCTTGGCGCGAAGTTCCCCGAGTTGCTTGTCGGTCTCTTCGATGGCCCGTGACAGACGTGCGATGCGCTCTGCTGTGGACGGAGCCTTGACCGCCGTTTCGCTCTCCGTCGCGGGCTGATCGACCGCGCGTTTGGCTTCGCTCTGCCCGGAGCCTTGCGACGCCGCCTTCGATCCACCCGACTCCTGAGCGTTTGCCGTCAGCACCAGCGCCGACAGCACAAACAGACCCGTCCATGCCCGCTGCACCACCACGTCCTCCCGTTCGCGTCACACGCTGCCTGGTGTCATTGCCGTAATCGTCGGGCGTTCGCGCCGTCTCGCCGCACGAACGCCCATCATTCGGGGCCGTCTTCGACGTCTCCCAGGGGCGAGGGCGCGAACTTCACGGCGTCGCCCCCGACCGGCTCGAGCTGATCGAGCCAGTACGCCTCATCGTCGCGCTTGTAGATCATGAACCGACCCCGGTTGTTGGGATCTTTTGCGCGATGATAGCGCAGATAAATGTGGCGATCATCGACGGCCAGAATTTCGATCTTGCCCGTCTCGTGCGACATCACGTATCGCACGCGCCGCGCCAGCCCCGAGCCGATGCACAGCGCCTCGCGGAAGATGTTCCAGCCGCGCACGATCGGAACCTCGTACGGCTCGTTGCCCGCCGTCGGCCGGCCCTGGAACAGGTAATACGGCGTGCAGCCCATCCACGACAGACGCCGGTACATGTCGGCCAGCACCGCCGGATCGTCGTTGATGCCTCTGATCAGCGGACACTGATTGACGCAAATTACGCCGCAGCGGATGAAGCAGTCGATGCCGGCGACGGCCTCGTCGGTCAGCTCGCGCGGATGATCGAAGTGGGCCATCAGGTAAATGCGCCGGCGCGGCGTGGAATGCGTGCGAAACAGCTCCTGAAGCTCCGGATCGCTCAGCAGCCGCCACGGATCGAACGCCGGCATCTTCGAGCCGATGCGGACGATCTGAACGTGCTCGATCGCGCGCAGCGCCGAAATGATCTCACGCAGCCGCCGCGTGCTCATCAGCAGCGGATCGCCGCCGGTCAGCAGGACGTTGGCCACCTCGGGATGATCCGCGATGTAGCGGATGCCCTCGGTGACGTCGTTGGTCACCTCGTCGTTTTCGTCCATGAACAGCCGCTTGCGGAAGCAGTAGCGGCAGTAGGCCCCGCACACCTCGTTGCACAGCAGCAGCACCGTGTCGGGATACTTGTGCTGAACGCCATGCTGGACCGTCACGGCCGCCTCGTTCGAGGCGTCGAGCTTGCCCCAGTCGTTCAACTCTTCGACGCGCGGGATGATGAGCTGCTTGATCGGATCGGCCGGATCGTTCCAGTCGATCAGCGACAGGTAGTAGTCGTTGGCGCGAAAGACGTAGCGTTGCGCAACCAGCTTGAGCTTGGCGCGCTCCGCAGGCGGGATATTGGGGATCTTGTCGATGTCGCGGACGTACTTCACCCGTCGGGGCGTCGACGCCGGCTGGGAAACCTGGGGAAGGGTCATGGTCGACATAAGGACCTCCTTGCTTTTCCAGCACAAATCAATCGCGACGAATCCGCCCGCGCGTCGTTCCGCCAGCCGCACCCGCGTCCGGTGGAACCGCTCGCACGGCGAAAACGCGCGTCAGAGCCGATGCCGAGGCATCACCTCCCTGGACGATGAAGGGCAGGCCGAACGGCGGAAACCTCCGCCCGTCCGGCGTGTGCCCGGAATTTCTCCTGGTCGGCGCCGACCCCCCAACGGGCGAACCGTCGAGACTCGCTGTCGGAAGGCGACGCGGTCGCCGCGCGAAGAATCGCGCCAGGCCGATTGCTTGTTCGTGGCCGGCGTCGGCCGGCCGTGGGTTTTGGACACGAACGATTACGTGCCGCTTGTCACACGAACGAACGATGAAGCCGATTGCCCCGGCGCCGACGTGTGCACTGCCGGAAGCCGGGGCTGAATCGTCTAATATGATCTTAGTCGACGGGCCTCGCCGCTGCAACCGATTTTTCGCCGGCGCGACGAAACATGTCGTCGGCGCATGATGCGGCGGCTCGCACAGCGCCGGCTTGCGCGCGACTCAACGCGGAACTCGTCGAGCGCGGACCAAAGCGTCGGAGCGGCGTAAGGAAGTGTGGTCCGAATCTGCTCGCGAAGCGGACCGCTCGGGATGGGGCGGCGAGCCGTTGCCGCGGGCGCAGTTCGCCGAAGGCGAACGGAACCAGTGGAAAAGGGGCGTGTTCCTCTCGACGCTAAAGCGATCGATAAGGAGTCGCACACAATCAACGACGACGATTGTCCCGGGTGGTTCGGGCATCTTGCCCGTTCCTGACGGGCAGGACGCCCGTATCACCCCTCTTCAATTCGTTCACCATATTTCCGCGCGATGCCTTAATGGGAGCAATCCGGATACCAATGACACCTTGTTAAACCTGCAACACCCCGGTTCGGAATTCCCGTACCTCCGGGTTCATCGCCACGATCTCCAGGCAGCGCTTCAGCTCCTCGCGCGTCTGAGCCGGCTCGATGATACGATCGACCCACAGCCGCGCCGCCGCGTAACGCGCGTCGGTCTGGCTGTCGTAAGTCTCCTTCGTCTTCCGCAGCAGCTCGGCCCGCTCGGCCTCGCTCAGCGTGCGCCCCTCGGACTCCATCGCCCGGATGCGGATGTCCACCAGCGTCCGCGCCGCCTGATCCCCCCCCATCACCGCGTACTTCGCCGTCGGCCACGCCAGCAGCAGCCGCGGATCGTACGCCTTGCCGCACATCGCGTAATTCCCCGCGCCGAACGAACCGCCCAGAATCACGCTGATCTTCGGCACCACGCTGTTGCTGATCACGTTCACCATCTTCGCGCCGGCCCGGATGATCCCCGCGTGCTCGCTGTCGCGCCCCACCATGAACCCGTTCACGTCGTGCAGAAACACCAGCGGTATGTGATTCTGATTGCACGTCATCATGAACCGCGCCGCCTTGTCCGCCGACTCGTGATAGATCACGCCGCCGAACTCCACCGGCCGGCCCGGCCGCCGCACGTGCTGCTTCTGGTTCGCCACCATGCCGACGGCAAAACCGCCGATGCGCCCGTAGCCGCAGATCAGCGTCTGGCCGTACTCGGCCTTGTATTCGTCGAAGCAGCTATCGTCGACGATCCGAGCGATGATCTGCCGCATGTCGTACTCGCCGCCGGGAGCATCGGTGAAGATGCCCGCTGCTTCGGCCAAGTCATACCGCGGCGGTACTTCCTCGATGCGGTCGAACCGGCACGGCGGCGGCGCGCCGAAGCGCGACACCAGCGAACGCACCCGCGCCAGACAGGCCGCGTCATCCGGCTCGCGAAAATCGGCCGTGCCGCTGACGGACGCGTGAACGCCCGCCCCGCCCAGATCGTCGCTGCTGATCTGCTGCCCGATCGCTGCCCGCACCAGCGCCGGTCCGGCCAGGTACAGTCCGCTGCCCTCGGTCATCAGCGTGTAGTCGCACATGACCGGCAGATAGGCGCCGCCGGCCACGCACGAACCCATGATCGCCGTAATCTGCGGTATGCCCATCGCCGACATGACCGCGTTGTTGCGGAAGATGCGACCGAAGTCGTCCTGATCGGGAAACACGTCTTCCTGCAACGGCAGAAATACGCCGGCCGAATCCACCAGGTAGATCGTCGGCAGCCGGTTTTCGATCGCGATCGTCTGCGCGCGGATCACCTTCTTCGCGGTCATCGGGAAAAACGCGCCGGCCTTCACCGTGGCATCGTTGGCGATCACCATCACCAGCCGCCCGTGAACGCGGCCGACGCCGGTCACCACGCCGGCGCTCGGGGCGCCGCCCCATTCCGCGTACATGCCCCACGCGGCGAACGTTCCCAACTCGAAAAACGGCGCGTCGGGATCGAGCAGCCGCCGCAACCGCTCGCGCACGTCCATGCGATCTTTCTTGTGCTGACGGGCCACGTTGGCCGGGCCGCCCATTTGCAGGATTTGTTCCGCATCGGTGCGCACGGTCGCCACGGCCGCCGCCATGCGCTCCGCGTTCCTGCGGAAAGCCGCCGTATCGGGATTCACAGTGTTTGCCAGAATCGGATGAGCCGTCGGCGGCTCGGTCGCGGAAGCGCCGACAGCGCCGAGCGGACCTGATTCGGCCGAATTGGAACTCGCGTTGTTCGTCGGCGGCGACCCGATCGGCGCCGGATCGGCGGCGACGACGTCGGCAGACGTGGATTTCAACGTGCGCGACTTTGCGGGCATAGACGCTCCCTGTTCCGCCAATGTAGCGCATTCCACCGGCCGGGCAAAGGCGGGAACGGAATCATTCTACCCGTTGAGATCAGAGCGTGGATCAACCTGGCATTCCGCTGTAACCGTCATTGGGTGCGTTGCACGGGCTTGCGGCGAGTGCTTCCGAGCCACGCAGCTTCAACGAGCCGTATCCGCTGGCAGCGCGACCGGGGACGTCCAGCCGTGCGCGGGCGCTGGCAGCCTGGCGGCGCGCCGAGCGCTTACCTCAAGATCGGTTGATCGCCAAAAACCCCGAACCGTCCCATTCCGCCCGCTGACGCTTCGCGGCTATGAACGCCCGCCGCTTGCGCTGGCGACTCGGACCCTTTGGCGCATCCGATCCCCGTCCGTCTCCCTTCGCTTGTTCCCCGCACACGATGCGTCTATCATGCCGGGGCCTCGTACGGGCCACCGGCCGCTCCGTTATCAGGGTCTCATGCCTAAACGTGTCACGGTTCTGGGTTCAACCGGCTCAATCGGACGCAGCGCCCTGTCCGTCATCGACGCGTTCCCACAACAACTGGAAGTCTCCGGCCTCTCCGCGCGACGTCAGTGGGAAGCCCTGGCCGATCAGGCCGCCCAATACCAGCCGCGCGCCGTGGCTGTCGTAGACGAAGGTTCCGCCGGTCACCTCCGGCAGCGATTGTCCGACGCCGGAGTCCGCTGCGAGGTCCGCACCGGCGTTGCAGGTCTCGAGCAACTCGTTCGCGAAACCGACGCGGACTTCGTTCTCGCCGCGGTCGTCGGTTCCGCCGGCTTGCCGGCCGTGATCGCCGCCGTCGAACGCGGCCTGACCGTCGGCATTGCCAACAAAGAGCCGCTCGTCGTCGCCGGCAGCCTGATTGTGTCACGAGCCGCCGAAACCGGCGCTACGCTGCTTCCGGTCGACAGCGAGCATTCCGCCGTTTTTCAGGCGATGCAGGCCGGTCGTCCCGACGAGGTGGAGCGCATTTATCTGACGGCCTCCGGCGGACCGTTCCGCACCTGGTCGCAGGAGCAAATGGACGAGGCGACACTTGAAGACGCGTTGAAACATCCAACTTGGTTGATGGGTCCTAAAATAACGATCGACTCCGCGACCATGATGAACAAGGCGCTGGAGATCATCGAAGCCCGCTGGCTTTTTGACGTCGATCCGGATCGTATTGAAGTGGTGGTCCATCCCGAGTCGATCGTTCATTCGATGGTCGAGTTCCGGGACGGTTCCATAATCGCGCAACTGGGCACCCCTGATATGCGTACGCCGATTCAATACGCACTGAGCTTTCCGAATCGCTGGCCGGCGCGGGCCGACCGAATCGACTTCAAGGCCCTCGGCCGCATGCACTTCGAGGCGCCCGATCCGCAACGGTTCCCCGCCCTGCGCCTGGGGCACGATGTCGCGCGGCGCGGCGGTACCGCAGGCGCGGCCCTCAACGCCGCCAATGAGGCGGCGGTCGAGGCTTTTCAACGAAACGAACTGCGCTATCGGGAAATCGTACCGCTGGTCGAAGACGTGCTGTATCGGCACGACTTCAAAGCCGATCCGACACTGGATGAGCTGCTGGCAGTCGACGCCTGGGCGCGGCGGGAGGTGACGGAATGCTGTCGAGTCTGACGTTAGGTTCGCCCGCACTGCTGGCGGAGATCGACCTGGCCGGATGGCTGCGCAGCGGCTGGGCGCTGTTGCAGGTCATTATCGGCTTCTCGCTGGTGGTCTTCGTCCACGAGTTGGGGCACTTCCTGGCCGCCAAGTGGGCCGGCGTCCGCGTCGAGAAGTTCTGCATCGGCTTCGGCAAGGAACTCTTCGGCTTCACGCGCGGCGACACGCGCTACGGCTTCAACCTGCTGCCGCTGGGCGGCTACGTCAAAATGCTCGGCCAGGAAGATTTCGCCGTCGACAAATCGGGTGAGCTGCGCGTCAAGGACCAGGAAGGTTCGTTTACCAGCAAGTCGGTCGGACAGCGTATGGTGATCGTCTCGGCCGGCGTCGTCATGAACCTGATCTTCGCCGCCATCGGCCTGACGATCTACATGATGGTGGGTTACGAAACGCAGCCCGCCGTTGTGGGACTTGTGGCGCCCAACACCCCCGCGGCGCGGGCAGGTCTTCAGACCGGCGATCACATCATCGCCATCAACGACGACGCCATTCGCGAATTCAACGATCTGAAAATGCGCGTGGTGCTTTCCGATCCGGGTGAAGTTCTCGATTTCAAAGTGCTCCGCGAGGGCAAGGAGCTGAACATCAAGCTCGTGCCCGAGTTCCAGGAGAAAGTAGCCGTCCGACAGGTCGGCATGTCCCCCGGCTGGACCCGCCGCGTGGCCGGCCTCGCCGCGCCAGCCTCGGCTCAACTCGGCGAGGACGAGTTGCGGCCCAATGATTTCCTTCTGTCCGTGCTCCGCAACGGCCAATTCGACAAGATCGAGCGCCTCGAAGACCTCGTCAACGTCATGATCGAGGCGCGCGGCATGCCCGTGCAGTTCAAGGTCAATCGCCCCACGCAGCAATTGGCGCTCGAAAAGATGGTCCATCCCGACGAGTCCGCCGCCGAAGGCGCTCCGCGGGAAACGCTCGTCACCGCTCGCGCCGGCTGGTACGTCCATGAAGAAATCACCGACAAGCCGGACTCGGCGTCGCTCCTGGGCCTCGTACCGCGCCGACGCGCCGGCTTCCCCGAGGAGGGATCGCCCGCCGATTTGGCCGGACTCGAACCCTTCGACGTCATCGTTCGCGCCAACGGTATGGCGCACCCCAACGCCGAAGAACTGGAGCGCCTCGTCGCCGACAATGCCGGCCGTTCCCTGGAACTGCTCGTGCGCCGGCCGCGCTCGCCCAACGGCCCGCTCTCGGCCGACGGCGTTCGTTTCGTGTCGCGCTGGCGCGAAAGTTGGATCGAAGCCGCGGCGCACGGACTCGAACCGGTTCGCGCCATGGTCGCCGCCGACCTCGAGGCCGCCGGCCTGCCGGCCGACGACATCAGTGCCGTCCGGCTCAAGTCGGCCTCGCTGTCGACGCTTGAAGAGTGGATCGACTGGCTGGAAGGCGTCGACCTGCACCGCATCTCGATCGAGCCGCGCAAACCGTTTTCATTCTTCGGCGGCAGCAAGCCGACGATCGGCGTGAAATTCGAGTCACTCGAAGACGACCTGCCCGTGGTCGGCGACGTGGCCTCGCGCATCGACGATCACGCCTCGCCCGCCGCCAACGCCCGGGTGCCGCGCGGCGCCGTGATCGTCGCCGTCGACGATGAAGCCGTCAGCGACTGGCCGCACCTGACCGAAGCCCTGCGCACTCGGGCCGGCCAAACCGTGCGCCTGCGCTATCGCCTCGACGCCGTCCATCGCGAAACCGCCTTCGACGTGCCCGCGTGCGTCAGCACCAGCCTGAGTATCCCCGCCACCTCGCGCATCGAGCGCATCGCCGGACGCGACCGCGTCGAAGCCGTGACGCCGTCCGGCCGGCCGGCCACGCTGTTTCTGCCCGATTGGCGCGCCGTGCGCGCCCTGCTCAAGGAACACATCGGCCGCAGCGTGCCCGTCGCCTGGCGCGACGTCGGCGGCGAATCGCACGAGGCCGAATTCGCGGTCACGGCCCACAACTACGATCCGTGGATGGCGCGCGTCGCCTTTCATCCGCAGTTTTTCTGCTATCCGATGCTCATCCGTATCCATGAGACGAACCCGCTCATGGCGACCTGGGCCGGCATTCGCAAGACCTACTACGCGACGTTGAACACCGTACAGTCGATCCGGCACATCGCGTTCACGCGCCAGGTCGGCGTCAGCCAGCTCAAAGGCCCGGTCGGCATCGCCCGCATCGGCATGCAGGTGGCCGAAGCCAACTGGACGCAACTGCTGTGGTTCCTTTGCCTGATTTCCGCCAACCTCGCGGTCATCAATTTTCTGCCTCTGCCCATCGTCGACGGCGGGCTGTTCTTCTTCCTGCTGCTTGAGAAAATCCGCGGCGAGCCGTTGAGCATCAAGACGCAGGTGGCGACACAGGTCCTCGGCATCGCTCTGATTGCCTCGCTCTTCCTGTTCGTCACGTTCCAGGACATCGTCAACTGGAACAAGTAGAAAAACGCGATGTAACTACCACACGTTTTCGCAGGTATGGCAGTCGTCAATCCCTCGCGCACCGCGAGCCTGTGCCTTGGGGGTGGTAGAGTCTTTCAGGTGGTACGGGCGTCCCGCCTGTTTGCCCTGCCCTCACGAGGGCCTGGCCATTTGGCGCCTCGACATGTGCGAAATACGACGATTCTCCTGAGTTATTTCCGCACGCCCTTTCCCCCCGGGGGCCTTTCGCCACCCGCGCACCTGCCCGCTGTCTCGCAAAAAACGCCGTTGGTGTCCGGGTATTCAAGTTCCGCCGCTTTCGGTCGAAGCAACGAATAAGCGAGACCCTTTCCGAGTTTTCTCGGACGGCGAGCCAAAATGCGCGGAAATCGAAATACGTCTGCTCCCACCCGACGGAGAATCCGTACAATGCGCGATAGTCGGCGAATGGGCTGCCCGCGATTCGTCCAGGCAACGTGGCGACCCCGGCAACCGGGTCGGACCGTCACATGACAACGTGAAGCGGACCCGCGGATGCAGACTGTCCGAACATCGATGCGCGTGTGAGCGTCGACACTTGGACGAATCCCCTCGCGCTTCGGCTTTCTCGTACACAGGCTGTTGGACCGCTTGAGCGGAAATGCTACGGCACTGCAATTGCTAGGCTTCCTCGCTGGCGCGTCGCCGCGCCTCGGAGCGAGTTGATGTCGAAAGTTCTCGTGGTCGATGACGAATCCGGTTATCTGACCCACCTGCGCCGCGTCCTGATTGACGACGGCCACGAGGTGGAAACCGCCGATTCCGCCGCCACGGCCATCGCCGTCGGCTCGCGCTTCGCGCCGGACGTCCTCGTCGTCGATTGGATGCTGCGCGATCGGCTCGACGGACTCCAGGTCGCCCAAATGTTGCGACAAAAACTGCCGGACCTGGCGGCCGTCGTCATTACGGGCTATCCCTCGCCTCGCCTGAGTCTCGAGGCCGCCCGGTGCGACGCCGTGGCCTTTCTCGAAAAACCCTTCGGCGCCGCCGATCTGCGCCATGCCGTACGCCGCGCCGCCACGCGACGCGTCGGCGCGACCGTTTACGTCATCGACTCGCACGAAGAGACACGCCGCCGGCATAGCGACGCGCTGACCGTCGCCGGTGTCCGCGCCGAAGCCGTAGCCGATGCCGACGCGCTCGCCCGAACGTTCGATCCGCGCGGCCCGGCGTGCCTCGTCGTCGATCTGCGCCCCCCCGATCGTCGCGCGGTTGAATGGTGCCGTCAGGCGCGCGATCGCGGCGTACGCGTTCCGGCCATCATTCTCGCCGACGCCGCCGACGCATCGCTGGCCGCCACCGTGGTGCGGCAGGGCGTCGACATCGTCGTCCTCAAACCGGTCGATTCGGCGCGCCTGGTCGAGCACGTGCGCCACGTCATCGCACTGAACGATGCCGAAGGCGTCCTGACGCGCATGACGCGCCGGCTCAGTGACCGCGATGCACGCGAGTTGTACCAGGCCATGCTGCCCAAACTGGCCCTGGCCGTCCTCGCCCGCCTGGAGCGTGCCAACAACATGGCCGTCGTGCGGGCAGTCGTCGAGCATTTCACGCGATCCGAAACGCTCCATCGCCTGCGCGCGTGCGCGCATGTCCGCGACGGAATCCTCGACGAGTTGGGCCGGGTGCTCAAGGATTACAGTGCCATCCGCACGCTCGATCGACGGTTGATGACCGATCTGATCAACGACTCCGGCGTGATGAACGCGCTGCTGGCCGTGGAGGCCTGCCTCCAGCGCCTCAACGCCGCTTGATGTAATGCCTCGAACTCCGCAGGCCTCCATCCGGGGCGACGGGCCAGTGCTTCCATCCAGCGGCGCCGATTCCGTCAAAAAGCGCGGCGGCGATGCGGCGCCGCCGCGGGCGGATCATCCCCAGCCGGGCGGCTTGCCCCAGCCCCACGACACGCACCGGCGTGACGCCGATTCGCTCGATGCCGCACAGCCGGCCGTCGAGACGCTCGCCCTTCCCCTGATTCCCGGCTACGAGTTGATTCGCGAGATCGGCCGTGGACTGTTCTCCGCCGTCTACGAAGCACGTCGCGTCACCAATCCGTCGACCGTCGTCGCGCTGAAAATCCTCTGGCCGGCCGACGAGGCGCAGCAGGCCCGCTTTGAGCGCGAAGTGCGCGTGCTGCGCGAGCTGGATTCACCCTACATTGTCAAATGCCACGACGCCGGCCGCTGCGGCACGATGGTCTACTATGCGATGACGCTCGTTCGCGGCCTGCCGCTCGACGAGTATCTCGCGCGTCACGCGCCGACGCTGGACGAAAAGCTGGCCGTCTTTCGCCGCGTCTGCGAAGGCGTCGCCGAAGCGCACGCACAGGGCGTCGCCCACCGTGATCTCAAGCCCAGCAACATCCTGGTCGAGCCGGATGGCACGCCGCGGCTGCTCGACTTCGGCCTGTGCGCCGTCGAGTTCGGCGACTGGAGCACCGGCATGCGCCGCCGCCCCACGCTCCAGGGCGACGTGATGGGCACGGTCCGTTACATGTCGCCCGAACAGGCCTGGGGCGGATTGCTCGGCGGTCCCGTCGATTGGCGCACCGACGTGTGGGCGCTGGGCGTGATGCTCTACGAAATCGCCACCGGGAATTACCCCTTCGACATCGGACCGGCGCCCGGCAAAAGCGCCGACGAAGCCCTGCTGTTCCGCATCCGCACCGAATCGCCGCGCCCACCGGTTATCCCGCCCGGCCCCCATGCCGCGCCCTTGCGCCAACTGATCGAACGCTGCCTGGCGTGGGACCGCGCTCATCGGCTCGATTCGGTGAAGACCCTGGCCGACGACGTCGGCCGCTGCATCGAGAATCGTCCGCTGGCCAGCCGGCCGCTGTCTCGCGCGTATCGACTGCGGCGTCTGGCCACCGCGATGGCCGTACGACAACGGACGGTTCTGCGGGCCGTGATCGTCACGTTTGCGATGCTGACGATTTCGATCGCGGCGCACTTGACCGGAGTGCGCTGGCGACAGCAGAGCGGCGAGTTCGGCGGTGCGCCACCCATCGCGGGACTCGGCGACAATCCGGACGGCGGCCCATTTACGCTGATCGGTATCACCGATGAGTGCATTCGGCGCGTGCCGCGTGAAATCAGCGCCCACGGCGTCACCGGCGACATTCGCACCTGGCGCACCCTTCACGGTCGCTTGATGCAACGACTGGCCGCCACGCCTCCCCGCGCCGTCGCCTGGGATTTCTACTTCCGCACGCCGCAGGCCGGCGACGACGAATTCGCCGAAGGCCTCCTCGCGCTACATCGCGCCGGCACGCCCGTGATCCTTGCCGTTCAGCAGTTTGAGCCGGACGGCCGTCCGCAGATCAGTCCCGACCTGTACGAACGCGTCCGCGACGCGGCCCATTTCGGCATGATTCTGGCGCGCGACATGGAGCGTCGGCCGGGGGAGTTCGTCCTCGGCCTTCGGCGCGAAAACGACGTGTTTCCTTCGCTGGCCCTGAGCATCGTCGCCGCCGTACGCCATCCGCAACATCGCCTCGTCATCGACTGGACCCAGCGCGAGCGCCGCCTGTTCATGGCCTACGAAGATCGCTCGCGACCCGGCGTGGTCCTGCGCGGCCGCGACGCCGTCCCGCTGACGGCGGTCTACGAGCAGCCCGACAACGCGCTCGGTGCGCGGCGCGGCGATCTGCTCGCCTGTCGCGCGTTTGACATGACCCTGCCGGAAACGTGGCAACGTCACGTCATCTCATTCGCGGACGCCCTCGCCGCCGGCGACGACGAACTGCGACAATGGACGGCCGGCCGCATCGTCATCATCGGAGACTTGCGAACCGGCGGCCTGCTGAGGCGCGCCGATCGTCACAGCGTCCGCTATGGCAGCCGCGTCGCGCGCGACGTGCCCGGCTGTTTCCTGCTGGCCGACGCCGTCAACGGCATGTTCGCGCACACGGCGTTGCAGCGCGCCTTTCCGATGGGCGGCGACACGTTTGTACTGCTGGCGGTCGCGGCGTTGTGCAGTTGCTTCGTCGCCGCGCCGCTGGCGCGGCGGACCACCGGTCGCGCATCGCGCACGGTTCTGATCGTCGCCCTGGCGGCGATCGTCGTAGCCGGCGCCTTTACCGCGATGGAGTCCGAAACGCGGCCGATCGTGGTCCTGGGACTGACGGCCGCCTGTCTGGGCCTGGCCCTGCCGCCGGCCCTGTGGATCGAATGGACGCGCGAGCGATTCCGCGTACAGGCGCCGCCGGTCGAGCAGGCGGCCGCGCCAACCTGATCCGAACCGCGACCGTAGGTGAGCGCCGGGAAGCGCCGCAATTGACAAACGATATTCGACAACCGAAATAGCCCTCAGGCTCACGCCAGGGCCCGGTGCGCCTCCCAACGAGCAGCTCGCAGCGCGCCGGGTCGTTCATCGGCGCTCCCTTACGGTCGCGGTTCGGCATCGTCCCGACCCAGCCGGAATCGACGTTCGCCGTGCCCGCGACGCCGACGCTGATGCACATCGCCGTCGCGTGTAGAATGCCCGCCATGTCCAAGCAAAAGCCCTCTTTCGAAGAAGCCCTTCAGCGCCTCGAGCGAATCGTCGCCGCAATCGAACAGGGCGAAGTCGGTCTCGAAGAGTCGATCAAGCAGTTTGACGAAGGCATGCGCCTCATTCAGCATTGCCGCGGCATCCTCGCCGATGCGGAACTCAAGATTCAGCGCCTTCAGTCCGCCGCCTCCGGCGCCCTCGAACCCGCCCCCTTCGAACCGCCGCCGGCGCCCGACGCCGCGGCCGACGACGAAGTCGATCGCTGAACGCGGGGCGCCAGCGAAGCGCTCGAAATGAACGACATCATTTCGCCGAAGTGGCACGGTCAAGCCTTCACCCAGGTCGGGCTTGGCGATTCCGAAAAACGTGTCCGGCGAGGGCTTGTCCGCGTTGAGCCGCGCGACGCGCGAATGCGGTTATGGGTGCATGTTATTCGTGGTCGAAGCCCGATCGAGCGTGGCAACCGCTATAATCAGACATCATGCCACGCGCGTGTTGCTCGCCCTGGCTGGCTGCATTCCTTATTGCGTCGCTCGCGGCGCCGCTACACGCCGACACCATCCGACTCAAGGGCGGTCGCACGCTTCACGGAAAAATCGAAGCCCAGACCGAGACGACCGTCCGTCTTCGCACCACCTCCGGGACTATTGAACTGTCCCGCGATGAGATCACGCTGATCGAGCACGGCCCCGCCCCCTGGGAAGAGTACGACCGCATCAAGGGCGACTACCCCGACACGGCTGACGGGCAGTTCCGATTGGCCCTGTGGTGCGAAACCCGCAATCTCAACGCTGAGGCCCGACGCCACTATGAGCGCGTCATCGAACTGAATCCCGATCATCTTTCGGCCCGCCGCGCCCTCGGCTACGTTCGCGCGGACGGCCAGTGGCGCCGCCGCGGCGATTCCGCCTCGAAGCCCGCCCGCGCCGCCGCCGACAAGCCCGCCCGCCCCTCACCCGAGGAGAAACTCATCCGCGAGCTGATCACGCGCTGGCACGTTCGCGTCTCGGACATCTTCAAGGGACGCCTGGAGGGCCGCGATCCGGCCTCGCCGCAGTTCGCCAACGGCCGCAGCCAGATCCTGGCCATCCATGATCCGCTCGCCATTCCCGCACTGTCGGCCGTGCTCTCGCGCGGCGACGTACCGGTGCGCCGACTGCTGGTCGACGCCCTCGCCTCGTTCGAGGCCGACGAGGCCACCATGAACCTGCTCGTCGTCGCGCTGCTCGATCCGCATCCCACGATCCGCCGCGCCGCCGCCGATGCGCTGATTCCGCGGCGCGACGAGCGCGTCATCCAGCGGCTGCGCAAGGCGCTCTTCAGCGACGAAGACGCCATCATCCGCAACGCCGCCCGCGCCCTGGGCGCGCTAAAGGCACGCGAAGCGGTCGAGGACATGGCCTCGGTGCTCTACACCATGCAACGGCAGCGCGTCCGTTACGCCCGCCGAGAGATCATCGGCGAGCTGATCAACGTGTTCGGCCGGCCGATGATCATCCGGCGAAACCAACAGGTGCTGAACTATCACGCCAACGACATCAGCGTGCTGCGCGACGGAACCGTGGTGGGAACGACGTGGGTGGATGCGATCGAAAATGTTCAGCTTCTGCGCACTGACGTGCAGGAAGCGCTGATCGAGATCACCGGCCAGAACTTCGGATTCGACGCCGACGCATGGATCAAATGGGCGCGCGAAAACGCTCCTCCGCCCGAGAACGAGCAACCGGCCGACGGCCGGTGACCGTGCCCCTAAGGAGTCGCGCACAAATAGCCGGAACTATTGTGCAGGGTGGTACGGCCATTTTGCCCGTTCCGGACGGGCGGGACGCCGGCGCCACGCCTCTGCCATTCGTTCACCGTATCTCCGCGCGATGTCCAGGCCCGCAGGGTCCGCCGTGCGGACCGAGTGGCCATCAGCCGGAGGAAGTTGACAGTCGTCGGTTCTCTGTTGCCAGACTTCGGCCTGGGATCTCGGTTTCAAATCGCAAATCTGATATTTAGAATCTGAAATATGAGGTCGGCGTGCTTCGTCCTCGCGCGGTTCCCCGTTCCCTTGTTTCGACGTTTCGACTTTCCACGCTACCGCTTCGCCGCCGCGCCGAATACGGACTGATCGTACCGCGTCATCAGCAGCCCGTCGCGCCGCGCGGTCGGAGGGATGCGCGGCTTGCGCCCCGTCAGCTCCTGAAGAATCCACTTCGGCATGTCCGCGCCCGCCTCGATCGACAGCGGAACCCCGCCCCCGAAGCGCGGATTGATCTCGATCACGGCCGGTCGCCCGCCGTTGCGTCTCATGCACTGTATCGTGACGACCCCCATGCAGCCGGGCAGCGACGCGACCACGCGCCGGCCCAGCTCCAGCAAATCCGGCTCGATCTGCACCTGCGACTCGCTCACCTCTCCGCCGCGCGTCCGCAGCCGCTTGCGCGGAACGACGCAGGTCGGGTTGCCGTTGAAGCCCGTATAGGCGTCCAGCGTGAACTCGGGGCCGCGGATGTATTCCTGCAAAATGGGATCGTCAACCCAACGCCGCACTTGCGCCAGATCGGCGTCACTATCGATGACGTGCAAGCCCGCCCCCGCGCTGCCCCGGCGCGGCTTGACAAAATACGGAAAGTGCCGTCGCGTGGCCGCCAGCACCTCCTCGAGCGTCCACGTTCGCGGCGTGTCGATCCCGGCCGCGCTGAGGTGCTGATAAGTCACCAGCTTGTCTCGGCAGGTCGAGACGGTCGCCGGCGTCGAAACCAGCACCGTGCAACCGACTTCGGAGAAAAGCCGCTTGCTCTCCGCCAGCGGCAGCAGGTCGCTGTCGATCAGTGGAATCAGCAATCGGATGCCGCGCCGGCGGACCAGTTCCGCCAGCGCCGGGATGTAGCCGGCATCATCAATCGGCGGCACGACGTGCGAACGATTGCAGAAGCTCATGGCGGGCGCCGACTTCGAGACATCGGCGCCCCAGATTTCCAGCGGCAGCTTCAGCGCCTTGCCGGCTCGCGCAAACGCCTGCACCAGCTCCACACGCCGGCCCACGCAACTGAACAGGATTCGTAGCGGCGAACGCGAAGTCGGCATGAAGGGTGTCACTCCGCGCGTGCAGACCGCCCGCGGACGCCGGGAACGCCTGAGAATCGACGACGGCTGTACATGCTGCCCGCTACGCCCGTAACCGAGGCTCGCGCCTTCCGGTCAGGTCGGATCACGTGCGCCGCCGCTTATGTGTCGGAAAGTGGCGAATCCGCCGGCGCCCCAACAGTATGAACCGCGAAAGCCCGTGCGACAAGAGCACGAACCGGCACGCCGCAAGCGGTGAACGCTAGGACAGTCGGCCGACTTCGAGCCGCCGGAACCCGACGATCGTCACGCCCGCCTCCCGGGCCGCCTGCTGGACGCTCTTCTTGTCATCCAGGGCGAACGGTTGCTCGGGCAGCACAATCGCCGAATACCACTTGTTCATCTTGCCGTCGACGATCTTATCGACAATTTGCGGCGGTTTGCCCTGAACTTCGTTGCGCGCCTTCTCCCGCTCGGCCTCGACCTGCGCCGCCGGAACTTCGTCGCGCGTCATCCAGAACTCGCCTGTCTGCGAGCAGACGTGCATGCAGACCTGTTTGCCGAATTCCGCATTCGGCTTATCGGTCGCGACCAGCGTGCCGATCTGGCCGTTATGGTGGACGTAGCTCGTGCAGTTTCCGTCCAGGAAAACGATGCGGCTGACTTCGAGCTTTTCCCCCAGCTTGCTGAACGCCTCTTCCAGCAGCGCCTGGACCGGCTTGCCGCCGGCGAACGCCGCCTTGCCGGCCAGCAGTTCCGCCGCCGTCGTCACGCCCGTCTCGGCCGCCTGCCGCGCCAGTTCGTTGGCGAATCGGACAAATACCTCGTTGGTCCCGACGAAATCGGTCTCGCAACGCACCTCGACCAGCGCCCCGCGCGCGGGCGCCACATATGCGCCGATGCGCCCCTTGGCCGCCACGCGATCGGCCTTGGAAACCATCTTGTCGGCGAACCGTTTGCGCAAAAGCTCGGTCGCCTGCGTCTCGTCGCCGCCGGCCTCGACCAGCGCGCGCTTGCAGTCCATCAACGGCAGGCCCGTTTTTTCGCGTAACGACTGTACTTGTTTGGCGGATATCTCAGCCATGTAGTCCGTGCTGCCTCCGTAGGAAATTCGTTTTCAATCGCGCGATTTCGAGAGGATCCGACGCCGGAATGGGCGTTGGATCATCGCCGAAATGCGGCAACTCTGCCACTTCAGAGGGGCTTGCGATCACGTTCGCCCGGCACATTCGCGATTCGGGTGTTACGTCGCCACGCCAGCCGACGAATCGCTCGGGGTCGTGTCGCCCATGCTTTCGCCCGGGCCGCTCGGCTCCGGCGCGGCTGGAGCCGCAACCGGCGGTTCGGTCTCGGTGGCGGTCGGCGGACCGCCGCGCGCGGCGCGGCCTTCTCGCTCGCCCCGCTCGCCCCGGCCACCGCGGTCACCCCGATCTCCACGACCACGACGGCGTCGTCCACCGCGTTCGCCCCGCTCGCCGCCTTCGGCCGCTTCGGGTCCTGCCTCCGGCGGGGGTTTCCAATCCGCCGGACGACTGCGCTTGCCTTCCTCGATGGCGTCGGCGACGTGTCGCGCAACGACGCTGATTGCCCGCATCGCGTCGTCGTTGCCGGGAACCACGACGTCGACCAGATTGGGGTCGCCGTCGGTGTCCACCAGACACACGGTCGGAATGCCCAGCTTGCGGGCCTCTTTCACCGCGATGTGTTCGTGCGAGACGTCGACCAGAAACAGCGCGCCCGGCAGCCGCGTCATCTTGCGGATGCCTTCGAGGTTGCGGAAGATGCGCCGCCGCTGACGTTGCAGCGTCGAGATCATCTTCTTGCTGTATTCGTGAATCTTGCCCGTCGACTCCAGCGATTCCAGCTCCTCCAGCCGGCTCAATCGCGAGCGAATCGTGCGAAAATTCGTCAGAGTGCCGCCCAACCAGCGTTCGCAGACGTACGGCATCCCGCAGCGTTGTGCCTGGGCCTTGATGGCGTCCCGCGCCGGACGCTTCGTGCCCACAAACAGTACGTCCTGTCCACGCGAAACGACCGCCGAGAGGAACTTCTTTGCAAGCAGAAGTCCGCGAACCGTCTCGCGAATGTCGATAATGTAAATCAGATTCCGCTTGCCGAAGATGAACGGCTGCATCTTCGGATTCCACCGGCTGGTACGGTGGCCGAAATGCACGCCCGCCTCGATCAGCTCGCGGACCAACTCCGACGCCAAACGTCACCTCCCTACGCTCTGCACATTCGAAACAACGACCGCCCCCGGCGGGAACGGCCCACGCCTCGTCGACAAAATCATCCCCCGGGCCGGCCCGTACCGCGCGAGCCGCCGTAATCCCGACGTATGCGCACTCCGAGCGAAGCGGGCTCCGCGTCGGACGCGAACCACGAAATCTAACCCACGTTCCGGCAACCGTCAACGCGCCGAATCGGCAATATTCGGGCGCGCGTGTGCCGCCGAGCAACGCCCCTTGCCCGCCCCGCCCAGCCGACGTAAAGTCGCAACACCGACCCTGGGATGGCTCGTAGTCCCCATTGAACCCATGCCCACCGCTTCCTCCGCTTTCCGCGTCTTCTTCAGCGTCGCGGAGCGAAGCGCCGACCTGTATGCGGCAAGCCTGATCTCCGAGTTCCGCCGTCGCCACCCCGAATCAACCTTTTTCGGACTGTCCGGTCCGCTCTCCTGCAATGCTGGCGCCGAGACTTTTCACGACATGACAACCGGCGCGGCCATGCTCGTCGGCGCATTGGGCCGCGTGCCCGAGGCATGGTGGGTTCTTCAGCGGCTGAAGCGTAGCTTTCGTGAAAGCCCACCCGATGCCGCCGTACTGATCGACTCGCCGGCCCTGAACCTGCCGCTTGCCAAGCTCTGTAAACGCTTCCAAGTTCCTGTGCTGTATTACGTTGCGCCGCAGACGTGGGCCTGGGCGGAAGGCCGGGTCGCAAAAATTCGTGACCGCGTCGACAAGCTGGCCGTCATTTTGCCGTTCGAAGAGGACTATTTCCGTCGCCACGGCATTGCGGCCCGCTTCGTCGGCCATCCGCTGTTCGAGTCGCTCGAAGCGGCGCCGCTCGATGAGGCGCGCCTCGCCGATTTCGCCGCGCGCGGCCTGCCGCTAATCGCGCTGATGCCCGGTTCACGCCGACAGGTCGTTCACGAGGTCTTCCCCGGCCAGGTCGAGATTGCCGTGCGCATCGCCCACCACTTTCCCGAGGCCTACTTCCTCGTGGCCGCCGCGTCGCCTCAGACCGAAGATATCGCCCGCGCCATCACGTCCCGTCTGAGCCGCGCCGGCCTGGCGGTGCCGCTTCAGCGGTTCTTTTTCGATCACCGCTTTCGGCCCGAGATGATCGCCGCCGCCGATCTGGCGCTCGTCGCGTCCGGCACCGCCACGCTCGAAGTCGCCTACCACGCCACGCCGATGATCGTGATGTACAACCACGGTCGGCTGCTGTATCCGTTCTTGACGTGGGCCTTCAACCTGTTCGGACGCAAGTTCCTGCGCACGCCCCGGCTGTCGCTGCCCAACATCATCGCCGGCCGCGACATCGTGCCGGAGTTTATGCCATTTTACGTCTCGGTCGAACCGATCGCCGAGCAGGCGATCGCCATGCTTTCGGACACTGCGGGTCTCGAATCGCGCCAGCGCGAGTTGGCCGAGTTGATCGCACCGCTCGTGAGGACCGACGTCTCCGCCGCCGTCGCCGACGAGCTGGAGCAATTGTTGGCAAGCCGGAAGAGATGAGTAGGGTCCGCCGTGCGGACCCTGAGCCGACAGTCATCGACTGTCGTTCCCGCGCAGGCGGGAATCCAGGTCCCCTGCGGCCTCCGCGCCTCTGCGTGAAACTCTTGTTTCCCCGTTTCAACGCTTCGACGTTTGATTTCGACTTTCCACTTTCGACTTTTTCCCCCGTCGTCGCTTCGCCGCTCGACTGTTCCCTGTTCCCTGTTCCCTTTTCCCTTGCCTTTGTTTCGACGTTTCGATTTCGACTCTCGGCTTTTGACTTTCCCCGCCGTTGCCCCGTTGCCGCGATCCGCCTCTAATTCATGCGTGGATGTCATCGCCGCCGATCAGTTGCGCAAGCATTACGGCCTCGTGCGTGCGCTGGATGGCCTCCACCTCCGCGTGCCCGCCGGTGCGATCTTCGGATTCCTTGGTCCCAACGGTGCTGGCAAAACCACCACGATTCGAATCCTGCTCGGCCTGATGCGGCCGACGGCCGGAACCGCCACCGTCTTCGGCCTCGACGCCTGGCGCGACTCGCTGCGCATCCGCGAACGCGTCGGCTATCTCCCGGGCGATCTACGTCTGCACGAAGGGCTGACCGGCCGCGGCACGCTGACGTTCTTCGCCGACGCGCGACGCCGCGACTGTCGGGCGGAAATCGAGCGGCTGGCCGCACGGTTCGAGGTCGACCTCGGCCGCCGCGTCCGCGCCTATTCCAAGGGCAATCGCCAGAAGATCGGCCTGATTCAGGCCCTCATGCACCGCCCGGAGCTGCTGATTCTCGACGAACCCACCGCCTCGCTCGATCCGCTCATGCAACGCACGCTCTATGAAGAACTGCGCGAAGCCGCCGCGCGCGGTACGACCATCCTCTTCTCCAGCCATACGCTTTCGGAAGTCGAAGCCCTGTGCGAGCACGTCGCCATCGTCCGCGCCGGCCGGCTGGTCGAGTGCGAGCGAATCGACACCTTGCGCGCCCGCGCCGTGCGACGCGTCGAGTGCGTCTTCGCCGACGGCCCGCGGCCCGATCCGCCGCCCGGGCTGCGCGCCGCGGCGGGCGAGAACGGCCGGCTCATCGGATCGTGGACCGGCCCGGTCGAGCCGCTGCTGGCGTGGCTGGCGCGGTCGCCCGTGACGGATGTGACGATCAGCCCGCCCGATCTGGAGACGTTGTTCATGACCTACTACGGCGACGAGCCGCGGACCGAAGGGCAGGCGCTGACATGAGGCTCGCGCTGATTCGAAAGACCCTGCGCGACACGCGCATCCCGCTGATCGCGGCCGCCGCGGCCATTGCCGCGTTCGAGTACCTGTTCGTCTTCGCGGTCGACACGCATCGCGACGAGCTACACACCTATCTGAACATCATTCCCCCCTTCGCCAAGCGCATGATGCGCCTGATGGCAGGCGCCGACATCTTCTCGCACCTCACGCCCACCGGGCTGATGTCGATCGGCCTGGCCCATCCGTTCCTGTTGGCAGTGCTGTCGGTGTTCTCGTTTGCATACTGCTCGCGCGTGCTGGCCGGCGAGATCGACGCGGGCACCGCCGATCTGCTGCTGACGCTGCCGCTGCGCCGTTCCGGCGTGTACGTCAGCCTGACGGCCGTCTGGGCGGTTGCGGGACTGTGCCTGTGTACGGCGCCGCTGCTGGGCGTGTGGATCGCGCAGCGATTCTGGCAGCGCGGGCCGTTCGAGATGGACCGCCTGGCGATGGTGTGCGTCAATCTCTTCGCGCTCTACGTTTCCGTCGGGGCGACGTCGCTGATGTTCTCGGCCATGATGTCGCGCCGCTGGCGGACCATCGCGCTGCTGGTGACGCTGATGCTGACGGCGTTTGTCGTGAATTTTCTGTCGGCCATCTGGCCGCCGGCCGAGCGCATCGCCTTTCTCAGCGTGTTGCACTACTACCAGCCGCTGCCGACAATCGCCGAAGACCGCTGGCCGCTGCACGATCTGAGCATCCTCGCCCTGACCGCCCTGCTGGCATGGCTGATCGGCCTGGTCGTCTTCACCCGCCGCGACATCCGCACGGCGTGAACGGCGCGCGTTGGCACATCCTCGGCCGAGGTGCGCTTCGTTGCGCGTGCAGTTTCGCGCGCCGGGTCAGCCGCGAACCGCTGCACGCGGATGCGGCCTGAGCGGTTCTTTCCCGGCAGCATCTTCCACTGGGCCGTCTAGACGTTATACTGCAATGTACATGCTTCCTATCGCGCGGGGAAACGCTCGACCGATCGGTCCCCGTCATCGCACGCATCCATAAAAACTTTTTGCCGGCTTTCTTCGCTGTGTTTCACAATCGTGCTGTGCAGCGCCTGATCGGCCGGCCGGAAAGGAGGGGGCATGCGCCACGTAACGAGCTTCAGGCGTATTGAACGCGCGCGAAACGATCGTGGGACGGAGGCGAATCCCGATCCCGGCGGCCTGTGCGCGCTGCTGACGCGGCACGTGATCGAGCCTTTCGAACGACTCTGTGTACTCCGCGACGCCGTCGTCGGGCTGGGGTCGATGGCCGCGGGTCGATTTCCCGACCTGGGGACGATCGCGGTCCATCCGATTTGCGCGTCGCACGCCGGCAGCAACCGCTGCCGCCGCTGCCGGGAGCTGCACCTGGCCGAGATCGGACGCGGTTCCGAGGCCCACTGGCACGTCTGCGATTACGCCGTCTATTGCGCGATTGCGCCGGTCGTGCACTGCGGCGCGTGCCTGGCGATCGTGCGACTGACCTGCCCAAGCGATCAGTCCCACCGCGCCCTGGAACATCACGTCAAGCTGCTCGACCTCCTGATCGAACATTTCGTGATTCCACAGGCCGATTTTCTTGATCGCCTCGTTTGCGGCCGCACGCTCCCGCCGCAATCGCCCGTTGCTGCGGACGCTCCCCATCCGTCGATTTCGCCGCGGCCATATCATCCGCGAATCGCTCAGGCGATAGAATATGTCGAAGATCATCTGCCCGAACCGGACCTGAGCGTCGCCGGCGTCGCACGCGCGCTGAGCCTCAATCCCAACTACCTCAGCGGCTTGTTCGTCGATCGCCTCGGGCAGCGGCTCGGTCGTTTCATTCTCGAACGCCGCATGGATCGGGCCAAGGTGTTGTTGACCAGGACGGACGGCATGATCAAGGAGATCGCCCGCGCCGTCGGCTTCGCCCATCCGAACTGGTTCTGCCACCTCTTCGCGCGGTGCACGGGCCTGACGCCCCAGGGCTACCGGCATCAGGCCCGCCGCGCCGGCCACGCCGACTGAACGTGGTGCACTATTCTGCGCAGTAATTCTCAGAACGTCTTTGTACATCTCAGGCCCGGTCGTTTTTTTGAGCCGCGCGCCGCCGTCAACGGTACGGTACGAACGTGCCGTTAGGCTCGGTGCAGAGCGATCTCTCATGTCGTTTCCGCGGGAGCGGGAGGGATCACACCGAGACCCGACCGACACCATGTCGACAGCAAAAGGAGGATTCCCATGAGACATCGAACCAAACATGGCCGCGGCATTGCCGCCGCTGTCTGCCTGGCGCCCTTCCTCGCCTGCCTGTGGTGCGGACAGGTCGCGGCCCAGACGACCGCGTTCACCTATCAGGGACAGCTCAGAGAGAACGGGGCCATTCCCCCGGAATCGAACGAATACGACCTGCGATTCCGCGTGCTGGACGCCGGCAACGTACAACAGGGACCGACGCTCTGCTTCGACAACGTGACGCCGGCGGGCGGCCTGTTCACCGTGTCGCTCGACTTCGGCAATGTTTTCACCGGTGCTCCGCGGTTCCTCGAGATCGGCGTCCGCCCCGGCGGGGCTGCCGCGGATTGCTCGTTAAGCCCCGGAACTTACACCATTCTGGCGCCCAATCAGACGATCACTTCGGCGCCATACTCCGTCATGTCCGTCAACTCCGGAGCGCTGGGCGGCCAGACCGGCGCGTTTTACTGCAACGCCTCGAACCTGAACGCCGGAACACTGGCGGACGTGCGGCTGTCTTCGAACGTCGCGTTGCTCAACAACGCCCAGACGTTCACGGGCGCGAAGACTTTCGCGACCACTCCCAGCTTCACGGCGGCCGGCGCGCCGATGAGCGTCAGCAGCTCGATACTCGTGACAAACCTGAATGCCGATCTGCTCGACGGGCAGCACTGGTCATACTACGTGAACTCGAGTAATCAGAACGCCGGCACGCTGGCCGACGCGCGGTTGTCCTCGAACGTGGCATTGCTCAACAATTCGCAGACATTCACCGGCGCGAAGACTTTTTCCGCCGCACCCAGCTTCACCGCCGCCGGCGCGCCGATGAGCGTGTCGAGCATCTCGCTGGTCTCGAACCTGAATGCCGATCTGCTCGACGGGCAGCACGGATCGTACTACCAGAATTCAGGCAATCAGAATGCCGGTACGCTGTCGGACGCGCGGCTGTCAAGCAACGTAGCGCTGCTAAACGCGGTTCAGACGTTCACGGCGAACAAGACGTTCAGTTCGGGCAATCCGATCACGATTAACGACACCACTTCGGGAGGCTACGCGCTCGAAGTGAACAACGGCGGCGGCACGTCGGTCTGGATCGACAACGACGCGACCGGCAGCGGCCTGATCGCCTACGGCATCAGCTTGGACGTCGAAGGTACGACGACCCGATACGGCATAGTCAACGACATCCTTGGAACGAGCGGCTCCGGGTACAACGTCTGGAGCACGAACGCGTCGCCGGCCGGCCGTGGTTATTACGCCAGCATGACCGGAACCGGCACGACCTACGGCGTGTACGTGTCGAACAACAGCACCGACGGCTACGGTGGCTATTTCAACAATACCGCCGGCAGTGGCACGACGTATGGCCTCTACTGTGAGAACAACAGCACCGATGGGTATGGGTTGTTCGCGCTGCACGACGCATCAACGGGAACCGGTCCGGCCATCTACGGCCGGTCGGACTCGACCACCAGCGACGCGTTCGCCATTCATGGGCGGATGAACAGCGCTTCGGCCAGCACCTCATCGGCGGCCCTTCGCGGTGAGAACCTCGGCGCGGGTCGAGGCGTGTGGGGCTCAGTGATAGGGGAGGGCGAAGGCGTCTACGGCGCGACGGTTGACGGCGAAGGCGTCTATGGCATCGCCAGCCCAAGCACGACGACCGAAATCTGCTACGGCGGATACTTCTCCGGCGGCAACAGCGACAGCAGCCGAGGCGTGTATGGAACCGTTTCAGGCGCGGGAATCGGCGTCTTTGGGTACAGCTCCGGCGGCTACGGCGGCTACTTCGATACGGGCGTAGGCGGCGGCGCGGCTCTCTACGTCGTCGGCACCGCTAGCGTCGGCGTCATCACGATCCGCGGCGGCGCTGACCTCGCCGAAAACTTCGAGGTCGCCACCAAACCCGAGGAAGTCAAACCCGGCATGTTGGTTATGATCGACGCGGACAATCCCGGCGGCGTGACGCTGGCACGCGGCGCTTACAACAAATGCGTGGCGGGCGTCGTATCGGGTGCGAAGGAACTTCAGGCCGGCATGATCCTGGGACAGTTCGACGACCAGAAGGACGCCCGGCCGGTGGCACTGACCGGCCGCGTATGGACTTACGTGGACGCCGGTGGCGAAGGCGTGGAGCCGGGCGACCTGCTGACGACCTCCGATACGCCCGGCTATGCCATGAAGGCAACCGACTATGCGCGGGCACAAGGCGCCGTCATCGGCAAGGCGATGTCCCGGCTCGCGAAAGGCGAAAAGGGACTGGTTCTCGTGCTGGTCAACCTGCAATAGACCCATGCGACCGATTTCAAGGAGATATTCAATGTCAACAAGACATTTCCTTCTCGCGGCGCTGGGGCTAACGATCTACGCGACCGCCGCCCAGGGCCAGCCCGGCGACGCGGACGAACCGCCGGAGCAGCCGGCCGAGGCGATGCCCATCGTGGAACTGTTCGAGCCTGCGGCCGACGTCCCGCGCGCCGGCATGATCCCGCAAGGCTGCGCGGTCGTACACGGCGTGCGCATGCCGATCGACCTGCGCGCGGTCCTTGTTCCGGGACGCCGCTTCACGTTGACGCCGGAACCGGGCGTGGTCATATCGTGCGTCGTCGCCACGGCGCGCCAAGACGTGGAACATACGCTCGTCATTACGGCGCGAACAGAGAATGACCCGCAAGGAACCGTGGTCTTCGCCATGTATGACCCCGCCGTCGCGATGGTGCTGAGCGTGCCTTCCCTGCGCCTGCGCTACCGGCTTCACTACATGGGCAACGGCGATTACCAGGTGTGGCGTCTCGACGAAGCCGCGCTGCCGCCCGAGGCGCACCCGCTGGCGCCTCCGCCGGGTCCGCCAATGGTCCGGCTGCCGGGCGACGATGACTGGCAACCCGACGACAAATGGGAACCGCCCGACGACGGGTCCGAACCGCGCGAAGGCGGCGGCTGCACCGGCGGCACGCCCATTCTCGACCATCTGGTGGTCTATACGCCCGCCGCGCGCGACGCAATGGGCGGCGACGCGGCGATCCGCGCCGAAGCGGCCGCCGCGGTGGAAATCGCCAACCAGTCGTACGCCAACTCGGCGATGTCGACGCGCGCACGGCTGGTGTACTGCAACGTGATTTCCTACACCGAAGGTCCGGATCAAGATACCGATCTCGAGCGGCTACAGGACCCCGACGACGGCTACATGGATGGCGTGCATACCACGCGCGACAACGTCAACGCCGACATGGTCATTCTGTACAACAACCAGGGCAGCGGCCTCGGCTACTGTCCCGATGGAGTGCCGCCCTACGAATTCATGTTCTGTACCGTAGCTTGGTGGCGCGCCGCCGCGACGTTTACACACGCGCACGAAACCGGACACAACCTCGGCGGCGGGCACGACGTCGCCAACGGCGGCGCGTGCGGACCGTCATACGGCGTGGGTCACCTGTTTACGGGTACCGACGGCAACGGCTACTGCACCATGATGGCGTACCCCGACTTCACGCACGCGCGCGTTCAGCACTACTCGAACCCCAATGTATCGTACCAGGGCACGCCCACGGGCATTCCCATCGGGCAGCCGGGCGAAGCCTACAACGCGCGCGTGCTGACCGACAACGACAATACGGTCGAGGACTTCGAGCTGACGCGTTTTGACATCTACGTCAACTTCGCGTGGGCGGGCGCCGAGAACGGCACGTACGCTCAGCCCTACAACACCATGACCGAAGGCATCAATGCCATCGCGGTTCCCAGCACCGGCGCGGCGGACATCCCGAACTTGTACGTTCGCACGGGAACGACGTCCTGGACCGGCTCGATCACCAAACGCATGACGATTACGCCATGCAGCGGCGCCGTGACCGTCGGCGATTAACGGAAATGCGCTGAATCGAAGTATCGCGCGCCGGCGCTCCGTGTGAAACAGCGCGGACGCCGGCCGCGGTGGGAGAGACGAACATGAAGTCATTCATCACGCGCGTGTTCGCAGTGATGTTGCTGCTCCTCAGCGTGCAGGTCGCCGCCTGGGCGCAGGACTATCGGGTCGACTGGTTCACCTTCGACGACGGCGGCGGGTCGAGTTTTGGCGGCGCGTATGGTGTCTCCGGCACGATCGGCCAGCCCGACGCTCAGCCGCCGCCGATCATGAGCGGCGGCGATTACGCGTTGCGCGGTGGATTCTGGTTCACGGCGGCGGAAATCTGTGTGCTGCCCGGCGACATGAACGGCGACGGCCAGCGCGACGGCGACGACGTGCAGGCGTTCGTCACCTGCCTGTTCGGCGCCGGCGGCACGAACTGCCCGTGCGCCGATCTCGACAGCAACGGCAGCGTGGGCGATGAGGATGTGCCGCTGTTCGTGACGGCGCTGGTCGGGCCGTAGGCGACGCGCCCCAAATGCAGGACATGACTCACTGACTCGGACGAGGGCAGGCCGTCACCCGTGCGGCGCGGCCTGCCATTCCGAGGCATTTCAACGTGAAGGGGCGGCGCGTGCGCGCGCCAATCATTCCGCATCATCCTCTTCCCCTCCCGTCAACTTCCGCCGCATATGCCCGCGCCACGAACGCGACAACTCCGGCAGCTCGGCCAGTCGGGCCAGCATCGACCGGTCGGCGGCCGGATCGTGCGGCAGGCGCGTCAGCGTCGCGATCGTCAGATCGGCCGCGCCGGGCTGCTCCAGCGTCCAGACGTCGCCGGTTTGCACCGCTCCGGGCGTCAGCACGCGCAGGTAGAAGCCGGTGTAACCCAGCTCGTTGATCCAGCGCGGCAGGCGCGGCTCGTTGTGCTTCAGGGCCAGCGTGTTGCACGGCTGCCGCGGCTGACTGACCTGCACGACCGCGCCGCCGATGCGATACACGTCGCCGACGCGCACGGCCGTTTCGAGCAGCCCTTCGGTCGTGAAGTTCTCGCCGAAGGATGGCGGCGGCAGTTCGGCGCCCAGCCGATCGCGCCACGTCGCGTAGTGCTCGATCGGATAACAGCACGCCGCCTTGTCCGGCCCGCCGTGAACGTTGCTGTTCGACACGCGGTCGTCGGTCAGACCGCTCGGCGTCAACGTCACCGGCCCGGCGACCGGCCTGCGATTGATGGCGGAACTGATCGTCCGGCCGTTGCGCATGAAGAGCTGCGGCCGGCCGACGTTGAGCGAAACGATGCGCATTACTGGCTCCCGGCCCGGGCGGGGGACTGTGTGCGGTTCCTCGTGCGGCTGCGGCGCGTCGAAACGCGCGCTATACACCAGCCGCTCCAGGATGGCGGGGATCATAGCGGCACGGTTGACCGATTGGAGCAGGATCGGACAATGCGGGAAGAAAACGTCGAAACGTCGAAGCGTCGAAACAAAAGGCGATGGAACAGGTGACAGAAAAAAGCGGGAGAGCCCCCCCGCGAAGTCGAGGCCAACGAAACGAGACGCGCACGTGAGTAAGCGTTGACGACGGGATGGCGGCGCGCCTGGAATCTGCCGGCTCGCGCTTCGCCGCTTTAATTGGCACGGGCCGCAAGGCCGTGCCACGCAAAAAAAGGGTTCGCACGGCGGACCACGCCTGAAGATTCGAGAAAACCGAATGGCCGAACATCTGGTTGAACACACGCTGGCCGGCATTCGCCTGGTGGGCTACAGCCTGGCGGGAGAAGAGTCGGTCGTGGCCGCGCCGGAGTTGAACGTCTGCTTCGACGTGGGCAAGGCGCCGTCGGAAATCCTCTCGGTCGATCACGTGTTGCTGTCGCACGGGCACATGGACCATGCCGCCGGACTGGCCTACTACCTCAGCCAGCGCAACTTCGTCGGCAACGCACCGGGCTGCGTTCTGGCGCCGGCGGCGCTCGAGCAGCCGATCCGCAATCTGCTGCGCGTCTGGTGCGAGCTGGAGGGGCACATGACGCCGGCGGTGGTCGTGCCGATGCGGCCGGGGGACGAGCACGCGGTGCGCAAGGGACTGGTCGTGCGGGCGTTCGCGGTCAATCACGGCGTGCCGGCGTTGGGCTACGCGGTGATCGACGTGCGACACAAGCTGCGGCCGGAATTTATCGACAAGTCGGGTCCGGAGCTGGTGGCGCTGAAGAAGCAGGGCGTCGAGATTCAGTACGCGCTGGAGGTTCCGCTGATCGCCTACTGCGGCGACACGGCCGAGGGGGCGTATCTGGAGCTGGACATGGTGCGCCGCGCCAAGGTGCTGATCCTCGAATGCACCTTTTTCGATCCCGAGCACGTCAAGCGGGCGCGGGCCGGCTATCACCTGCACGCCCGCGACGTGGCCCGCATTCTGCCGCGGATGGAAAATGAGCGCGTGCTGCTGACGCACGTGACGCGGCGGACGAGCGTGCGCGAGGCCAAGGCCACGCTGACGAAGATGTTGTCGCCGGCCGACGCCGAGCGCATCCAGTTTCTCATGGATGGCAAGCGCCGCCGCGCCGCTCCGCCGCCGGCGTTCATCAAGGATGCCGCCGACCGGGAATGAACCTGTGCAAGAGACGCATGATCCGAACCGCGACCGTCGGGGCTCGCTCGGTTGGCACGGTCACGCCCTCGCGAAAAATCGACCTCGATTTTTGGCGTCATCCGATCCGCGAGGGCCTGGCCGTGTTGAGTGCTCGCGTGGCACGGGCTTTCAGCCCGTGGAGCGCATCAGAATGGGCGCGGCCATTGATCAATGACCCTCGAAGATGATGCCATTCCGCGCGCATGCTATTCTTTCGGGATTCCTCACGGGCATGGTCGAAACGAATATCGTTTGCACCATTATTGTGGAAGAACGACGACCCCGACGGGGTCCCGGCCTTCGGCCCGGGGTTGGAGCGCCATGAAATGGCGCGGCAACCCCGGGAGTCAGCGGGCGAAGTTTCAAACGGATCCCAACGGTCTCCCGGCGGGCGGGAGGAGACGTTTCGCGACCCCGTTGGGGTCGATCGGCCTTGCGGGTGCGATGGTCCCAGGGTTGTCGCGGCGTGACGCGCCGCTCCGACCCCGGGCTGGAGGACGCAACGCCGTTGGCGTTGAAACGCTGACTGCGAAGCTCCGTCTCACCAATTGCGCCTCTGCTCCGGCGGTTGATATCGCGAATTCGAGAGCGACACGGAACGCCTCTTTGTCGTAGCGCCCAAAGACTGCTTCATGTCCATTCATCCTGCGCGAAGCCTCACGCATCTTCACGGCGGCGGCGTCCACTCCAGCACGGCGACCGGCTGCGGGCCGACCGCGGCCGTCGTCTCGGCGTCGCCCTGCCCGACAGGCTGCGCGAACAGGTGCAGCAGGCCGCGGCGGCGCCACAACGGCGCGTCGAACAGCGGCTCCCAGCGTTTGAACGATTCGTCGGTCAAATCGATGAAGCGCCAGTCGCGGCGTTGCGGATCGTCGCAGATGGCCACGCTGATGCGCCCGCCGCGCTCGTCGTCGCGAAAGAACATGAAAACACGATCGCGCCGATCGACCGCCAGCTTGGGCCGCGCAATCGGAACGCTTTTGCTGCCCGCGCCCCCAAGCCGAAACGGCGTCGTGCGACGCGAAACCTGCTGCACCTGCCAAGCCGCGCCGTCGAACCACACCAGGTGATATTGCGGCACCTCGCTGCCGGCCGGACGCCAGTAGGAGGCGACCATCGGTCGACCGCGGGAATCAACCGCCGTCGAGCACTGGTTCATCAGGTCGCTGTTCTCATGTATCGGACAAATGATATCAGATGTCGCCTGCGTGATCGGCAGCGAATAGGCCCCGCCGTCAGACCTCAGCCACGTGCGGCCCTGATCGTCGGAGCGGGCGTAGCACAGATCGTGATTCGATTCGACGCCGCGATTCTCGCGCCACACCCACGACACGTGCCAGCGGCCCTGCGCATCGATGGCAAGCTGATTGGTGTAGGGCACACGCACGTGCTCGCCGTCAAGCAGCGCATGTTGCACGATCGTCCACTCGCCGCGGGCGCGGACGTAGCGGTTCAGCATCGTCCAGCCCTCAGGCCCCGCGCCGAAGCGATACATGAACAGCAGGTCGCCGTCGTCGAGGTTGTAGAACTCGGGATACGTCACGTGCGTTTCGTGCTCTCCGGTCATCGCTCGGCGCTCGCCGAGACTCAATGCGCCGGGCGCCGTCGCGCGAACGTAGTTCAGCGGGCGGCCGTGGTGGTCCCACGCCATGTGCAGCACGCCGTCGCCGTCGATCGCGATCGAGATGGCGTTGTGAGCATCGCGGACGTCGCCCGTCAGCTCGGTGCGATGCGTCTGCCAGTCGTTGCCGCCGAGCGTGCGCCGCGCGAGCACGACACGGCCGTCGGGGTCGTAGAACGCCAGATATTGCGTGTCGTTGTGCGACGCCAGCGCGTGCTGCCGGAACGTCGTGGCGTTGATCGCGGTCCCGGCCCAGCCGGTCCCGACGGGCACGAGCCGCGGGTTGCCCTGTACCGGCCGCTCGGGCGATCGCGCATCGCACGCAAAAAAGGCCAGCGCCAGCAGCGCCGCGGCGATCCGTGCGCAGCGGCATGGGCGGCGGCTGCGCTTCGGCCCGGACCGAAGTCCCGTGTCTCGAATGGGCGGCGACCGGCGCGAGCGGCGTTCGTCGCGCGCCTTCGACGCCGGTGAGATGGAGGCGGCCGGCGAGTCCGATGGGCATGTGTCAAACATACGCACGTGTGCCATGATGTGCATCCACAAAGGACCGTCGATCAACGGATCGTGGCGCAGCCGCGCGCGACCGACCAGCGGCTCGAGCGCGGATGCGGGGCGCGGCAAGTAGGCATTCTCTTCGAGAACCCGACTGCCGGCAAAGCGACTCGCAACTTTCGTGACGGAATGCGATGGCAAGCAAGCGACCGAAAACCAACAAGGAACGGGACGAGCGCATCGAGTCAGAGATCGTCGTAGACTGTCACGACAGCGACGAGCGCGTGATGGGCTGGTACTGCTACCTGGAAGATCGGCTTCGATTTCCGTTCACGGCCACCTGCGTGAGTGAACGAGTAACGTCGCCGCTCCGCAGGGGTGACGAAGTCGAAGTCATCGGCATGGCCGGCCAGGATGAATGTCCGCACGAGATGCTCGTGCTCATTCGCTGGGATCGAAAGAAAGGACTGGCGGTCCCGCTTTCCCAGTTGAAGCCGGGTCCGGACGCGGACGAACAGACGCAAGAAGCGGTGGCGGACTGGCATTACTGGGTCGGGATGGGCTACGAGTTCTGAATCGGGCCGCGGGCCGAACCGTTGAAGCTGAATGCCTCTTGAAGGGCCATGCGTCATCAAGCGTGTCTCGCCAAGTTTGCCGTGAGATGTTCCTCACGGGTATCCGGGATGGGTCGGTGCGGCCCGGTGATTTCCTTGCGGTTTGACGAGAAACACTTCGGCGGCGTCTTCGCCGACGGACGGGCCGACCGGTCGGGTGGCCGTGGTTCAGCATGTCGATGGGCGACAGGTGCAGCGGCAAGAAAACGTAGCTCGCGCGATCGGAATCGGGTCGTGCCGCGGAGTCGCGCGAACGCCTGAATACGACGACGCCGGTGTCGTGAACGCCGATCGATTCGCCGCCGGACATTATGATATAAAATAGTGCAAATTGCTCGCGATCAGGCGCGGGCGTCAGTGCCTTCTCGACCGCTCATCCCAGTTCGCCGGGCTTGAGCAAGGGCGCGCCTCGAAGGCAATCGCATCAACGCGACTGGGGAACTAGGATTCGAACCTAGACTAAGTGGTCCAGAGCCACTCGTGCTACCGTTACACCATTCCCCATCGTGGCCCGGCAACAGTCGCGGGCCGATGGTTCCGATGCCTTGAAAATAGCCTGCATTTCGCGGCGGGTCAACTCGAAACGCGGCGATCCGCCGGTGGGCAATAATCGACCGCGCTGCGCGATCGTTAACGACTTTCGAGGTTTTCGGGCGCCAACGCTACCCCCGCAGCTCGCGCACCAGCGCCGTCGCCCGGCCCACGGCCTCCGACGGCGGGAGCTTGACGGCCTCGCCACCGGCGCGGCGGCCCATCTCCACGACGCCCTCGGCCAGGCTCTTGCGGCCGACGACAATGCGCAGCGGAATGCCGATCAGATCGGCGTCCTTGAACTTGAAGCCGGCGCGTTCGTCGCGATCGTCGTACAGCACGTCGACTCCGGCGGCCGCCAGCTCGTCGTGAATCTTCGCCGCGGTGCTCATTACCTGCGCATCGCGCGGATCGAGCGCGACGATCAGCGCCTCGAACGGCGCGATGCTCATCGGCCAGATGATGCCGCCATCGTCATGACGCGACTCGATCGCCGCGGCCATGATGCGGTTCAGGCCGATGCCGTAGCAGCCCATGATGAACGGTTTGGGCTTGCCGTCGGCATCGAGGAACGTGGCGTCGAGCGAGTCTTTGGCCGTGTACTTCGTGCCGAGCTTGAAGACGTGGCCGACCTCGATCGCCTTCCGCAGGCGCAGCGGCGAACCGCTGCCGGTCGGCGACGCATCGCCATCGACGACGTTGCGGATGTCGGCGACCTTGACGGCCGCGCCGCTCTCGCCGCGCGACTCGAGCGGAAAGTCTCGGCCCGGCACGACGCCATCGACGTGGTAATCGGTGCGGTTCGCGCCGGTCGCCGCCGACGTCATCACCTCCACGTCGCGGTCGATGATGAGCTGCTCGCCGGGACGCAGGCGGTCAAAAAGACCCTGCGGGCCGGCGAACCCGACAGCCGCGCCGGTCAGTTCCTCGATGGTGCGCGGATCGGCCAGCTCCAGTCGCAGGCCGCTGATCTTGGCCAGCTTGTGATCGTTGATGTCGTGGTCGCCGCGCACCAGCGCGATGACGCGCGCCGGCGGCCCGGACGCCGCCCCCTTGCGATGAGATGTCGCTTCGACGGTGGCGGTGCGATAGATCAGCGTCTTAATCATGTGCGCCGGCGTCGTTCCGAGCAGCTTGCACACGTCCTCGACGCGTCCCGCGCCGGGCGTGTGGATTTCGCTCAGCGCGGCGCCCGATCCGGTCAACGGCGCGGCGCTGATGCGCGGCGGCGCGCACGTGGCGCGCTCGGTGTTGGCGGCGTAGTCGCCGTTTTCGCTCATGGCGACGTAGTCCTCCCCCGCCTCGGTCAGCACCATAAACTCGTGCGAGGCGTCGCCGCCGATGGGACCGCTTTCGGCCTCGACGGCGATATAGGGCAGGCCGCAGCGGGTGTAAATGCGGCAGTAGGCGTCGTACATCTTCTGATAGCTGACGTCGAGACCGGCCTTGTCGCGGTCGAAACTGTAGGCGTCCTTCATGAGAAACTCGCGCGTGCGCAGCACGCCGCTCTTGGGCCGCGCCTCGCCGCGGAATTTCGTCTGAATCTGGTACAGATTGATCGGCAACTGCTTGTAGCTGCTGACGTAGGCCTTCACGATCTCGGTCACGTTCTCTTCGTGCGTCGGACCGAGGCAGGTCTGGGTGCGCCAGTCGCCGGCCGGTCCGGCCAGGCGCAGCAGCACGTCGCCCATGGCCTGCGTGCGGCCGGTCTGCTCCCAGAGTTCCAGCGGCTGAAGGCACGGCATGTGCAGCTCGATCGCCCCGGCGCTGTTCATCTCCTCTCGTACGATGTTCTCGATCTTGCGCAGCGCGCGGTAGCCCAGCGGCAGATAGGCATAGACGCCGGCGGCGAGCTGGCGGATCAGACCGGCCCGCAGCATGAGTTGATGCGACGCGACGACGGCGTCCTTGGGGACTTCCTTGGTGGTGGGGATAAAGAACTCGGTCCAGCGCATGGTGCGTCCTGTTCGTTATGGCGATTCGAGAAAACCAGGCATCTTAGCCGGTCGCGGCGGCGTTGGCATGGGGGCAACGCGTAGCAAGTGGCGCAGCGACGATGCCGGGCGCGGCCTGAGAAATCGCGATTCAATCGGGCCGCGGCGCATGCTGCCGTCGGTTGTCAGCGTTGGTGCTTCTTGTGTGGCATGGGTGTTTCGCCCGTCATTAGCACGGGCGGGACGCCCGTACCACCCTGACAGGTCACGCGCGGCGCGATTAACTTCATTTCTCCTCCGGCGGCGCGGCCTGCGACGTCAGCCAGCCCTTGCGCCGGAAGTAGACCAGCAGCGTCGCGGCGACGGCGGCCATCAGCAGCATGGCCAGCGGATAGCCCCAGTACCATCGCAGTTCGGGCATGTTCCAGGGTGAGGTGGCGGGATCGAAATTCATGCCGTACAGGCCGACGATGAACGTCAGCGGAATGAACATCGCCGAGAAGACCGTCAGCACGCGCATGATTTCGTTGGTGCGGTGGCCGAGCGTCGACAGATAAACGTCGTGCAGGCCCGAGGCCATGTCGCGGCAGGTTTCGACGAGGTCGATGATCTGAATCGTGTGATCGTGACAGTCGCGGAGGTAAACGCGCGTTTCGTTTGTGATCAGAGGCGACTGCTCGCGCAGCAGCGTGTTCATGGCGTCGCGGAGCGGCCACACGGCACGGCGAATCGTCAGCAGCGTGCGCTTGATGGAGTGGATGCGGGCCATGACGTCGCGCCGCGGCGTCGGGAACACGTCGGATTCCAGCGCTTCGAGCCGGTCGCTCGACTCCTCGATCAGCGGAAAGAAATGATCGACGATCGTGTCGAGAATGGCGTAGGCCAGGTAGTCCGGACCGGCGCGGCGCACGGGGCTGATGCCGGTGCGAATCCGCAGGCGCACCGGATCGAGGCAGTCGCCGCCGGACCGCTCCTGAAACGTCACGACGTACTTGTCGCCCAGAAAAATGCTGATCTGCTCGGTGTCACCGCCCATTTCACGCGGAGGCATGCGGGCCACGATGAAGTAGTAGCCGGGATACTGGTCGACCTTCGCCCGCTGGTGTACGTGAACCGCGTCTTCCATCGCCAGCCGGTGGAAGCCGAACATGCGGCCGATCTCCGCGACGGTGGTCGTATCGCCGACGCCGTCGACGTTGACCCAGGTGACGGGCCAGCGCGCCAGCGCGGCCCGCACCGTTTGAACGTCGTCGAGCGGGCGTTCTTCGTAGGCGTCGGGGCCGAAGGCCATCAGTTGGATCGCCGGACGCGGGGCGTCGGGATCGGGGATGAGCACGCCCGGCGGGGCGCCGGGCAGCGTGCGCCGTCGGAACTCGGCACGGCGTCGTTTTCGACTGGAGCGAGGCATATGGGGTCCTTGCACGAAGGCGGCCGCGGCCCGCGTTCCCAGGAACCGCGCGGAAACGGATTGAACGGATCAGCGCCGTGCGCGGATGACGGTGCTCAACATGGCCAAGCCCTCGCGAGAAACGATCCTCGGCAAAGTCGGGCCTTTCTCGCGCGAGGGCTTGACCATGCCGCCCCTCACCAAAGTCCGCACGTAATTTCCGCGTGCGTCCTCACGTCACACTCAGCCACATCGCCTTGAGATACGCCGTCTCGGGACACTCCGGCGCGACCGGGTGGTCCGGCGCCGCGCCGCCGACGCCGAGCACCTGCACGGCGCGGCCCGCCCGCCGCGCCGCACGGAACACCGCTTCGGCAAACGCCTCGCGCGACACCAGCCCGCTGCAACTGCATGTCAGCAGCAGGCCGCCCGGCCGCACGACCTGCACGGCCAGGGCGTTGAGATCGTGATACTTGCGCAGCCCGGCGTCCAGATCGGTGCGCGTGGCGGCCAGCTTGGGCGGATCGAGCACAACGCGGTCGAATCTGCGTCCGTTGGCGATCATCTGTCGCAGGTAGGCAAACGCATCGGCGTGAACGTACTCGATCCGCACGCGGTTCAGATGGGCGTTCTCGCGCGCGACGCTCAGCGCCGCCTCGTCCAGATCGACCGACGTCACCTCGCGCGCTGCACCGGCCAGCATGGCGCACAGTCCGAAGCCGCCGGTGTAGCAGCACAAGTCGAGCACCGCGGCCCCTGCGCAACAGCGCGCGAAGCGCAGGCGATTGTCGCGCTGATCGCAGAAGAAGCCCGTCTTGTGCCCGCCGGCCATGTCGACCCAGTAGCGCACGCCGTGCTCGCGGATCGTGACGCGGCCGGCGGTGCGATCGGCCGGCGGCGGAACGCGGAAGCCCTCCATCGCTTCGACGCGGTCGTCGGCGCGGACGACGATGCGCCAGGATGACAAAGCGCGATCGGGCTGGTCCAGGCGCGAGGGCGCTCCGAGCTGTTCGGTGAGCAGGCGCGACAGCAGATCAAGCCGCTGGTACGTGCCCAGCGAAAACACCTCGAACACCAGGCAGTCGGCGTAGCGTTCGACGATCAGTCCACTGAGGCGATCGCCCTCGGCATGAACCAGCCGATAGGCGTCCGTGTCGCGGTCGAGGCCCAGCGTCCGGCGCAATTCCACCGCCGCCGCCAGCCGCGTTCGCCAGAACGCCTCGTCCACGGACGTGTCGTCGAACGTGAGCATGCGCAGCGCGATGCGCGAGCGCGGGTTGAACAGCCCGCGGCCGAAAATCCGGCCGGACTTGTCATAGACGCTGACAACGTCGCCGGGCCGCGCCGCGGGATCGGAGGCGGAGATCATGCGATCGAAAATGAACGGATGGGCGCGGGCCGAGCGAAGCTGGACCCACGGCGATGCAAAAGCGCCGGCCGACGGACGATGCGTCGCGTCGCGTGTTTCGGCGGTTGTCGACGAGCGGCGTCGGATTCGCTGCATGAGCGTATCATAATGCGGCCGAGCGGGGCGCATGACCGGCATTTGACACGCCTTTCACGCGTTCCTATCGTGTTTTTCGGAAAGACCCGCCACGGATGGCGCCGCGCGCCTGCGCGGCGGACGCCTCCGGCCGCAATACCGGGTGGCGTTCGGGGTTCGATGCCTGATTGCCGCCTGGCCGGCCGGTTGCCGCAACCGACTTGTCGCACGGCGTCCGCCGAAAGGACTTCCCATGAGCGCTTATCGCCTGATTCCGACGGCCGCGGTTCTCGGCCTGATCGCCGCCGCCGCGCACGCTCAGTCGACACAACCCGCGTTCCCCTACGAGGGCGAAGTGACGGGCGACGACGTCTACGTTCGCAGCGGTCCCGGCGTCAACTATTACCCCACCACCAAGCTCAAGACCGGCCAGCACATCCGCGTGCTGGGCGAGCAGTTCGGCTGGCTGCGCATCGCCCCGCCGTCCGGCAGCTTCAGCTACATCGACATGAGCTTTGTCGAGAAGAAGGATGCGCAGCGTGGCATCGTCACCGGCGACAACGTCCTGGTCCGAGCCGGCAGCACGCTGTCGACGCGGAAAAACGAGGTGCAGACCAAGCTGCACAAGGGTGACACCGTCACGATTCAGGGCGAAGCCGACGGGTTCTACAAGATTCTCCCGCCGAAAGACGCGTGCCTGTGGATCAGCTCCCAGTATGTGCGACCGCTGGACGGCGGGCCGGCGATGACAACGCAACCTGCGGCGACGCGCGCCGCCGCAACGCGGCCGGGCACGCCAGGGTCGCAACCCGGCGATGCCGATATCGTGGCGTCTCTGGCCGAAGAGACATCCGTCGCACGTGACGAACCACCGAAGACGTCGCCGCCGGCAGCCGCTCCGGCCACGACTCAGCCGGCTGAAGGAGAAGGAACGCGCGTCACGGTTCGTACGGGCCGCGGCCGCGCCGCGGAGCGCATCGCCCAGTACCTCCAGGAAAGCGGACCGCGCGGCGTCCGCGTCCAACAGCTCGAAGACGAACTGCGCGGCTTGCTCGACGCGGCGACTTCGGCGGACACGGCGGCATTGGAGCGCCTGATGCACGAATACGAGACCATCGCGGCGCAGGATGACGAACCCATCGCACAGGCCGTCGCGCGGGCGCGCGTTCGGCAGATCAACAGCCGCATCGAGCTGCTGGGTTCGCGCACGCGGATGCTCGACGAGCAGAAGGACCTCGAAATCTACCGCCGGCAGCTTGGCGAAGACCGCAGCCGCATCGGTCTGCGGACTTCGGCGGCGTCGCAGCCGGGTTACGATTTCAAAGGCGAGCTGCGCGTCAGCCCGCTGTTCACGGAATCGCAACGGCGCTATCGGCTGGTGAATCCGGCCGACGGTGGTCGGACGATCGCCTACGTCGATCTGCCGGTCGAACTGAGCGGAAATATCCCGCAGTGGGTCGGACAATACGTGGGTGTTCGCGCCCGCAGTCGCGTTTTCGATGCGGCATTGAGGTTGCCGGTGGTCGTGGCCGAATGGATCGACGTCGTGGACCCGAAAACGGGTGTGCCCGCGTCGGCGCCGGCGACGCAGGCCGATGACTGAACGCACCGCCGGCGGCTCGTACGGTTGCGGGGGAGCAGCGATCATGAAGTTCTACGTCATCGGCGCCGACCGGCAGCGTTACGGCCCTGAAGAGATGCCCACGCTCCTTCGCTGGACGCGCGAACGGCGCATCGTCGCCGACACCGTTCTGATCGACGCCGCCTCCGGACGCGAGTACCAGGCGGCCGACATACCCGGCCTGGCGGCGGCCATCCGCGGCACGCCGACACCGGGTCCCGAGGCAGTCCGCGTCGAACCGCGCGCGTTCGATGCCAATCAGCGGCGCGCGAATGATTACGCCGCGGCGCCCTATGCGGCCGTTCCAAATCCGAGGTACGCCGAGGCGGCGGGTACCAAAAGCAAGGTCTCAGCCGCACTGTTGGCGCTGCTGTTTCCCGGCTTCGGCCTGCACCGTTTCTACCTGGGGTTTCCGGGCATCGCGATACTTCAGATTCTGCTCACGCCCGTCTGCGGCATCGGCGCCATCTGGTGCATCGTCGAAGGTGTGCTGTGCCTGCTGGGTCGAATGCACGATTCGGACGGCCGGCCGCTGCGCGACTGATGGCGCCGACGGCGCGATTCCTGCGCCCCGCTTCCCGCCCTCAAAAACCGCGAGCAAAATCAGCGCATTCCCGAAAACGCCGTTGCGTTTCGCCGAGATTATGATAGGTTGAACGAGACCGTTCTCGGGCGGCGCCATTCGCGCCACGCGACCGCCCGCAAACGCAATCGATGCACGCCGAGGCGCAGAAAACCGACATGCGCCCGGAGGCCCGCCATGAAAAAATCCTCGCGACGAACCGTGCTGTACGAACTGATGGCCAAGCCCGACGCCGCGCCCGTCAGCCGGCGACGACCGCGCCGAACGTGGTGGTCCGGAGCCGACTCATTAGCGCAACGCGCCAGTCACGAACCCACCGCCGGGGAGGCAATCGAAGAAGCAGAGCCGGCCATCGCCGAAGCCGCGGTCGAACGCGAGACGCAGCAGGTTTCCACCGCGCGCGACACGAGCGAAGCAGCGTCGGCGCTTCAACCGACGTCGCCCTCGCCCACCGAGCCGCCCGTTCAGAGCGGCGGTTCGATCAGCGATCCACGATCGCCGATTCAGATCAGCGGCGGCGCCATCATGATTCGTTGGACGGCGCAAACGATCATTCTGTTGGGCGGCTGCTGCGCGGCGTTGGTTCTCGGCGCCTACTGGATCGGCCGGGCTTCGGTTCAAGGGGCACCGGACGCACCCTATCGAACGATTGCCGCTCCCGGGCCGTCGTCCGGCGCGACCGACGAAACGCCGCAAGCCGTTGATCCGTCCGCCGAAGCCGCATCGAGCGGTTCGCCCGCCGCGTCCCCGCCGCCCGGGTCGGGCGGCGGTGTCGAACAGCTTCTCAGACCGGTCGCGCCGTCGGGCGCAGAAAAGCGTGAACAGGCGGCCTCGGGCGACGAGCAGAAACCCGATCCGTCGTCCGGTAAAAAACAGCTTCGGCTGTGGATCGAGTCCATTCGTGCGGCAACCGCCGCCGAGAAACGGGCCGCAATGTCAGAAGCCGCCAAGATTCAGGAATTCCTGCGCCAAGAGAGCGTCGAAACCGACATCGAAACCGTCTCTAACGGCATTATCATTGTCAGCCGCGAGGCGTTTCCGGCCGGTGCAGCCGGAAACGCCGATCGCGAGGCGCTTCAACTGCGGGTTCAGCGACTCGGGCGACTTTACCAGCAGCGCGGCGGCCAGTATTCTTTCAAGAGTTGTTTCTGGAAGTAAGGTTCGACTGCTGGAGTAGCTGCCGATGTCGATGGATCGTTCACTGAAAACCAAGGCCGCCCTCACGCGGCATCGCAACGTCTTGAGCCGCAACGAGCGAATCAAACGCCTGATGGATGACGAGCGATGGACCGAGGGCCGGTCGATCTTCGGCCTTCCCAAGATCGCCAACCGCAAGGCGGCCGTCGGCGGCAAGAAGAAAGAGAAGAAGGCGGCCGAAGGCGAAGCCGCGCCCGGCGCAGCCCCGGCGCCCGGCGCCGCACCTGCCGCAGCCGCAGCGCCGGCTTCCGACAAGAAGGCCGCCGCAAAGGCCCCTGCGGGCAAGGCCGGCAAGTAGCCGTCCGCGCCCGTGCGACTCAGTCCTGTCAATCGGGGGCCTCGCATGGAAGTCGAGCGATTCCTGGCCGATCGTTGCCGTGCCGTCGAATTCTCCGGCATTCGCAAGTACTTCGGACTGGCGCTTCGGGCGAAGGATCCGATCGACCTGTCGATCGGGCAGCCGGACTACGACGCGCCGGACGCGGTCAAGGACGCCGCCGCGACGGCCATTCGAGCCGGTCGCAACCGCTACACGCCGACCGACGGGCTTCCCGCACTGCGCGAGCAGATACGCTCCACGCTGGCGGAGCGCCATCCGGGCTGGATGCCCGTAGTCCTGATCGCCTCGGGCGTATCGGGCGGGCTGGTCCTGAGCCTGCTGGCGCTGTTGAACCCCGGCGACGAGGTCGCCTTCGCCGATCCCTACTTCGTCTCATACCGCCAGCTCGTCACGATGCTGGGCGGCAAGCCGATTGCAGTTCCCTCGTATCCCGATTTTTCGTTCCCCACGGGCGCAATCGAACAGGCGCTGACGCCGCGGACGCGGCTGCTGCTGATCAACTCGCCGGCCAATCCGACGGGGCGTGTCATGCCGCCGGCGGAGATGCAGGCGGCGGCGGAACTGGCGCGGCGGCGCGATCTGTTGATACTTTCTGATGAAATATATCGCGACCTGACGTTCGACGCCGGGCCGGCCAGTGCCGCCGATTTCGCTCCCGAACGCACGATCCTGCTGGGCGGTTTCGGCAAGACCTACGGCGTGACGGGGTGGCGGCTGGGCTACGTGGCGGGGCCGGCGGCGCTGATTCACGAGATGACAAAGATGCAGCAATACACGTTCGTCTGCGCGCCGACGCCGTTTCAACATGCGATGCTGACGGCGATGCGGACCGACGTCGCGCATCACGCGCGCGACTACGCCCGAAAGCGCGACTTGGTCGTCGAGGGGCTGTCGGACGCGTTCGATCTCGTGCGCCCGGGCGGGGGGTTCTACGTTTTTCCCAGGGCGCCGGCGCGCTTTGCCGACGCCAGCGCGTTCTGCGACGCCGCCGCCGAGCGAAACGTTTTCGTCATCCCCGGCGGCATCTTTTCGAGCCGCGATACGCACTTCCGCGTCAGCTTCGCCGCACCGGACGATGCGCTTCGCCGCGGCTGCCGCATCCTGTGTGAACTGGCCGGCGGATGATGGGCGGGAGCGGCCGACCGCGTTTCAGCGTGTTTTCTGTGCCGAGCCTCAATCGCAAGCGATGGGGTCGCCCTCACTTCGCGGCGTGACCGCAGCGCTGGCGCTTGCGGCTCGGATTAAGTCGGCTGGCTCATCGCGTTACGGTGCGTTAACGATGATGAGAATGTGAACAAACCGCCCGCCGCTATTCGGCCGGCCGCTGCGCCAGCAGCCGCACCACGTGCCGTTGTTTTCGCTCGGCGCCCCAGTCGGCGTCGAACAATCCATCCTGGTATTCAAGAATCGTCCAATCCGAGAAAATGCGCAGCAACTCGTTCGCTCCATACTTGGAAGACTGCGGCGGTCCGCCGACCGCGTTGACGCCGAATCCCTCGATGACGATGTAACCGCCCGGCTTGACTGCCTGCTTCAGCCGTTCGAGGATCGACTTGGCCGGGTTGAAGTAAATGAGGCTGACGAGGTCCCACCGCCACTCGCCGTAGTCATATGTAAACACGTCCGCCAACTCGCCGTGGATGCTCACGCCAGCCGCACGTGCGTTTTCGTGGGCCTGCTCGATGGCG
Organism: Planctomycetaceae bacterium; assembly: GCA_011525745.1. GTDB lineage: Bacteria > Planctomycetota > Phycisphaerae > UBA1845 > UTPLA1 > PLA4. Next base: position 34,878 of record WYBU01000059.1, on the reverse strand, counting down.
ACGTCGCTGATGTCGATGCCCGTGACGTCGAAGCCCCGTTGCGCGAGCAGCACGGCGTTTCGGCCCTGGCCCATCGCGATATCCACCGCGGCGCCGCGCGTTTCGATGCGATCAAGGCATCGGCTCAGGAACGCGTTCGGCCCGGTCTCAAACGGTGGATCGGTGCGGCTGAAAACCTGGTTCCATCGCTCGCGATCGGTCAGCGATCCCGAGTGCCCGGCCGGCGCCGTGGCCGTCGACGCCGGACATGGCTCAACATTCGAGACTGGCCGGGCGCATCCGCCCAGAACCGGCGCGACCGCCCCCGCAAACAGCAGCGAGAGCAATCGCGGCACTGACGACGGAGAACGGCCGGCAGCGCGTTTCCCGACGAGTCGGCGCCTCATGGAGAAGCGAGTAAGCATGATCGAACGGCCGGAATTCATGTAAGCCTCATGTGTCAAGGTTGTCGTCACGGTCGAAAGGGCGGAGGCATTTCCGAGCATGAACGGCCGCGCGGGCTGCCGTACGAGCGGGTTTTTCATTGAACGTCAGTCCGAATCCGCACCGCGCGCTCGATAGGGCGCCGGAAACTGCGGCGACTCGCCCTGCAAGACACGAATCACATCATCCGCCACGCCGGCGTAGCCGTAGGCCACGTCCAGGGTCAGCCCGGCGATGTGCGGCGTGAGGATGCATTTGGGCGCGTTGCGCAGCGGATGAGCCACGGGCAGCGGTTCGGCGTCGAAAACGTCCAGCGCGGCGCCGGCAAGCTGCCGCGTCTTGAGCGCCTCGGCCAGCGCCTCGTTGACGATAACGCGGCCGCGCGAGGTGTTGATCACACATGCGGTGTGCTTCATCTGGGCCAACTCCTCGGCGCCGATCATGCGATTGAACTTCTCCAGCGGCGGCATGTGAATCGACAGCACGTCGCTCTCGCGCAAGAGAGTCCGCAGATCGACCGCCTCGGCCGCATCGACCGGCGGTCCCGACGTCTCGGGCGTGTGCGCAATGACCCGCGCGTGAAAACCTTCTCGCATGATCCGGCAAACTTCATCGGCGACCGGCCCGCCGCCCAGCAAACCAATGGTCTGATTGCGCATCTCCCGACCGTACGGCGTGCGCAGCGTATCGAACTGACCGTCTCGAACCTGACGGTCGTACCACAGGATGCGGCGCGACGTCGCCAGAATGATCGCCACCGTGAATTCGGCGATCGAAACAACCTGCACCGTCGGGGTATAAACGACGGTGATGTTGCGCCGCTCGGCGGCCTTCATGTCAATGTGGTCGAGCGAGGCCCCGGCGCGGCCGATGACGCGCAGTCGCGGCGCGGCGTCGATAATGCGAGCAGTGACGTGAGAACGGGTGCGGACGAGCAGCGCGTCGGCGTCGGACAAGGCGTTGATCAGGCTGTTGGGGGACGAATCCTCCAATTCGACGACGGTCCCGAACCGCTTCAGGCGGTCGATGACCTCCGGCCCCAGAGGTTCCGCCACGACAATACGGGGTCGCTCGCCTTTTCCCACAATCACACCGCCGCTTGGGTATATGTGAAGTCGCTACGGCGCCGCGCGGACGGCAACTCGGATTGACTTTCATCGTATCGGCTCGTTCGAATGATTCAAGCCGGAAAAACACCGGCAGCGCAAGAAAGCTCCGAAATCAAGGAAACCACCATGTGCGGCGCTTCCACTGCTCGAAGGGGGCGCCGAAGTGCCGCTCGAGCACACGCTCTTCCACGCGGGCGCGAAAAAGTTGCATCAACACGAATATCAGGTAGTAACATGCCCGTAACGGGTGCCAGGGCCGCAACAACAGCCAAACGCCCGCCTGGGCGATGAACTGCCCCAGGTACACGGGATGGCGAACCCACCGATAGGGGCCGTGCGTTACCATCTCACGCGCTTCGGCCACAATCGAGAGCGACCGCCGCAACGTCCAGTAGCCCCACAAATCCAGCACCGATCCGAAGACCATCGCTCCGCACGCCGCCCAGAATCGCACCGGCCCGACTTCGCCCTCGGCCCACAGCGGCCGCAGCCAAGCGGTCACCCAGCCCGCCGTGCCGCTTTCGGTCTCTGCGAGCCAACGGCTGCGATCCAGCCACTGAAACGCCGAGGGCATCATCGGCCAAAACGCGGCGATGAACGGCAGCACGACTTCGGAAATCCCCGACGCCCGCTGCCGCGGACGGGTCCGCACCAGATATCCGATGGCAATCAGCAGAAATGTCGCGTCGACGAGAACGTGCACGAACGGCAGCGGCACGCGCCGCCCACCGTCGTAGTAGAAGAGACCCAGGAAGGGCCAGTGTGCCAGATAGTACCGGACGCGGAAGGCGACATACGCGAGAAAGAACCCGGCGCCCAGCACGCGAAAAACGACGTCGGGAATTCCGTGCCAGATTCGTCCGAGCGGTGATCGTGGAACCGGCATCGCGCGTCCGAAGCAAACAAGGCGGGAACGCCGCCACGCGACGCCCCGCCTTGGATAGTCGAATCGAAACTCGGTTCGGGCCGAACGGAGGAAGGCCGGGCTAGATGCCGCCACCGCCACCGATGCCGCCGCCGCCGCCGCCACCGATGCCGCCGCCGCCACCGCCCCCGCCGCTGCCCTCAGGCGGCTGCTCGGGATTCCCGCCGCCGAACGGGAAAGAGAAGTCCCCGTCGCCGGAGCAACCGAACGGAATGGTGCACGACGGATCGATATCGAAATCGGGCACTTCGAGGAACTGATACGTCAGCAGCAACTGGTCCTGCGGCGTGCAGATCGTGTCGGGTACAACCACGCCGCAAATCTGAATCGACAGCAGCGCGTTCATGCAGCCGTTGCTGAAGACGAGGCCGCCGCCCAGCACACACACCAACAGCGATCGACGAGCTTTGAGCAACTTTCTCATAAGATCACCTGTGTCAATGCCCTGCTGAATTCAGCACGGGCCATCACCTGTTTGCCAGAACAAATACTACCCGACTCGCTCAACTCGACGCAACCGGCCGATACCAACGCCGGGGCCTCGCTTCGTCGGCCGCTACGGTGCGATGGCCGTCGGCGGCGGGCAATCGAGCAAAAGGTCGTCTTCATCGGTCGTAGGATCACCGCACGGAGCGATCGGTCCCAGCGTGCAATCCGGACCGAGTACGGCGCAGAAGTCGAACGTGGCCAACAGGCCGTTGATGCCGGCGGTCATGCAGCCGCCCAATTGAAGGACCGTGCTGCACAGGGCGACGGCGGCCACCACGGTCAATCGCGACCGGAATTTCCTCATGACTTCGGACTCCCAAGGTTGGCAATAACGGAACACACCGCGGGTTGGACGGCGTCGCGCCGCCGCTGCATGGCAGGCTTGTAGCTCACAAAATATTATCGTCCCGCCCGGCAGTTTGCAAGAGGCCCCCGCAACTTTTTATTCGATCGTACGTGCCCGGATGGAATGCTCCTCTCCGGGCTGGGTCACGTAGGGGCTGCCGCCCTCAATCCCCCGTTCCGGATCGCCCCATTTCTTGCCGATGACCTGCTTTTCCTTGAAGTAAATGTTGGCCGTGATCCCGCGGTCGGTGTCCTGGTATATCCAGGAATCTCCCGTCCGTTGCCAGGGCGTGCCCAGCACCGCCTCGACCTCCTCGGGCGATGCCCCGTTTTCGATCGTGCTCCAGCGCTCGTACGTCAGCTTCTGAGCGCAACCGCCCGCAAGCACCAATGCGACCAGGCATCCGCCGATCGACCATCGCCTTGTCATGGCCATCTCCTTTGCAGCACCGGAAAAGACGGACCGGCCCCGACGGCTTCGGCAACTGGGTCGCCGGAATCGTCGTTGGCAGGACCGGCCGGTCAGCCCGGCGGGCATCTTACGCCGTCCTTGCCCTGGCGGTCCAGTCCCGCCTTCAAATCCGGTGGAGGATCGACTAAAAGCAACCGCGGAGCGGTTGCGGCGGATGGTTGCACGCTGCGATCAGGATCGGGCAGCCGCGCGTCGAAACGAAAACGACGAAACCCACAATGCCGCGTCACGCGGACCGGCGACATAGGGAACTCACGCCGACATGCGCGCCATCCTGCGAGCCATGCCTCACATGATGAACGCCTCGCTGGCGACGATGCTGCAATATCGCGGCGAGATCGTGCTCTGGGCATTGTGGGGCGTCGTCTTTCCGGCCGTGTCGATGGCCATGTGGCGCGTCGCCGGCAAGGGCCACGGCGTCGGCCAGTTCTCGCAGGGCGACATCGCCGCCTATTTCCTGCTGACCATGTTCGTCGGACATGTCACGGCCGCGTGGGACATTTTCGAGATCGGCCATTACGTGCAGTCGGGGCTGCTGTCGCCCAAGCTGCTGCGCCCGATGCTGCCGATCTGGGAAAGCCTGGCCGACAACGTCGCTTACAAGGTTTTGACGCTCGTCATTCTGCTGCCGCTTTGGATCGCCGTCGGCCTGGCGGTGCGGCCCACGTTTCACACGCGTGCGATCGATTTGCTGCTGGGCATTCCGGCGTTACTGATGGCGGCCGTGATCGCGTTTGTCTGGGGCTACGTTGTTTCGTGTCTGGCGTTCTACATCACGCGCATGGATGCCGTCGGCGAGCTGTACTACGGCGCGATGCTGGTCTTCGGCGGGCGCTTCGCCGCGATCGAGTGGCTGCCCGGCCCGCTCGCCGCGATTACGTGGATTCTGCCGTTTCGCTGGATGCTCGCTTTTCCGTCCGAACTGCTGATGGGCCGCCTGGATGCAGCGACCGTCTCGAGTGGACTGGCCTGGCAGGCGGTCTGGCTGGTCGGAGGAGTCGTGGCGTTTCGCCGCGCGTGGCGACGCGGCGTGCGGCATTATTCGGCGGTTGGAGCGTGAGGAGGGCCGCGGCGCGACGAAACGCGCGGCGGTCCGTATAATCTGTTTTCCGCGTGTAACGCGATACCGGCGAGATACAGATCATGAGCAGCGGCAGGCGAAAGGATCCCTTCGGCGCATTCGCAACTCTGGACACGCGCGGCGGCCCCGTCCGCTACGCACGCCTGGGACGGCTGTCGGAACTCGGCCTCGGCCCGATCGACCGGCTGCCATTCAGCCGGCGCGTGATGCTGGAATGCGCGTTGCGCCATCTGGACGGCTACCTCGTGACCGAGGCGCACGTGCGCGCCCTCGCGAATCCCGATCCGCGCGCGTTCGGTCAGTCCGAGGCGCCGTTCCTGCCGGCGCGCGTCGTTCTTCAGGATTTCACCGGCGTACCGTGCATCGTCGATCTGGCCGCGATGCGCTCGTATGTCGCTGGCAAACGCGGCGACCCGCGCAAGATCAACCCGCTGGTGCCGGTCGATCTCGTGATCGATCACAGCGTGCAGGTCGATCAATACGGCTCGCCCAACGCGCTGGGCATCAACGCCGACATCGAGTTCGTCCGCAATCGCGAACGATACGAGTTCCTGCGCTGGGGACAAAAGGCTTTCGACAATCTGCGCGTCGTTCCGCCGGCGACGGGCATCGTTCATCAGGTCAATCTCGAATACCTGGCCAAAGGCGTATTCGTGCGGCCCGATCCGACCGATCCGTCGGCCCGCATCGCCCTGCCGGACACGCTCGTCGGAACCGACAGCCACACGACGATGATCAACGGCCTGGGCGTCGTCGGCTGGGGCGTCGGCGGCATCGAGGCCGAGGCGGTCATGCTGGGCCAGCCGATCTACATGCTTATTCCCGAAGTCGTCGGCTTCCGGCTGACCGGCCGGCTGCCCGAAGGCGCGACGGCAACGGACCTCGTTCTTACGGTTACCGAAATGCTGCGCAAGAAGGGCGTGGTCGAGAAATTCGTCGAGTTCTACGGTCCGGGGCTGGCGGCGATGACGCTGCCGGACCGCGCGACGATTGCCAACATGGCACCGGAATACGGCGCGACGATGGGCTTCTTCCCCGTCGACGACGAGACGCTGCGCTACCTGCGCCGCACCGGTCGCAGCGACGAGGAAGTCGACCTCGTCGAGCGCTACTGCAAGGCGCAAGGGTTGTTTCGCACCGAGCAGACGCCCGATCCACAGTTCGCCGACACGCTTTCACTCGATCTGTCCACGGTCGTGCCCAGCCTGGCCGGCCCGAAGCGCCCGCAGGACCGCGTGGCGCTTTCGGACGTGAAGACCGCGTTCCGCAAGTCGCTGACCGCGCCGACGTCCGAGCGCGGCTACGCGCTGAAACCAGAGGAACTCCATCGCACCGCCACGTTCAAGAACAACGGCGACACGGCCACGCTCGGCCACGGCGCGGTCATTATCGCCGCTATCACAAGCTGCACCAACACGAGCAATCCATCGGTGATGCTGGCCGCCGGCCTGGTGGCGCGCAAGGCCGTCGAGAAGGGCCTGAAAGTCCCGCCCTACGTCAAGACGAGTCTGGCGCCCGGCTCGCGCGTGGTCACCGAGTATCTGGACAAGTCGGGCCTTTCGAGCTTCCTCGACCGGCTGGGCTTCAACACGGTCGGCTACGGCTGCACGACCTGCATCGGCAACAGCGGGCCGTTGCCGGAGCCGATCGCGCGCGCCGTGACGGAAGGCAACCTCGTGGCCGCGGCCGTGCTCAGCGGCAACCGCAACTTCGAGGGCCGCATCCACGCGTTGACGCGCGCGAACTATCTGGCGTCGCCGCCGCTGGTGGTCGCCTTCGCGCTGGCCGGGCGGATGGACATCGACCTGTCGCGCGAGCCGCTGGGAACCGGCGCCGACGGCCAGCCGGTCTACCTGCGCGACATCTGGCCGTCGCAGCGCGAGGTCGGCGAAGCCGAGTCGAAGTGCGTCACGCGCGAGATGTTCTCCTCGAAATACGCCCGCGTCTTCGACGGCAATGACAAGTGGAACAAGATCGCCGTGACCGGCGGCGACGCCTACGATTGGAAGCCCGACAGCACCTACATTCAGGAGCCGCCGTTTTTCATCGACCTGCCCGATGAACCGCCGCCGCCGAGCGACATCCGCGGCGCGCGCGTGCTCGTGATGGTCGGCGACTCGGTCACAACCGACCACATCTCGCCCGCCGGCGCGATCAAGGCCGACAGTCCGGCGGGACGCTACTTGCAGGAGCACGGCGTCAAGCCGGCCGACTTCAACAGCTACGGTGCGCGCCGCGGCAACGATCGCGTGATGACGCGCGGCACGTTCGCCAACATCCGCCTGCGCAACCTCCTGGCCGGCGGCGCCGAAGGCGGCGTGACCACGTACCTGGGCGCTTCGGCCGCAACGGCCGCCGATTCGGACGTCGGCCGCGTCATGCCGATCTTCGATGCGGCTGAGAAGTACAAGGCGACCGGCACGCCGCTGATCGTGCTGGCGGGGCGCGAATACGGCGCCGGCTCATCGCGCGACTGGGCGGCCAAGGGCACGCTGTTGCTGGGCGTCCGCGCCGTGCTGGCGGTCAGCTACGAGCGAATTCACCGCAGCAACCTGATCGGCATGGGCGTGCTGCCGCTGCAATTCAAGGAGAACCAGAACGCCGAGTCGCTGGGGCTGTCCGGGCGCGAGGTGTTTACGATCGAGGGTCTGGCCGCCGGGCTGTCGCCGATGAAGGACGTGCGCGTCACCGCGGTCGGACTGGATGGGACGCCGCGCTCGTTCCTCGCGGTGTCGCGCGTCGATACGCCGGTCGAAGTCGAGTATTACCGCAACGGCGGAATTCTCCAGACCGTTTTGCGGCAGTTGATGAAGTCGACGTAGGGCGCGGTGGCGCATCGCCGATGTCGCGCGGCATGGCCGACCGGGGCTTCCGCCCGGCACGGGCAGGATGCCCGTGCCCCCCAGGAAGAACGTGTCGGTTGTTCGTGCGTGATTCCTAATCCTCGTCCTTCGTGTCGCCCCGCGCAAAGATGCTGGCCACGTAGTTCAGCACGTCGGTCGCGCTGGTCTCGTTGTAGCCGAAGTACTTGATCAGTCGCTGCTTGACCACGTCGATCTTGGCCTGAGTCTCCTCGTCGACCACGCCCGAGACGACGTTCTTCAGCTTGATCGTGTCGCGCTGATCCTCGAACAGCTTCAACTCCAGCGCCTTGTGCAGCCGCGCGTTCGTGTTGTACTCGAACCGCTTGCCGTCCAGCGCCAGCGCGCCGATGTAGTTCATGATCTCCTGCCGGAAATCGTCCTTGCGGCTGTCCGGGATGTCGATCTTCTCCTCGATGCTCCGCATCAACCGCTCGTCCGGCTCCTCGTCCTTGCCGGTGTAGCGATTGCGCACCTTTTCGTGCTGCGTGTAGGCCCGCACGTTTTCGATGTAGTTGGCGCACAGCCGCTTGACCGCCTCTTCGTCGGCCGAAATCGCCCGCTGCACCTCGCTCTTGAGAATGTCCTCATACTCCTCGCGCACCAGGTTCAGCAGCTCGCGGTAGCGCTTCTTCATCTCCTCGTCCGAAATCAGCGAGTGATGCGACAGACCCGACTCCAGCTCGTTGAGCACCATGAACGGATTGATGCACTTCTCGCGCTGGGCCTGCTCGCTGACCAGCGAGTTGGACACCTTGTCCTGAATGTAGCGCGGGCTGATGCCTTCCATCCCCTCGCGCGGCGCCTCCTCGCGCAGCTCGCGCACGCTGTCCTCGGTGAAGCCCGGGATGCTGCGGCCGTCGTACAGCTTCAGCTTTTGCATCAGCGTCAGTCCGGCCTTCTTAGGCTCCTGTAACCGCGTCAGAACCGCCCACAACGCCGCCATCTCGATCGTGTGCGGCGCGATGTGAATGCCGCGGATGCGCTCCTTGTTGAAGCTCTTCTCATAGATCTTGATCTCGTCCGACAGCCGGATGTTGTAGGGGATGTCGATCTTGATCGTGCGGTCGCGGAACGCTTCCATCAGCTCGTTGCTCTGGAGCTTCTTGTACTCCGGCTCGTTGGTGTGGCCGATGATGACCTCGTCGATGTCGGTCTGCGCGAACTTCTTGGGCTTGATGACGTGCTCCTGCGATGCGCCGAGCAGATCGTACAAAAACGCCACGTCGAGCTTGAGCACCTCGATGAACTCGATCAGCCCGCGGTTGGCGATGTTCAGCTCCCCGTCGAAGTTGAACGCCCGCGGATCGCTGTCGCTGCCGTACTCGGCGATTTTGCGATAGTTGATGTCGCCGGTCAGCTCGGTGCTGTCCTGGTTCTTCTCGTCCTTGGGCTGGAACGTGCCGATGCCGCGACGGTCCTTCTCGCTGATGATGAAGCGCCGCACAACCACGTGGTCCATCACCCGCTTCCAGTTGCCGTCGTAGCGCAGCAGCAACTCCTCGTAGGTCCGCCGGCAGAACGGATCGAGATCGCCGTCGATCATGATCTGTTGATCCGCCGGAATGTGCTCGTTCAGCCGCGCCAGCACGTCGCGGCGAATATCGTTGGGAATCAGCTTCAGCGGCTCTTCGTGCATCGGGCAGGGATGCAGCACGCTCTCGCCGTCCGGCCCCGGCACGCGCCAGGCGAACGTGTACATGGCGCCCTCTTCCAGCCGCGAATAGTGGGCCAGCCCCTTCTTCAGCAGCCGCACGATGGTGCTCTTGGACGAGCCGACCGGACCGTGCAGCAGCAGGATGCGGCGCTGCGTACCGTAGCCGTGCGCGGCGGACTTGAAGAAGTCGACCATCGACATGAGCGACCTTTCGAGTCCGAAAATGGCGTCCTCGCCGTTGCCGATCGGATCGGAGAAGAACTTGTAGCGCACGTGCTCCTGCCGCATGAAGGAGTAGCGCTCGGCGCCGAAATACAGGATCATGTCGTAAATGCGCTGGAAGGCGTTTCGCGCAGCGCGCGGGTTCTTCGACACGATTTCGAGATATTGCTCGAACGTTCCCTCCCAGTGCTCTTCGCGGAACGTCCTTGCGTCGAGCTTCTGCTCAATCAGTCCCACAATCGAGGATGCGTTCGCCATGTCGCTCTACCTCCCGATCGGCACGCTCGTTGGTGTCAACCTGCCGCCGCCCGCGGCGGCGCTGTCACGGGCGCATCGGTCCGAAATCGTCATACATTCTACGCGGGCTTCGTCCGACGCGCAACATGCGCCCTGCGCATAATATCGGTCGAAGCCGCGTGCGCTTGCGGTCGAATTGTGTAACACATTATATGAACGGCAATTAGATGGGAGTTTCTTGCTCAAGGGGGACGCCGATGCGGTCGGCCGGCAGGCGTCCGCCGTAAGCCCGCAGGGGCCGATGTGCGGGACCCAAGCCAAGAGCCGTAGGCCGCAAGCCATGATCTGAAAGCAGTCGTCAGTTGTCGTTTCTGATGTGCCGTTGTTGGTCCGTCAACCCCAAGCGAGCGAAAATCCATGCCTCCGCGAACTCTGCGCCTTTGCGTGAGCGTCTTGTTTCGACACTTCGACGCTTCATTGCCTCTTTCGACTTTCGACTTTCTATTTCGCCGTCCGCTCGGCGCCGATCGTCAATCCCACCGCAAACAGCACCACGCCCGCGGCCAGTGCCAGTGTCGGATGCGCGGCGAGCAGCTCCCATTTCGGCAGCCAGCTCAACTCGCGCGAGACCTTCTCGACGCCCATCTCGCGAATTACGCCGCCCAGGACCGACAGCGCCAAACCCACGACCGCCAGCAAATAGGACAACATGCGTCTATTTTCCTCCTCGGCACGATCGGCGATCGCCCCATCGAAGAGCAACGCCCGTGCCAGGAGTCGCCGCCGCACGCAAACGCTCGGTCGCCCATAAAGCCGTTCCCAAAAACGGCGGCGTCCGCCATCCCGCCAAGGACCGATATTTTTTATTTGTTCGGGGACGCGCGGCCGCGCAGTATTGCCCGAAGTCGGTGTGAATTCCCCAGCGAATCGTGCGTTTCTTGACTTTGCGCGCCGGACCTTCAATACTTCGATTCCCCCAGGGGTGAGTACACGCACGGTTCTGCCGATAAACAACCGCGGGGGGACAGTGCCGTCTCGGGGCTTTCTGCGCATCAAGACGAACCTGCGGCGCCGCGGCCTCGTACCGGTGTGAACACGCTTGCCGTACCTGCGTATCCGGAATTCGACGGGCTTGTCGTCCGAAACGCATAGGATTATTCGGGAAAAAAAGTTGCGCGCGGCTGACGAACGCCTGTCGCGCATCGGGCCGCCGCTTCCAAGGATCGCGCGCGTTGACGATGTCTGAACCTCACCTGCTGGCGTACATCGGTCCGGGGGGCGGATTCGCCGTCGTCTCGTCGTTCTTTGTCGTCTTCATCACGATCCTCATCGCCATCCCCAGTCTGCTGGTCTTTCCGTTCCGCTGGCTGTGGCACTGGATTCGTTACGCCGGCGTGCGCCGCCGCCGCATGACCCGCCGCGTCGTCGTGCTCGGCCTCGACGGCCTCGATCCGAACGTCATGGAGCAAATGATCGCCGCCGGCGAGCTGCCCCATCTCGCCTCGATGACCTGGCGCGGCCGGCTGGCCACGATCGCTCCGCCGCTGTCGCCGGTGGCGTGGAGCAGCTTCGCCACGGGAACCTATCCCGGCAGCCATCGCATCTTCGACTTCGTACACTGCAATCCGCGCAACTATCAGCCCTATCTGTCATCGGTCGAGGTGCGCGGCGCTTCGCGCGCCATTCGGCTCGGCTCGATCCGCATTCCACTCGGCGGCGGGACAATGAAGCCGCTGTGGAAGGGCGAGCACTTCTGGGACATCCTCGGCCGCCACGGCGTCTTCAGCACCGTGTTGCGCGTGCCGATCACGTTTCCCGCGAAAGCCAAGCGCGGACACCTGCTGTCCGGAATGTGCGTGCCCGATCTGCTCGGCTCGCAGGGCATTTCGACGCTGTTCACCGACGCGCCGGCCCGCATCGACGACGAGGAAGAAGGCCGCGTCGTCCGCATCGAAGTGCGCGACGGCGCCGCGATCTGCCCGCTGACCGGCGCGGCCGATCCCTATCGCGTCGACGAGCGGCCGATGAAGGTCGACCTCAAGCTGACGCTCGCCGGCGACCGGCGCAGCGCCGTGCTGCAAGTCGGCGGCCGCCGCGTGCGGCTGAAGCTGTGCAGGCACAGCGAGTGGGTGCCGATCGACTTCAAGAGCGTCTTCGGCGGCGTCGGCGGCATGTGCCGCTTTTATCTGTCGCAAATCGAGCCGCACGTCAAGCTCTATGCCACGCCGGTACACATCGACCCGGCCAAGCCCGCGCTGCCCGTTTCGCATCCGACGACGTTCGGCATCTTCCTCGCCAAGCTGTTCGGCCGGTATGCCACGCTGGGCATCGCCGAGGACACCAGCGCCTACGAGAACGGCGCGATCGACGGCCCGGGCATGTTGGAGCAGTGCTACCTGGCGCACGAAGAACGCGAGAAACAGTTCTTTCACGCGCTGCGGGCGACGCGAGAAGGACTGGTCGTCTGCGTGTTCGACACGCCCGACCGCGTGCAGCACATGTTCTGGCGCGAGCACGACGCCGGCGATCAGACCCTCCGCGACATGTACCGCCGCATGGACGACCTGGTCCGACGCACGCGGGCGGCGATTGACGACGACACGGTCCTGCTCGTCATGTCCGATCATGGCTTTAACGCCTTCCGGCGGCAGGTGAACATCAACAGCTTTCTTCGCGAGAAGGGCTACATCGTCCGCAAGGCGCCCGCCGGTGGTGACGGCGACGGCGCCGGCGACGATCCGACCTGGCTGCGCGGCATGGACCTGAGCAAGACCGTCGCTTTCGGCTTCGGCCTGGCGGGCATCCACATCAATCGCAAGAGCTTCTTCGCGGCGGGCGTGCTGAACGATCAGAACGCGGCGCAGCTCAAGAAGCGGCTGATCGCCGATCTCGAAGCGCTGGTCGATCCGGCCACGGGCGAAAAACCGATCGCCAAGGCACAGGACGCCGCCGAGATTTACGCCGGATCGCCCTACGCCGACGCCGCGCCGGACATCATCGTCGGCTGGCGGCCGGGTTACCGCGTGTCGTGGGAGTCGGCCAAGGGACAGTGCATGGGTCCGGTGTTTGCCGATAACAAGCGGCACTGGAGCGGGGATCACTGCTTCTATCCGCCGTTGGTGCCGGGCGTGCTGCTCAGCTCGATTCCGATCGAAAGCGACGCGCCGCGCATCGTCGACGTCGCGCCGACGGTGCTCCGCCTCCTGGGCGTCGAAGCGCCGCCGCACATGGATGGCCGGCCGCTGGTCGACACCGGCGCGGCAACCGGGGGAAGCGCTGCCGAGCCGGCGGTCATCTCGCCGAGCAAGTCGGCGCCGGAAAAGAAGGATGAGCCGGTGGCGACGCACGTGGGATGAAAGTGAGAAAGTCGAAGATCGAAAATCGAAAGTCGAAATAAGACGTGAAGAGGCGGGATGAAAGTGAACAGAGTCGCAGCCGCATGAGAGAACGATACATCCAACCCGCAAGGCGAATCGGCACGCGTCGCACGCCGTCGCAAACTACCGCGGCGTCGCATTCGGCCCGCGCTCCGGCCGCGCGGCGCTGTACGCGCCATGCGTGGGTCAAACCGGCGGCGCTGATCGTCGTCGTGGCGGCCGGCGTCTGGTGGTGGACGCGCACACCTGAGCCTTCCGCGCATCCCACCCGCTGCGTTGTCGTCGGACTCGACGGCCTCGATCCGAATCTCGTCCGGCAGTGGATGGAAGAAGGCGTGTTGCCGAATCTCAAGAAACTGGCCGACGAAGGCGGCATGTCGCCGCTGGCAACCTCGAACCCGCCGCAAAGCCCCGTCGCCTGGTCGGTCTTCGCCACGGGCCAGGACCCGGGCGGCACGGGCATCTTCGATTTTGTTCATCGACGCCGGGAAGATTACGCTCCGTACGAGTCGATGGTCACCGCCGCCGCCGCCGGCGACATTCACCTGCCGCTGATGGGGCGCATGGATCCCTACATCGACGTGGGCCAGTGGCGCCTGCCGCTCAAGGGCGGCAGCGTGACGCTCAACCGCAAGGGCACGCCGTTCTGGGAATATCTCGACAAGGCCGACGTGCCCGCCGTTGTACTGCGCCTGCCGTCCAATTTCCCGCCACCTCCCGGCAAAACGCGCCAGCTTTCCGGCATGGGCACGCCCGACTTGACCGGCTCGACCGGCAGCCACTACTTCTGGACCGACCGCACGCTCTCGCAGCGCGACCGTGACGAGGCCGGCACCAACGAGCAACTCTTCTTCGAAGCCGACGGCGCCGCCCGCGTCGTGCTGCCCGAGGGCGGCACGCGACCGCCGCGATTGTTCGGGCCGCCCAACTCGCTGTTGGCCGATGGCGGTCAGCGCGAGCGGAAGATGGAGCTGCCGTTCGAGATGTCGCTCGACCGCGCCAACGGCACGATGCGCGTTCACCTCAACGGCAACGACGCGGTGCTGCGTCCGGGCGACTGGTCGGAGTGGATGCCGATCGTCTTCGTCATGAATGACTACTTCTGGGGCAACCCGCACGGGCAGGTGCGCTTCTGGCTCAAGGCCGTCGAGCCGAATGTCGAGCTGTACGCCACGGCGATTCACTTCGACCCCACCGCGCCGGCCATGCCGATCACCAACCCGCCGGAATATGCCCAGGAACTGGCCGACCGGCTGGGACGTTTCAGCACGCTGGGGATGCCCGAGGACGACAAGGCGTTTCGCTCACGGCTGCGACCGCTGAACGAGGAAGGGTTCCTCGGCCAGTGCAAGCAGATCCTCGACGAGGTCTGGCGAACCACGAGCTACGAGCTGGACCGCTACCGTGGCGGACTGTTTTTCACCTATTTCCGCACCAGCGATGTCATGGGACACATGACGTGGTTTCTAAGGGACCCGAATCACTCCGCCCATGACCCCGAGGCGGCCCGCATTTACGGCGACGCGCTGAAAACCTGCTATGTCTGGCTGGACGAAAAAGTCGGCGAAATCCGCCGTCGCGTCGGCGACGACGTTCTGTTCATCGTCATGTCCGACCACGGCTTCGCCCCGCGTTACAAGGACTTCATGCTGAACTCCTGGCTGGCCGACAACGGCTGGCTGGTGTTGTATCCCTGGGCCGAGCGCGAGTACGACGACATCACCGAGAAGTCCGTGGTCGACTGGGAGAAGACGCGCGCGTATGCGGCGGGGCTGAACGGGCTTTACATCAACCTTCAGGGCCGCGAGGCGGAAGGCTCGGTGCCGCCGGAAGAGCGTGAGCAGGTCGTGCGCGAGCTGTGCGCCGCGCTGGAACAGATCGTCGATCCGCTCGACGGCGAGCGCGTGATTACGCACGCCTACACGCGCGAGGAGGCGTATCACGGCCCCTGTGTCGACGAGGCGCCCGACATCATCGTCGGCTACAACCGCACCTTCGGCACGACCGGCTCGA
Source organism: Planctomycetaceae bacterium (assembly GCA_011525745.1). GTDB lineage: Bacteria > Planctomycetota > Phycisphaerae > UBA1845 > UTPLA1 > PLA4. The sequence goes on along the minus strand of WYBU01000059.1, from coordinate 19,667 downwards.
GCGGGCAGGGACGATTTCCGCCCGCGCTGGAGGTCGAGAAGGACGGCCGCAAGATCAAGACCTGGGTGCGCACGGTGCGCAGCCGCTGGAGCGGCGATCACTGCTGCGATCCGGTGCACGTGCCCGGTACGCTGATCGCGAATCGACCGATCACGAAGGCGGATGCTTCACTGACGGACATGGCGCCGACGATCTTGCAGGAATTCGGCATCGCGAAGCCGGCGGACATGATCGGCGCGCCGGTCGTCGCGCCGCAAAGCGGCGGGCAGTGATAGAACGTACGCCGCCATCGGAACCCCGGGGCGCAAGCCCGGGGATGCGCGCGTGGCATGGGCTTGCAGCCCGCGGACCTTGTCGCGTGGCATGGGCTTGCAGGCCGCAAACCTTGTCGCGTGGCACGGGCTTGTAGCCCGTGCGAAAACCGAGCCGCGAAGCGTCAGCGAGCGGGATGCGGCGGCCGGGGCCGGCGTGCGACGGTGCGATGGCGAAACCGCAGTCGGGAGCGCCGGCAGGCGTGCGTCGCACGCGGGCGATGGAACGACGCAACTGAACGCAGAACAAGCAACGCGCATGGGACGTTGCGCGGCGTTGATGACGAATGATTCGCACGGGCTGAAAGCCCGTGCCACGCGAGCGAAAGAGGCTGTGCCAGATAAACAGGCTGAAAGCCCGTGACACGCGAACAAAAGAGGCTGTGCCAGATTTACAGGCTGCAAGCCCGTGACACGCGACAATGGCAACATGGAGAATGAATCGTGTTTTCGAGCCAGAAAATCAAGATCGACAAAGACCTGTACGAGCGCGCCAAAGCCTACGCCGCGGCCAAGAAGTACCCTTCGGTCGACGATTTCATCGCGCGACTGATCGAGCGCGAGCTGAACACCGAAGTCCAGGAAGACGATCCCGAAGTCGTCAAGCGCCTCCAGGGGCTGGGATACATCGAATAGGCACAGAGTGTTCTCTGGAGCCAAGTGATGCGAATTATCTTGTTCACCCGACGGGACTCAACATGGCCAGGCCCTGGCGAGCCGCGATTCTTGCTGTTGCCTGGACCGGCTGGCGCAAGGGCTTGACCATGCCACCCGTAAGGAATGCGTCCGTTAACCGCTGACACAGGCGTTGCGCATGGCTCAGTCGATGCAAAACTTGTTCAACACCCTCATGCGGCCGCTGGCAGGCCTGCATCCCGAAGCGAGCTGCGCCCTGCTGTCGACGATCATTGTCGCGCTGTTGCTGCTGTTGTTCAAATACATCTCGCTTCAGCGACACATCGAAGTCGTCAAGGACCGCATGACCGCCTGCGTGCTAGGCGTGTGGCTCTATCGCGACCAGCCGCGCATGATCGGCCGCTGCCAGCTCGCCGCCACGTTGCACGGGTTTCACTACCTGGGGCTGAGCATCCTGCCGCTGCTGATTATCGCCATCCCGATGTGCCTGACGCTGACGGAGATGAACGCCTGGTACGCCTACCGCCCGCTGTCGCCGGGCGAGTCGACGCTCGTGAGAATGAGCTTTGCCGAATCGGTCCCGCCCGAGCAGATCGGCGCGGTGTTGCGCCCCCCGGCGGGCGTCAACGTCGACGCGGCTCATGTCGACAAGTCTCGCGGCGAGGTGCTGTGGCGACTGACCTGCCGCGAAACGACGAGCGAGCCGCTTCGGTTCGACGTGGGCGGCGTGACGATCGACATGCCGCTGAGCGTCGGCGGCGACGCCGCGCGCATCGCCGCGACGCGGCGCGTCTTCGGCTTCTGGAATCGGCTGGAATTCTGGGACGATCCGGTCGCCGATCCGCCCCTGCCGGCCGACGGACCGGTCCGCTCGATTCACGTGCAATACCCGCAGCGCCGCTGGTGGCTGTCGATCTGGTGGATCGACTCGTTCGCCTTCATGCTCGCCGCGGTGCTCCTGCTGCGCAAGCCCATGGGCGTGGCCATCTGAATCCGCTTTCGCGCGCCGCGTAAGCCGCCCGGAACGCCGTCAAAAATAATTCCGCGCCATCGGGATCGCGTACTTCACGACGTACCAAACGAGTCCGATCCAGAAAGCAATCCACATCGCGCGAACGTACCACGGGATGTGATGCGTCACATAGCTGTGATAGCGGGCGTCTTCCTGCGGCGAACCGTCGTTCGGCGGGTTCATGGCTCTTCGCTCCACGGCCGCCCTTCGCGGCGGTCCAGCTCGGCCTCGCGGCGAAGCATGTCGTACTTGGGTTGCTCGACATTGCGGAACATGCCGTGCTTCGCGGCCCAGATCAGCAGGCAGAACATGCCGGCCGTCACGATGAGATAGTTGGCGATGGGAATGATCGTAAATCCGGCGATCTGATCGCGGCGCACGGCCAGAATGAACAGGATCAGTTTTTCGGTAAAGCCGTAGCAGGCCGGCGCGAGAATGCCGATGGCGATGAACCACAGCACGATGCGCTTGAGGCGCGATTCGGATCGAACGATCATGGCAAGACTCCCGCCGTCGCCGCCCCGACGATCGGCGCATCGACTGAATCCGTTTCACCGGACGTCGCGCCGCGTGCGATCGGCGCGTCAGCGGGCGTCGGGGCGGGCAGCGGTCCCAGCGGCCCTTCGCCGTGGAAGTAGGGATATTCCTTCAGCCAACTGCCGAGGAACTGAACGTACGTGATCACGGCCAAGCCGCGCTTGTTGGGATAGCCCTGCCCATCGAAGAACCAGCGGTACGGCGGCATGACGGAACTGGGCACGACCGACGTCGGCTGCCAGAAATGGGCCACGTGCCAGTCGTTGCTGCGGCGTCCCGCTTCGCGCGACAAGTCGGGACCGACGCGGCGGGTCCCGAACAACACCGGCCGCTGCAATTCGTTCTGATATTCAAGGGCGTGCGACACCGGCCCCCAGCGCAGGTCCTCGTTGGAGACGGGCCGAATGAACTGCGAGTGGCAATGCCAGCAGGCCTCGGCCACGTAGACCTGATGACCCAGCCGCAGCGCCTCGACATAGGTCGCATAAGTCGGCGCACCGAAATACTGCTTGAATTGCTCGGGATAACGCTCGGCCAGGTCGACGAACTCGGGAATGATCCCGCGCGCGGCGAGCTGCTCGACGGTCTGCTCCGGCTCTTTGTAGTAGATCGCCCACGGCAGCACGGCCATGACGAGAAACGACAGGCCGAAGAAGCCCAGCCCCGCGATGAGAAACACGCCTGATCGGGATTCAAACATTAGTTTTCATTCCCACAAAACCCATGCACGATGCCGCCGCAGAGCCAGGATCAACGAAGCGCCGTTGGTCGTGCCACACGTGCCGAATCATCGTTCGTCCTTCCGACGGCTCACGCCGTCGCCGGCGCCATCGAGCCGCGGCTCGGCTCGCGGCGCGGGGCGCCGGCCGGCGCGCCCAGGCGCCAAGACTTATAGCAATTCCAGAAAAACATGAACTGACCGACCGTGATCATCACGCCGCTAAACGTCCGCACCAGCCAGAACGGCATCGACGCCCGCAGCGAGTCTTCCCACGGCGACAGATCGCGCCACAGATAGCCCTGAATCAGCCCGGCCACCAGCAGATCGAGGAACATAATCAGCGTGCCCAGCATCGTCAGCCAGTAGTGCCAACTGTTCAGCACGTCGGAATACCAGGCGTTCGAGCCGACGAGCCGCGGCCACAGGTACAGGATGATGCCGAGCAGCCAGAATCCGAAGACGCCGAGCATCACCAGGTGCGCGTGGCCGACCACCCAGTCGGTGAAATGGATGATCTTCTGGAACGTCAGCGTCGTTTGAAACGAACATTGCAGGCAAGTGACGAAATAGAACACCATGCCGGTGTAGAACCAACGGATCGGCAAGTTCGTGCGCAGCGTGTCACCGCGGCCGGCCAGCGTGCCGAAGAAGTTGATGATGACCGTCGTGACGACGAATTCGATGGCGATGGTCGTAATCACCGCTCCGTGCTGCAAGAAGAGCGGAATCGGGCTGTAGAGAAAGTGGTGAATGCCCGTCAGCGGATAAAAGAACGCCAGCCCCCAGAATCCGACGAGCGACAGCCCGTGGCTCCACATCGGCTTCTTGAGGATGATCGGCACGAAATAGTACATCAGCCCCCAGCCCAGCGGCGTCACAAACAGGCCGACGAGGTCGTGGATGAACAGTCCGCCGATCGCGCCGGCCGCCGCGCCGCCGACGAAATACTGCGGTAAAAAGTTGCCCATCGCATAAACAAGAACAGTCCAGATAAACGCGGCGATGAAGTACCACAGCGAGACGTACATCGGTCCGCTGGTCTGGAAAATCGGCGCAAGGAAATTGACGGCCACGAGCATCAGGCCCAGCAGTGCGACCGGGTCGACATAGACCGGCGTTTCTCCCCATTCCAGCGCCTGTGCATGACCCAGCACCAGGCCGACCGCGGTCGCCAGCACCACCGCCTGCCAGGCGAAGAATATGAACCATGAGAGCCTGCGGCTGTAGACCGGCCGCAGCGTGAGGCGCGGAACGGCCCAGTACAGCGCACCGAGAAACACGTTGGCGAGAAACCCGTACGCCACGCCATTCGTATGAACCATGCGCCAGCGTCCGGGAGAGAACAACTCGATGCCGGCGACGGGATAGCGCTGGATGAATTGCAGCGAGAACAAGAAGCCGGCCAGGATGGCGACGGCGAGGAACACCATCCCGGCCGTGAAATGCCACAGGACGAGCCGCACGTCGACAAGGTCCGACGTGGCGGGCGGTTCCTTCGGAACAGCGGCGGCGCTGGCTTGCGTCATTGTTTACCTGCAAAGTTCACCGCGACGGCTCAGGCGTCGCGGCGCGAGATCAGCCACAACGTCGTTCACTCATCCAGCTCGATCTCCGGCGCTTCTTCCGCCTCCTCGGCCGGCGCGGTCGCGGGCGGCGGCGCGCCGTACAGATAGATCGGTGTCGGGCGCTCGCGCACGTCGAACTTGCCTTCCGCCAGCAGCGGCGGCCGTTTGGCAATCAGATCGCGCACATAATACGCGACGGCCCACAGGTCCGACCGCGACACGATCGGCGGCTCGTCCGCACTTTCGGCTGGAACATCGATAGAGTCGATCCAGGTCGGCATGGCGGTACCGGTGATGCCGGCGGCGATCGAGCGATACAAATCGTCGACGCTCGCGCCGGCCCGCACGTAATCGCGCAGAAAATCGGGCGGATAAATCAACTGCCCTTCGCTGTTGGGCTTGGCGACGGCCAGGTGCAGATCGGGCCGGAAGCCTGCGCGCCGCGCACTGCCGAACTGCTCGAGGTAGACGTTGATCTTCGACTCTTCGACGTACGAAGGATGACACGACCAGCAGGTGACGAATCCGTGGTAAACCGCCTCGCCGCGGCGTATCGCATCGCTCTTGTCCGCCGCGTCGCGGAAGGGGTCTTCGACGATCGGGATGGCGGCGGCCGGCCGTCGCTGTGTCCACTTGGGCGAAAAGGTCTTGAGGTAGGCGACCAGTCCGTCCAGTGTGCGCTCGGACAACAAATTGAACGGCGGCATGGCGCTGCCGCGCAGGCCGGTGCGCAGCGTGCGTTTCAGGTCCGCATCCGTGGGCAGTTGCCCGGAGCGCGTCGAACTGAATTTGAAATTGGCCAGCACGAAATTGCGCGGCTTGGGATCAAGGAAAATCGCCGCCTCGCCGTTGCCGTCGCCCGCCGCGCCGTGACAGCCGACGCAGTATTGTTGATAGGCGATGCGGCCTTCCTCGACGAGCGAGGTGGCAATGTCGGTCTGAAAGCCGAACTGCGCACCGTGCGGCTTCGACGTGTCGACGTCGCGCTCTTCCGAGGCGTCGCAGCCCGGGAGAAGCAGCATCGCCGCGATGAGCACGGCGACGCGCGAGCGAACCGCAGACCCGGCGCGATCGAATTCTCCCACTCGCACGCTCACGCTCTCTGCTCCTGCGCTCCGTATGGCCGATAAGGCTCGAACCGCCCCCACTGATCGACCAGCAACAACGTCCAGCCGAACACCAGGTGCGTGGCGATCGCCACGTAAATGGGAACCTGCTCGACGATCCAGTTGCCGCCGATCAGCAGCGGTTGCAGCCACGACAGCACGCCGTAGAAATTGATCAGCCACACGCCGATCGCCAGGATCGTCGTCACGATGAAGCGCCGCAGCATCGACGCTTCGCCGAAGAAGCGGCTGAGAATCAGATGGAACGGAATGCCGCCGATCATGCCCGTGCCGAGGTACAGGCAGCAGCCCGCGGCCAGCACGAAGCCGCTCTGCACTTCCATCGCCTTCTCGCCGAGCGGAAACGTCAGATAGACGCGGATCAGCTCCAGCGGATGGCGGCCGACCATCGCCGCGCCGATGATGTTGAACAGCAGGCTCGCCGCCGCGCCGACGAGGCCCAGCACCATGCCGCCCAGAATGTGATACGTGGTGTAGTAGGATCGCGGCGGCCACTCGCCGCCGGGCGCCGAGGCGGCCAGTTCGGCTTCCATCGCCGCGACCTGCGCCTTGAGGCGCTGCAACTCGAGCCATTGAGCGTCGTGATCCATTCGACAGCCTCGCTGTCAGCGGGTCCGGCCTTCGGGCGCGTGTTCGCCGACGGATGCCGTGCCGCCAGGCAACCGGTCGCCGATCGTCGCCGCCCGGCCGCGTGCCCCGCGCGAAATCCCATACCACTATGGGCGATCGTTTACAAGTCGGCCCTGATGCGCATGTGCACCGCGTGTCCGCGCCCGAGAATTCGCAGCTACGGGCGGGCAACTTCCGTGCCATGCGCCTCGCGTCGCGTGTAGAGCGACGGAACATGCATGAAATGACTCAAGCGAACCGCGACGATGAGGGAGCGGCGAGCGGTCTTCGAGGAAATCGACACGTACCCAATGGCTTGATTGCCCGGTAACGGGGTTTTCACACACGTCGCCGGCGCCGCAATACAAGCGCAACGCTGACACGCGCGTGGAAAATCTCACAGTGAGTACGGAATTTTCCGCGATGCGGATGACGCGGTGTGACAAAAACGGGCGGGCATTCTGCGCGCACCCGCTCACCCGAGCGAGGTTCGCCGCGGATCGACGAATTGGCAATCAAGTGCTCTTGCGCGAAGCGCGTCGAATGCCGGAACCGGCGCCGGCCGTCGCGACGTGCGAACCCGTTTCGGGAGTCGCCTTGCCGTTGCCGCTGCGAACCGCGCGGCGCTTACCCGGCGCGATCATGATCTTGTGGGCCGAGTGGGCCTCCGAATAGCTGATGCTCTGCGTCTCCGACAGTCCGGCCTGGCGCGCCGCCGCCGCGACGTTGGCGTGCGTCACTGTCTTGCTCGACTTCGGAAGCAGCACCCAGATCATCCCATCCGGCCGCAGGTCGTCGATCAGCGTCGCAAGCTGGCGCAGCTCGGCCGGCCGCTCGACGGCGAACACGATCACGTCGCACGCAACGCTCTTGTCCTTGCCGACGATCCGCGCCTTGCGCTCGGCAAGCTGTGCCGTCAGCACGGAGTCTTCGACGTTGATGAGGCGCACGAAGTGGCCGGGCCGCACGCCGAGCTTTTCGCTGAGCGTCTTGGGATGCAGGATCGACTCAAGCCATTTTTCTTCGCGCCCGCCCAGGTCGAGCTGCACGAAATGGCCGTGGAAGTTGAACGTCAGATTGCCGTTCGCGCGCGCCGGGTTGCGGATTTCGGAGAACCGAAAGCGGAATTTCATTCCGCCGGAAAAGTCGATGTGTTCGGCCTCCAGGCGGGCTTTGCCCGCGTATTGCTCCCGGCCCATGCGCAGTGTACACGCCGTTTCTATCGCCATGTCGCTCCCCGTTCCTACGTCCTGTCGCCTGACGCAGCCGAAGCGACTGCCCAGACCATCCGGCCGACCGGGCGGAGCTTGGAATCGCGAAGGGACCGTTGGCGTCCGCGTGGCGCCGCGAACCGACCGGCGGTTTGACCCGTGGGCCGATTCGCCTGCTCCGTCGACCTGGATGTACCGTGACCGCAAGTCCCAGTATAACGCGGACCGCAAAAAAACGCAAAGCAAGCCGCCCCGTCCGAGAAATTCTAATCTCGATGTGGCGCGCGCCGCCGAAAGGCCCACACGGCTGCGGCCGCCACGGCGGCCGTCTCGACCCGCAGAATGTGCGGCCCCAGTCGCAGCGGACGCGCGCCGCCGTTCACAAGGCACGCTCGTTCACTTTCCTCCCAGCCGCCTTCGGGGCCGATGAGCGCGAGATCGGCCTGCGATTGAAACGAGTCCGCAACCATGGCGGAGGCATCGCTCGAATCTGCTGCGTCAGGCGAAGCAAGCCACACGCGCGCGAACTGCGCGAAGCGCCGCAGCGCCTCGTCGATGTCGAGCGGCTCACAGATTTCCATCAATCGGCTGCGGCCGGATTGCTTGTTGGATTCGATCGTCATCCGTCGCCACTTGGCCAGTCGCCCCAAGCCGGGGCGGACTACGCCGCGCGCGGTCAGCAACGGCCATACGGCGACGACGCCGAGTTCCGCGGCCTTTTCAATCATCCAGTCGCCGCGCTCGCCTTTGGGAACGGCGACGGCGAGCGTGAGCCGCCGACCGGTTGGTTCGGCCGCCACGAACCGCTGGTGCACGAGGACCTGCAACGCCGACCGCGAAACCTCGCTGACGACGCCGACCGCTTCGCCGCCGTTGCCGTCGAAAAGCGAGACGATCTCACCGACGCGAACGCGGCGAACGCGCAGGGCATGATGGGCTTCGTCGCCTGCGAGTCCGATGATTTCGTCTTCAAGCGCGGGATGGAAGTATCGCGGCACAGACACGCTGTAATGTTGGCGGGCCGGACGCGGCGTCGCAAGCCGGCCGGTACGCACTCCGCGGCTCGCGGCGTTTTGCCGGAATTTTGAACGGATGTAATACCGATAGTAAGTGTGAGCGCGGCTCAACGGCGGGCCGCATCATCGAACCTCCGCCCTGTGTGTGACTCGATTTCAGGATTGTGAATCCATTGACATTCGACGCCGACGCGTCGCTTCGGACCGCGTGACATGGCCTCCGATTTTCCGCCGCCCTCCGATTCACCCGATGATGCAGCGCTCGAGCTGCCGCCGGCGGACATCGAGGCGCTGCTGGCGCAGGCGGAGCAGTTCGTACGCGAAGCGGCGGATGAGCTGGGCGATCAGTTCAATGCCGAAGCGCCGTCCCGTCCCATCGATCTGTCGCGGCCGGTCAGTCCGGCCATCGTCGAAGAGCAGCTCGACGAAGTCGCGGCGCTCGTCGCACAGGCCAACATCGAGGCGTCCGCTTGGGCGGCCTCTGTCGACGATTCGCCGCCGGCGAACGTCGATGCAACCACCACCGCCGACGACGCACCGAGTCGTCCGGCGTCGATCGACGTGGCAGCGCCCGCGGTCCGCGACGAAGTGCCCGCGACGCGTGAGCGGCCGGCCATCTTCGCGCCAGGCGCGGACGCCGACACCGCAACGCTGGGCGATGCCATCTCAAAGCCCGAAACAGAGCTTACGGGACAACCCCCTACCCCGGCCGCTACCGTAGCGCCGGCGACCGAGCCATCATCCGAGGCGTCGGACTCCTCGGCCGAAACGGAGCCACTTGAACACCGCGACGATTCGCACGAAGCGCCACGGGCCGATGATGCCGCACAAGCCGATCATGCGCCCGTCGAAGCCGAAGCCCCGCTCCTGCCCCTGCCAGGCGGACCGCTGGCATGGCCCATCCTGCTGCTGCTGGCGCTGAACGCCCCCTTCCGATGCGTCGGCCCGCGCGGCCGGCGGATGGCGGGCTTGGTCGCCATCGCAACGCTGCTGACCTCGGGCATTGTCTGGCTGCTGCCCTTCCTTCTGTAACGCTCCGCAAGTTCATCCGGCGACCTCCTCGAAACCACGGTACAATGTACCGACACGCCAGATGGTCCCCCCCGAGGCATGAACATGCTGCCCGGCCGCTCGCTGGTTGCTCGATCCGACTACGACGCCTTCGTGCGCGAGGCGCTCGACGCCGTTGCGCGCCGGGCGCGGCTGTTCGACGCGCTGGTGCCGCTGCTGTGGGCGATCATTGGCGGCGCGGTGTACGTCGTCGCGGCGGTCGTCATCGAACATCTGCTCGATCAGGACTTCTCGCTGGGAATGAGGCGCGCACTCGCCTGCGGCGTTGCCGCCGTGGCCGTGCTCTGGTCGGCCACGCGCGTCACTCCCTCGCTGACGCGCCGGATGAGCGACCGCTATCTGGCCCGCATGATCGAGAAGCACTTTCCGGAGCTGGGCAACACAGTCGTCACGACGGTCGAGTCGCAGTCGCGGCCGGACATCGATCCCGGCGTCGTGCTGGGTCTGGTCGAACGATCGGCCGAGGAACTGGCGCGCCGCGACGTGCGCGTCTGCGTACCGACGAGCCGGCTGACGCGCGCGACGCGGGCCGGCTGCGGCGTGGTCGTGCTGTTGCTGATCTACTGGGCATTTGCCCCCAAGGCCGTCTGGCCGTCGCTGCAACGCGCATTCGGCATGGACGTGGCCGCGCCGACGCGCACGCAGATCGAGTGGCGCACGCCCGACGACGGCGAATCGGTGACGCGCGGCACGCCGATCGGGTTTTCCGCGCGACTGAGCGGACGCACACCCCGCGAGGCGTGGGTCGAATACTCGATCGACGAAGGCGCGACGTGGCCGGCCGGGCGGCGCCTGCTGTTGATGCCCGACGAGCCGTCGTCGCAACGCACCTCGTTCTGGAGCGCCCGCATGCCGGGCGGCGACGTGCAGGCCACGATGCTCTGTCGCATTGTCGCCGGCGACGCGATCAGTCGGCCGCGACGGATCGAAGTGCGTCCGGCGCCGGCGGTCGAGTCGGCCGAGACGACGCAATACCCGCCGGCATACATGAATCTGCCGAGCGAAACGAGGGTGGGCGCGGACATCGACGTATGGGAAGGTTCGCGGGTTGAGCTGCGCGCGCGCAGCAATGTTCCTGTTTCCAACGGCGTGGTTCAGCTCGAGGATGCGCGAAACGCGTCGGCGCGACGCATGGAACTGTCGGCGGACGATGCGACGCGTTTGCGCGCGGAGTGGATCGCCGAAGACGACGCAGAGTTTCGCATCGTGCTGCGCGATCGCTGGGGCGCCGCGAATGTGCCGATCACGCACCGGCAGCGCGTCAAGCGCGACGAACCGCCGCGCGTCGGCCTCGCCCTTCCGACGGACGAGCTGGAGCTGGCTGCAAACGATCGGTTCGATATCGACGCGCGGGTGACGGACGACTTCGGCGTGACGGATGTCGCGCTGGTTTATCGCCGCGGCCGCATCGAAGGGCGGCTGTCGCTCAACGAAGGCGCCTCGCTCGGCGGCCGCGGCGTGCGTGTCAACGGCAGCGTGTCGCTGGCGGCGATGCACGCCGCGCCGGGCGACGTGATCGAGTGGCGCATCGAAGCCCGCGACAACCGCCGCAACCTGCGCGGCCGACCCGATCCGCGCATCGGCGTAGGGCCGACGCGCAGCATTCGCGTTCGATTGGCAAATGCGGATGACGCCGAACGTGACGCACGGTCGGCCGCCTCGCGCACGGCCCGACGACCGGCGTCGAAGACGGGAAAGGCTTTCGAGCCAACTCAGCCGGCCGACCAACGGCCGCCGTCGAACGAACAGGGGCAGCCCGATGCTTCGGGCGATGCGAGCGGATCGGCGGGCGATCAGCCGCGAGGCGACGGTGCGGACGGAAGGCCGGCCGGCGAGGGTACGGCGGTCGAAGGAACGCAAGGGCAGCCGGAATCGGCCGGGGGCGACGCGGGCGGGCCGCAACCCGATGAGCCGACCGACGCGGAGTTGTCCGGCGGCGGCGGCGATCGCGGCGCCGGCGAGGGTGCTGCTTCGGACGAGGCGGACCAATCCGGCGACGGCGCGTCACAGGCGGGAAGCGAGCCTCGTTCGCGCATGCGTGAAGGGACAGGCGTTGCGGGCGCCGACGACTCCAGCCTGGGCGCCGGCAAGGGAGCGGGCGAAGCCGGCGAAAGCCGCGAGGAATTCGCGCGACGCCATCGCGAGTCGCTGCGTCGCCTGATCGAGGAAATGGGCGGCGACGAACGTGACGGCTCCGAGCGCGACAGCGGAGACGAAGGCGCCGCTGATTCACGCGGCCGGCCGCCGAATGAGGGCAACGCAGGCGAGGCGGAGCCGACGCAGGCAGGCTCAGACCAATCGGCAGGCAAGCAGCCGCCGCGGTCGAAGGGCGGGGCCGAGGAGCAGTCGACGAACGGGCACGAATCCGAGGCGGAAGCAGATTCAGGACAAAAGCCATCTGCCACTCAACCCGCCGAAGCGACTCGCAGTGGCGGAGGCGATAATCAGTCCGATGATTCGGGCCAAACCGAGAACGGCGACGGACCGACCGGCGCCAAGCCCGGTGCCACGGCGGCCAGCCGGCCGGCCGAGTCTGGGACTTCGCAGCCGAGCGAGCCGGGCACGGCGACTTCCGGCGGCCGGAAGAAATCGCAAGCCGGCGCGGAAGGCGCGACCGATGCGACCGGCCACGGGCAGGGCGAGGAATCCGGCGGGTCGGAAAGCGATGCACGGTCGGGCGATAACGGCGATTCGGGTCAGGGTGAACCGTCGCGCGACGCCGGCTCATCGAATGACGCCGGCCGTCCGGGCGACGGCGCGAAGAGACGGACGGGCGGCGATTCAGATGATGTGCCGCCCACGCCCGAGCCGCTCGAGAACGACGGGACCTTCGAAGGCGGCGACGACGGCGGCGACCTTGGGATCGACATGGGCCGCGCCGAACGGGCGGTCAACGAGTTGGATCGCCGCTTGCGGGCAGGCGAGGTGGACGAGGCGCTGCTGAAAGAGCTGGGCTGGACGAAGGCGCAGGCGGCCGGATTCATCCGACGTTTCAAACAGGCTGCGCGGCCGCCGGATGAACGAGACGGAGTGCCGTCCGGCGCGTCGTCGCGCGGCGGCGAGGTCGCGGTGCGCACGCCGGGCGACGTGCAGGTGCGCCGGGGCGGTTCGGTCGTCGCGGACTTGCGCGGCGCGAGCGGCGACATCGCGGCCGAGCGCACGCGTCCGACGCTGCGCGAGCTGCCGCCGGAGGACGTGCCGTCGGAATACCGCGATCTGCTCGAAGCGTACTATCGCGAGATGGCGCGGGACCGGCGCGAACCGTAGGAATGAATTGGAAAAAAGCTGATTCATTTCGCCGCGCTGGGTGCACCGTACCGCGTCGCCGTGTGGCACGGGCCAGCCGTCGCACGGGGCGCGCCTTTTGTGATTTGGGTGGTACGGGCGCCCCGCCTGTCTTGTCGCACTTTCGCGAGGGCTTGGCCGTGTTGAGTCTCCGCGCGGCGAGGGCATTCAGCCCTTGTGGCACAGCCGCCCCCGGCTGTGTCGCGTGGAACGGGCTTCCAGCCCGTGGTTTCATCTCGTCATTCCCGCGCAGGCGGAAATCCAAGCCGCTAGAAAACGCACTGGACCCCCGCCTGAGCGGGCGTGACGCCATCACGTCGCCTGCGCGGGCGTGACGGTTCACTCGCATTCCTATCATCATGCCCCCACCGCAACGCGGTGGGCCACCCCACATGGAGCACAGCCGCCCCCGGCTGTGTTACATTTTCCGCCGGGTCATCACGAGGCCGCCGAGCATGGGCGTTTCCTGGACTGTCGCACAAGTGCTGGATCTCGCACCCGACGCGGCCTCGGCCGCCGCGGGGAAAAAGCTGGCCGCGCCGGTGAACTGGAAATCGCTCGGCCGCAGCGAAGATGCCGTGTGGGGCGAAGCGCTCGGCTCCAGCGTCTATCAGGTGCGTATCGCCGCCGCCGATCTGGCGTACAAGTGCAGTTGTCCCAGTCGCAAGTTCCCATGCAAGCACGTGCTGGGCCTGATGCTGCGCGTGGCCGACGACGTTTCGGCTGTGCCGCTCACCGATCCGCCCCAGTGGGTCACGCAATGGCTTTCGCAGCGTCGCGCCCGCGTCGAAAAACGCGAAGCGCCCGCCGATGCGCCGCCCGATCCGCAGGCAGCCGACAGCGCTGCCCGTGCCGCGGCGCGCCGCTCCGTTCAGCGCGAGCGCCGCGTTGCCGACGGCCTCGATCGTCTCGAACGCTGGTTGCACGACCTGGCGCGGAACGGCCTGGCCGGCGTCGAACGCCAGCCTTTCTCGTTCTGGGATGCCCAGGCCAAGAGTCTCGTCGATGCCCAGGCGCCGGGTTTGGCGGCGCGCCTGCGCGCCATGGCCGCGATACCGGGTTCCTCGCCGGACTGGCCGGCGCGGCTGACCGAACGCATCGGCCGCATGGCGCTGATCATTCATGCCTTTCGCCGCATCGACAAGTTGGATGAGCCGCTGCGTCACGATCTGCGCGCGATGATCGGCTGGACGATCAACAAGAACGAACTCGACGCCGTCGGGCAGCGCGTTGCCGACGAGTGGCTCGCCGTCGGACAGATCGTCGAAGACGAAGATCGGCTGCGCGTGCAGCGCACGTGGCTGTGCGGCCGCATGACGCGGCGAATGGCGCTCGTGCTCCAATACGCCGCCGGCGGCGCGGCGTTCGCCGAGTCGATCATCGTCGGCACGCAGTGGCAAGGCGATCTGCTGTTTCATCCGTCGGCCGGTCCGCAGCGAGCGCGCATCGCGGAAGGCCGCGGCGAGGTTCAGACGATCACGGAGCGGCCGCCGGGCCATGTAACGATCGAGGCATTTCTCGACGACGTGTCGCGGCTACTGGAGCGGCTGCCGCTGCTGGATCGCTTCGGCGGCGTCCTGTGCGACGTCGTGCCGCTGCACATGCCCGACGGGCGATGGCTGGTGCGCGATGCCGCCGGCCGCACGCTGCCGCTGGCGGGCGCCGACCACTGGACGCTGCTGGCACTTTCGGGCGGCCGGCCGCTGGATCTGTCGGCCGAGTGGGATGGCGACCGCCTGCGTCCGCTGGCCGCGTGGGTCGAAACAAGGCTGGTCGGCGTTGCGATTGAAGCGCCGTGAGCCGCGGCGCGGGAACTATATGGACAGCCTTTTTCCGTGTGGCACGGTCAAGTCGTCGCGCGGACAAACGCCGGGGCTGATGCCGCGAAGGCCGCTCGCGAGGACCTGGCCGTGTTGAGCCGTCGCGTGGCAAGGGCTTGCAGCCCTTGTACCGCTTGGTTTTCCGCGGATCAGCAACCAGGCCGGACAATTCATCACGCCGGCGAACGGGGTAGACGCAGCTTCGTGGCGTTGCACTCGGTGGCTTGGATGTGCTTTTTTTCAGGCCAAATGGCCGATAAAAGCAATGCGCCCGCCGCTTGCTTGCGCAAGCACGGTGAATGGGTTACACTCCCGTGCCCCTGCGGTCGCTGCCGTGCGATCCGCTGTGCGGACCGCGACGCCGCGCGTCATGAGATGTGACGCATCACCGGCTGCAAGCCCGTGCCGCGCGGCGCAGCCGGCGGCCGCTGTGTTCACGGAGTGCCGAGGGCGCGCAGAAAGGGACGCTGTCGTGTTTCTCGATTCGTTGTTCGGCTGGCTCGGCGTCGACATGGGCATCGACCTGGGCACCTGCAACACGCTGGTGTGCGTGCGCGGCGAAGGCATCGTGCTCAACGAGCCGTCGGTCGTCGCCGTGCGCAAGGGCACCAACCGCGTCCTTCAGAACGGCAACGCCGTCGGCGTCGTCGCCAAGGAAATGCTCGGAAAATCGCCCGGCTCCATTTCCGTCATTCGCCCGCTGAAAAACGGCGTCATCGCCGACTTCGACATCACCGAAGCGATGCTCAGCTACTTCATCCGCAAGGTGACGGGCGGCAACCGGCTGGTACGACCACGCGTCGTGATCGCCGTGCCGTCGG
Organism: Planctomycetaceae bacterium; assembly: GCA_011525745.1. Taxonomy (GTDB): domain Bacteria; phylum Planctomycetota; class Phycisphaerae; order UBA1845; family UTPLA1; genus PLA4. The sequence continues at coordinate 3,925 of WYBU01000059.1, read as the reverse complement.
GCATCACCGCCGTTGAAAAACGCGCGGTCTACAACTCGGCCGAACGGGCCGGGGCACGGCGCGTCTATCTCGTGCAGGAGCCGATGGCCGCCGGCATCGGAGCGGGTTTGCCGATCGCGGAGCCGACGGCGTCGATGATCGTCGACATCGGCGGCGGCACGACCGAGGTGGCGATCATGTCGCTGGCGGACGTATCGGTCAGCGACTCGATCCGCGTCGCCGGCGACGAGCTGGACGATGCGATCATCAACCACATGAAGCGCACCTACAACATGCACATCGGCCCGCAGACGGCGGAGCAGATCAAGATCGAAATCGGCTCGGCCTGCCAGCTCAATGAAGAACTGACCCGCGAGGTGCGCGGCCGCGACATGATCAGCGGGCTGCCGCGCAAGACGGTGGTGACGTCACAGGAGATTCGCGAGGCGCTGAAGGAGCCGGTCAGCCAGATCATCGAGGCCGTCACGCGCACGCTGGAACGCGCCGAGCCCGAGCTGGCGGCCGATCTGGTCGACAACGGAGTGCATCTGGCCGGCGGCGGCGCGCTGCTGCGCGGCCTACGGCAGGTCCTCGCGGACGCGACGGGGCTGGAGGTGCGCATCGTGGACGATCCGTTGTCCTGCGTGGCGCGCGGCACCAGCGTTTACCTCGAGAACCTGTCGCGTTGGAAGGACACAATGGAGTCGGACGAAGACGAAGCGTAAGAAAAGCGCTCGAATCACCGCCTCCCGCAAACAACGAGAAATGGTGGGTTGAGTACAACCCACCCTACGAAGCCACGTAGGGTGGGTCGTACTCGACCCACCACTCCCGTCGCGTAACTCCCGCGCACAACGAGAAACGGTGGGTTGAGTACAACCCACCCTACTCAGGGCATGGCTTCCAGCCACACCAGCGCGCGGTCCCGACCGGCCTCGCCGGGCGGCGAGAGCGGGTGGACGTGCTGCGCATTGGCCTCGCGATCGGCGTCGGGATTGTTGCGGCGGTAGATTTCTGTCACGGCTTTTTCGGCCTCCTGCGGCTGGAAGCGCAGGTACTGGGCTTCGTATTTGGCGGCCAGTTCCGATTCGCCCAGCGCCGCGTGCGCGCGAAACAGATACGAGTGCGCCGTCACGTTCTCGGGATCGATCCGCAGCACTTGCTCGAACACGCCGACGGCCTCGCGGAATTTCTCCTGCTTGAATAGCGCCGTGCCCTTCTGATTCAGCGCCTCGCGATCCTCCGGAAACTTCGACAGCGTCACGTCATACGCCTTCACCGCCTCATCGAACAGCCCCTGCGCCGCGCGCAGTCGGCCCAGGAAATAGGCGGTCTTGTGATAGCCCGGCCGAACGGCGTCGGCCTGTCTCAGATTTTTTTCCATCTCGACGTCGTACGCCCCGTCGACCACGGAACAGCGGGCGAGATTGACCCAGGCGTCGGCGTCGGCCGGATTCATCTCGGCGACCAGCCGGAAAGCCCAGCGCGCCGTGCGCGTATCGCCCTGCCGCAGGTGGGCGATGCCGAAGTCGTTGACGCGCACGGCCAGATCGGTGCCGGCCGCCGGCGACGGGACGACCGTGTTGCGTCCGATCACCAGGTCCACCGTGTCTTCGGAGACGAGCGTGACCGGCATGGGAGGGGCGTCCGGTCCGAGGGCGAACTCGGTGTACTGCCGGCTGAACTTGCGGTAGTTGAGGCGGGCCGTCAGCCGCAGCCGCGCGCCCTCTGACAGTTCGGGCACGACGAATTCATAGCGGATGACGTCGGCCGGCCCCAGCGGCAGGGCGTTGTTGTAGAGGATGGTGTAGAAGTCCTCGACGTTGTGAATGTCAACGAAGCGCCCTTCGCGCGTGAGCATCACCACGTTGAAACGGTGCGCCGACGGATCGAGCCGGCCGTAGCGGTCGAGCAGCCCGCTGGCCAGCATCGGCGGGTGGTTTTCGCGCGCGACGGTGAACTCCATCCAGGCTTCGTTGAGGTCGATGGTCCCGCCGGGGAAGAGGTGGCCGACGTTGCGATTGCGGGCCAGCACCTCGACGCGCAGCAGCGTGCCGGCGGGCACGCGCGCGTCGGGATGTTCCAGCGGCCAGATGCGCCGGGCGTCGGGGCCGCCGGGATCGACGACGGCGGAGAAGATGTCGGTGCTGACGCAGTCCTTGAGCAGCTCCTGCGCCTTGCGCAGCCAGTCGTTCTTGTCCTTGATCATCGCCAGCGCCGTGTTGGCGCTGGCGAAGCTGTGATCGCGGCTCAGGCCGTCGCGCGCCGCCGGATCCTGCGTGGGCACGTCGGGCATGTGGCAGTCCTGGCACAGCTTCTGCTTTTCGGCGTTGTAGAAAGTCAGGGCCGACTTCATGCCGGCGGCGCTGTCGTGCCAGGGGTCGTAATCGTTCTGACCGCGCTTCCAGCGATAGTGATTGACGACAACGTCGAGGTTGGCCTTGTGACACGCCAGGCAGAACTCCGACGTGCGGTGGAACGGCTTGAGGAACGCGGCCTTGTGCTTCTCCGGCTTCGAGCGGATCAGCCGGCGGTTCATCTCCTGCTCTTCGGGATCTTTGCTGTCGTAAAACGGATAGTGATCGGGCGCGGCCAGTACGTAGCCGCCATTGCCGACGCGATCGCGCACCTCGGTGATGGCGTGGCACGCCAGGCAGGTGATGCCTTCCTGCGCGTTGATCGTCCGACCGGTCACCGTCTGCTCCATATGTCCGGTCAGGAAGACGAGCGGATCGTGGCAGCCGCCGCAGAACTTGGCGGCGGCCGGCGGCCGGGCGCGCTGGAGCGACTCGAAGGTCTTCTCATAGAACGGATCGTTCAGCGACGAAAAGTGATGGGCCGAGCCGTCCCACTGTTCGGCGATTTCAACGTGGCACTGCGCGCAATAGCCGGGATTGCTCAGATCGTCCTCGCGCAGCCAGTGGCCCGTAGTCGTCGCGGCGCGCGATGCGCCGAAGTCGGCAACCAGCGCAGCGGGGGCGGGTCGCGGATCGGGCGCCGCGAGACGGCTGCGCAGCGGTTCGGGCCGATGCACGTTCCAGACGACCAGAAAAACGACGATCGCGGCGGCCGCGCCGGCGAACTCCAGGTGCAGCACGGGCGTGGCGCGCGCGACGAGGCGGTGAAACATGTAGGCGAGCAGTGCCAGGACGAAAGCGATCTCGTGAAGCCGTGCCAGCCACGCGACCGCCAACGAGTGGCCGACGACGTGCAGGCGCACGCCGGCAATGCAGCCGACGACGATCAAGGTGATGAGCGTGTAGCCCAGTCGCCGGGCGCGGAGGTTGGCGTGCCTGCGGTGAAGCAGGTAGTGCGGTCCGGCGAACAGCGCGATCGCCGCGCACAAGGCGTAGCCGAGCCAGACGTGGGCCTCGATCATGAAGGCCAGGATTGCGTCGGGCGCATCGACGGTATAGAGGAAGAGACTGTTGCCCAGCAGCAAGACGACGACGACGGCCAGCGTCGCGCCGGCCGCGGCCTGCCAGTACTGCGTCACCGAACGAGCGGACATAGAGCCTCCGTCTGCACGCGGACGTTGTCCCCCGGTACCGTCGCTGATTTCTCAAATATCGATTCGAGCGATACGAACTCACACGCCGGCCGCGCAAGAGAACCGTCGCGCGGGGGGGCGCATCAGCAAGTGAACTCCACAATCGTCTTCGTGCGTCGCCGAGGAATTCGGCGGACGCACGTCCGGAGGATCATCCGGGTTCGTCTCATCGGAAACCCGCCGCTTCGCGGCGGGCCACACGGCAATTCCGAGCCGCAGGCGCCAGTCGTGCATCGAGAAATGGTGGGTTGAGTACAACCCACCCTACGAAGCCGCGTAGGGTGGGTCGTAATCGACCCACCACCTCCGTCGCGCAACCAGAAATGGTGGGTTGAGCACAACCCACCCTACCAAGCCGCGTAGGGTGGGTCGTAATCGACCCACCACCTCCGTCGC
>WYBU01000058.1 GCA_011525745.1 Planctomycetaceae bacterium | reverse complement strand
GGGGAAAGAAGCCCAAGGAGAGGGGGTCTGGGGGAGAACCTGCGGCGCTGGTTCTCCCCCAGGGCACCCGAGGGAACTATGCTTACGCCGAACAGGCTGAGTGTCTCATTTTGTGTGAAACACTACACGATCACGTTCAGGAAACGAGACGAGATGTCCTCCGCCACGATAACGGCGCAGTGTTCGTACTGAGGGTAACGCTTCCGCTCAATGTCCCAGTATTCAATTGTCCGAATGATATGTGACTCATCGGTTTTCCCGAGCTGCACCTCCACTTCGAAACGTCGATTCGATTCCGCATCCTGCAACAACAGGTCAAGTCGTCCCGCGCGTGGTTGACGACGTTCTTTGTCCTTTAACACGAGATCACCCAATCCCAGAATCGATGGGTCCTCGGCGATGCGTTGCTGCACCCACGATTCGTTCAACATGGCATGATCTCGCAACCAGATTCTGTCCGGCTTAACGAACTTCAAGTCATTCATCTCGCTGCTCCGCTCCTATGCGCAACCGCCTTGTTGAAGCGTCTGCCGCAATGACATGAGCCGATTTATCGATACACGCTCGCTTGGAACAACATCCATCGTCAAGCGATAATCGCCAGCGGCAACGGCAACCAGGCGTTGAAGCCCGTGCCAATTACGGCATCCACCCTGCAAAACGCTCCGCTGAGACCGCGTACCGAAATCGCCACGATTGTAGTGTTTCACGAAAAATGAGACACTCAGCATGTTCGGCGTAAGCATAGTTCCCTCGGGTGCCCTGGGGGAGAACCAGCGCCGCAAGTTTGTCCCCGTCGACCTCGTAGTCGCCGCTGTCGACGTCCACGACGACGAACTGCCCCGCACAAGCAGGATCGACTCGCGCACGTATCGACTCTTCGTACTGCGCCTGCCCGCGCTGAATCACCTCATGCCGGTCGGCCCGATCGCTCGTCATGTGCCGCCTCGCTTCTCAGACATATCATAAGCAAACCCGAAAACGATGCACCCGATCCGCACGCTACGAGCCGCTGGTCGCAGGGCGAACCGCTCCGCCGGATGTAACCCGATGCCGGCCGCCGCATCGTATGCTTGGTCGAGAATCTTGCACTACCGCCGAGTCGCCGTGCGGTCGGACGGCCGACGCAAACATTCCGCACCCCGGCGGTCTACGCGGCACGCTTTACGACATCGCGAGTCATCAACATGCCCAGCACCTCTTCGCCGCAACGCCTGACGCCGGCATTCGCCCTGCTGCCGTTGCTCACGACCGCCTGCGCGACGCCCCTGCGCCCGCCCGACCTCGGCGACCTCTACACCCGCGCCGCACGCATCCACGACACGCAGCGCAATCCCGTCATCGTCATCCCCGGCATCCTCGGCTCGAAGCTCGTCGACCCGCCCACCGGCCGCGTCGTCTGGGGCGCCTTCGCCGGCGGCTACGCCAATCCCCAGACGCCCGACGGCGCCCGGCTCGTCGCCCTGCCCATGCAGACCGGCCGGCCGCTGCGCGAGCTGCGCGACGACGTCCGGCCCGCCGGCGTTCTCGACCGCCTGCGCGTCGACCTGCTGTTCATGCCCGTCGAGTTGAAGGCCTATCTCAACATCCTCGCCACGCTCGGCGTCGGCGGCTATCGCGACGAATTGCTCGGAACGTCGGGCGCGGTCGACTACGGGAACGACCACTTCACCTGTTTTCAGTTCGACTATGACTGGCGCCGCGACAACGTCGAGAACGCCCGCCGCCTGCACGATTTCATCCTCGAAAAGCGCGAGTACGTTCACGCCGAGCTGACGCGCCGCTACGGCGCGCCCGGGAAGCCGGTGCGATTCGACATCGTCGCGCACTCGATGGGCGGCCTCGTCACGCGCTATTTCCTTCGCTACGGCGGCGACGAGTTGCCCGACGACGGCGACGTGCCCGTCCCGGCCTGGGCCGGCGCCGAATACGTCGAAAAAGTCATCCTCATCGGCACGCCCAACGCCGGCTCGGTCGAGGCCCTGCGCGAACTCGTCGACGGCTCGGTCATCGCTCCCATATTGCCGACCTACGAACCCGCCGTGCTCGGCACCATGCCCTCGGTCTATCAGCTACTGCCGCGCCCGCGACACGCCTGCGTCGTCGACGCCGCCGATGGCCGCACGCTTATTGGCGACTTTCTCGATCCGCAATTGTGGGAACAAATGGGCTGGGGCCTGGCCTCGCCCCGACAGGATGATGTGCTCGCCAGGTTGCTGCCCGACGTGCCGGACCCGGCCGCCCGTCGCGCCATCGCGCTCGATCATCTGCGCAAATGCCTGACCCGCGCCCGGCGATTCTTCGAGGCGATCGACTCACCCGCGCCGCCCGACCGCCCGCCGCCCGCGCATTTGCGCCAGTACCTCTTCGCCGGCGACGCCGTCCCGACCGACGCCGTGCTCGCCGCCGAACGCCGCGGCGGCGCGCTTCGCGTCATTCATCAGGCCCCCGGCGACCGCACCGTGCTGCGCAGCAGCGCCCTGATGGACGAACGCCTCGGCGGTCAGTGGTCCCCGCGCCTGATCACGCCGATCGAATGGACCGGCGTGCAGTTCATCTTCGCCGACCACCTCGGCCTGACCAAAGACCCGGCGTTCAGCGACAACGTGTTGTATTTGCTGTTAGAAAGCCCGCATCACAATTGACGCCAATCCGTGCAAGCACGATCAACGGCGATGCGTTCAGCACGGGCGGATCAGCCGACGGCAAGCTCCTCCCGCAGATGAAACAGGTCGACTTTGACGACATCGAGTCTCCGCCGCGCCAGCTCATCCAGGAATTCCAACCGACTCATCCCCGCAATCTGCGCTGCTTTGCTGCCGCTCAGCCGTCCCTCGTGGTACCACTGTACGGTGGCGGCGAGCCGCATTTCAGCGGCAAATCGCTCACGCTCTTCACGCAGGGCTGAAAACGCCTCTTCGGGAATGTCGATCGTCAGTCTCACCATAGACGCAATTCCCGCGGCCGTCACATGCGCTTCAGACAATAATAAATGTCTCAATTGCATGCCGAACGCGCGGGCGGGTCGCTTCCCTGCAACCCGCCGTCGCAACGACTCTACGAAACCAACCGACAATGGCCCACGAGCAAAGGCCTACGGCTGACGGCCGAGGCTACCTCCGCCGCTTCAACGCCAACGCGCCGATCGCCAGCAGCGCCAGCGTCCCCGGCTCGGGAATCGCCGCCACCGTCGGATTGTCAAACCGCAACTGAAAATTCGTAAAACCATAGAAGAACCCCGGCTCGAACGTCGTGAACCGAATTTCCTCCACGTTCGCCAGCACGCTCGCGAACGTCCGGTTCGGCGGCAGAATCGGCTCGAACGTGTTCGGATCCTCGGCGCCCGTCCCGCCCCACCCCGGCGGCAGCGCCGTCGCGGTCGGATCGCTGATCAGCACCTCGAACGTCGTCCAGTTCGACGTCTGTGCCTGCGAAATCGGCCCCAGGTTGTACCACACGCTCGTCCACGGATAGGGATCGCTCGGCGGATTGAAGTCCACCAGCTCCACGATCAGGTTCCGCTCGACCGGCGTGCCGAAGAACGATATCTCGTCCACCTTCACATCCACGCTCAGCCGCACCCCCTGGCTGAACCGCGAATAGTCGCCGATGTACTCCGGATTCGAATCGTTGTGGAAGTTGCATCCGAACGTGTCCACCATCGTCCACCGCAGATGCGCGCCCGGATTGCCGCCCGCCGGCTCGATGAAATCGCCCAGAACGCCGTCGTTGCCGAAGAACACGCCCCAGCCCTCGTGACCGTTGTCAAACGTCGTCGTCCCCGCCGTGGCCGTCCCGGCCGTCGCAACTACGATCACAATCGACACAATACCGAACCGATTCATTTGCCTTCCTCCTTTCGCTGACTGATCCGAAAAACTCAACCGTCTCCCGCTCCGTCGGAAACAACTCCGGCCCCTGCCGCGCCGGTCGGGCCGCCCGATCGACCGCCCGCTCACGGCTCGTGCCGCATATTCTATTCAAGTCTCCCGCGCCCTCAACCCCGTCGGGTGGCCCTCCGCTTCAGCGGTGGGTTCACGATGATCGGAATACGCACCCCCTCTCCGACCACTGACAACTGACAGCCCAATCCCCCGCACGCGCCGGCGTTTATCATACCCCGCATGATCCCCGCCGCCCTCTCGCCCGAATCCCTCTTTGAAGCCCGCGTCCCCTACACCCGACGCAAACTCCGCGGCCAGTTCTTCACGCCGCCCGCCCTCGCCCGCGCCATGACCCGCTGGGCCTGCGCCGCATGCCCCGAGTCGTTCCTCGACCCCGCCGTCGGCCCCGGCATCTTCCTCGAATGCCTCGCCGACCTCCCCGCCGCCCCGCGCCGCATCGTCGCCTGCGACATCGACCCGCTGGCCCTCGACCTCGCCCGCCGCCGAATCCCCGGCGCCCGGCCGCAACTGCTTCGCCGCGACTTCCTCGCCGCCGACTTCCCCGAGCGCTTCGACGCCATCGCCGCCAACCCGCCCTACATCCGCCACCACGACGCCGACCTGCCCGAGTCGCTTTTCCGCCGCTTCGACGCCCGCTTCGGCCTGCGTTTCAGCCGCCTCACCAACGTTTATTGCCTTTTTCTGTTGAAAATCGCCGACCGGCTCTCCCCGCGCGGCCGGGCCGCCGTCATCACCCCCACCGAGTTCCTCAACGCCGACTTCGGCCGCGCCATCAAGCGCGTGCTGCTCGACACGCCCGCGTTTGCCGGCCTGATCATCTTCGACGCCGCCGCCAACATCTTCGACGGCCTGCTGACGACGGCCACGATCACGCTCTTCGACGCCGCCCGCGCCGGCGACGAGCTGACGATCATCCACGCTCCCGACGCCCGCGCCGCCGACGCCGCCTTCGACGCCTTCGACGCCGGGAAGAAAACGGGGCACAGCCGCCGCCGGCTGCGTGCCATTCGGGGAGAGAATCCGCCGACGGTCGGCGCCGCGCATCCGGCCCGCACGGCGGACCCTGCGCCGAGCATCGCGCGCATCCCCCGCACCGCTCTGAATCCCGACAACAAATGGGGCACGGGCCTCTCTCGCGCGCCTGATCCGAACCGCGCGCGTCAGCAAGCGGCTATCCGGGTGGTACGTGCGTCCCGCCCGTCCCCCGCTCACTCTGATCCGATGCGCGCGCGGCAACTCGCGAGTCTCGCGCGAACCCACCCGCCACCGCAGCGCTCGCGCTTGCGGCTCGGATCAGATCCGCAGCGCTCGCGCCTGCGGCGCCGAGCAGACGCGCGCCGCGCCTCCGGCGATCCTCTCTCCTCTCTCCTCTCCACCCTCTCGCGCAGCGCCGCACGCCCCCTCGGCGATTTCGCACGCTGCATGCGCGGCATCGCCACCGGCGCCAACGCCTTCTTCACCCTCTCCGACGCCGAGGCCCGACGATGGCGGCTGCCCGACGCATTCCTCGCGCCCTGCGTCTCCAAGTCCGCACACGTCCGCGGAACCCTCTTCGACGCCGACGACTTCCTCGCTCTGCGCCGCGCAGGCCGCAAGTGTCTGCTGCTCGACCTGACCCCCGATACCGCCCCGCTCGCCGCCGACTACCTCGCACACGGCCGGCGGCTGGGCGTGCACCGCCGCTACCTGACGCGCCATCGCACGCACTGGTTCGTGCGCGAGCAGCGGCCGCCCGCCCCGATGTGGGTGAGCGTGTTCGTCCGCGGCCGGCTGCGCTTCGTGCTCAACCGCGCCGGCGCGTTGAACCTGACAACCTTTCACGGAATCTATCCCCGCGAGGACTACGCCGACCTGCTCGAGCGGCTGCTGCCCTGGTTGGCCGGCGACGAGTTCCACCGCCGCTGCGCCGCCGAACAGCGCACCTACGGCGACGGCCTGCTGAAATTCGAGCCAAAAGATATCGAGCGTCTGCCGATCCCCGACCTGGACGACCCGGCCGTGCATCGGGCGCTGCATCCGAGCGGCGAGGCGTGAGTGCGTAGGCGCCGGTGTGAATCCGAGCCGCGAAGCGTCAGCGAGCGGACATCCGGGTGGTACGGGCGTCCCGCCCGTCCCCGACTCGCTGTGATCCGAGCCGCAAGCGCCAGCGCGACGATCCGTGGCAAACCTGAGTCGAATTCGTGTTTCACGTGAAACAAGCGAAGGGGCATCAGCAATCAGCTATCAGCGATCAGCCATCAGCCATCAGCTATCAGCTATCAGCCAAAAGCCGCGGGCCATCAGCCGCACGCACTCGAGGCGAATGCGAGTTTCACGTGAAACAGGTTTCTGGCGATCGGGGACGGACGGGTGAACCGCGGAATGGGGACGATTCGGAAAGTGTTTCACGTGAAACAGGGTTTGTCAAGGCGCATGGCCGCCAGAGCGTGTTTTATAGGGCGTT
>WYBU01000057.1 GCA_011525745.1 Planctomycetaceae bacterium | reverse complement strand
CGCAATTGCCCCGCACACCGCGCACCTCCATCACCCCCACGCCGCCCCCACGCGAAACCGCCGGCTTACAGTTTACGTTCGGTACACGCCACGCCACCTCCCGGACAGAATTGGCTACAAGCCCGTGCCACGCGGGCTTGTAGCCCGTGTGCATCAGAGCCGCGCGGCGTAAGCAAGCGGGTTCCGCAAGCCAGAGGCCAGTGTGAATGCTGTTCTCGCGCACCCGTGTGCAAAGTCTGTTCGCGCGCGGGACGCACATGCCAAGATCTCTACGTCGCGAAGAAGGCTGAGCGGCTCGATCCCGCTCGCTTACGCTTCGCGGCTCTGAACGCCGCGCGGCGTAAGCAAGCGGGGGACCGGCCCGAAGGGCCGGCTTTCAAACATCCGTCGCTTTGAAGTTAGAAGACAAACGGCGCCAGTCGCCAGCGCGTCCGCCGCGCGTATTCGCGATATGATTCATCCTCCAGCAGGAACCGCTCCTCGCGGTAAATGCGCAAGACCGCAAACAGCGTCGTCGCGCCGAACACGCACAGGTTCGACGCGCTGGGATGATTCATCACGTATCCCAGATGCACCATCGTGTAGCTCATGTACAGCGGATGCCGCACCACGCGATACAGCCCGCCCGTGCGCACGCCGCGATTGGCCGGCACGATGCCGAAGCTGCGGTTCAATGACAGAATCGCCGCGATCGTCAGCAACGCGCCGCCGAACTGAATTACCTGCCCCGCCCATGCGTCGTGTTCCGCGTTGACCGGCCGGAACCACAGCGGCCAGAACGTCCCGCCGAAGGCGATGAGCCACTCGTAGGGCGAACGCGACGCCTTGCGCGCGTCGCGCCGAATCAGGAAAAACAGCGCGTCGAGCAGTTCCTTGACCATCTGCAACAACACGCTCGGGCGACCGAAGCGCACGAAGCTGTTCCAGTGCGCGACGCCGAACATCGCGAAACAGGCCGCCAGCGTGACGTTGCACAGCACCGTGATCAGACCGCCGGCCGTCACCGTCGCCGTTGCCTGCGTCTGGCACGATGGGTCGCAGACGGTTGTGGAAGATGCGCTCATGCTGGAACGACTCCCTTGCCGCGGGCCGCACATCGTGGGCGCGAACCCTCCCCGGAATCGGCGCAGACCGGCCGGCACTCGACATATCGACCCGCGTCGCCGGGCGTATGAGAAAGGACCTTTTGTACCGGACCAGCCCGGTCGAGTAGGCTCCATTCCATGCCCCGGCTGAGCGAGCCGTTGCCGCCCGATCCTTGTTTTCGCCGTTATGGCACCCGGCCATTCCCGCCCTATCGGTACGTGCCGACACTCAATCCGCATCCCTGCGCCGATCCGGCCGGACACAGCTATGAGCCGCCTGGCACGCCGCCGCGCCGTCCACGCCTGCCGCCACCGGACCGATGGGAAGAGTCAGAGGAGTACTTGTTCGGCGCGGACCTGTACAACCACGCCTACTGGTGGGAAGCGCACGAGACGTGGGAGTCGATCTGGCAGTCTTCGGACAAGTCCGGCCCGCAGGGGCGTTTCCTCCAGGCGCTGATACAGGTTTCGGCGGCGCATCTGCAACGTCACGTCGGCAGCGTCGAGGGGGCGACGCGGCTGCTGGAGCGCAGTCGGACACATTTCGACTTCGTGCAGGGCCGCGTACCGGAAACTTACATGGGGCTGAACCTGCCGGACTTCCGCGAGCGAGTGGATCGCTATTTTTCGAGTGAAACGGGGGCAGGTTTTCCGTTTCTGCTGCTTACGGTTCGGACCAGGCCGGCGCGTTGACGAAGCGGGGGTTCGTGCCTACATTGCCGCTTACGATTTGGCGCGGCGCAATCAGACAACTGTCCATGCGAGGGTCGTCGCTGATGGGCAGCGGATGCGTGCGAACGCGGTGCAACGACGGAGCGTGAAGCGCCCCGGCACGCTTCGATTTATCCGACCGACGCGTAAGCCTCCGGTCAACAAGTCATAGCAAGGAGCACGGGTGTCTCCCGAATCCCGCAACGCTCAGGCCGCCGACGCCGAACTGGCGCCGCGCGAAAGTAAGTTCGCCGACGTCTGCATGTTCGCGAAGAAGTTCGCGACCAAGGGTCGGGCCATCGCTGCGATCGGTCCCTCCGGCGCGGTCATGTGCCGGGCCATGACCCGCAGCATCGACTTCTCGCAGCCCGGCGTCATCGTGGAACTGGGCGCCGGCACCGGCGCCATCACGCGCGCGATTGTCGACCGGCTTCAGCCGCATCATCGGTTCATCATCGTCGAGATCGATCCCGAGTTCGTGGACGTGCTGCGCGAAAGGTTCCCGCAGTACGAGGTCGTTCGCGGCGACGCCACGGCAATGGAAAGCACTTTCGACAAGCTCGGCGTGCGACAGGTGAAGTTCGTCTTCAGCGGCCTGGCCACGGCCCACCTGCCGCTGCGCGGGCAGGTGCGGCTGCACCGCTGGCTGCGGCATTACCTCGATCCCACCGGCACCTACATGCAGATCACGTTTGTGCCGCGCATTTATCTCAACTACTACCGCCGGCACTTTCACGACGTGCAGTACACGCCGATCTGGCGCAACGTCCCGCCGGGCGGCGTCTATGCCTGTCGCAAGATTCGAGCCACGATCGCTCCACTGCGCCGCCCGATTCCCTGAATGCAGCACAGCCGCCCTGGGTTGAATCCGGGTGGTACGGGCGTCCCGCCCGTGACCGCGTTGCACGGGCTTGCGACCGGTGCAAGTCAGCGTGTCGCACGCATGAATGCGCCGGTTCGATTCAAGCGTTCTCCGAGCCTCCCTTACGGTCGCGGTTCGGATTAGTTCGCGTGGCACGGACTTTCAGCCCATGCGAGTCGAAAACCGATGCCGGCCGCAAGCGCAAGTCCCGCGGCCATCAGAACCGCGAAGCCCCCGCCTATGCGAGGGCTTGCGTCAGCGAGGGGAGCGGGCCGCTTCACCACGCGTGAAACGCACCGTTCTACGAGTAGGCGCAGAGCGCGCCGTCAGGCTTCGAACGCACAGGCGCAAGATTCTCGTTGACTCGCGCTCCCGGGCCGCGGATCGCGCTTGCTTACGCTGCGCGGCTCTGATTGTCTGGAGTCGTCGCGGTTCGGATGAGCCTGCGGGCGCCACCGTCGCTATTCGATCTTTCGGAACAAGACTTCCGGCTGCGGACCCAGCACATGACCGGCGGGCAGCGGTACAGCCGCCGCCGCCCATGTCCATTCCGCCTCCGGCACGTTCAGCGACGCGCGCAGCTTCTCGGCGGCGAACGGCAGAAACGGCGTCATCAGAATGCCCAGCGTCTTCGCCGCCTGAATACAGACGTTGATCGTCGCGCCGCACTGCGCCAGATCCGACTTGCGCGACTTCCACGGGGCGCGAACGTCGATGTACCGATTCGCCGCGCGAAAGCCGTCCATCACGCGGCCCAGCGCCGTCTTGAAGCGAAACGCCTCCAGATCGTCGCCGACCGCCGCCGGCAGCGCGGCCAGTTCAGCCAGCAGCGCTCGATTTTCCTCCGCGGCGTTGACCAGCGGCGGCACCTTGCGGCCGAAGTCCTCGCTGACGATCTTCTGCCAGCGGTTGATGAAGTTGCCCAGCGTGGCGATCAACTCGGCGTTGTTGCGCTCCACGAACGCTTCGGAGTCCCACGCCGTCCGCTGCGCCTCGGGCGCGATGGCCGTCAGGTAGTAACGCAGCGGGTCGGGATCGTGGTCCTTGAGGTAGTCCTCGATCCAGATGGCCGTGCCGCGGCTTTTGCTGATCTTTTCTTCCTCGGCCTTGCCGGCGATCTTGATGTTGACGAACGCGTTGGCCACCACCTGCCACGGCAGTTGATACTCGCCGGGCCGGCCCTCCGGCGTTTCGCCCTCGTGCGTCGCCAGCAACATCGCCGGCCACGTCAGGGCGTGAAAGACCGTATTGTCTTCGCCGATGAAATGGACGATGCGGCAGGCGGGATCCTTCCACCAGCGCTCGTACGCCTTCCAGCCCTCGCCCAGCCGTTCGCACAGCGCCGCCGTAAACGAGACGTAGCCGATCGGCGCATCGAACCAGACATACAGCACTTTGCCCGCCGCGTCCGGGTCTTCCAGCGGCAGCGGCACGCCCCAGGTCATGTCGCGCGTCATCGCCCGCTCGGGCAGACCCACGCCGATCTGGCCCAGGGCGAAGTTGAGCACCGTCGAGCGCCACGCCGGGCTGCCGTCCGTCGGCGACTGCTTGGCCCGCAACCATTTCTCCAGTCGCGGCGCGAGCTGATCGAGTCGCAAGTACCAGTGCACCGTCTCGCGCGGCTCCGGCGTCGTTCCCGTCAGGATGCTTTGCGGCTCCTTCAGCAGCAGCGGATCGATGCTGCGCCCGCAAGCCTCGCACTGATCGCCGTAGGCCTGCGGCTTGCCGCAGTCGGCGTAATGGCAGACGCCGGTCACGAACCGGTCGGGCAGGAACTGTCCGGCCTGCACATCGTACAACTGCTTCGACGCGCGCTTGGTGAAGAAGCCTTTTTCGTGAATCTTGAGAAAGAATTCCTGGCTCAGCTTCTCGTGCAGCGATACGTAATCGGGCTGATGCGTGCCGCCGTAGATGTCGAAGCGAACGCCCAGACCGTCGAAGGCCCGCCGCTGGGAAGCGTTGTAGAAGGCGGTGAGTTCTTCCACCGGCTTGCCCTCTTCCCGGGCCGACTTCAGCGCTGCCACGCCGTTGTCATCGCTGCCGCAGATGAAACGCACCTCGTCGCCGCGGAGGCGCAAATACCGCACGTACGTGTCGGCGGGCAGGTACGCGCCGGCGATGTGCCCGACGTGCAATCGCCCGTTCGAGTACGGCAGCGCGGCGGTGACGAGGAATCTGCGGCTCATGGTCGGGATTCTATGGCCGCCGCGCGCGATTACCAACTTGCGCCGCTCACGCCGTCGCCGCATTTCGCGAGCGTTTGGCCATGTCGAAATAATCTGCTGGCATGGTCAAGCCCTCGCACCAAGTAAGCCTTCATCTCCCGGGTGGTACGGGCGTCCCGCCCGTATGTCCCACCTTCGCAAGGCCCTGGCCACGTTGAAGCGTCCGAGGCTCGTAACGATCAAACGCAGCGTTCAACCCCGCCCCGCCCCCATCCGATATCACTCTTGCGGCGCCGCGCCGGCCGCCGCGCCTTCATGTCCCCCATTGCCGTTCGCGTTCAATCCGTCAGCAAGTCGTTTCGCCGCGGCGACGGCGTTGACACGCTGCGCGAATTGCTGACGCGCCGCATCGGATTCGGCCGCGCGCGCGACCGCAACCGCCACGAGGCGTTGCGCGACGTCTCGTTTGAGGTCCGCGCCGGCGAGGCCTTCGGCGTCATCGGCCCCAACGGCGCCGGCAAGAGCACGCTGTTGAAGCTGCTGGCCGGTCTGCTTCGACCGGATGCCGGCGACATCGAAACGGCCCGCCCCGTGTCCGCGCTGATCGAGTTGGGCGCGGGCTTTCAGGATGATCTGAGCGGGCGCGAGAACATCGGACTGAACGCGGCGATCATGGGCCTGCCGCGGCGCGAACTTCTCCGAAGATTCGATTCGATCGTCGCCTTCGCCGGCATCGGCGACTTCCTCGACACGCCGGTGAAGCGTTACAGCAGCGGCATGAGAGCGCGGCTGGGATTCGCGATCGCGGCCCACGTCGAGCCGCGCGTATTGCTGGTCGACGAGGTGCTGTCCGTCGGCGACGCGGTGTTCCGCAGGCGTTGCACGGACAAGATGCGCGAATTCCTGAAGCGCGGAACGGCGGTTGTTTTCGTGTCGCACGATCTGGGCGCGGTGCAGCGGTTCTGCGACCGCGCGCTGCTGCTGGAACGCGGCCGGCCGGCGTTTACCGGTCCGGCGCACGCAGCCGTGGCGCGCTATCAGGCGGAGAGGGCCGAGCCGTGGCTGGCGACCGACGGCGACGCGGCGGCGCGCGTCATGAACGTGCGCGTGTTGAACGGGCGGGGCGCGTTGGCATCAACGTTCGAGCCGGGGCAGCAGGCCGCGTTCGAGTTCGACTGCGCATTCACGGCCCCCCTGCCGCATCCGGCCTTTGGCGTCTATCTGATTCGCACGCGCGATCATCTGACGCTGTTCGAGACCAGCAGCGATCGCATGGGACATGCGTTTTCGCCGGGACTACCCGGCCATCGGCAGCATGTACGATTCGATCTGACGCTGAACGTCGCACCGGGCGAATATGCGCTGGGATACCATGTGCGCGATCGTGACGCGACGCGCTACGCCGCGCTGAACCTCGATGCCGCGCGGCTGCGCGTGAACGGATGCGCGCACGATGAAGACATCTGCCACTCCGCCGCAACGGGGGTCGTTACGATCTGATTCGAGCGGTCGGCGCTGGAGTGATTCGAGGCGCCACGCCCGAATGATCCGAGCCGCGAAGCCCACGCCTTCGCGGGGGCAGGCGCCAGTGAGCGGAATCGCCCCGCCACACCTCGCGTGAAACGGTCCGCTTTATGAGTTCACGCTCGGCGCGGCGGCAGCCTTCGAACGCACCGGCGCATGTTGCTCGTTCACTCGCGCTTCCGGCTCGCGGATCCCGCTTGCTTACGCTGCGCGGCTCGGATTCGCACGGGCTGAAAGCCCGTGCCTCGCGATGAGAACCCTCCGCGCAAGCGGCGCACCACCGCGCGGCACATCGTCGCTCATCGCATGCCCGCGATCGCCCGCGACAGCCGCGCCGCCAGAAACGGACCACGATACACCAGTCCCGTGTAGACCTGAATCAGATCCGCTCCCGCATCCAGCATCGCCCGCGCCGACGCCGCGTCGTCGATCCCGCCGCACCCGACAACCGCCAGCCGATTCCCCACGTGGCGCCGTATTTGCGATACACGAATTCGCGATATGTCGCGCAGCGGCCGACCGCTCAGCCCCCCTTCCGGCAGCGGCGTGCGCGGCGCGCCGTCGCCGATGAACCGCCCCGCGGCCGCCGTCGCCAGCGTATTCGTCGCGATCACGCCCGCCGCGCCGGCCTCGGCGCAGGCGTCCAACACATCGAACAGCAGCGGCTCGTCCAGCTCGGGGGCCAGCTTCACCAGCACCGCACGGCCCGCCGCCGCCGCGCGAACCGACTCGACCAGCCGCATCAGCGGCGCCCGCGCCTGAAGATCGCGCAGCGCGGGCGTATTCGGCGAGCTGACGTTCATCGTCACGAAATCCGCCAGCGGCGACAGCCGTTCCGCGGCGGCGGCGAAGTCGTCGGCGGCGCGCTCCAGCGGCGTGTCGGCGTTCTTACCGACGCTGATGCCGATCGGAAACGGCGGCCGGCCGCACCGCTCGAAGCACGTCTTCAGCCGCACCGCCACCGCTTCGGCCCCGTCATTGTTGAAGCCCATGCGGTTGACCAGCCCCCCCATCGCCGGAAAGCGAAACATCCGCGGCCGGGGATGACCCGGCTGCGGGCGCGGGGTCACCGTGCCCAGCTCGATGAATCCGAAGCCCAGCGCGAACCAACCCCAGGGCGACCGCCCGTTCTTATCGAAACCGGCCGCCAGCCCGACGGTATGCGGGAACTCCAGCCCCATGATCCGCACGGCCCGCGGCACCGGCCGGGCAACGCATGTGCGTAGAAATCTCGCCCAGCGCGGATGCCGACCGAGTCGCTCCAGCCGGCGCATCGCCGCGTCATGGGCGCGCTCGGCGTCGAGCCTGAACATCAGGGGCCGCAGCAGGCGGTAAAGCATGGCGGCGATGATAATGCCCCGCGCGACGGGCCGCAGTCGCGCTTTCGTCCCGCGCGCCCCTTCGATCATTTCGCTCGGACAACGGTCACGACTCGCTCCAGAACGCAAAGTAGCTCAGTGCCAGCATCGCCCCGCCGATCATCGCGCCCAGCCCGATCCAGCACATCGCCGGGATGCGCTCGAAGATCATCGCCGCTTCGACGGCGGCAACCGCCGCCAGCGCCACGGCCGCACCGACGCCGATGGCCCACAACAGCAGTCCCGCCAATCCGCTCTGCCGGCCGACCAGCAGCCCGACCGCGCCGCCGAAGATGAGGCCGAAGATGGCGAACAACACCGACGGACCGAAGGCCTGAACCCAGTCCTGCGACGCGCGGAGCACTGCGTCGGCGGCCAGCAGCGCATCACGTAACGCGTAGATTGCGAGCAATACGACCGGTACAGCGGCGGCGGTGCAGAGCGCGGCCGTGCGCACGGCGACCATCGCCGCCTCACGCAGCGCGGCTGCGGTGACGTCAGGCGCGTCGTACGAATCGCCGGCGGAAGTGTCGGGAAGGAAATCGACAGGCATGGCGATGCTCCGGTTGTGTGTTGCTTGCATCAGGGCAGTCTGATCCGAGCCGCAAGCGTCAGCGCCATCAGTAATCCGAGCCGCAAGCGCCAGCGCTGCGGTGCACGCCGATTCAGCGGGCGACCCCGGCGATTGCGCTTGGGGCTCGGATTCGCACGGGCTGAAAGCCCGTGCCACGCGATCAGAACCCGCCGCGCAAGCGGCGGGTACACGCGCTGAAAGCCCGTGCCGCGCGGGACATTCCGAGCCGCGAAGCCCCCGCCTTCGCGGGGGCAGGCGTCAGCGAGCGGGATCGCGCCGCCTGACCTCGCGCGATACGCACCTT
>WYBU01000056.1 GCA_011525745.1 Planctomycetaceae bacterium | reverse complement strand
GCGCCTGTCGAAGGACTACGAAACGCTCACGTCGAGCAGCGAAGCGATGATCCTCATTGCCATGATCAATGTGATGCTGCATCGGCTCAGTCCAGGGTGAGTTCGCTTTTCAAACACTTTCTTAGGGGGGCCATGCGACACTGCACGTGCAAGCAACGAACAAGTCTCAATGAACTCACCGCTAGCTGCATTTGCGCCTCCCACGCCCTCGGCCCCTGCCCGCTGACTACAACAGGTTTGAGCGCTCCGGCGTGTTTCATGCGTGAAATACTCCAATCAAACCGAGAAACGCGGAGCTCGGAACGCTGTGCAAGATTGTCGAGTAGCCGGGAGCGTCGGTCCGCGCGCCGCTGGTCGGCAAGCGTATTCGTGCCCGTTCCGCTGCCGTGTCTCCGGCTTCACCGTCCTGTCCTCACCGTGCGCCGCGCATTTCCTAGTAGCACGGTGCGCTACGCGATAATCAGGCGTTTTACCGAGATTCCGTGCCTTACGCTGCCGCCAATTCCCAATCGCTGTTTCACGTGAAACACGCTTTCGCCCGGGTTTGCTGTTTCACGTGAAACACACACGCGGCCGGGAGGGACGCGCGGGCTGCAAACCCGGAGCTACGCGACACAGCCGAGGGCGGCTGTGCTACGTTCGCTGTTTCACGTGAAACACGACCGTGTTTGACAGGGGTTCACGCCCCGAAAGCCCGCACCGGCGACACAGCCGTGGGCGGCCGTGCCCCATTCAGAGCCGAGAGCGGCTGTGCCCCATTCAGAGCCGAGGGCGGCTGTGCTCCATTCGTCACAGCCGGAGGCGGCAATGGCAAGTGATGAACGCGCGCAAGTACGCGGCGCTTGGATCCCGCTCGCTGACGCTTCGCGGCTCTGATTCACACGGGCTGAAAGCCCGTATCACGCGGTCACAGCCGCGGGCGGTTGTGCAACACCCTCACAGCCGTGGGCGGCTGTGCTACATTCGTTACAGACGAGGGGCGGCTGTGCTCCATTCACAGCCGGGGGCGGCTGTGCTCCATTCGTCACAGCCAGGGGCGGCGATGGCAAGTGATGAACGCGCGCAAGTACGCGGCGCTTGCATCCCGCTCGCTGACGCTTCGTGGCTCTGATGTCACAGCCGCGGGCGGCTGTGCTACATTCGTCACAGACGAGGGCGGCTGTGCTCCATTCACAGCCGGGGGCGGCTGTGCTACATTCGACCAGGCCGGGGGCGGCTGGGGCATGTGATGAATGCGAGCAGTGCCGCGGCGGATGGATCCCGCTCGCTTACGCTTTGCGGCTCTGATGTCACAGCCGAGGGCGGCTGTGCTACATTCGACCCTGTCGCCGAAGGTCAAGCGTGCTCGCTCAATGCGCGCTCGAAGATGATGAGGTTGTCCTGCCGCTCGGAGTCCCAGCGAACGCCGGCCACGTCGAACTCGAGGTCGATGGCCACGCGGATGATCTCGCGATGGCGGTTGTGGCATTCCATGCGCATGAACTCGTACTGATGTTCGGCCGCCCAACTTTGCAGCGCGTGGAGCAACTGGCTGGCGATGCCGAGATTGCGGAAGTCGGGCAGAACGCCGCACAGCCAGGCGTAGTAGGTCGACGGCTTCAGCTCGAAGCCGGCGGCGAAGCCGACCGGCCGGTCGTCCAGCCGGGCGATCAGGATGACGAGGTTGTAGCGTCCCAGGAAGCGCCGCTGAAAAAACGCCGCGTCGCGCGGCGGACGAAAGACCTCGTTGTAGAGCGTGGTCAGCAGCGCGACTTCACCGGGACCTGCCGTGACAATCTCGACGTTGGCCATAGCCGTCGCCCCAGTCTCCGTCCCTGCACGCCGAAACGTGCGCCTCCATCATACACAACGCGACCGGGGTCCGGCTATCACGGACGGATCAGTAACGTAGACCGTAGACCAGTGCAGCGCCGTCAACACGACTTCGGCGCCGTCCGGACGACGCTCGTCATGTGCGAAGGACCGGCAGCCCGACCGTGACAGGTGCAGCGATCAGGTCGTATTCTTCGTGGGAGGTGCAGCGTACGCGCACCATCTCGCCCGGGTCGAACTCTCCGCCGACGACGTAGGTGACGCTGTCGATTTCCGGCGCCTGGCCCGCGTGGCGCGCCGGGTACATTCCCTCGCGGCCGAAACCGTCGATCAGCACGTCGAAGACCTTGCCGCGCATTTCGGACGCGCGTCGGAAGGCGACGTCCTGCTGTGTGGCCATCAGCACCGCGACGCGCTCTTGCTTGATCTCGTCGGGAAGTTGCGACTTCATGCGGCCCGCCGGCGTTCCGGGTTCGAGCGAGTAGGGGAACACGCCGACGGCGTCGAATTCGAAGTCGGCTATGAATCGTCGCAGTTCCTCGAATTCGGCCGGCGACTCGCCGGGAAAGCCGGCGATGAACGTGGTGCGGATGGTCACGCCCGGTATGCGGTTGCGCAGCCGCCGCAACAGCGATTCGGTCTGCGCGCGCGTCACGCGGCGGTACATGGCTTTGAGGATGCGGTCGTTGATGTGCTGTAGCGGGATGTCGATGTACTTCACAACGTGCGCGCACTCGGCGATGGCGTCGATCATTTCGTCGGTGAAGTCGGAGGGGTAGGCGTACATCAGCCGCAGCCAGCGGGCGCCCTCGATTCGATCGAGCACGCGCAGCAGGCCCGCCAGATTGATGCTGTCGCCGGGCCGCAGTCCGGGTACGCGCGGCACGCCGCGCGAAGGGAATTCACTCTGGTAGCTGGTCGTGTCCTGGCCGATGAGATTGATTTCGACGGCGCCGTCGGCGATCAACTCGCGCGCCTCGGCGACGATTTCGGCGACGGACTTGCAGTACATCGGCCCGCGAATCGACGGAATGGTGCAGAAGGTGCATCGCTGATTGCAGCCCTCGCTCATCCGCAGATAGGCGTAGTGCCGCTGCGTGAGCCGCAGGCGCGAGCGGTCGGACCAAGATTTCGGAAGATACGTGCCGATCGCGAGGGTGCGCTCGCCGGACTCGGTCGCGCGCCGCCGCTTTCGTCCGTTGACCACCGCATTGACGATGGCCGCGCGGTCGTTGACACCGATCAGGGCGTCGATCTCGGGGACTTCCTCGATCAGCGATTGTCCGTCGCGCTGCGCCAGGCAACCGGCGACAACGATGCGTTTCAGCGCGCCGTTGCGTTTCTGCGCGGCGGCCTCGCGGATGAAGCTCAGGGCCTCGTCACGAGAAGCGGCCAGAAAGCCGCAGGTGTTGATGACCACGACATCCGACGCGGCGCCGTCGCCGACGATCGTGCATCCCGCCTCGGCCAGCAGACCGAGCATTTTCTCGGAATCCACGAGGTTCTTCGGGCATCCCAGCGACACGAATGACACGGTCGGAGGTCGCACAGTCATTTCTCCGCGGCCGGGCCGGTCAATCGCGCCGCATGGGAGTCGCGCACGAATGACCAGCACGATTGTCCTGCGTGGTACGGGCATCTTGCCCGTTCAGCACGGGCGGGACGCCCGTACCACGCCTCTTCCATTCGTACACCTTGTTTCCGCGCGATGCCTTACTTCGTGCAGTCCTTCGGCGCCGGAATCAGACAGATGAACCTCAGCGCCTCGTCGCCCGTGTTGCGGAACTGATGCATCTCGTTGGGCGGCACCCAGATCACGTCGCCGGCGCGAAAGGGCCGCTCGCCCGATTCGCTCATGGCCACGCCTCGGCCCGAGAGAATAAGGATTTCGTGCTCGTAGTCGTGCTGATGGTGCGGCGTGTGGCCGCCCGGCTCGACTTCGAACTGGCGCATGTGGAAGTTCCGCGCGCCGTCGGCCGGTCCGACGAGCATGCGCATTTTCGTTTTGGTTGCGCCGGGCATATCGACCGGCTTCTGCTCGATGTCGGCAATGGGCTGGACTTTCATGGGTCACCTTGCTGGGCAGTGCGGATTGCGGGAAGGGATTCCCGAGTGGGGGGGGTGCGAGATGGGAATCTCGCACCGGCCGGTCATTGTGGCTGGCCGCCACTGAAGTCATACACCCACGGCTCCACCGCACGATCATAGGCGACCAGCTCCTTCTCATTGAAATACAGCCGGATTTCGCCGGCGGCCGTTTCGGGACCGTCGCTGCCGTGGATGAGGTTGAAGGTGTTGCTGACGCCCAGGTCGCCGCGGATCGTGCCGGGTTCGGCGTTGGAGCCGAACGTCGCGCCCATCATCTTGCGGCAGATGGCGATGGCGTTGCGGCCTTCGAGTACCAGCACGACCACCGGCGAGCTGGTGATGTACTGAATCAGTCCGGGATAAAACGGCTTGCTCTTGTGTACCGCGTAGTGCCGCTCGGCCAGGTCGCGATCGATTTTCATGAACTTCATCGCGACGATTTTGAGACCCTTGTCCTCGAACCGGCTGAGAATCCGGCCGCACAGCCCGCGCTGCACGGCGTCGGGCTTGAGAATGATCAACGTTCGTTCCACGCCATCGACTCCTTGATCGAATCCGATCGTTTACGTTCTTCGATGAAAGCGGACGGGCGTTTGTCAGACCGTGCCGCGCTTTCGACAACAGTCTAAGGCGCTGCTCGATCAGCGTCGACATGACGGGCGGAGGGCGATTGCAGGGGCGGCCGACCCAATTGAGCGACTGCCTGGTGAAATCAACCCCCGCGCAGTCGGCGCTCGGCCCATGCGGCGAGTTGCTCGCGGAAGATTTTCGCGTTGTGGCGAATATCGACCGGAAAGCGGCGGTGGAAAAGGACCGTGTCGATAAGTCGCGTCATGGGGTTGCTCCGGGCGATCTCAAGCAGGTCGGCGCGGACATCGCCGTCGGAGCGGGCGATCGGATTCGCAACTCGACCTGACTTGTCCGCGGGTCCACTCACGGCGTTGCATACCGGCTCGAAGCCGTGAGCCGGCTCGCCCCGCCGTCGGCGCGGCGGGATGTGGGAAAGCCACCGGGCTGATCGCCGTCGAAAACGGCGCCGCTCGACGCACAGGACCGGCCGCTGTTTCGGGGCGGCGCCCACGCCGACCAGCGCGGTGCGTCGCACGGCCGGATGTTGATTGAAGATCGCCTCGACCGGCTCGGTGAACAGTACGCCGTGCGGCGTGATCACGCGATGCGACTTGCGTCCGCACATCCATAATCGACCTTGTTCGTCGAAATATCCCACGTCGCCCATGCGGTGCCAGACCTGGGTTCCGTCGGCGATTTTCGCCAGCTCGTTGCCGCGCTCGTTTTCGTAATAGGCCGCCGTCACCATCGGACCGCGCACCACGATTTCCCCGATTTCCCCGGCCGGCAGGCGCCGCACGTTGCTCCAGGACGCGACCGGCCCGTCGTCGATGCGGATGATGTGAACGTCGGCGCCTTCGACCGGCCGGCCGACGCAGACGCCGCCGCGCGCGGTCGTTTGCGCCGTGTCGCAGAGGATCTCGCGATCGGTGATGGCTGTTACGGGCAGCGCCTCGGTCGCGCCGTAGGGCGTGTAAATGACCGCTTCGCCGGGCAACATGCCGCGCAAGCGCGACAGAATGTCGGGGCGCACCGGCGCGCCGGCGGTCAGTACGCGGCGCAGCGTCGGCAGCGGCGACGGGAAATACCGATGGTACGTCGCCACCCGATCCAGCAATGCCGGCGAGCCGAAGAGATTCGTCGCAGCGTGATCGTTCACGGCATCGATAATCGCACGCGGATCGCAGAAGCCCGGGCGCGTGGGATCCATTCTTGGAATAACGGCGGTGATGCCCAGCGCGGCATCGAAGAGGGCGAACGGCGGGAAAGTCGCCACGTCGATTTGTCCAGGCCGCAGGCCGAAGGTTGATGCGAGCAGGTCGACCTGGGCGTTGAACGTGGCGTGCGTGTAGATCACGCCCTTGGGTGGGCCGGTGGAGCCGCTGGTGAAGAGGATGGCGGCGGGTGCGTCGGGTGCGATGTCGCCGGTTGCGGCGTCGATGGTGTCATCGGGTTCGCCGACCGGCCGCGCGGAAGGATTCGGCGCATCGTGATCCGGCGGGCCGAAGCAAAGTCGATGCCCCCCCCAGAACCATCGGCGGCCGAGTGTGACACAGACGCGAGTGTCGCGAAACACGTCGGGGGCCAGCAGTCGCACAAGGTGCGCGATCGGACTTCCGACAAACGCCTCGGCGTGGACGCTGGCCAGACAATGGGCGGCCCAGCGGCGGCCCATGCCGGGGTCGATCAGGACCGGCACGGCGTTGATGCGAAACAGCGCGAACATGACGGCGAAGAACTTCGGACCGGGGGGGACCAGGACCACGGTTCGCGTGCCCGGCTTCAGTCCGAATTGAGCAAGCTGCTTGGCGCAGCGTTCGATTTCCGAAGCCAGTCGTGCGAATGTCCAGCGCGCGTACTTGCCGCCACAACCGATCCATCGGCGACGCGGCCAAATGATGGCGGGTCGGTCGGCCATCCGGTGCGCCATGCGCAGCACGCGCAGTGCGATGTTGTGCGCACGGCGCGTGTCGGCTTCGACGCGCGGGGGCGGGGTGAGAGCGGACATGCTCGGTATCGTATCATTCATCGGAACTGTACGATTGCTCGGAACTCGCTCACGGCGATCGCGGCAATCGCGCGACACGGCCAAGCCCTCGCCTGACTCGTACTTCGAAATTGCCACGTCCGTCCTGCACGAAGGCTTGAGCGTGCCACAGCGCCTACGCCGGCTCCGCCAGGGCGGGGATCATGACGCGCTCTTCGCGCTCCTGGTGATGATCGACGACGCCGCGAAAGCGCAGCGCGGCTTCGATCAGCAGGAGAATGTCGACGGCGGGCGCCGGCGATTCGCTGGTGCAGATGGCGCGGGCCTGCTGGTGTAGCTCGCGCAGCAGCTTTTCGATCAGGCGATGCTCGCTGAGCAGCAGCGTCGCGCCGAAACCGCGAGTCATGCCGAATCGGCGGTCGAACTGCGGAATCCAGAAATCGTCCTCGGCCGTGATGTGCTCGGCGACGTTCTCGGCAAAGGCGTCGAGCGCGGTCAGGGCCTCGGTCATGCGGCGGTCGATGAGCGCCTCGAGGAAGCGCTGGAACAACTGCTTTTCGCTCGCGTGGTCGTCGCGAAGCTGCTCGAGTGAGCGGGGGGACTGGCAAGTGTCGGCGGCCGGTTCGGTCACAGCTTTGTCTCCGTCGACCAGTAATCACGTCGATGATTCGCGTTCCATCGTGTTCCGTGATGGAAGGTCCGCCTGAAATCTTATCATCAACACCTCAACGCGACGCGGCGGGCCGCCGGTTGTGGTAGGCACGCTTGTCATTCAGCCGCAGGCAGGAATCCGGTAGTCGTGCGACGGCTCGCTGGACTGTCGTTTGTGCGGGGGTGACGCGAATTGCGACGGGCGGGACGCCCGTACCACCCAGAACGGGCGGGACGCCCGTACCACCCGGAACGGGCGGGACGCCCGTACCACCCAGAACAGGCGGGACGCCCGTACCACCCAGAACAGGCGGGACGCCCGTTCCAGCCTCGGTGATCTGTGGGACCGTACGATCCACGAGCATCACTCGCACAGAACTTACCAGTACGCCGTGGGCGGCGCGGGTTTGATGACGCGGTTGGCGTTCAGGTAGCTCGCGGAAGGCGCCGGCAGCGTGGTCAGATGCGACGATTCGTTCAGGCACACCAGCGACGACACCCCCTCGTGGCAGCGAAGCACGTTGAGCGACGCGTTGTCGATCAGGAATCGAAACGAAGGCCCCGGCGTGTCGGTCAGCCAGGCGTCGATCAGCCGCGCGATCGGCGAGCCGTGACCGAAGACCACCAGGGTGTCCTCGAGACCCGTGAAACGTCGTTTGAGGAATCGCGCGAATCGGCGCGAGCGCTCGATCAACTGCTCGACTGATTCGCCCAGCGGCGTCCACAACGCGGTCGGATCGCCGACTAATGCTGGTGCGCCAACTTCGGCTTCGTCCATCGATTCAACTGCCGGCGCGGCAAAATCGAATTCGCGACAGATCGCCTGCAAATCCGGCGGACTGAAGGCGCTCAGGTTGTCGCTTGTGGCCGGATGGAACTCGCACAGTTCCGGCTGGATGCGCATCGGCAACCCCAGGCGGCGGGCCAGCGGTTCGGCGGTGCGGATCGCGCGGCGATAGGGGCTGGAGTACAGCGCGACCGGCCGCGCGTGCTCGAGCCGATCGCAAAGTGCGCGGGCCTGGCTCATGCCCAGCGGCGTCAGGTCGCAATCGACGCCGCCGCCCAGGCCGGCGTTGACGGTCGATTCCGCATGTCGCACCGCGTAACACAACATGCGGCGTTCATCCCGTTGTGCGCGTGGCGCCCTCGCCCGCGGCGGCCCTCGCCGCGGCCGCTCGCTCGGCGCGATGATCGCTCCAGAAATTCAGCATCAGCAGCGACACGCCGGCGACGAGCAGAATGTCGGCCACGTTGAAAATCCACGGCCACACGCGATAGCCGGCAATCTGCATCTCGATGCTCAGAAAATCGCGCACCACCGGCATGTATCCCGCGCGTACTTCGTTGAGATTGTACATGCGCCGGTTGCGGCCGGTGCCGAAATCGCCGACCTCGACCTCCTGCTGATGCCGGCCGACGCCGAGCAGTTCGCACACGTCGCGAAAGCCGTCGGGCCGCTGCACAACGTAGGCCTTCTCCACGGTGCGGTCGTACAGGTTGCCGATCGCGCCGCCGAGAACCAGGCCCAGGGCGATGTGCAGGCTGTAATTCCGCGACGTTGACTGCCAGAACAGGTAGAGCACAAACAGCAGCGCCAAAACGGACGCTCCGACAAAGATCGGCGCAAGTCCCGCGCCCAGGCCGAAGAGCGCGCCGGGATTGAGGCTTAGCCGCAGATTCAGCACGTTCTCGATAACCATCCGCGGATGATCGGTTGACAAATGCGTCACGGCCCAGTCCTTGGACCACAAGTCCAGTGCCAGGCCGCCGATCGCCGGGAGCCACAACCGCAGATGGCTGGCGCGGCTGCGACCGGCGGGCACGGGCGGCGGGGCGGGCTGCTCGGGCACGTGAAAGTGCATGTCGTGCAGGCTGCCGGAAATAAACGATTGGTCTGACATTGGCCCGGACATGATAGGGCGTCGCCGGGCCGTGCGAAACGCGCAGCGTTGCATTCTCGTTTCCCGATCGACGCTGGTGTCACTGATTCGATTGAATCGCAGCGGCGGCGGGCAACACCCGTTGGAGCGTTACAGCAAGGGCGCCGTACAAGAAAAGAAGCCGGCGGCGATGGCCGGCTTCGACGCGCTTCCCTTTCCGCTCGTGGCGAGGGGGCTGAATCGAATAAAAAAGGACGTGAGGTCGTTTGCGCGGGTTTGACCCTTCAGAGCATTCGGCCTTGCTGCTCGACGAACGATGTTGCCACCGACCGTCGTCCTCCCGGTTCCGCCGCCCGTTCAGAGTTCGTGGCCCGACGAAGTACCGCCCGCATGGGTTGGGCGATCCCGCTGCACCGTTGGCCATTTCCCCGGTCTTGCGGTTTTTCCTCGTCGGACTGCGCCGGGCGAAGTTAAACGTCCGGCAGCGACCTCTCATCGGGCTTGGCGTCCTCGCGGAGTGTCGCCCAGCAATGCCTGGCCGATTCGCCGACGGAGCAAGGGAAGCCCAACTCCATCGCCCGAACCGGCTTCTCTCATGGGCTTTCGCTCCCTACAGCACATCAGGGCTTGAAGGTCCACTTCACGCGGGGGTTGCCTGCCCGCTACGTTCCGCCTTCAGGGTTTGGCTACCCTCGTGACGGCTTGCTCCCTTCAAACCCGTGCCGGTTTTGTTTCACACCGGCAGCGCTCATGGGATTGTCCCTTCGGAGCTTTCTCCTCCCGACAGGTATCCGGGCATTACTGCTCCGGAAGGACCCACGTACCGTTTGTCTCCTCGAAGAAACGTGCCGCCAAGGCGACACGCCGGATCGAAGAGCCGCGGTTTCTGGGCTTCGGCCCTGACGGGAATCCCTCGCGGACGACGACGCAGTTAGCGCGCCGCCCGCCGGATGCTCCCCTGGGGTTCGCCCCTTCAGGGATCGACGACGAAGCCTTGGCCGGGATTTCGCCCCGCCTCCTCCCACGCGCTTCGTCGAACGGCTCCTTGCGGAACCGCCCGCCGGCGCCCCGGAGTATCGATCGGCCTCGACGTTGACGAACCCGGTTCCGAAGAAACGGGTCCGACGTCCCTCATGGGGTTCTTGTGCCGGCGCGATCCTGAACATTCAGTTGCGTCGTCGCCCGGGCTATGTGTTCACCTCTCGCCGCGTCGTGCGTTACCGCCGACCGGCCGGCGATCCTTGGGCGATTCGGACGCAACCTGCCGGAGCTGACAGGACCGGCTTGGGCATACCGCGTTCGCGACCCCAACGCCGCAACGTCCTTGTATCAAACGCGTACGGCGCGATCAAGCAAAATCCGTCGCGGCGAAAAAGTCACAGGTCGCGCGGCCAAGTCATTCCGTGTGCCACGTTGCGCAACTTTCGATGTGGCAAAGGACAGCGGCCGTTGGGCGTCCATATTTCACAATTGCATGATTCCCGAAAAATGTTCCAGCGGGAGAAACGGTTCCTGCGTGTCAGGCGGCGGCGGCGCGAGAAACCGGCGGATTTCGGGCCGGTGTGTACGAACGACGTGCAAATTCGAAGGCGTTTTTCATGCAGACGACGTGCGTTGATGACGCGAAATATCGTTTGATGGAAAATGGACGGCTCGTGACCGCATCAGCGAGAAACAAGATAGAGTAACTCGCAAATTATCCCACGCTCGCAGCGGCGGGCCGCCACCATTCGTCCGAGCCGCAAGCGCCGGCGCGTCGGCACGTTGAGGTTGGAAACAGGCCCCGGCGCTGGCGATTGAGGGTCGGATCGTGATGCTTGGATCAGGTTCACGGCTGCTTCGCGGTGCGCATCCGTCGCGCGCTGCTGTAATTGTTCCGCCTGTTCGCATCCTATGTATCGCGTGGCGCCGGCAATCCGCCCGCGCGAACGGCTACATGCCCGTTCCACGCGACTTTCAAAGGATGCACCGATTCTGACCAGGACCACTACAGAAGATTGGCGGCCAGCTCCGCCAGGGCGCTGCGCTCGCCCTTGTGGAGCTCGACGTGCGCCGACAGCGACTGCGATTTGAACCGATTCACGAGATACGTGAAGCCGTTGCTGTCCGCGTCGACGTAGGGATTGTCGATCTGGTACGGATCGCCCGTCAGCACGATCTTGGCGTGCTCGCCGATGCGCGTGATGACTGTCTTGACCTCCAGCGGCGTGAGGTTCTGCGCCTCGTCGATGACGACGAACCGGTTCGAGATGCTGCGCCCGCGGATATACGTCAGCGGCTGGATTTCGATCAGCCCGCCGCGAATGAGGCTGTCGCAGTCGGTCTGACTCTTGATCGGTCCGCCGGTGTGCAGCAGAAACTCGATCGTATCGACGATCGGCTTCATCCACGGATCGAGCTTCTGCTCGATGTCGCCGGGCAGAAAACCCAGGTCGCGCCCAAGCGGGAAGATCGGCCGGCAAACCAGCACGCCGCGATAGTTTCGCCGCGTAACCGTCTTGTCGATCGCCGCCGCGACGGCCAGCAGCGTCTTGCCTGTGCCGGCCTTACCCATGAGCGTCACCAGCCGGATGTCGTCGTTGAGCAGCGCGTCGATGGCGTAGTATTGTTCCTTATTGCGCGGTTTGACGCCCCAGAGTCCCTCGGGCGCATCGCTCAGCGCAACCAGCGTTTTGCACTCGGCATCGACACGTGCCAGCGCCGAGCTTTTTCCGCCGTCGTCCGGGCGTAGGAGAACGTACTCGTTGGGGAAGAATGATCCGGCAGGCAAAGCCACGCGTCCGTGCGATTTCAGCTCGGCGATCGCGGCAGAGGGCGCTTGCAGCTCGATGTGGCCGCGGTACAGGTTCGCCAGCGGCACGCGGTCGGACTCGTAATCCTCGGCGCGCAGGCCGACGGCGTCGGCGCGGATGCGCAGGTTGATGTCCTTCGTGACGATCACGACGGGGATGTGCGGCTCGGCGTCCTGCACGATTTTGGCGACGCGCAGCAGTTCGGCGTCGCCGTGGCCGTTCGTTCCGGAAAGTACGCGATCCGGCTCGCAATAGACGCGCAACATGCCGCCGTTTTGCAGAGGGATTCCGCCGGCCAGGCTGCGCTCGCCGCGCAGCGAGTCGAGCAGTCGCACGACGGCGCGGGCGTTGTAGCCGCGGTCGGTGCGTTCCTTCTTGAAGCGATCGATTTCACCGAGGATTCCGACGGGAATGATGACGACGTTGTCGGCGAAATGAAGGATCGAATGGGGATCGTGCAAAAGGATGTTGGCGTCGAGCACGTAATTCTTCCGCATGAATGGAGTATACTGGGGGCGGCGCCGGGCGTGTAGGACACCGCTTTCCTGCTCCGTTGGTCGTATCACGGGCGTGGAATTGCGCGTTGGGTCGCGAAGTATCCGCCGTTTTCTTCTGACTGGGCGCGCGCGTCGGGCGGGAGTGCTGATTCGAAAACTCACGGTGAGGCGGTCGAACATGTCGAGCGAATTCGACGCACAGCAATCGGAATCCGGCGACCTTCAATCGCGGCTGGAATCGCTGGAACGCGAGAACGAGCGGCTGAAGCGGCGCATGAACGAGCTGATCGGGCCGGACAACCCCGGCTTCGATGCGATTGTGTTTCAGCGCACACTACAGCGCGTGCTCCTGCTGCTGATGAT
Source organism: Planctomycetaceae bacterium (assembly GCA_011525745.1). GTDB lineage: Bacteria > Planctomycetota > Phycisphaerae > UBA1845 > UTPLA1 > PLA4. The sequence goes on along the minus strand of WYBU01000056.1, from coordinate 40,575 downwards.
TCCCATTTTCCTCATCGCGCCGCTGAGCCTGCTGCCGCAGCTCAAAGTTGTATCCATCCCGCGGATCGACCTGGCGCCGGGTTTTCCGCTGATCGATCCCGGCGGCCTGTACAGCGGGCGGCCGGGGCTGGGGTTCGGCTTCATCTCGATCGGCGGGCTTGCCGTGGGCGTGGTCGCGTTCGGTGGCGCGGCCGTGGGTTTGGTTGCTATCGGTGGGGGGGCTTTGGGTGTCTTGGCTTTTGGCGGCGGCGCTGTCGGCGTGATTGCCGTCGGCGGTGGGGCCGTCGGATATGTTGCCATTGGCGGCGGGGGATTCGGCCGATACGTATTGGCGGGCGACGGTCGCGGCCGGGCGGTGTTGTCGCGGCGGCGACAGGATCCCGAGGCGGTTGAGTTGTTTACGCGTTGGTTCCCGGCGCTGAAAAAGGCGTTTACGGGGCCGATGCCGGTGGTGCCGGTGGACAAGTCGGGTTGGGAATAATGGTCGGTTTGGCGGCCGCTTGATCGTGGCACGCGTCGCCGGCGCCGATTACGCCGGGCGCCGGATTTTTGTTGAAAGACCCGCAGCCGGTGCCCATAATATTTGAGAGATACCCCGCCGTTGGCCACCCGGGCCGACGCACCAACCAAGCGGGTCGCACGACCCCACGCTTGCGACAAAGGAGCACACCATGAATGGCCGGAACCTCGTAATGGCTTCGCTGATCAGTGTTTTCCTCCCTGCGGTTGCGATGTTGGCCGATCCGCCGGCAGACGACCTGCTGAACCGCGCCATACAGGACCGCGACGCGACCGCGATCGCGCCCGATCCGAAGGCCGCGTCGGCGCTGCGAACCGAGGCGGACCGCTTGGCCGCGCAACGGAAGTTCGACGAGGCCATCGCGCTGTATGAGAAAGCGTATCGGCTCGATCCCTCCGATCAGGACGGATACTCCAAGCTGCTGATTGCAAAAAAGGCCGCCGGGCGGTTGAGCGAGTCGGAGCATGAGGCGCTGGCGCTGTTGCGCGAGGCGCAGGTGCTGAAGATCGAGGAAGCGATCCGCGGCGCGCGGCTGGCCATCGTGCAGGCGCGCGAGGCACTGCGCGGGGGCGACGCGGCGTTGGCGCATGCGCGGATTCAGGACGGCCGGTCGATGCTCCAGCGGCTGCCCGACGATGTCGACGTCGTGCCCTATCGCACCGAACTGGATCGACTGACGCTGGCGGCGCGGCGGCTGGAAAAACGCAACCAGAAGTCGGGCGAGTCGCCGCGGCTGGGCGACGCGGGGAACGTCGAGACCGACGACGCGCCGGTGAACGACATTGAGCCTTCGGCGAGTTTTGATCCGCCGCCCGGAGCGCCTCGGTATGAGCCGGATGGCAAGATCATCGACCCCGTGAAGCTGACGGAGGACCCGGAGTACGATCCGTTCCGCCGGTATCAGCGCGACATGGATTTCGCGATTCGCGCCAGTCGGGCGAACTGGTTCCTGGCGAACGACGAGACCGGCCTGCTTCCCGGACCGCGCACCGACCTGGCCTATCCGGCGGACTGGCCGGAGCGCGTGGCGCGCCGCGCGAAGTATTACGGCGGCGAAATTTATCGCGGTCCGACGGCGACCGGTCCGGATGGGCAAGAGTACTACACGGCCATTTACGACCTGGGCGATCTGGTTCATCCGGTGCCCAACTTCAATCCCTACTATGACCCGTTCGTGGGCCGGCAGCTTGAGGGTCAGCTCGATCGCGACTGGATTCGCCGCCGCAGCCTGATGTTCGGCGGCTACGCCAGCGATCTGGCGGCGGGGATTCCGGTGTTGCAGTACTACGGCGGCATGGACAACTGGGCCGTGGCGCCGCGGTCGGATGCAACTGAACTGGAGCGCGTGCTGCGGATCATCGACGCGTTTCAGAACGGGAAGTAAGCCCGAATTCTTCGGCGGGCGGCACGGTCAGGTCCTGGCACAGGACAGGCTTGGCGAATCGGAAGAGAGCAGCAGGCGAGGGCTTGGCCGTGCCGACCCCGCTTGCGTGACAGCCGCGCGCCAGGGTTCGGTCTGAATCGTGTGATGCCCCGCCGCCATCGGCGGTAAGGAGTCGCGCACAAATAACCAGCACGATAGTCCTGGGTGGTAGGGGCATCTTGCCAGTTCCGGACGGGCGGGACGCCCGTACCACCCCTCTTCCACTCGTTCAACTTATTTCCGCGTGATGCCTCAGAATAGACTCAACCCACATTCGCACCAGCACGCTCCACAACCGCTCGCCTTCCTCGGCGCTGGCCTGGGCAGGCTCACCGAAGTAGGCCTGATCCGCGCCCATTTCATCGAACGCGCGAACCCCGGCTTTCATCTTGGCGACGAGTCCGGCTTGAACCGGCGGTAGTTGCCGGTAGGTTGCGTCGATCGCATCCGCCCAGTGCGAAGCCAGCAGCAGCGAAGTTTCGTAGCGACCGGCGTGGCAGTCGCCCGACTTGAACTCATTGCCCAGCTCCAGCGCCCAGGGTTTGCGACAGTGATTCACGAACAGAACACGTGGCCGGTCGCGCGGCGCGGCCGCCGCCTCCTGCAAGAGCTGAATGTGACCTGGTTCGAGGTGGCTGTTGATCAGGGCGACCGTCGCCGGTCCATGTCGCGAGCAGGCGGAAAGCATGTCCTCAAGCAGGCTTCGAGCCGTTTCCACCCGCAGGTCGATCGAGCCGGCGAATCCGGCGGCATAAGTCGTCACGGCCGTCGTCAGCGCAGGGAGTATGACGCACGTGCATCGGCCCCGAAGCGCCGCGGCGATTCGTTGGCACAACTCATCGGACAGATAGTTATCCGTGAACAGCGGCAGATGCGGGCCGTGTGCCTCGGTCGCGCCGATGGGCAGCAGGCCGACGCAGTCGGGGCGGCGGAGAAGGTCGCGCGCCTGATGCCAGGAGAGACGTTCCAATCGCAAGCCGTTCATGCGGTTGTCCTTTTGACTGTTTTCCGGCGGAGGGTACCAGCGTAACCTATCGCGCGGGCCGGCCCAACATGCGAAGGAGTCCATGATGCACACGTACCACGTCAACGGCGTGCGACTTGCTTGCGAGGTCCAGGGCGACGGGCGACCGATTCTGTATGTGCATGGATTTCCGCTGTCGGGAAGAATGTGGCATCCCATTCTTCCGCTGATGAGCGATGCGGGAAAGCTGATTGTTCCCGATTTGCGCGGCTTCGGGGCCAGCGAGGCGACCGCTGACGCCGAGATGGCCGACTACGCCGACGACCTGGCGGCGCTGCTGGCTGCGCTCGGCGAAAAGCGACCGGCGGTCGTGGTGGGGCTGTCGATGGGCGGGTACATCGCATTCGAATTCCATCGGCGACATCGCGGGAGCGTCGCCGCGCTGGTGCTGGCCGACACGCGCGCCGAAGGAGACACGGCGGAGTCGGCGAAGGCCCGTCTCGAGTCGGCCGAGAAGGTGCTGAAGGAAGGCAGCCGGATCGTCAGTGATGCGATGGTCGAAAAGTTGTTTGCACCCGCGGCGGCGGCGCGAACGAAGGAAGAGTGGCGCACGATCATGGCCGAGGCGTCTCCGATCGGCGTGGCGGCGGCGCTGCGGGCGATGAGCCGCCGCACGGATTTTCGACCACTTCTGGCGGATATTCGCGTGCCCACCCAGATTGTCGTCGGCGCTGCGGATTCGATCACCCCCGTGGTTGGCAGCCGCAGGATGCACGAAGCCATTCCCGGCTCCAGGCTGGAGATCATTCCAGACGCCGGTCACATGACACCGGTGGAACAGCCGCAGGCGTTCGCCCGCGCGGTACGTGAGTTCATTGGAGCACTGTAGTAGCGGCCGTAGTGCGGGTTTGCTTGCATCCTGTGTGTGGTGTGGTGCGGGCATTAAGCCCGCACGAACGGGCCTCACCCCCGCGCCGGCGGGGGTCCAGTTCCGCGACGCGTGCTTCTGGATTCCCGCCCGCGCGGTAATGATGAGGCGGCCGGATTGGTTTCGCACGCGTGTGAGACGTTGTTGAGCGCGGTCGCGGGGGCGCTCTATAATGATGTCGCGAGCGGCGCGGGATGTGTGCGTCGCCGTGTCAGGGGAGATCAAAGCCGTGTCAGACAACGCCCAGAAAGGAAGCCAGCAAGTCGACACAAGAACCGAAGTGGCGGTGGCCACGGCGCCCGCGCCGGAGCAGGTCGAACCGCGTCATCTGCCGCAGTATCGCGTCATCCTTCACAACGACGACAACAACACCTTCGAGCACGTCATTCTTACGATCATCCAGCTTACGACGCTGAATGAGACCGACGCCGTGCAGCGCACCATCGAAGCTCACGAAACCGGCTGCGCGCTGCTGCTGGTTACGCACAAGGAGCGGGCGGAGCTGTACGTCGAGCAGTTTCAGTCCGCATCGCTGACGGTCACGATCGAGCCGGTGGAGTAGGCGGCCGTCGCGCGTCGGGATCTCATGCGAAGCGCGAGTATCGGTTCCGCAGGAATCGCTTATTCAGCGCGCGTGGTACGACTCAACATGGCCAAGCCCTCGCGACGCCCGCATGCGCGGCTGCCAGGCATCGGCTCGCGCGGGGGCTTGAACATGCCACGCTTCAAGGTTCCCACGGCCTGGTTCCGCGCTGTTGCCAATTTCAGAAAGGCCAATACAACCACGCGGCGATGGCACTGCCGATCAGCGTGCCCCCGAGCAGGACCGCCTTGATTCGCTCGACGCCGCTTTCGAAGCGAATCAGCGCCGCCGGATCGTGCGCGAAACGAACCAGCAGGTCGCAGCGCGACTGAATGCTGCCGTGCCGCCAGCTTTCCGCTTCCAGCGGAATTCCGTTGAGATGCGCGACCTCGACGAGCGTGCGTCCGAACAGGCGCACCGCCGTCGCACACACCGCCGCATGGGCGTTTGGAACGCCGGGATTGTTCGCCGGTCGGGATCGCTCGTCCATTGGCCGCGGCGGTTCGGCCTGAGTGTGAAGCAGACATTGCCGTTCGCACTCGGCCAACGGCTCGGTGACACAGCGCACGCCGTAGAGGTCGGCCTGCCGCTCGAACTTACGCGAGATGAACCCGAACGCCAGTCCCCAGATGCCCGTCAGCGCCGCCAGGGCGACCAGTTGCAGCAGCCCTTCCTGGTGGCGCAGCGGCGTCCAGCGCACCAGCAATTCCAGCAGACCTCCGACGATCAACATGCTCAGCAGCGCAAAGATGCCGAAAAACAACAGATGATGCCGCCGCACGTGCCCTGCCTCGTGGCCGAATACCGCCTCGATCTGCCGCTCGGTCATCGTGAACAACATGCCGTCGGACAGCAGGATGTAACGAACCGGCGAGAAGAGACCCATCACGGCCGCGTTAACGACCAGGTTCTGGCTGTCCCACACAAGGATTTCGCGATAGCGCAGCCCGACGCGCCGGCACAACGCCTCGAGCCGGTCGCGCAGCGGTCCCGGCGGCAGCGGCCGCGTCGCCCACAGGTATCGCAGCATCACGGGCGCGGCCACCAGCACCGTGGCGGCCATCAATCCCAGCAGCGCATCGGGCGCCCACACGATGTTCAGCGCCGTGACAATGTCGTCGCGCCACTGTTGAACGGCGTACTTGCACAGTAGCACGCCCGCCATCGGAATCAGGACGGTCAGAATCTGGTGGCGAATCTTGTAAATCAGATACGTCGGCAGGCGCCACGGCCTGGGCGCCGCGCCGCGCTGCTCGTCGAAAACCGCGCCGACGGCCGTGCGAATCTCAAGCTCGATCGGGTACAGGCAGATCCATGCGGCGATCATCGCCGCCAGAAAAGGGGCCAGGATGACCAATTCCGCCAGGAGCGGCCAGCGGCCCAGTCCCCAGTCGCTTCGCACGATGTCGAGCCAGCCCGTAAACAGCAAGAGGCCGCTTATCAGGGCCGCCAAGGCGCAGTTGAGCACCCAGCCGGCGAAGGAGTATCGGGATTCCATCTCATCTTCGCCGAAAGGCGTCCCGTCGCGAGCCTTGCAGGCGCGGCGTCCCAGCCACCAGGCGGTGAAACCAAGCGCCGGTACGATGGATGCGAGCAGCCCGACGGTCAGCAGGTTGCGATCGAAGGGGCGGCCCAGCGGCCGAAGCAGCATGTCAACCACGTCCCACCCCGGCAGGGGCAGGCCGTCGGTCAAAAGCAATGCGAAAGCAATAATCAGTACAAAGTACATGGGGACAAGGACTTACGTTCCTGGCCAGCGCTGGGGGCTATTCTATCATTGCCGCAGCCGTGGTCCCAATCAGCCGATAAGGATAGGATGGAATAACCCGGTTGGCGTGTGCGTTATGCAATCTTAACGCGCCTTTCGTGTAAAAGGACGTGTGTCGGTCTGGGTATTTCTTGTTCTAAACCGCTTTGTCCGGTTGCGAATCTTGGAGGAGATCATCGTGAAAGCCCGTACGTTCTGCTGGATGTGTGCCCTTCTGGCAAGCCTGTTTCTAATTGCGGCCACCACGCCCGCGTTGGGTGACGACGGTCAGAACCCGCCGCCCCGGCCGGCACAACCCGGCGCGCGGCCCGGTATTCAGGGTGAAGGCCCTGGTCCGCGGCTGGAGCAGGGGCCTGGTCCGCTCGTCGATCGCATGGCGGCCAAGCTGAATTTGTCGGAAGAACAGAAGCGTGAGCTTTCTGACATGATGGTTCGACACTACAACGAACAGCGGCGACTTCGCGGCGAAACGGGTGACGCGTTCAACGAGGAGTTTCGTGGCCTGCGCGAGCGCATGCAGGCGGCGCGTCAGAGCGGCGATCAGGCCGAGATCGACAAGGTACAGGCCGAACTGAAGAAGTGGAACGAGGATCGGCGCGAGCAGATGATGCAGTCCCGGCTGGCGCTGAACAAGAAGATCCTGTCGATCCTCAATCCCGATCAGCAGGTGCTGTTCCGCGAGATGGAGCGCGAGCGGCAGGGTCTGAGCGACATGTTGCGGATTGACCCTCGCGAGTTGGAACGCGCCGTGTCGCGGCTGGAGCTGGGGCCGGAGCAAAAGGCCAAGATCGACGCCATCTTTACGCGGTTCAAGGTTGACATCCTCGAGGCCGAAAAACTCGGGCCGGCCAAGCGGCTTGAAGTGGTTCGTCAGTTGAACTCGGATGTCATGAAGGAGCTGACACAGGAACAGGTTTCGTTGCTGCGTGAAATGTCCGACAACCGCCTCCGCCGCCCGCCCGGCCGCGAGCGCGGCGGCAAGGGCGCGCTGGAACAGCCGGGCGGCGCGGACCTGAAGGGTCAGCCGAACGAAGGCGCCGATCAGAAGGATCAGGACACGAAGGAAAAGACCGGCGGCTGAAACGGCCGCGCGAATTGTTGACGCGAAATCATGGCGACCGTGCGGGACGATGAGTGTTCCGCACGGTCGTTCTGTTTGAGCCGTCAGCCATCGGCCTACGGTCGCACTGCCGTCAAGGAGCGTCAGAAAACAGGTTGCACCATGTGCCGGCGTGGCACGGACAAGCCCTCGCGCAAGTGGGGCCTGGGTATTTGGAGAAACGCATCGCGCGACGGCTTGGCCGCGTTGAGGCGCGCACCGCGCGAGCGCGGCACTTGAATTACGCTTTTCTGGTCGAGGCCCTATCGCAGGATCGGGGCGTAAAGCGCCGCGATCTTCTCGGCGGCACGCAGGGCGTCGACGGCGGCGGAGATGATGCCGCCGGCATAGCCGGCGCCTTCACCCACAGGGTACAGTCCGGCGACGTTGGCGGACTCCAGCGTTTCGGTATTTCGCGGCAATCGAACGGGTGACGACGCACGAGATTCCGGACCGGTGACGATCGCATCGGCGCCTGCGTAGCCGGGGTGATTGCGATCGAAAACCGGCAGCGCCCGGGCCAGCGCATCGGCGACGAAGTCAGGGAGGATGGCCCGCAGGTCGCGCCATCGTCCGCCCAGCGGATAGGTCGTCGTCAGCGTTCCATCGGACGCTCGGCTCGCCAGATAATCGCTCGCCCGCTGCGCCGGCGCCGCGTAGTCGCCCCCGGCGAGCTCGAACGCCGCGCGCTCCCACCGTTCGATGTAGTCCAGCCCCGCCAGCGGATCGCCGCCGAACGCCTCGGGCCGGATCGTCGCCACGAGTCCGCTGTTGGCGAACTTTCCCGATCGCGACGAGCGCGAAGCGCCGTTGGTCGCGATCAGTCCGGCTCGTTCGTTCGTCGGCAGGATCATCCCGCCGGGGCACATGCAGAAGCTAAAGACGTCGCCGGCGGGACCGGCCGCGCCGCGGGCCTTGATCCAGTACTCCGCCGGCGGCAGCGCGACGTGCCCGCACATCGGGCCGTATTGCCAGCGATCGACCAGTTCCTGCGGATGCTCGATCCGCACGCCGAACTGAAACGGCTTGGCCTCGACGCGCACGCCGCGCTGTGCCAGCAGCCGCACCGTGTCGCGTGCCGAATGGCCGATGCACAGCAGCAGAACGCTTACGGCGATGCGCTGCTCGCCGACGCGAACCGCGCTGACGCGGCCGTCGGCGATCTCGACGTCGTCGAGCCGCGCGCCAAACCGCACCTCGCCGCCGGCCGCCTCGATCGCCATCCGCATTCGCCGGCAGATGCCGGGCAACTTGTCGCTGCCGATGTGGGGATGGGCGTCGGTCAGGATTTCGGGTTTTGCGCCGAAGTGGTACAGAGTGGCGAGCACGTCGCCGACGCGTTCGTCGCGAATGCGCGTGTAAAGCTTTCCGTCGCTGTATGCCCCGGCGCCCCCTTCGCCGAAGAGCAGGTTGCTCTCGGGATCGAAGTCGTGCAGCCGGTAGAAGCGGTGCATGATGTCGCGATGCCGCGTGCGCACCTCGCGCCCGCGCTCCAGCACCAGCGGCGCGTAACCCAACCGCGCCAGGTGCAGCGCGGCGAACATACCGGCCGGGCCGAAGCCGACGATGATGGGGCGATGCGGCAGGGGGCTCGTGCCGGGCCGCGGAGGGGGCGCGGTGATCGTTTTCAACGGGCGCACGTCCGGTCGGCGGCGTCGCGCGACGGCGCGGCGTTCGGCCTTGCTTCCGCCATGCAAGGCGACTTCGACGTTGTAGACGCGCTGAATGTCATCGCGCCGCCGCGCGTCGATGGCCCGGCGCACGACGGCGTAAGCGCGGATGGCCTCGGGCGGAACGCGCAGCCGCCGCGCGACGTAATCCGGCAGGCGCTGTTCCGATTCGGCCAGCGGCATCGTGATGTCGCAGACGATCAACGGCATGGCGCCTGCATCAAAGGGGCGGCGCGCCGGCGGGTCAAGGCTCGCAGGCGGCGAATGCGGCCGCACCGGGAGGCTGAACGATGGGGACATCGAAAGCGACGAAGCGATAGGCGGTGGGACAACGAGAGCCCGAAAGCGTCATCCCATTTGCGTCGTCGGCCACGCTTGATCCGGTCTGTTCCACGTTTGCTTTCAGGGCATGACGGCCACGATGCGGCACGGGGCGCCGCTGCCGCCCTCGATTTTCATGGGGAGTGCGATGATCGTCGCGCCGCGCGGCGGCAGACGTTCGAGATTGGCGACGTTTTCCAGCCCCGGAATATCCGCCCCGTTGAGTACCTGATGCGCGATGAAACTGCGCGACGGACCGTGGTCCAGGCTGGCCGTGTCCAGACCGACCATGTCGACTCGCCGCTCGACCAGCAGCCGCGCAGCGGCCTCACCGATGCCGGGAAAGTGAAGTTCGTCCGTCCGGCCGCGCACGTCGCTGCCGAGATACCGCTTCGCATCGGGATAGAAGCGGCCGAAGCCGGTGTGAATCAGCACGACGTCTCCCGGCTCGATGCGACCGTAATGCCGCTCATGCTCGACAATATCGTCGGGCGTCAGCAGATAATCGCGGTTCGCGTCGCACTTCGAGCGGATGTCGATGACCCGCGCCGGGCCGACGAGCTGCGACAACGGAATATCCGCCGTGGTGCGCCGGCCTTCGGCGAAGTGGATCGGCGCATCGAGGTGCGTGCCGCCGTGCTCCGATGCACAGAAGTCGTTGGACGCGTACCAGTGTCCTGCCGCGCTGCGACCATACGCGACGCGCTGAAGGTCGAACTGCCGCGCCGTGGGCCAGTAGATCGTCCGGTCGTTGAAGGGATGTGTCAGATCAACCAGCTTTGGCTCGGGAAACGCGCTCCCGGCACGGCAGCCGCACAGTGCCGCCAGGATCAGCACCAACTTTGGTTTCAGAATGGCGCGCACGATTCACCTCCGCTCATATCGACGAACAGGCGGGCTTACGTCGTCCTTCAAGATGCGGCGCCGCCGCGATGTGCGGGCGACCGCCTGACATTCTCTGGGAAAGAACCGGGACAATTTCACAACGGGGGGCATGGTCAAGCCCTCGCGCAAGCGGCCCCGGGAATTGCAGAAGAACATGCTTCGCGAGGACCTGGCCATGTTGAGCCGTATGCCGCCTGAAGGGGGCCAAAATGCACCAGTCATTCCTGCAAGGTTCATGTTACCGATGCGCCTCCGCTCCCTGACGGTCGCGGTTTGGTTCAGCCGGGACGCGCGGTCTCGCCAGGCCGCGCCCACACCCCGGCCAGCGAAACCAGCACGTCCGCCGCCATCTGCATTTCCTCGACGCAGGTCCACTCCAGCGGCGAATGCGGATTGTGCTCGCCGGTGGCCAGGTTGGGCGTCGGCAATCCGATCTCGGTCAGGCGCGAGCCGTCGGTGCCGCCTCGGATGATCTCTCGCCGCGGCTCGATGCCGAGGCGCTTCATCGCCTCCTCGGCGTACGCCACGGCCCGCGGCTCTTTCGCAAGCCCGTCGCCCATGTTGCGGTACTGCTTCTTGATATCAATCTCGATCCGCGCCCGCGGATGCTCACGCTGCAACGCCACCGAAATCGAACGCAGCAGATCGGCTTGTTCGGCCAGCCGGGCGGTTTCGAAATCGCGCAGCAGCACCCGCGCGGTCGCGCGGGCCACGCCGCCCTCGATGACGTAGGGGTGCAGGAATCCGTCGCGGCCGTCGGTCGTCTCGGGCGACATCCTCTGCCACGGCATCCGCGACAGAAAATCGCCGAGAATCCGCACGGCATTGACCATTCGCCCTTTGCCTTCCGAGGGATGCGTGTTGACGCCGTGGACCGTGACGATTGCCAGATCGGCGGAAAACGTTTCGCAGTCGATCGAACCGCTGCCGCTGCCGTCGAGCGTGTAGGCGACCGCCGCGTCGAGCCGCTTGAGGTCGATGTGATCAACGCCGTGGCCGATCTCCTCGTCGCACGTGAAGCAAATGCGCACGCGTCCGCGCGGCGCATCGGGATGGCTCATCAGATGTTCCGCGGCGGTCATGATGGCGGCGATGCCCGATTTGTCGTCGGCGCCCAGCAGCGTCGTGCCGTCGGACGTCACGATCGTCTTGCCGTGCAGCCTGGTCAAGTCGGGGTTGTCGGCCACGCGGATGACGCGGCTCGGATCGCCCGGCAGCGTAATGTCGCCGCCGCGATATTCGCGATGGACGATCGGCTTCACGTCTTTGCCGCTGGTCTCCGGGGACGTGTCGACGTGTGCCAGCCAGGCGATGACGGGCACATCGGCCGATACGCCCTTCGACGCGGGAATCGAGGCCATTACGATGCCGTGTTCGTCGATGCTGGCGTCGTTCAGTCCGATGGCCCGCAGCTCATCCACCAGCATGCGGCCGAGCACGAGTTGCCCCGGCGTGCTGGGGTAGGTCCCCGCATCCTCGCGGGCCTGAGAGTCGATGGCGACGTAACGCAGGAAGCGATCAAGCAGCGATGGCATGCGCTGTTGCTCCTTTACAGCAAACGAGGCGCCGCCGTAGTTGCACTCGATCACGGGGCCGGCGCGTCGTGTCGGGATATCGTACCGTCGCGGAGCCGAAGTCGAACAAGGAGATCGTTCAGCGAATCGCGTCGCGCGGGCTTTTCCGGCAGACGGCTTTCGGCGTGGGCCGTTTTCAGCTCCGCCGACAGCCGCTGAAACTCTCGCTCCTGAAACTCGAACGCGATGTCGTCAATCGCCTGCGACTCGGCGCCGCCCCGCTTGCGGGCGATCAGATCGTCAATGTACGACAAACGGAACCGCTGGTTCGATCGCTCCAGATTGGCTTCGACTTCGCCCGAGCGCATGAGGTGAATGCCCGTCAGGAGCACGCGGTATACGTAGAGCAACGGCTTGAGCCGACGGTCCTTGTCGAACAGCGTCCACTGCGTGCGGCTGAATCCGAGGTAGTGGTGGGCATGATGCCGCGTGAGGCAGCCGCGCGCGATCTCCTTCAGCTCCTCATGCTTGGGCGTCGTGTGCAGCACGAGCGGCGAGAACACCTGCTCGAGCACGTAGCCGTTTTTCTTGAGCAGCATCCGGAAGAACTTGGCCGCGTCGTGCGTCACCAGGTCCAATTCGACGCCTTTGGATGCGGACGAGCGTTCCATCGTCTCGTCGCGTACATCCAGGCCCAACATGTGACGCAACGGCAGCACGTGCACGCCGCGCAGGTCGTAGTCCGAATCGGCGGATGGGAAGCCGTACAGGTGTGCGCCGCTGATCGTGGCAAACAGAAGCGGATACTCGTAACCGGCCACGGCTTCCCGCAGAAACGGCAGCGCCGCCTCGTCGATCGCTCCGGCCGGCATTTCGGGCGCGGCCTTGGCGGGAGCGATTTCGGCGGCGACGATGCACGGAGCGGAATCGCCGACGGTGCGATCCAACGCCATGTGCCGCGCGCGAATCAGCAACGCGTTAGCGCGCTGATAGTCCGGCCGATCGGGCAGGGCGGTACGATCGTATTCCTCATCGAAGCGCCGATGCAGTTCGAGTCGCCAGGCGTCGACCTCGTTCCACGGCACTTCGCCGCGGCGAATGGCCAGCAGCCGGTCGCGATGCTCGTCGACCGCCACGGGCACGTACGCCTCGCGCAGCGCCGTAATCCCGGCCAGCAGCAGGCGGACCAGGTGCATGGCGTGCTTCCACTTGATTTGCCGCCGGTTTCTGATGCCGGCGGCGATCTTCCTGAACTGGCTGAGCACGTAGCCGTTGTAAGTCTGGTGGATCAGCTTCGAAAGAAACGCCGCGCGCATGTCGATCAACTCGCGCGCCGGCGGCGCGACGTGCTCGACGAGCGGAGTGTACAGGCACTCCAGCACGTTGGGATTGGCCTTCAGCGCCAGCGTCAGGAACTTCTGAAGCTCCCAGTAGCATTCCTCGGTCTCGGGGTTCTCGAGCTGCTCCGGAACGCCGTAGAGCGACCAGTGCATCCGCGCCGGCGGAAGATAGATGCCGCGGCGATCGGTGTCGGACGTGTCCTGCGCCAGGCCGTAAGCGCGCGAGCCGACGACGCACCGGAAAACAACGTGATCCATCAGGTCGAAGTCGTCCAGCGCGTCCGCCGCGGACCAGATCATGTCGCGCAGCGACTCCTTGAACACGGCGAACTGGGACCGCCGCAGGGCGACCTCAACGCCGTCGGCGAAGCGCACGCTATACGAGTGCGTGTGATCGAGCGGCGACTTGACGATTTCGCCGACTGCCCCCGCCGAACGCCGGCGGTTCCCGCCGATTTCGGCAATAGGCACACGCGTCACGATCAGCGTCCCTTCGGGCAGAATCTGATTGGGGTTGTAGGCAATGCGGCGAGTCATGGTGGCATGGTCCGCGGCCGAGAGGTTTTGTTCAACGGCTAAGGAACCGCACAGGAAAAGCCTGCGCCATTACATGAAGGGCGGCATGGTCAATCTCTCGCGCGAAAACGGCCCGATTCTGGGGAGCGTCGCGCCTCGGCAGGGCTTGGCTCTGTAAGGCGCCCGTTCAAATGGGTGAGGAAGCGCGGGTACGCGAAGGCACGGTCAGTGGGGAACGATTACCAGTAAAACAGTATTCTATAATTCTAGAATACAGGTATTCTAGAATACTATCTGACTCGCGTTTCCAAAGGACCGGTCGGAGGCTGCTCGCGGCATTGTCCTGAAGAGGAGTAACGAGCCGCAGCACCGTCGGGTCGCGTATGATGGGACGCGCCCGCCCGCATGCGCGCGTCGTTCAATTCATTGCGGCGACCAGCGTGCGCGCCATCGCCGCGGCGGCATCCGAATCGGCGATCTCGCCGTTGAGCTGAGCATCATAGACCGCATCCAGAATCCGCTTGTAACGCGGCCCCGGCGGCACGCCCATCGCGATCAGATCATCGCCCGTCAGCAGCGGTGGGGGGGCTACGTCCCGCGGAGCAATGGCCCCGGTCCGATCGCGCATCACGCGCCACACATCATCCCCCCGCCCGTCCGCCAGCAACCGGGCGCGCAACAGCAGCAGCAGTTCGTCGAAAGCCGGATCAGCCATCAACCGCTTCAATCGTGCCACACTGACGCCCTCGGGCCGCTCCAGATCGGCGTGGTGATCAACCAGCCACACGACGCTGCGCTTGACGGCGTTGCTGGCGCGCAGCGCATCGCACACGGCGCGGGCTTCGTCGGAATCCGGCAGGGCGAGGATCGCCAACACCAGTTCGAACGAGACCTCATCCGGAAGCGGGGCCAGTAGGGCGGCGATCCGACCGACGCGGCCGGCCAGGCGTTCGGCGCCGGGCCACAGGTGTTCAACCAGACGCGACTTCGCCAGCAGCTCCCAGGCACGGCAGCGCGTCGCCGCCGTCAGCATGCGCGAGAGTTCGTCGGCGATGCGCTCGGCGCTGACGCGCCGCAGCATCGGGGCCGTCTCATACACCGCCTCCCACGTCGCCGGGTCGATGTCGAAGCCGAGCCGGGCGGCAAAGCGAACCGCCCGCAGCAGCCGCAGGTGGTCCTCGGCGAATCGCTGCCGCGGATCGCCGATGGCCCGCACGACGCGCCGTTGGAGGTCGCGCTGCCCCTCGACGTAGTCGATGACTCGCAGATCGAGCGGATCGAAAAACATGCCGTTGATCGTGAAATCGCGCCGCTGGGCGTCCTCGCGGGCAGTGCCGTAATGCACGGCGTCGGGATGGCGGCCGTCGCTGTACGACGCGTCGGTGCGAAATGTGGCCACCTCGATCTCGTGTCCGCCGCGCCGCACGAGCACGACGCCGAACTGCTTACCGACCGCGCGAGTGCGTCGGAACAGCTTCAGCACCTGCTCGGGACGGGCACTGGTGGCCACGTCGATGTCGGTGGGGGGGCTGTTCAGCAGGAGGTCGCGGACGCAGCCGCCGGCGAACAGCGCTTCGTGTCCGGCGTCGCGGAGCGTACGCACGATTTCCTCGGCCGCGGCGCGCAGCGTCAGTCTTTCGCCAGTGGACGACTTGCTCATGCCCGAATCAGCCAGTTCAGCTCCGAACGCCCATAGACGCGGCGATCGACGGACCGCCAGCCCGCCAGGGGCGGATCAGGCGGATGATACGCGGCGTCGTAGCGCCAGATACAGAGTGCGTCGGCGGCCACGAGTACGTCGTCGCCCAGACGGTCCAGCACGCGACCGAGCTGGCTTTGCGGAGCGAACTCGGAGCTGAGCACGAAGGGCGGATCAAGAAAAATCAGATCGAAGGGGCCGTCGCGCGGCGTGGGTATCGGCACGGACTGCGCCGGGCCGGCACAGATGGTCGCAACGTCGCTCAACCGAAGCGTGGCGAGATTGCTGCGCAGGCAGACCATCGCCTGGCGGCCGCGCTCGACGAAGGTGCACGAGGCCGCGCCGCGCGACAGGGCCTCGATGCCCAGGGTGCCGCCGCCGCAGTAGATGTCGAGCACGCGCAACGGCGGCAGCCGCGCCGGCGTGCCGTACCACGATCCCAGCGCGTCGAACAGCGCCTGCTTCACGCGATCGAGAATCGGGCGAGTGTCGGCGCCGCGGGGGGCCCGCAGGCCGCGACGTTTTTGATTGCCGGCAATGACTCGCATCAATTTATTATATCAGCACTGGACAGGTGAATAGACGCCGAATAAGTTGTCGACTCATCATGCCGCTGACGCTCGACAGCCAGCGCATCGCCGGACGCGGGCATTACGAGAACGCCTTCGAGGCCTGCCTGCGCGCCGCGGGCGTGACGTTCGTCGCGGTTTCCGACGTACGGGCGTCGATTCGCGGCCGGCTGGGGGTCAAGGCTTTTGACTACATTGTTTATCCGGAAGGTCGGCCGGCCTGCCTGGTGGATGTCAAGGGCCGGCGATTCGCCGTGCGGCCGGGCAAGCGGCGGCGGCGGTGGGAGTGCTGGGTGACGCGCGCGGATGTCGACGGGTTGCAGCGCTGGGAGACGCTTTTCGGTCCGGAGTTCACGGCGGCATTCGTTTTCGGCTACTGGCTGATGGGTCAGCAAACGCCGGCGGCGGGGGACCCGGATTTCTTCACGTTCGGCGGGCGGGTCTACACTTTCTGGGGAGTGTCGCTTGAGGACTACGCACGGCATCATCGGGAGCGTTCGCCGAAGTGGAAGACGATCGACCTGACGACCGAACAGTTCATCCGCCTCGCCTGGCCGCTGGCACGGTGGGGGCGGGAGCCGGGGAATCGGCAAAGCGGCGGGTGTTAATAAAGGATCGCAGCAGCCAAACGGTGCGCGCCGGATGAGGAATCGTCGAGGATCAGGATCCATCCTTGTGCCGGCGTGACACGAGGAAGCTTCCGCAAGCGGCGGGCCAACGGGATTCGGGCGGTACGAGCGTTCCGCCCGTCCGTTGCGCCTCCAGGAGTGCTCGGCCGCGCTGAGGCAGGCCTCCGCCGACCACGCGGTAGGGGCCTATGGGGCGCGTGGCGGCCTTCACAAAGCTCCCTGGGAAACTCAAGTACGGGCGGCGCGTTGCCGCAATAGAGGGATACATAACATATTGTACTAGAATTATAGAATACCATATAGAAGGTATTCTATAATTATAGAAGAAGAGGAAAATCTGCCGATATTGCCATCATCGGAACTCCCGATGGGGCTTTCATGTTGCCGAGAGGGATCCAGGCGCCGGCCGTTGCCGTCCCGTTGGGTGGCCTCTTCCGCGCCCGCCGGCCGAGTCGAACGCCATCGTGAGAACTGAAGATCGCGAACCCAGTGATCAGCGCGCGGATTGCCGCGATCGCTTGAGTTGCAGGCCGCGGCAAGGTTCGAAGACGATGTTTGACAACTTCGATTCAAGGCAAATCGTGGCAGGCGGGCACGTCGTTGCTCGCGACGACTTTTCGCCGGTCCTTTTATGCGCCCGGCTTGCGTCGCGTTCAAGCTCGCGGTGCGGTTCAGCTTTCTCACGCACATTCATACAAAAAAACCACCGCAAATCGCACGCCGTGCTCCGGCCACGCCCGCACGGCCGCGGCAGGGCGACAACAGGGGCGTTCTGATGTCAAGAACCGAATCGGCGTCAGGTCGCGCCGGCCGTCGAGCCGCCCGTCAGCGGCACTACGGCCTGGCGGTTCACGTTGAGATCGAAAACCGCTGCGGTCCGGGGAAGTCGGTCGTCCGCGGCGGGCGCATCGAACGATTCGAAGCGCAGCCGGGAAACCGTCCGCGCGAAAAGCTGTTCGCCGGACTGTCCAATCTAAGTGGCGCCAAACGTCTTGCGGGACTGGCCCATTCGCGTCGGCTGGCCATCGTCAAGGCGCTGATGAACGGCGCGACGTCACACAAGGACCTGAGGGACGCCGTTTCAATAAAACCCGGCCCGCTCTATTTCCACCTGCGGCACCTGGAGCGCGTGGGCCTTATTCAATTGCAGGGACGCAGTCGGTATGAGATGACGCGGGCCGGCTCAGACCTGCTGGTCATTGTGGCGGCAGCATTGCAGCTCATTGGAAGTCGGGGGATGCCCAAGCTCACGCCCAGCCGCCGGAGATAGGCGTTTCGGGCAGCCCGGCGCACTGCCTGAAAGCCCCCCACTACAACGTCTCATAATGTATATTATGTTGCACTCAGCCGAATTGCCGGCTTGAAAACGCCGCGGATCGCGTCCGGCGGCCATCGACATCCGAGCCGCCGTCCCAGCCGCCGCCGATCCAACTCCCCAAACCGCTGTGCTACGCCGCAGGTGGCTATCTTCGTCCCGGTCGCCGACCGGGCTTCGGCGGTTCCGCCGGCTCGTTGCGGGTTGGCAGGCGCTTCAGGTCCAGCCAGTCCCAGATGTCCATCCGCCGCGTCGAAAGATCGTACGCATAGACGTTCATCCGCTGTGCGGCTGCATCGGTGATGACGATGTTCTCGGTTCCGCTGTTGAACTGCATCGTGACCACGATGTAATCGCCGCCGCGATCGCTCATGCCGATCGCCAGGGCGCGGTCGTTGATCGCCGAGACCACCAGGACGCCGACCAGCAGGATCATCGCCGTGATCGAAAGCACGCCGATCGCAAACGTGGACCGCGACGGCGATCGTGAATCCGCATCATGCATTGGGTTCATGGAAAACCTCGGGAATACTGTTTTGGTTTCCCGGCCGCCACAAGCCGCGGCGGCGGGTCACAGGTCCGCACGATTGGCGTCGTGCCGCGGCACGGCGCGCGATCGCAGTCATCACCGACCTTCACGGAAATCCAGTTTCAGGTCGCGCGCATCGAGGTGAACCAGCTTGCGCGTCGTCCGGTCCATCTCAAACACGTGCATCGCCCGCGTCGGCAGGTCCAGAATGTAGAGGGCGTCGTGGTCGCTGTTGATCTCGCCCGCGACCATCAGATAGTTCGACGCCAGCGGCGCCGCCTGCGCCCGCGCTTCGGGCAGCCGGCCGGCCGTCAGCGTCAGGACGGTCAACAGCACGGCGTTGACACCGATCAAGAGCATCACGATCACGCGTTTGCTCATGCCGACCTCCTTGCAGCGAGGATGCTGCGGTTGGGGGAATGCGGGAATTCATGCGGTCGGCGTCGCGCGGCCGTGCGGCATCCGCCGCGGCGCGACGGCCGATTAGTCCAGGTGGGTCCGCTTGCTGGACTTGAACGTTAGCGCCAGGCAGCCGACGAAAAACACGCCGATCAGCGCCCAGGCCTTGTACGGACGTTCAAGCTCCAGCTTGTTCACGTTAGCGGGATCGCCCTGCTCGTCGTAATTGCTGATCTTTTCCTGCGCCGTAGCGGCCAGGGCGTTCAGCATCAGCACGCCCGCAAGAATCAGGGCGCTCAACCAGCGGCTGCGGCGACGGATATTCATTATTCCAGGCTCCTCAGAAATCTGGCCTCGGCAGAGTATAACTTGCAGTGCCGAGGCGGGCAAGCACGCTTGACGACGAGCCATGGGCTGCCAACCGGCGGTGCCTCCCGCGATCCCACCGTGTTTGCGAGAACACACATCGTCGCGCATAGACGCCCCCACCACAGGACACCAAGTCGCGTTTCGGAACTCCCGTAATTCGGGTCCGGGCGCGACGCAGGGCCTTGTTCTTCGCTAACTGCATGGCAGTACAATTCAGATAGCATCGATCGTCGCTGAACGCACAAGCGTAAGCTGCCGCTGGAAGATGGCGGCGGCGCGGAAGGAATGATGCATCCACGTCGGCACCGTGCAAGGCGCATCTTCGGCGCCGCAATCCCAGTATGTGCGGCGGTAGCCGTAGTCTGGTTGGCCGCCGCACGCTGGCATGGCGCGCCTGCGCTCCGATCGCACGGCGCAACCTACATCTCAAGAATTCCGATCGACCCGCTGACGGACCGGACCGAAGGGCTGCTTTCCGCTCTGAACTCGTTGCCGCCTGAACCCACGTGGTCGCTTCCCGAGCCACCGCCGGGGAAAAAGTGGGCCGGCACACCGAGCGGCCCGATTAACCCTTCGCGAATTTGCGACGGTCCGTGGTCGCCGGAGACTCGGCCGCACATGCGGGCCGTGATCGCGTTTCTGGAGTCGCCCGAGGTCAAAGCCGCCCTCTCGCGCTTTGCGGCCCTGTCTCCGGGAGGATGCCGCCTGTCGTCCCAGCGTGCCGCCGACCTGCGACGCGCGGTGGATTTACTGGTCGCGCGCTCGCGATATCAGCACACCGGGCGCGGTGACGTCGATGCGGCGATCGACAATCTGCTGAGCGTGCTGCGATTGTCGGGGATCTGCTGCAATTCGGGTGACCGCTTGCTTATCATGGTCGGTATTGGGTGCGAGCAATTGGCTGTGCAAGAAATGCAGGTCATGTGTTTTGAGCACCCGCTCTCGCGGGTACAGGCCGCTCGCATACTGGAAGCGATGGCCGGCGGCGAGGCTTCTGGTGAAACACTGTGGATGCGAATGGTGCAAGTGCATGTTGCGATGTGGCGCCATGCGCTGGATTGTACGTACACACTTGACTCAGACGGCAACGGCTGGCTGGCTTTGAGCCATCTTGACAGCATGGTCTGGGATGTTCGTCAAGCGAGCGTTGTGCGCTGCGGTGCGTGGAACTTGTTCTCGACAATATTCAACAGTCGAAGGACCGTTGCTGCGAAGATTGACGACATGGAGGCAGTGCTTGTGGAAATTGACAACGAGCCCTACGACGTGGGGCAGGCCCGGCTCATGGCCGTAGAGGCACAACAACCTCTAAATTGGCTGGACGGTCCCATTTGGTATCTGTCAATCGCCGGTCGCATGGAGTCCGAGCACCGATGGTACTACCGATTGCGCGCCGACCGGCAGGCAGCAATCGCCGCCGTCGCATTGTCCGCATATCGCCATGAGCACGGTAACTACCCTGACTCCCTGCACGACCTTGTGGACAGCTATCTGCACGACGTACCGCTCGATCCACTCGACGGTCAACCGATTCGATACGCGCCTACGAAGACCGGCGACGATTTTGTCTTGTACTCCGTGGGCGCCGACCTTGTTGATAATGGCGGCCGATTTCGACGAATGACTGAGCCTGCCAGCACGTCCGACGAAGGCCGCGATGTTGTATTCGAACATGTGCGCAGCGCTCAGCTATGGTCCGAAATTGAATTGGAAGACATTGAGTCGTGATTCCGCCCCTTCCGACACCCATCGTCGACGCCCAGGAAACGGTTCCGCATTCATTGCTGCCGGCGTGCAGCGTCACGCTTGAGAGAATCAGTGCGCCGCACGCCCTGCTGCTGCCGATCGCCGCCATCGGCCTTTGGTGCATGCCGAGACGACTTGGCGTTCGACTTGCCGCCGCGGGCTGGCGACCGGCGATTCTCGCCGCGGTCCTGGGTTGGGTCGTCGGGTTCGGTATTCTCAGCCATGGGTTGCTCGTCACAACCGGCTACAGCGCTGGCAGTCCTGCTGGTTTCACCCTTCACATACCCCCACCTCGAGCGCAATTCACGTATTCTGAACGACTGCGCGCTCCATTTGCTGCGCTCGTAACGATGATTCACGGGATGACATCGCAGCGCACCGGTGGCGGGAGAGGTGCGGGCACACTTGTTTACGTGCCGGTGCTTGTTGTGCTCTTAGGCAGCGTGTGCCTCATGCCTTTCGCCGCCGCGGGAGAACGACTCGGGCTGTTGTTTTCCAGATGCATGCGCCTGGTCTTATGGAGCATGTTAATGCTCATTCCGTTTTGCATTGGCTGGACGGTCGTCGTGCATTTCAGGTCTGCACACATCGATTACAACGTAAGTAGTCTGGCCGAGCCAGTCACTTCACTGCCCGCGGAGCCGCAGTTGTTTTGGCCGCTGGCGGCGGCAGGAACTCTCTTGTTCGTCTGGTGGTGGCTTAGGGTGCTCCGTCGTGCCGCGTCGCGCTATGCGGGTCCGCCCGACGGGCCGGGCTGGCGCGAAGTCGTGCCGCAATGTGTCAAATGCGGCTACATAATTGCGGGCATTGCTGTTTCTTCGTGCTGCCCGGAATGTGCGACCCCGGTGCGCCACTCCCTATTTCACGTCGAGCGTCAGTTGCGCTTTACGCGCTGGACGGCTTTCAAGGCCGCCTTCTATGCAGCGATTCATCAATGGCGTCGCGATCCACAGCCACGCGGTAAATAGTCACACGCTTATTGCCGGCACAGTCACACCGCGACATCCCGATCCGTATCCTCGACCGGCTCGCCCGGCGGCGCGAACAGGGCGATTGCCAGCGTCAGCGGTCCGACGCGGCCGGCGTACATCATCGCGACTACCAGCACTTTTCCTAGGCTTGTCAGTCCCGCCGTGATGCCCATGCTCAGCCCCACCGTGCCCAGGGCCGAAGCGGCCTCGAAAAAGCACTGATCGAAGGGGGCCGGCTCGAGCAAGTCGAGGAAGAACGCCCCTGCCAACAGCGACAGCGTGTAGAAACCGATGTTCGCGATTGCCGCCACCACGCGTGCCGGCGGGATCGGGCGGCCCCAGAACGTCACTTCGGTCCGGCCGCGCACCGCCGCCGACATGAACCCCAGTAGCACCGACACGCTCGTCGATTTCACGCCACCGCCCGTGCCCGAAGGCGAGGCGCCGATGACCATCAGCACGATCAGCGTCAGCACCGCCGCCTTCGACAGCCCGGCGATCGGAACGGTGTTGAAGCCGACCGTCGTCATGGCCGTCATGCACTGAAACGCGGCCGCCATCAGGCGTTCATGCGCCGGCAGCACGCGGATCGACGGCTCGACCAGAAACAACACCGCCGTCCCCCCCACCGACAGCCAGAATGTCATCCACAGGATGATCCGGCTGGTCAGCGTCATCTGGCGGACCCTGCGCGTCAGCATGCGCCACGCATCGACGCAGACGATGAAGCCGACCGCCCCGAGGTAGCTGAGCACGCCGATCACCGCGTTCATCCAGAAATGGCTCGTGTAGGACTCGAAGCTGTTGTCGAACAGGCCGAAGCCGGCCGTGCAGAAGGCCGAGACGCTGTGGAACAACGCATTCCAGAAGGGCGCCTCGACGCCCGCATTGCGAAAGAGCGGGTACAGCGCCAGGACGCCCAGTCCTTCGATCGCCAACGTGAACGTCACGACCGAGCGGACGAACTTGTCCAGCCGGAACGAATCGGGCAGCGAAAAGACGAATCGCCCCACGTTCTCGCGCAGCGTTGGCAGCGACTCGCTGCGTGAGAGAATCACGAACGAGCCGATCGTCATGTAGCCGATGCCGCCCAGTTGGATCAGCATCAGCACGACCAGTTGGCCGAAAAACGTGTACGCTTTCGCCACGCTGATTGTGGTCAGACCCGTTGTCGATACCGCCGACGTTGCGATGAACAGATGATCCAGCGCGGCGGCGCTCCCCTGCCGCTGGGCAAACGGCAGGCACAGCAGTACCCAGCCGGCCGCGATATACGAGGCGTAGCCGATCAGCAGCAGTCGCGGCGGCGGCAGCAGCAGGACAAAATGAAAGACGCGGCGAAGGGGATGGACGACGTTGCGCTTGAAGGTTGCGACGGCATTTTCAAACCACTCGCGGACGCCGGACGAGCCAGCGAACATGGAGCTTCTCCCGATGACCGGAGGATGGCCTTCGGGACGCCCGAGAGGTTCTCCTCTTCCACGCCTGCGAGGTTAGCTGACGGGCTTGGGCGGAAGAGCATGCCCATCGCCATGCGGCGACTCGCCCCAGGAAATCGGGTCCCCCGCTCCTGCATGTGCAGGACTCGGCAAATTATCAAGGGGAAACATAGGCGTGGGCGGGAGGTGGGTCAAGTTTGGCGAGTAGTCGATACGTCGTGGCGATCGCGTCGTCGTCGCGACCTTATAAGCCATAGAAAGTTAACTCGCATGCATCGAGTTGAAGTGACGGAATCCCCACCCCAGCGGGTCGAGCCTTCCGTCGTCTTGCCGTGAAGGCGTTGTCCGATTGCGACCGCTTTTCGGCTGACCGTCGCCGGTCGCGCGCGGGCAATTATTCATGATTTGTTGAATCGCTCTTCTTGGCCGGTGAACGCCCTAACGATTCGTAACAGCGAGCTGATCGCCGGCGGAATGTCCTCGACCGCCGGCGGCAGCGCAACCCCCTGCTTTGCCCGCCGGGGACCGGACTGTCCGCGCGGCGACATAAACTGCGACCAGATCGTCAACGCCGCTGACGTGCCGCTGTTCGTCGATGCCCTGTTGAGCGCCCAGCCGCTTTCCGCCTGCGAGTCCTACACCGCCAACGTCAACGGCGACATCGACGGCGGCGGCGCTTCGCGCGTGGATGGCGACGACGTGCAGGCGTTCGTCGATTGCCTGCTCGGCGCGAATTGTCCATGACACGCGACCGAGAATGGTGCGCGGTTTACAGCGGCAGGACTACATGCATACGACGTCGGACTGAGTCGCAGCCGGATTCTCGCCCCGAGCCGCGGCTGGACATTCCTCGTGAGTCGCGGCCGGGTTTTCGCCCGCAGGGCACACGATGGTTGCCAGTGGCTTCAGCCACTGGAAGAGGACCTCCCGATTTCTCCGCCCGGAGGGCGGACGAATCCGGCCGCTGATGCACTGTGTATCCGTGCTCCAGCCCGCGGGCGTCGTTGACGTACCACTGTGTGAGCGCAGCGTCCCATTCGTACTCCACCCGCTGGCCCTGCGCATCGACGCATGCCGGGCGCGTTGCGGCCCGCTCCTCGCCGCCGCGGCCGTAGCCGACCAGTTCCAACCCCCACGTCCATCCACCCGCATCCGGCGTGACCACGAAACCGCGCCCGTCAAAGCGCGTCCGCCACTGCTGGCCCGGATTGAGCGCGACGTAGCCATCTTCGACGGCAAACGCCGCATGACGATTCCCCTCATACGCCGCCCGGATGCTCGACCAGTCCGACGCCGACAGCCCTTCGGGGACAGGACCCTGATCCGCGGCGGTCTTGCCCGTAGTCATCGTCACGGTGATCAACCCAACAATAAACATCGTGAACTGCCGTGCGCGCATGGCCTAGCCCTCCGGTTGAGACTCAGAAAAGTGTTGTATCCGCCCGAATCGCGACGAGTGGCGCGTCAGCCCGAAAGTCGGCGAGCAGCGACATGCGTCTGCTGCCGAGCTAAAGAAAATCGTATCAAAACCGAACGCCGGAATCCATCCCGAGGAAGTGTATTCAGTGGGAATCCGCCTCGGCAGCGGTCCGGCGGTTCACAACTTCTCCCGCAGGAACTCCACCACGCGCGACTTGTCAATCCGCACCTGCTCCGCCGTGTCGCGATCGCGCACCGTGACCGTGCCGTCTTCCTTCGTCTGACCATCGACTGTGAAGCAGAAAGGCGTGCCGGCTTCGTCCATGCGGGCGTAGCGCTTGCCGATACTCTGCTTCGCGTCGTACTGCGCCGGCCAGCGCTTGCGCACGTCGCGGAAGATGGCCTCGGCGATCTCGGGCAGGCCGTCCTTGTTGACGAGCGGAAAGACGGCGGCCTTGATCGGGGCGAGGCGCGGGTGCAGCTTGAGAAACTCGGGCGAGGCGCGCGCGGGGTCCTCGGTGTAGGCGTCGCAGATGAACGCCAGCGTGGCGCGGTCGGCGCCGGCCGAAGGCTCGATGACGGTTGGGACGTATTTCTCCTTGGTCTCATCGTCGAAGTAGCTCATGTCCTTGCCGCTGTGCGTCTGGTGCTGCGTCAGGTCGAAGCAGCCGCGATGGGCGACGCCCTCCAGTTCCTGCGGCTCGTCGGAGAACGGGAAGAGGTACTCGATGTCGGTGCAGGCCTTGCTGTAGTGGGCCAGTTCCTTGTCGGTCTGGTTGCGCGGCCGGAGCTTCTCGCCGGTCAGGCCGAGCGCCTGGTACCAGTTGATTCGCACGTCGCGCCAGAATTCCCACCATTTCATGCTGTCGCGGTCGTGACAGAAGAACTCGATCTCCATCTGCTCGAACTCACGCGAGCGGAAGGTGTAGTTGCGCGGTGTTACCTCGTTGCGGAAGGCCTTGCCGACCTGGGCGACTCCGAACGGGACCTTTACTCGCGTTGAGTCACATACGTTCCTGAAGTTGGCGAATATCCCTTGCGCCGTTTCCGGGCGCAGGAATACCTTCGCGTCCGCGTTCTGCTCCACGCCGGTATAGGTTTCAAACATCAGTTTGAACGGAGACGCTTCGCCGAGCGGACCACCACACCGCGGACAGGGGTCCTGCAAACCGGTTGCGTGCAGTTGCTCGGTGGCAATGTAGCTTGTGAATTCCTGAAGTGTTGGCGGCGCGTCGGGTTGGCCGTTGATGCGCGTGGCCAGCCACGCCAACGTGACCTCCGGATTTCGGACTAGCGCGAGATTCGGCGCCAGCCGCTGACCCTTGCCCTTCGCCCATTTCAACAATCGCGGAGTGTCATACTCCCCGGTGACAGGCGTGAACTCCTGGATCAGTGAATCCATCCACTTCGAACTCGTCGCCAGCATTTCCCACAACTGGTCGGACCGAACAAAGTGACCACATGCCGGGCATTTCCTCATCGGATCCGCAAACCCCGTCGCGTGGCCGCTGGCTTCCCACACCTTCGGGTTCATGATGATCGAGCAATCGACGCCGACCATCGTCACCTCGCGGCCGTCGGGGCCGATGGGCGGGTGCAGGACCATGTCGTTCCACCAGGCATCCTTGATGTTGCGTTTCAGCTCGCAGCCCAGCGGCCCGTAATCCCAGAAGCCGTTGATGCCGCCGTAGATTTCGCTCGACTGAAAGATGAAGCCGCGCCGCTTGCACAGCGCGACGATTTTTTCCATGGTGCTCGCGTCTTTAGCCATGTTTGCTGCTTCGGTATTGACCTGTCCCATTCCTGCGATGAGTTGTCGGATGATTCCGCGCTCACGCGGCGCGGCCGCCTCATGCCGTTCGCTCGCACACGTCCTGTGCGCTCGGCGCCAGGGTCCACCCCATCGCGGAGACGGCGGGCGCCCCAAACGCGCGCCTGAATCTTCCGTGCCGTTGCCTCCCCGCTGTCGGGAACATGTGTGAGAGCGCGTTACGTGGCCAGCAGGCCGCGGCGTGCGTCTCCAAATTCCTGAACGCATCGCGCCGCTCGCTCACGTTCGCGGTTCGGAACAAAAAGCGCGACCGCGCGCGAGGGGCGTTTTCCGCCTCTCCGTCACGGCCGCGGTTCGGGCCCACTGCGATTTCACACACGTTCTTATGGGCCGACACTCGCGATAATCTCGCTGCGGACTCCGCCGCTCTGCGGTTCGACGCTTCAGCGATCCGCGCTGGCGTCGCAGGCCGGCATCATACAGCGTAACCCGCTTCGCACCAACGGCTTGTGAAGCGAGGCGCACCGCATCGGGAAACACGCCGTTGTGCGGCGGCAGCCCGACGTTACGATCGTCACGACCCGCGCTGGTTTCATGGCGTGGTCGCCTGGTCGTAAGCCTTCATCGCGGCGCTACTTACGTAACCGATTTCCGGACGCACTTCGCGCGGAATCGCCCGCGCACGGATTGCCAGCTTTCCAAGCGGCGGAACCGTCACTACCCAAGCGGTCGGCGGTTCCTTGCGGCGGACGATCTGGTTCATCCGGCATCGACGAAATCGGCGCCGGCCGTTAGAACGGATCGGACGCCCGGGCCTGATGAGGCCGTCAGACATCGGGAGGGGTGGACCATGCTCGGGGCCATCGAGACATTCTTTCGCAATCGGGCGCGCATACTGGCGCTGGCGTTTTTCACGTACGCGGCAATGTGTTGAGCGGTGGGCCGCAGCCGAGGGCGGCTGTGGTACACGGACCGCACGCGCGTGGCACGCGGATCAATCCGAGCCGCAAGCGACAGCGCTGCGGTACACGCACATTGAGCGGGTGCCCCCGGCGCTTGCGCTTGGGGCTCGGATAAATGCGGCCCGGGATCAACGCGGGCTGCAAGCCCGTGTCACGCGGAGTCTCGGTCCACACGGCAAACCCTACGGTGTGCAGCGGTCCGCACGGCGGAACCTACGGCCGGCCGCGGCGAGAGGCGGCGGCGGGCTGTAACTGGAGCGGCGGCAGGGCGACCGGACAACTTTTCACACAGGCCTCGCACAATCCCGTGATCGCCAGTCGGTGCGACAAGGCGTAGAAGCTGTGTCGCGCGGCGATCATCGTCCGCAGGCGCATCACGTCTTCGCTATCGAACTCGATGATCCGGCCGCAGCGCCGGCAGATCATGTGATCGTGGGGGTCCTGGCCGTAAGTGTGCTCGTAGTGCGTCTGCTTGTTGGAAAGCTGCACCTGCTTGACGATGCCGCAATTGACCAGCAGCGGAAGCGTGCGATAGATCGTGGCCTTGGCCACGCGCAGGCCCTGCTGGCGCAGGCGAAGCAACAGCTCCTCGGCCTCGAAGTGCCCGTCGTGACGCATGACCGCCTGGAGCAGCACCTGCCGTTCGTAGGTGTACTTCAAGCCGCGATCGCGCAGGTATTCGCGAAAGACGTTTTCGGCGGTCGCGATCGTTTCGTCATCGACGGGGCGGGCCATAAAGAAAAAGTCGAAAGTTGAAAGTCGAAAGTCGAACAAATATCAGGAGTTCCGCTCCCTCAATTCAGGCACGTCTATTGCGCCCGGGCACGGTGCGACATAGCCAGGCACACTCGTGCCGCGTGATGCGGACCGCAGCGCCGGCTCGCAAGGGGGCGCGACAATACCGCTCGTCCAAGGTCGAAGCCACTCGCCAACACTCGAGAAACATGGCATCTAACGTTTCGGCTCTTCGTGGTCCAGTTCTTCGTCGCCCATATAGCCCAGGTCCTTCATGTTTCGCAACGTCTCGGCGTCAAGCGGGCCGCCGACGTGCGCGACGGCGCGCTTCTTCTCATTCCGCATCCACGTGCGGGCGAACTTCTCAAGCCGGTCGCGGACCTCGGGCTTCTCGGCGCTGACGTTGCGCTGTTCGCCCGGATCGCTCGACAGGTCGTACAGCTCAAACGTGTTCAACTCGACGTTCCAGACGCCCTTCCAAGTCCCCTCGCGGACGGCCAGGTTCGTCAGGCCGCGGCGCTTGTTGTGCAGGTGATCGTCCTTGGGCGTGCTGTTGCGAATGGCCAGGGCCATCGGTTCCGGCGCGGCCTGGGAGGCGGCGGGATTTTTCAGCCTTGGCAGCAGACTCTTTCCGCGAAAGCCGGCGGCGTCATCCGGGGCGCCGAGGTAGTCGAGAATCGTCGGCGCCAGGTCGATCAGGCTGATCGGCTCCGGCACGCGCGTCCCGCCGAACTCCGCACGTGGGAACTTGATCATGAACGGCACGCGGATCAACTCTTCGTAGACCGAAACGCAGTGCAGCCAGCCGCCGTGGTCGCCCAGTTCCTCGCCGTGATCGGCCAGGAGCACAAACAGGCAATCCTCCCACAGACCGCGCTGGCGCAAATCGGCGATGGTGCGGCCGAGATTCGCGTCGGACCAGGCGACGTGCACGTCGTACAGAGCGCGCACGTCGTCGGCCAGCGCGGCCAGGCGGTTCATCGCGGCCAGTTCGATCTCGGCATAGTCCTTCTGCCAGTCCCTGGGCTTGCCCTCCTTGTCCTTGCCGCCGTGCCAGCGGTTGTCGACGTAGTTCTGGAAGGCCTCGTTAACGGCGGCGCGCCGTTCTTCGGTGATCGGAGCGTATCGCTGCACGAATTCGATCGGCGCAACAAAAGGCAGATGCGGCTCGGTCGTGTGCAGGTAGAGGTGCATGCGGCCGGATCGGTGCTGGTCGATCCAGGCCCCCACCGCGTCGAAATCGAATATCTGTTTACAGATATTAAACGCCTGATAGCCCCACGCCGGGCCGACCGCGTACTTGGACTTGGCGTTGGCGACGAACGAGTTATTGACGTAACCGCGTTCGGCGAGCAGCACGCCCAGCGGGCGGGTTGCGGGATCGAGCTTGTACTTCATGTGCGTCACGCCGTGCTCGGTCGGGAAGGTCGAGGTGTAGATCGACACGACCGACGGCAGGGTCCATGGCGCGGTCACGTAGGCCTGTTCGAACAGCACGGACTCGAGCGCGAGGTCGTCCATGTGCGGTGTGAGGCCGCCGGCGTGTCCGTAGGCGCCGACGCGATCGAAACGCAGCGTGTCGATCAAATAGATGATCACGGGCGCGGGGCGTGCAACCTGGGCGACCTTGGCGGGAACGGGTTTGACTTCGCGCGGACCGGGCGGAGTGGAGTTGCGACATCCGCAGGACACAATGAAGAAGGCGATGCACGATACGTGTAACGTCGCCCGCCCGCGCCGGATTCGTATCGGCCGATCAAACCCGCAGTTTTTGCCAATCACATTCAATTCGGTCACGCCTTCATTTCCGCCTGATTCGGGGCCCGTCTGTCCACCCGCACGGAAGCGCGCTTGCCACGCGGAAGCGCATGCAGCTCTCATCCATTTCGACCTTCGACGGTCACGCCCCCCTACTGCCGCCGGTTCTCCTTCTCGCCGCGATTGCCGGCATCGTCGCCAAGGTAGCCCAGTTCGCGCAGGTTCTCTTCCGATTTGCGATCCAGTTTCTCGGCAACCCTGCCGGGCACGCGGCGTTTTTCGTTCTTCATGAACCGCTTGGCCACGGTCAACAGGCGTTTGGCCGTCTCTTCATCGGCCGACGCCAGATTGGCCTGCTCGCGCGGATCGCGCTGCAGGTGATACAACTCCAGCGAATCCAGATCGACATTCCAGATGGCCTTCCACGGTCCTTCGCGAACCGCGATGTTCAGATTTCCGCGGGTCCTTCGAAAGAGATGGTCCGCTCGTGACGTGTTGTGCCGCACGGCGACAACCCGCGCCGTGCTCGCATCAGGCGCCGCCGGTTCGCCGCGCAGGCGCGGCAGCCAGCTCCGTCCGCGGCATTGCGCGAGTTCGGCGCGGCAGCCCATGTAGTCGAGAATCGTGGGCATCACGTCGACGAGACTGGCCGGGTCGCTGATTTTCGCTCCGGCGAACTCGCCGCGCGGAAAGTGGATCATCAGCGGCACGTGCAGCAGTTCCTCGTGCAGCGATTGCGCGTGCATCCAGCCGCCGTGCTCGGCGAACTCCTCGCCATGATCGGAGAGCAGTACGAACAGGCAATCGTCCCAGCGGCCCTGATCCTTGAGATACTGAACGAACCGACCGAGGTTTTCATCAGCCCATGCGACGTGGGCGTCATACAGCACGCGAATGGTGGTGCTCATGGCCGGCAGCGGCGCCATGGCCTCGGCTTCGATGGCCGCCAGTTCTTCGCTGAATTGGGTCAGCGTGCTTTCGCGGCGGTCGAACGCGTGCGGCCGGTTGCGCACGTAGTTGAACATCTTTTCGTTCGCATCCTTGCGCTGTTCCTCGGTGACGGGGCCGAACCGGTTGATGAAGTCGAGCGGCGCCGAGTAGGGAATGTGCGGCTCGGTTGTGTGGACGTAGGCGTGGAAGGCGGACTTGGCCTCGCGCGAGAACCACTCCTGCCAGCGGTTCCAGTCATAGACCGGTTTCTGGACGAAATATCGCGGATAGCCCCGCTTTGCGTCGGCGATGCGGCCGGACCAGGCGTTGGCGGTGAAAACTGCGGAACGACAGCCGCGCGCCGCCAGGATCTGTCCCAGCGTTTTCAATTCGTCCGGCAGGGCCGAAGCGGTCGTTCCCATGCCGTGCTCGGTCAAAAAAGTCGACGTGAACAGTGACGTGATCGAAGGAAGCGTCCACGGCGCCGCGGCGGAAGCCTGCTCGAACAGAACGCACTCTGCGGCGAGCGCGTCCATCTTCGGAGTCAGGCCGTCCTTGCTGCCGTAGACGCCGACGCGATCGGCCCGCAGCGTGTCAATCAGGTAGATGACGACCGAAGGCGTGCGGTGCGCGGGTTGCGTCGAAGGCGGACTTGACTGCGCCCGTACGACCGGCGATCCAGCCGAGGTCCACGTCGCCACGCCGGCGGCGAAAACGAGCAAGTTGGCGACAGCAGCGACCGCACGAGCACTCGTCCCGGAGTATTCAGTTCCGTTGACCATCGCAGGGCGCGGCACGCGCGACGGTTTCCACTCCCTTGCTCGATATAATGTGAAGCGCATTGATCCAGTATAGATCGGACGATTGGGGATGTCACATTATGGCACAACGGCCCATCGAAGAGCTTCCTCCGCATGATCGTCGCCGCTTCTTTGCGGCCGGCGTGGGTCGAATGCTCGGGCCGCTCGTGCAGTACCTCGAGGATCGCTTCCCCCACCTGCTGCCGCAGGATCGCACGCTGATGCGTCCGCCGGGGGCGCTGCCGGAAAATGCGTTTCTCGAAACCTGCCTGCGATGCGGTCAATGCGCCGATGCCTGTCCGGCGCATGCCATTGCGCTGCATCCGCCCGCCGGCGAGCCAATCGACGGCACGCCATTCGTCGATGCCAACGTGGCGGCATGTGTCGTATGCGACGAGCTGGCCTGCATGAAGGCATGTCCGAGCGGTGCGCTGCGCCTGGTGGGCCGGCTGGAAATCCGAATGGGTCTGGCCGTCGTCGATCACACCAAGTGTCTGCGCAGCAACGATGAGGATTGCAGGATCTGCATCGACCGCTGCCCGCTGGGCGCAACGGCGATTCGAATCGAAGATGGCCGCGTTCGCGTGCTGGCGCCGGAGGATGATCCCGAGAATGGGCGGCTGGGCGAGGGCTGCGTCGGCTGCGGCGTGTGCCAGCTTTACTGCCCGACGCGGCCGCGGGCGATCATCGTTACGCCGACATGACTTTAGAACACGGTCGGACCGCCGGCCTTTCCCTGAGTTTCATCAATCGGAATCGCCGGCGTGACTCGTCGCTCGTACGTGAGTACGAATCCCCAGCGGATCACGGCCGCTTGCGTTCTTTACCTTTCTCGTCATCTTCATCGTCGGTCTCGTCGCCGAGATATCCCAGCTCACGCAGGTTCTCTTCCGATTTGCGATCCAGTTTCTCGGCAACCCTGCCGGGCGCGCGGCGTTTTTCGTTCTTCATGAACCGCTTGGCCACGGTCAACAGGCGTTTGGCCGTCTCTTCATCGGCCGACGCCAGATTGGCCTGCTCGCGGGGATCGCGCTGCAGGTGATACAACTCCAGCGAATCCAGATCGACATTCCAGATCGCTTTCCACGGTCCTTCGCGCACCGCGATGTTCAGCGTTCCACGCGTTTTTCGATGCAGGTGATCCGACCGCGAGGTGTTGTGCCGCACGGCGACTACGCGCGCCGCGTTGCTATCGGAGGCTATGGTTTCGCCGCGCAGCACCGGCAGCCAGTTTCGGCCGCGGCATTCCGCCTGTTCTGCGCGACATCCCATGTAATCCAGGATCGTCGGCATCACATCGACGAGACTGGCGATCTCCTTCATTCTCGTTCCGGCGAACTCGCCGCGCGGAAAGTGGATCAACAGCGGCACGCGCAGCAGTTCCTCGTGCAGCGATTGCCCGTGCATCCAGCCGCCGTGCTCGCCGAATTCCTCGCCGTGATCGGAGAGCAGCACGAACAAGCAGTCGTCCCAGCGGCCCTGGTCCTTCAAATACTGAACAAATCGCCCCAGATTCTCATCCGCCCACGCCACGTTCGCGTCATACAACAGTCGAATCGTCGTGCTCATGGCCGGCAGCGGCGCCATCGCCTCGGCTTCCCGTGTCGCGAGTTCTTCGCTGAAGTGCGACAGCGTGCTCTCGCGCTGATCGTCCAGGTGCAACCGGTTTTTCGTGTAGTTGCGAATCGTTGCGTTGGCGGCCTTGCGTTCCTCTTCGGTGATCGGGCCAAAGCGGTTGATGAACTCCAGCGGAGCCGAGTAGGGAATGTGCGGCTCGATGGTATGTACGTAGGCGTGAAAAGGCGGCTTCGCTTCACGCCGGAACCATTCCTGCCAGCGGTTCCAGTCGTAAACAGGCTTTTGGACAAAGCATCTCGGATAACCGCGCTTTGCGTCGGCAATCCAGTTCGACCATGCGTTGGCCGTGAAGACGGCCGAGCGGTAGCCTCGAGTCGCCAGAATCTGCCCCAGCGTTTTCAGGTCCTCCGGCTGTACCGACGAAGTCGTCACCAGTCCGTGTTCGGTCAGGAACGTCGATGTGAAAAGCGATGCGATCGAAGGAAGCGTCCACGGCGCCGCGGAATAAGCCTGGTCGAATGTCACACATTCGGCCGCCAGCGCGTCCAGTTTCGGTGTCAGGCCGTCCTTGCACCCATAGACGCCGACGCGATCGGCCCTCAGCGTGTCAATCAGGTAAATGACCACCGACGGCGAGACGCTGGCGACCTGCGTCGCGGGCGCTTTCGGCTGAGCGCCTGCCCTGCTCGCGGTGCACGCCAGGACGATGAACAGAGATAAGAAGTATGCAAAGGCGTAGATGAGGCGGCCTGCCCGACCAACGCGCTTCCGCACGCGTTGTGTGGCGACGGCCGAGGGTGATCCATGTCCGCAGGAAGCCGGTGAACACATCGTTGCCAGTATAGATTGGCGGCCGAGCGAAGTCACCCCCGCACTGTTTCGATCATCGCGAAGGCTGTTGGCTTTCGGCGGGCGCAACCGGCGAATCGGCACGCTCGGGGCAGACGTGCCGCCCTCGCACACGCCGGACACGCTAAGCGGAAGGCTTGCCGCCGCGCGCGTATCCGACCTGCCCGAGCGATCGCTTGATTTCGTCCAGAATCGCCGGATCGTCGATCGTGGCGGGAACGGCGTATTCGGCGCCGTCGGCGATGCGCTTGATCGTGCCGCGCAATATCTTGCCCGAGCGCGTCTTGGGCAGTCGATCGACGATGACCGCCGTCTTGAACGCAGCCACCGGCCCGATGTTCTCGCGCACGCGGCCGATCAGCTCCTTGACGATCGTCTCGCCCGGTCGATTCGCTCCAGCCTTGAGCACGACCAGGCCCAGCGGCACTTCGCCTTTCAACGCGTCGGCCGCGCCGACCACCGCGCACTCGGCTACGTCCGGATGCGCCGAAATCACTTCCTCGATGCCGCCCGTCGAAAGCCGATGTCCCGCGACGTTGATGATGTCGTCGGTGCGCGACATGACGAACACGTAGCCCTCGTCGTCGATGTAGCCGGCATCCGAGGTCGCGTAGCAGCCCTCGAACTGGCTCAGGTACGATTGGCGATAACCCTCGTCGTTATTCCACAGCGTCGGCAGGCAGCCCGGCGGCAGCGGCAGGTGAATCACCAGGTTTCCGATCGTACCGGCGGGCACGGACGACCCCGCATCATCCAGCACGCGCACGTCGTAGCCGGGAACCGCCGCGCCGGCTGAACCTGGTTTGACCGGCAGCATGCCCAGCCCCGCGCAGTTGGCGGCGATGGCCCAGCCGGTTTCGGTCTGCCACCAGTGGTCGATCACGGGTCGGTCGAGCACTCGGCCTGCCCACAGCAGCGTGTCGGGATCGCAGCGTTCGCCGGCCAGGAACAGCGTGCGAAAAGCGGATAAGTCGTATCGCTTTATGTACGCTCCGGCCGGGTCTTCGCGCTTGATGGCGCGCAGCGCCGTCGGCGCGGTGAACAGGACGTTGACGCGATGTTCCGACGCGACGCGCCAGAATGCGCCGGGATCGGGCGTGCCGACGGGCTTGCCTTCGTAGAGCACGGTCGTACACCCGCGCAGCAGCGGGCCGTAGACAATGTATGAATGGCCGACCACCCAGCCGATATCCGACGCCGCCCAATAGGCCTCGCCCGGTTCGACGCCGTAGATGTGCTTCATGCTCCACGTCAGCGCCGCCGCGTGGCCGCCGTTGTCGCGCACAACGCCCTTCGGAACGCCGGTCGTGCCGGACGTGTACAGGATGTAAAGCGGAGCGGTCGCCGCGACGGGCACGCACTCCGCCGGCGGCGCGTTGTCGATCGCGTCTTGCCATTCCACGTCGCGCACGGGCTTGAGCATGGCCTGCGCCTGCGGACGCTGGACGATGATGCAGCGTTCGGGCCGCGCCGACGACATTTCGATGGCCTGGTCGAGCAGCGGTTTATATTCGACCACGCGGTTCGGCTCGATGCCGCACGATGCCGAAACGATCAGCTTTGGCCGGGCGTCGTCGATGCGCGTGGCCAGCTCGCGCGGCGCGAATCCGCCGAATACGACCGAGTGAATCGCGCCCAGCCGCGCACAGGCGAGCATCGCCACGACCGCTTCGGGGATCATCGGCATGTAGATGACGACGCGGTCGCCGGCGACGACGCCCTGGCGCCTGAGGGCGCCGGCGAATACGGCCACGCGGTCGCGCAGTTCTCGATAACTCAGTCGCCGCTTGGTCGCCGTCACGGGGCTGTCGTAGATCAGCGCCGCCTGCTCGCCGCGTCCGGCGTCGACGTGGCGGTCGAGGCAGTTGTAGCAGGTGTTGAGGACGCCGCCTTCGAACCAGCGATAGAACAGCGCGTGCGAGCGATCGAGCACGCGGTTCCAACGGCGGAACCAATGCACGCTTTCGGCCGCTTCGGCCCAGAAGCCCTCCGGATCGGACAGGGATCGCCGGAACACATCGTGGTATTGAATTGTCATGATACGCGCACCGTGAGATTGCCTTTCACGAGTGCCGAATCCTGCAATCCACGTTCCAATCCGAATGGGGCTTAATCCGACGGAATCTGGAGGACCGCCGCGCCGTCGATGCCGCCACACTTCAGCAGTTGCAGCGCCGTGTTGGCCTGATCCAGCGGGAACGTCTGAGCCGCGACATGAATCGGTACTTGCGCCGCCAACGCGAGGAACTCCTCGCCGTCACGGCGCGTGGCGTTGGCGACGCTGCGCAGCGTGCGCTCGCCGTAAAGGTGCTCGGCGTAATCGAGCGCGGGAATCGCCGACATGTGGATGCCCGCCAGCGCCAGTGTGCCGCCGCGAGCCAGGGAGCGCAGAGCCAGCGGTACCAGCTTGCCGGCGGGGGCGAAGATCACCGCGGAATCCAGCGGCGCCGGCGGCGTGTCATCGGCCGGGCCGGTCCAGGCAGCGCCCAGGCGCCGAGCCAGTTCGCGGTGCGTCTCGCTGCGCGAAAAAACGAAGACCTCGCAATTCCAGCGCCGCGCGATCTGGATCGCCAGGTGCGCGGACGCGCCGAAGCCGTAAAGTCCGAGCCGCTGCCCCGGCCGCACTTCCGCGCGGCGCAACGCGCGGTAGCCGATGATTCCGGCGCACAGCAGCGGTGCGGCCTGAATGTCGCTGAAGACATCCGGGATGGCGTACGCAAACGCCTCAGGCACGCGCGCGAATTCGGCGTAGCCGCCGTCGACGTGCCAGCCGCTGAAGCGTGCGGCGTCGCACAGGTTCTCGCGCCCATCACGGCAATAGTCGCACGTCCCGCAGGTCTGGTGCAGCCACGCGACGCCGATGCGTTCGCCGATCTCGAAGCGATGTGCCTTCGCACCGCGCTCCACGATTCGTCCGACGACCTGATGGCCGGGAATGCGCGGCGAACCCTCCATCGGCAGTTCGCCCTCGACTAGATGCAGATCGGTGTGACAGACGCCGCACGCGGCGACGCGGATCAGCACGTCGCGCGGGCCGGGCCGCGGCGGCGGCGCGTCGACAAGCGATAACGGCCGATCGTCGATCGGTCGTGGCACGATGAGCTGCATCGCTTTCAAGACACGTACTCGTCAGTCTCGCCGGCGCAGGCGTTCGGTCCAGTGAATGAAGCCGTCATCCTTCGAGTAGAACATGCCGCTTTTTTCCACGATGTTGCTCTGGAAGCGGAAGATGTCGACGAAGTTCTCGTCGTATTGAATCGCCAGTACGGTGCGATCGCCTCGTGTCGTGCAGGCGGCGGCGCGCGGCGGGCGGTCGCCGCGAAGGTTGAGCACGGCGTCATGTTCCGGATTGAACTGCCAGTCGGCCAGGCGGTAGAGCACGGTCGATTCGGAGATTCGCTTGCCATGGAGCAGGGCCATTTTCAGATGTGTCCTATCGCCGAGGTCGGGCAGCGGGCCTCGATCCGAGACGATTTCGATTTCGATCGCGTCCTGTCCGTCCAGCACGACCGGGCGAATGCTCAGCGTCGTGTCATATTTGCGGTGGACGCTGGTCGGCCGCGGTTCCCCCGTTTCGCCGGGCTGCGTCGCGGCGGGGGCCTTCCACGTTTCGTAGACGAAAGCGCCCTTCCCTGCCCACAGCCCGCACGGGATTTCGCCACGCCGCGCGGGGGCCGCGCAGCCGGCGATGGCCGTCGCGGCGAAAAGGGCTGTCGCGGCAAGCAACCGGCGCCGACGAAAGTTCACTGTTTCGATTCGATGAGGTGGCATGAGGCGTACTCCTGACAGTCGCGAGAGGTTTTGTATTGTAGCGTTTTCTGATGCGCGATCGCGACTGCGATTGGAGATACGGGCCGCGCGCGTCAGTAGGCGTTGAGCCTTCTGGGCGAATGGCACGCGTGTGGCTGGGTACAGTTACATCGATTGTCCTGGGTGGTACGGGCATCTTGCCCGTTCCGGACGGGCGGGACGCCCGTACCACCCCTCTTCCATTCGTTCACCTTATTTCCGCGCGATGCATTACCGACGCGCAAGATTCGTTGCGCGGCGTTACATACTCTACGGCGTGCAAGCGCCCGTCATGCGAGATCGGGTTGCCAATCGCGCCGGCGCCCCCGCTATCATGGGTTGTCGCCGCCTCAACCGGCGCCATCGACACGAGGTCGTTATGGCAACCGTCGTCGCCGACAACCCGTTCGTGGTGCGCTCTTTTGCGCCCGCGCATGCCGATCCCGGCGTGCGCCGCTCGCTGCCGGACCGCGTCGCCGCCGCGCTCGAGGAGCTGCGCTGCTGCCGCGACTGCCCGCGGAATTGCAGGATCGACCGGCTGGCGAACCAGAGCAAGGTCTGCAACACCGGCCGGCGCGGCAGCGGCACGATCTTTTTCTCGATGTGCAATCTGCGCTGCGTGTTCTGCCAGAACTGGGAGATTTCCCAGCGCCGCGGCGGGCGCGAGCTGGACGCCGCGGGCGTCGCCGATCTGATGCTGTCGCTTCAGGCGACCGGCTGTCACAACATCAACTTCGTCACGCCCGAGCACGTCGTGCCGCAAATCGTCGAAGCGCTGGCCGTCGCGATCGACGGCGGCCTGCGGCTGCCGATCGTCTATAACACGAGCGCCTACGACGCACTCGGGTCGCTGCGACTGATGGAGGGGCTGGTCGACATCTACATGCCCGACTTCAAGTTCTGGTCGTCGGAGTCCGCAAGGCGGCTCGCCAAGGCCAAGGATTATCCCGACCGCGCCCGCGAGGCGATTCGCGAGATGCATCGCCAGGTCGGCGTGCTGAGGTTCACGCCCGACGGGTTGGCCTGTCGCGGCGTGCTCGTGCGACACTTAGTGATGCCGGGGCAGATCGACGAAAGCCGCGCGATCTTCCGCTGGCTGGCCGACGAGCTGTCGCCGGACACGTATGTGAACATCATGGCCCAGTACCGGCCGGACCACGAAGTCGGGCGCATCGCCGAAATCGGCGGTGACGCCGGACGGCCGAAGTACGCCGATATCAACCGCCCGCCGCACCGCGCCGAACTCGAAGCCGCCTACGCCGCCGCGCGCGAAGCGGGATTGTGGCGGATCGATGAGCGGCGGGCGGGGTTGTGATGCGGAAAAGATCAGTTATGATAGGGCTGACAGGGGCCAACCGTAACACTGTGAGTGATTACTAGAGCGGGGACCAGGAGACCTACGGCACGCGGAACAACCGGCTGATGTGGTACGCGGTGTCGCAGAACGGCGAAGAGATCGAGAAGGTCTATTACGCCTACCACGCCGGCGGGCACGCGGACCAGATCATCCGCAAGGCGGCGGGCGATGCGACGTATTACCGCACGTATTTTCTGTACGACAAGCATGGGCGGACGTGGATGGCGGTGAGGGATCAGTGGCAGCTTGACGAGCAGACCGGCGAGCCGGTCAACGCGCAGCGGACATGGGCGCGGGAGTTCCGCTACGCGGGCAGCGGGCGGCAGCGTTACCTGACGCGGGCGCGCGATCCGCAGACGCTGCTGCCGGCGTCGGCGGCCGACGGGCTGTGGAGCGAATACGACGGCGAGGGGGCGTACGGCGACTACGCGGTGGATATCGGGGCGGGCACGGCGGACGGGGCGACGTTGGCGCAGTACGAGCCGGGTAACTGGCAGCGTGATACGGCCGATCCGCAGGCGCCGCTGGATTATTATTTTCACGGCGACCTCATCGGCAGCACGCGGGCGATGAGCGATGGGGAAGGCAGCGCGGTGCGGCGGGCGATTTACACGGCTTTCGGCGAGCGTGTCTGGAGCGACGGTGGCGTGGGCACGCGCTACGGCTACGCCGGGGCGTGGGGCTACGAAGGCGGCGCCGTATGGGGCGACGGGAACGAGCTGCCCTACGTGCACGTTGGCGAGCGGCTGTACGATCCGGCGACGGGGAGGTTCTTGCAGAGGGATCCGGTTGGGGTTTTCGCAGCACTCAATGTCTACGTCTACGTTGGCAACAATCCAATCCTGCTAGTTGATCCAAGCGGTATGTGGAGCGTATGGCGCTGGATCTATACGGGGGACGGCAACGCCAGCGACGAGGAGTGCGATGCAGCCGTAGGGGCGGCCGGACAGTATTTGTATCGAAACTCCTGGGTTCGAGGTGGTTACGTCATTGTGGGCACAACGAACAACCGTGGCTTGACCGCTGGCGCGTGTATCGCATGGACAATGGACAGCGGCACAAGCGTTAGTGCCGGAATTGGCGTAACGAGTAGTTTTGGTGGACGAGACCCCTCTACAGGCCGGTTTGAGTCGGGCAGATTTGGCTTGGGTGTCGGTGGAGGAGTTGGCGAATCCGGTGTGGCCGGAGGTACTGTCGCTGGGTTTGGGCGAAATCAAAACGGCCGAAAGCACCGCGGAGGCGGCACATACGTTGTCGGCCAAGATGGCACTCAAAACTTGGGGATATCTTACGAACCCGTTAGTATTAGCTTAGAGCCTATCCCAAAACCCCTGCTGCGCGGTAGGCGATGCAGGCCGAAGCCAAGTGTAGGAAAGCGGCGTAGTTGACCGACTTTTTTTCCCAGCGAATGAAAAGCCGCCGGAAGCGATT
>WYBU01000055.1 GCA_011525745.1 Planctomycetaceae bacterium | reverse complement strand
GCCCGGCTTTGCCGGCGGAATCCACGGCACGATCAGGTTCCACTGACCGTCCGTCACGTCGGATGGGTAAGAACTCCGTTCCATTCCCATTCATCGGCATTCTCCGGGCTTTTCAAACACTTTCTCATCGCACGGGACCATGGTCTGGAATTGGCTTACGGAGCGCGAGCCGGTTACACTGTACGAAGACAACGATTACGTTCTCACGTTCAACAACGGAGCCGTGGGCATCGCGTATTACGGTGGAATCATCTCCGGCGACGCGGACCTCGATGAATTCGGACGTGTCATCGTCGATATCGAGGATGTCGGTCGCGGGTGGATCGACATCGTGGACGACGTGATTGTCGGATACGTCGAGGCGCCGGACTATTCCCAGCCGAACATGTGGGCGCGCAACTCGAGCATTCAGGTGATGGCGCCTAATTGCAGTTGCTGGGGAGCGCAAGGGCCGGGCGGAAAGACAACATACAAGTGCAAGCCGGACGACTGCGAGGACCTGAACCCTCCGAATTGCGGCACGCGGAACGGCACGACGCACGCCTGTACCCCCGGACTGCCGCCGGAGTTGGCGGCGCTGCTGTTGCCGCCAGTCGCGGTGCTGTTGTTTCGGCGGCTACGTTGCGCGCCGACGCCGCTGTAGGAGCACAGTTCCATGAAGCGATACCCGCATGGCGTGACGCTCGTGCTCGTGTTGAGCGCTTCGATGGGCGCTTGCCAGTCCGAGATCGACGCGCTGATCAAGAACTGCAAGATCCCCACCAGCCAGCGGCAGGCCAGGGCGCAAGAAATCGGCGCGCAGGTGCGTGCCCGCTATCTCTCGGCGACCCAGGCCGCGTTTACGATCAGCGTCGGGCAGTCGCCCAATCTGGGCGGCGAGTCACTGACGATCAAGGCGTCGATGACCAAGGATAGTTTCACTTACGACACCAGCCGCAACGGCGAGCCGGTTTTCTCCATCTCCATGAAGGACGGCGAGATCCACGAACGCAATCATCGCACCGGACGCGAGGAGCGATACCCGGCCGACGCGCCGCACGGCGCTGCTAATCTAAGGTGCTACGACCTACAGCACATGACGTATGCTGAAGTGTGCATGTTCGGCCGGAAGCGCTTCAACTTCCTGCAAGAGACGCCGCTGCTGATGGGCGACTACGTCGCGGGCTTCACGCGCGGTGAATTCGTCGGGCGAATCGCTGACAAGGACGTGGTGGTGTGTCAATTCGACTGGAAGCGGGAGGTCTATTTGGTTCGGGATGGGATTGTATATGCCCGACGTACCCAGTTCACCGGGGGTGGAGAGCGCTGGAACTTATTTGAATACTCGATTCCTCCGTCCGGCGGCCCGGCCGCCAGCCAGGCCGCTTGCGCGGATTGATCGTTATGACACTTGAAACAGCGGCTTTCACCGGCCAGTTGGACGTGATCCGCGTCGCCGCGCGCCGATGCGGATGGCTGGTCGCCGTTGCCGTGTCCGTAGGCTGCATCCGGCTGCCGATCGGATTCTGGCTGATGCACCGGCTGGCCGAGCACCCGATCGGCTTCATCGAGGAGGTCTGGGCGCGAAGCTGGGGCTGGATCAATCCACGCTTCGGATACGCCCGTGATCGGTTCGATCCAGACCAGCAACTCATCCTGCTGCCGCCGGGACTCTCGCAGCCCGCCTACGGTCAGCCCATGCGCATGACGTGGTGGTGCACGTGCATTCCGATGTGGGGCGCGGCCGTTGCGGCCATGTTTCCCGGTATTGCGTTTTGGAGGCTGCGGCCCGGTGCGTGGCGGATCGCACGCAAAACGCTTGGGGCGGCATTCTGGTCGCTGGCCATCGTGCTCGGGGTCAATTTCCTGTACCAGTTGTGCCTGATCTGCATGGTCTCCTGGGACTGGCCTTGGGAGCCGGCGCACACCAGGCTCTCAAGTTGGCGGATTTACGCCATTTACGGCATCGCCTGGGCGTATTCGCCCGTTCTAGGAGATGGGCGGGGCCCAAGAACCGGGCGATGGCTCATTTCCTTGGTGAAAGGCGGTTACCGCAGAATCCATCTGGACAAGCGTTGTGATACACCGCTCGCGGCCGGTGGGCGCTGCATCGCTGAAATACGAGCTTCAGGCTGTCTTCCTGAATAATGGGCACGCGCCTCGTACGCGAGGCCCGAGCGTCGCGCGACGACAACAGCGCCCATTCGCCGCAAAAGTCGCACGGCAACGCAACAGCGAGAGGCCCGACGTGAATCCGACTCTCTTTCGCGTGATCCTGCCCGTTTCGGACATCAACCGCGCCGCGGCGTTCTACGAAACTCTACTGGGCGTCAAGGGGATGCGCGTCACGCCCGGCCGCCACTACTTCGACTGCGGCGGCACGATTCTGGCCTGTTTCGATCCGAATGCCGACGGCGACGGTTACGCGCCGACGCCGCTTTCCGAGTGGCTCTACTTCGCCGTCGACGACATCGAGGCGACGCTTGCCGCGTGCCGCAAGGCCGGCGCCGCGTTCGAGACGGGCGACGTTCACGGCGAACCGGCCGGTCAGATCGTGCGGCGGCCGTGGAGGGAGCGGTCGTTTTACGTGATCGATCCGTTCGGCAACAAGCTGTGCTTCGTCGATCGTGCGACGGTGTTTACGGGAAGTTGACCGCGCGCGGCGCGCGACCCGCCGACGGGTGGCCCGCCGCGAAGCGATGGGTTGACGATGATGGGAAACCGAAGAGTCCTTTTGTCTCGGAATTTGCAGGTTCCGCGGTACGGACGGTTCCGATTGATCAGAGCCCCAAGCGCAAG
Source organism: Planctomycetaceae bacterium (assembly GCA_011525745.1). Lineage (GTDB taxonomy): Bacteria > Planctomycetota > Phycisphaerae > UBA1845 > UTPLA1 > PLA4. The sequence goes on along the minus strand of WYBU01000055.1, from coordinate 45,328 downwards.
CGCCGGGGGTACCGCTCGCGACGTAGACAAACCGCAGCGATTGCGGCACGGACCATTCGGGTGGCCGCCGCGCTCTTCACGCTCCCGCCTTGGTCGCGTTCAGGGTCGCGGTTCGGTTCAAGTCTTTCAAACGCGTTCTAGCCGCACAAGACACGGGCTTCGCCTCTGATGGGTCGGCTTCAGCCGACCCGTGTTTGCCACCAGCTTTAGCTGGTGGGACGCTGGCCGCAGTACATCAACTGCTTCTTCCTTTCCTTCAGCCGGCTTCAGCCGGGCTTGGCTCTCGGTCCTCCGGCAAATAGCATGCATCGAGTCTCACAGGCGCCCGCAGCAAGACCGGCTGAAGCAGGCTGACGGAACACGGAAAAATGAACTGATGAAGGCAGCCCGAGCACCACCGGTTGAAACCGGCGGCAAACACCGGCCGGCTGAAGACCGGCCAGCGGGCAAGCCGCTTGGGAGTTGCGCAAGAATAACCTACGCACTTGGTGTCAATCTGAGGGCCTAAAACCAGGGTGTTCACGCTATTAAGCGTAACAGTTATTCATGCGGGACTCCTTACTCAGAACCTGTATGACAAGCCCGATTCGATGCGAACAGTTACCGTCAATCGTTTCGCTCCTCGCGACGACCGCCCGCCGCTCCCGTCACGCTCCCGCCCTGGTCGCGTTCAGGGTCGCGGTTCGGTTCAGAAAAACCACACACCAGGTCAGTGCGCCCCGGCGTGTTCCGGTTCCGGTTCTTCGACCGGCGTTAGGCCGTGACGCATCACGTTCTCGCTGACGATCCGCACGTCCATGAACGCGCGCAGATAATCGGCGCCGCCGGCCGGCGGGCCGCACGATGCCGACCGCGCTCCGCCGATCGGCTGGCGGTCGACGATGCCGGCCGTCGAACGGCGATTGATGAACAGCGCCGAACCGCGAAACGCGCGGCGTACGTGCTGAATGTTCTCGGGACTGCGCGAGTAGAACACGCCGACGCCGGCCGGCCCGCCCTCGTGCAACATCTCCATCGCCGCCTCGAGCGTGGGCGCGTGAAACAACATGAGAATCGGCGCGGCACAGTCCATCCCGTGCGGCGCGTCACATGGGCGCGATGCGACCTCCACCACAACCGGTCCGAAGAAAAACCCCCCCGTCCGCGCGAACAGTTCGTCGTGCCGCCGCTCGACCAGCACGCGGCCCGCGGCTTGTGCGGCCTGCACCGCGCTTCGCGCCGCGGCCATCGCCTCGTCGCTGACCAGCGGCCCCATCGAGTGCGAGGGATCTTCCGGCGGGCCGACCGAGAACTCCCGTGCCGCGGCGATCAGTCGATTGCGGAACCGCTCGTACGCCGCTCCGACGACCACGACACGGCTGCACGCATCGGGTCCCTGCCCTGCGAACGTCAGCCCCGACGCCAGCGTGCCCAGCACGGCTTCGTCCAGATCGGTGTTCTCATCGACGATGACCGTGTTGACGCCCTTCGTCAGCAACAGCAGCCGCTTGCACGCGGCGCCGGCCGGCGTCGCCGCACCATGCGCGGCCGCGGCAATGTGCCGCGTCTGTTCCGCCGTTCCAAGCGACGCCACCACCGAAATATCCGGATGTCCGGCGATTGCCGCGCTGACCGTCGCGTCGCCAAACAACAGATGCGCCACGCGCGCGGGCAGACCCGCATCCAGGAGCAAGCCAAACAGCCGCCCTGCCACGCCGGCCGCCGTCAGCCCCGCGTTCAACACGACCGCGTTGCCCGCCGCCAGCGCCGCCGCCAGCATCTGCGCCGGGATCGCCAACGGTCGCGACGAACCGCCGATCGCCGCCGCCACGCCGCGCGGCACGTAGTCGTGCTCGTTGTTTTCGCCCGGCACGTGCCGCAGGCGCGGCCGCGCGGTGAGGCGCTCGATTTCGCGCGCATGGAACTCCAGCGCGTCGATGGCCGCCGACACTTCCGAATCGGCGTCGCGCCACGTCTTGCCCGCTTCGAGAATCAGCCGCGCCGCGAACTCGAATCGCCGTTGACGCAGCCGCGCCGCCGTCTCGGTCAGAATCGCCGCGCGGCGGCCCGGCGGCTCATCCGCCCACCGAGGCTGCGCGGCCTGCGCCGCGCGAACGGCGTCGTCGACCATCTCCGGCATACACATCGCCACTCGCGTCACCACCTCGGCCGGCAACGCGGGATTGCGGCACTCGTGCCAGGCGCCGCCTTCGCAGCGCCGACCCGCGACAAACGCGGGCAGCCGCTCGTCGCGCGGCAGCGTGCGCAGCACGTCGGCCATGTGACGGCGAACGCGCGCGTCGGTGAAGTCCGTATCCGGCTCGTTCAGGAACGGCGTCATCGGGTCATCCTCATCGGGATCGTAAGCGTGAGCCTGCGGCAACGGCGTGCGGCGGCGGTCCGGACGCGGACCGGGCGGCGCCAGCAGCACGTCTTCGGGCACGTGTTCGCTGAAGCTCTGTCGCAGGAATCCCTCGTTGGCCGTGTTCTCCAGCAAGCGGCGGATGAAGTATGCCATGCCCGGCATCAGCTCGCCGAACGGCGTGTAGATCCGCACGCGCTGCCCCAGCTCGATGAGGGCCTGTTTCAGCGGATCGCCCATGCCATACAGCATCTGCACTTCCAGCGTTCGCGGCGGCACGCCCTTCTGCTCGGCCATGGCCATCGCCGCCGCCAGGCTGCGCACGTTGTGCGAGGCAAGCGCCGGCCGCGTCCACTCGTGGTTGTCCAGCAGCACGCCGGCCTGGCGCTCGAAATGCCGATCCGATCGCCACTTGTCGGTCCAGACCGGAATCGGCCAGCGGCGCACGACGGCCTGCGCGGTCTCGTAATCCCAATAGGCGCCCTTGACCAGCCGCACCGTGATCGGTGTGCCGCGCTGCCGCACCCAGGCGATCAGCCGCCGCAGGTCGCGCTCGCTGTCTCGCAGATAGGCCTGGTTGACGATGCCGACGTCATCCCAGTCGCGGAACTCCGGCTCGCTCATGACGCGCATGAAGATGTCGTACGTCAGGTCCTTGACCGCGTAGTGCTCCATGTCGATGTTGACGAACGCGCCCTTCTCGCGGGCGCGCCGCAGCACCGGCCGCAGCCGGCCCAGAATCGCCTCGGTCACGCGCTCGGCCGCCAGCGGATCGAATTTCGGCGACAGCGCGCTGAGCTTGATCGACAGATTGACGCGCGGCAGCGGGCCGAACGGCGCGGCGTCCAGCAGCGGGTTGGCCGGCCAGGCCGGCGCGGATTCCGACAGGGCGTCGATCAGTTCCAGGTACAGCCGCGCGAACGCGTCGGCGTCGGCGCCGCACAGCACGGTCTCGCCCAGCACGTCGAGCGTGAACGTCATCCCCGCGCGGCGCAGCCGAAGAATCGACGCAACCGCCTCGGCCGGCGTCGCCCCCGCAATGAACTGACCGGCCATCTGCATCGAGCCGACCTGCGCCGCCAGCGCCACCGCGCGGGCGTGGACCGAGTCGTCGGAGGAATAGCCGGTCGCCACGTCGATCAGCGGCGGGAGGCTGCGGCCGTTGTGGCGTTCGCCGCGCAGGTATTGGCGCAGGTGCGCGGCGACCGCCCGCGGACCGCGAAGCTGCGGCATGGCCTCGATGAAGCGGAAAAGCTGCACCTTCAGCGATTCGTCCTGCATGACCCAGTCGAGGAACTGCCGCTGCCACCATGCGAGGCGCAGGGGCGACGGCTCGGCGCGGCGGGCGCGCGCGAAAATGTCGCGGCCGATCTGGCGGATGCGATGTTCGAGTCGCTCGAAGTCAGGCGAGGACATGAACGCGGGTCTTTCCGTTAACGGTCGGCGGGGCAAGCCGAGCGCGTGTGCAACTTGCAATCGACGTTCCACTTTAGGCGGGCGGAACGGGAGGAACAAGCCGGTACGCTCGCCGGAAAATCCTTGACTTTGCCCGGCTCGACGGGGTAGGCTGAAGAGTCACTTGCGGGCCTATTCCTCGGTTACGAAATCGCAACGTCCGCGCCCAATCATCTGCCGCGCCCCTTTATCTGACCGAGGTTCGTTCTCACATCTCGCGTGAAAGGAGCCGGTCATGTTCCGCGCATCGATCCGCGCCATCGGTCGGGGATTGCCTCCGTTGCTGCTCCTACTGGCTCACGCCGCCCCCGCCGTCGGCCAATGTCCGTGCGCCTGTCCGGGCGACATGACGGGCAACGTCGTGCGCGATGGCTCGGATATCGACGGGTTCGTGCGATGCCTCTTCGACGGCCCGGCCATCGGCCCCGGCTGCCGATGCGCCGATCACAACGGCGATTCGCAGGTGGACGTTCTGGACGTGCCGCTGTTCGTCGCCACGCTGCTGTCGCCCGGGCCTTGCGCCCCGGTTCCGGCGCCGTACGAGCCGGGAACGTTGGAAACGCCGACGGCCGCCCCATGCCGCGAAGGCGGAGCGTGCGAAGGCCGCCCGGACCGCGGCGTGGCGAACTCGATCTATTTCTTCAACGGCGAGTTCCATCACTCGGCCGTCGATCTGCGCATCCGGGGGCGCGGGCTGGACTTCATCTGGGCGCGCAAATACCGTTCGCGCCACGGTCCGAGCACGGCGTTGGGCCACGGATGGGATTTTTCTTATAACATTTATCTTGAGGCGGCCGGCCCCGACCGCGTCCTGCACGACGGCAACGCGCGGGCTGACGTCTATGCGCTGCAAACCAACGGCAAGTGGGGCCGCGACGAGTACTTCCGCGAGTTGCAGGAAAATCCCGACAGCACCTATTCGCTGATCTTCTCCGACACGGGCCGATGGAACTTCCGCTCGCTGAGCGAGCCGATCGCGCCCGGCCGCATCGCCGCCATCGTCGATCGAAACGGCAACACGCTGAGCTTCGCATACGACGCCCAGGGGCGGCTGAGCGTCATCACCGACACGCTCGGCCGGGACGTGGTCGTCGGCTACGACGCGGACGGCAACATTGCGAGCGTCACTGATTTTACCGGCCGGCAAGTCATCTATGAATACTATCAGGAAAATGACGCGGACGGCTCGACCGGCGATCTAAAAAGCGCGCGCGGCCCGGTAGTGGTCGGCACACCCAACGGCAACGACTTTCCGGATGGAAAAAGAACGGTTTATACCTACTCGCGGGGCTTCGCCGACGAGCACCTGAATCACAACCTGCTGACAATCACCGATCCCGGGGGCCGGACCTGGCTTCGTAATACCTACTCCGAATCGCAGGAACCCGTCGAGTGGCAATTCGATCGCGTGGTGGGACAGACCTGGGGCGAAATCGACGAACGCATCATGATTGCGTATGTGCCGCAGAGCGCGTGCGGCGAAAACAACTTCGCCGCGAACAAAGCGATCGTCAACGACCGCGTCGGCAACGTCAAGGAGTTCTTCTATGACGCCGCCAATCGCCTGGTGATGGCGCGCGAGTTCACCGGCCGGGCGAATCCGGGTGCGATAACGACGGAGTCGGAGAATCGCCCGGCCAATCGGCTGCGCCAGAGCGATCCCGAGCATTTCGAGACACGCTGGAGCTACAACGCCGATTCGATGCCGACGCTTGTCGTGCATCCCAATCTCAATTCGACGGAAAAGACCTACGAGCTGGACGTCAATTCCTCGGCCGATCGCCGCTCGCGCGGCAATCTGCTGGCCGTGACGCGCCAGCCCGGACCACTGGGCGGCGACCAGCCCAGTTTGACCGAGACGTTCACTTACACAGCGGGCTTCGGCGGTTGCGGCTGCGGGTCCGGCTTCGTCGCCACTCATACCGACGCGCGCGGCGCCGTCACGAGTTACACTTACGACGCGGCGGGCAACCGCACGCACACGACTCACCGCCCCGGCGGCGGCGAAGAGGACTGGACTTACAACTCCGCCGGCCAGGTGACCAGCCATACGCTGCCGGCCAACGCAGGCGGCCATCGTCGCGTCGACACATACAGCTATTACGCGAGCGGCCCGCAGACGGGCTACGTGCAGACCGAGGTGATCGACAGCGCCGGCTTTGCGCTGACGACGACCTATGAATATGACGCCGTGGGCAACATGACGCGCCGCGTTCACCCCGACGGCGAAGATTCGTTGACGACGTTCAACGAACTGGATCAGCCCGTTCGCAAATTGACGCGCGAAGTGACGTTGGGCGGGGTCCGATTCGAGACGCAGACCTGGTACGACGCCAACGACAACATCATTCGCACCGACATCGACAACCGCGATGAGACGGGCGCGCTGCTGCCCAATACGCAGTTCAGCACGATCTATGAGTACGACATTCTCGACCATCCGGTGCGCGTCTGTCACGAGGTCGGCGACGCGGCATTGAGCAATACGCAGCTCACATGCGCCGATATGCCGGGCGGCGACTCCATCACGGTGGAGTACGCCTACGATGCCAATCGCAACCGCGCGCTGACGCGCTTCGGCGAAGCGACCGGCGGCGCCGATGCTTTCAACACGCTGACGATGCAATACGACGAGCGCGACCGGCTGTTCCGCACGATCCGCTCTGCCGACAGCCCCGATCACGCCACCGACCAGAGCGACTACGACGGCAACGGCAACATGGTCGCCGAGCACCAGGGCCTCGAAGGCGTTCCACGCATCACGACCTACGCGTACGACGGCTACGATCGGCGCACATCGATGACGGATCCGATGGGCAATGTGACCAGCATGCACTATGACGCCAACGGGAATACGACCATTCAAAGGCAGGATGGCGAACTGCTCGACGTGCCGGGCGGCGCGGCCAATGCGCGCCTTTCGGAGGTGACGTATCAATACGACGCCATGGATCGCCGCACGCGCGCCGACGCCGCGCACTTCGTGACCCCGTCACAGGCCCCGATCGGCGACGGCTTTTCGACCATGCAGTGGACCTACGCCGACAATGGACAGGTCACAACGCTGTCTACCGACCTGCCGGGCCATGTGACCATTTACGCCTATGACACCGCCAACCGCCGCAGTCGTGTGACCGACGCCGGAGGCAACACGGTCGACTACGTCTATGACCTCGATTCCAATGTGAGTCAGATCGTGGAAGTCGACAGGTCCGACCTGGGCAATCCCGATCAGACATTCACGACCGCCTATACGTATGACGGTCTGGACCGCCGCACGACGGTCGTCGACAACGTCGGCAATACCCATCAGTTCTCCTATGACTCGCGCGGCAATCGCGTCGTTCACACCGACGCGCGCGGCAATGTGACGCGCTATGAGTATGACGGGCTGAACCGCCTGATACGCACGGTCCGAGATATGGATGGCGACGGACCCGACGACGCACAACCCGGCGACGGCAATCCCGACATTGTCACGACGCAGACCTGGGATCGCTCGTCGCGGCTGACCAGCCAGACCGACGACAACGGCCATACGACGACGTACCAGTACGACTCGCTGAACCGCCGTATTACAGTCGACTACGCCGACTGCACTGCCGAGACAATGACCTACGACGTGCACGACAACCTCGTCGCGACCATCGACGCGAACGGCAGCGTGACGACGCGCACGTACGATCTCAACAATCGCATGACGGGCGTTACGGTCGTTCCGGGCGCGGGCGTCTCGGCCGACACCACGAACGAAGTGTATCAATATGACGGTCTGTCGCGGCTGATCCGCGCCGAGGACAACGATTCGCTGGTGACGCGCGGTTCGGCCACGACCAGCGGTTATGATTCGCTGGGCAACGTGTTGAGCGAAACGCAACAACGCCTGAATCCGGACGGCCCGCCGCGCGTCATCGTCAGCCAGTTTGATGGAGAGGGGAATCGGATACAGTTGGACTATCCGAGCGGACGCGTCGTTCAATGGGTCCATGACCTCCTGGATCGCCCGACTCTGGTGCGACAACTCGCGCCGTTTTTGACCATCGCCACCTATCAGTACATCGGCCCCTTTCGCATCGAGCGCCGCGACTACACCGCCGGCGCGGCGGCGCGGCGCTTCGAGCCGCAGTACGACGGCATTCGTCGCCTGATTCGCACACGTCATTTCCGCGTCGCCGATGGCGCCACCATCGATGATCGCAGTTACGCGCACGATCCGATGCACAACAAGACTCAGGCGGTAGACCTGGTTGCCGATTCGGTGCGTACCCACAGTTACGACGCCGCCAGTCGACTGACCTACACCGTCGATGCGCCCAGCAATGTCGCACCCTTCAGTATTCAGTATGGTCTGGACGGCGTCGGCAATCGACAGAGCGTCATCGGCGGTTTGCATCCCGGCGCCTATACGATGGACCCGACGCTGTGCGAGCCGGGCGACTTACAGATGAATCAGTACACCACGACCCCTCCGTCGACAGCCGACGCAACGGGCGGCACCAGCGAGCCGGCCGAGCTGCTGGCCGAGCCGTTCGACTACCCCGACGGCAATCTCGTCGGCAACGGCGCGTGGACGGCCCACAGCGGCGCGGGCAATGTTCCCGTGCAGGTCATCGGCGGACAGGCCCGACTGCAACAGGGCGGCGGCTCGCGCGAGGACGTCAACGCGTTGTTGGGCGCGACGATGGGACCCGGCGACAAGTTCTACGCCGCATTCGATCTGATCAACACCGGCGGCAACGGAACGGTCTATTTCGCCCACTTCAAGGACGCGGGTACAACTAACTTTTCCGCACGCGTCTTTATCACAAATAACGGACTGGGCAACTTCACCATTGGCCTCAGCGGCACTTCGGCCACCGTCGCCGCGACCTGGCCGGCAGGTCTAACGTTGGGAACGACCTATCGCATTGTGACCTCCTACGAATACGCCACTGGCAACGTGGAATTGTGGGTCGATCCGGTCGACCAGAACAGTCCGCGGATCACGGCGACCGGCGGGGCCAATCTGGCGATCCTGTCCTACGCGCTGCGGCAGGCCGCGCCCAGTACGGGCACCTCAACACAAATGATCGACAATCTCTGCGTCAGCGAATCGTTCGAGACGGCCCGCACGTGCGCGACGCCGCCCGCGCCGCCGCAGCCGTCGCATCATCTGTACGATGCCAACGGCAATCTGACCGACACGTTTAGTTCTCCGCGGCATTATACCTACGACTATCGCAACCGGCTCGTGCAGTTCAGCGACGACGGCACCGGCCAGATCAGCACCTATCGCTACGACAGCCTGGGACGGCGCATTGAAAAGAATGTCGCCGGCAACGTGACCCGTTTCTATTACGACGGCGGCGATCTCATCGAAGAGCAGAATGCCGCCGATGCGACCGTTGCGACGTATGTCTACAGCAAGGCCGCGGACGGCCGGGTACAAATGCAACGGGGCGGGCTGGACTACTACTACCACACCGACGATCTCGGCAGCACGCGCGCCCTTACCGACAACACCGGAGTTGTGGTCGAGCGTTACGACTACGAAGACTACGGAGCGCCGACAATCGTCAGCAGCGGCGCCGTGACCCAGCCTCCCGGGGGACCGGCAGGACACTTCTCCGACCTTGATCCGGTCCCGGCCGGCCAGCAGGTCATTGCCGATGATTTTCAATTCCCCCTGGCGACCAATCTCACGTCGCTGCGCTGGTGGGGTTTGTATCAAGACGGCCCGGCCAACGACAGCTTCGTCGTTACGATCCACTCCGATTCCGGGGGCGGCGGCGGCACGCTGTTCCCCGAAGCGCCGCCCGATCCGGTGCCCGGCCTGGCCGGCGGCGCCGTATATGTGCCGACCGGCGACCTGGGCGCGCAGGCCAATCCATTGCCAGCGGCGGGCCAGCCGGTCGACGGACAGTGGACGCTGACCATCGCCGACTGGTCCGCCCAGGATCTGGGGAATCTGGCGAACTGGCAGATCTCCTATTTCCAGTCGGGCCTGCCCATGCAGAGCGGCGGCTCGGGCGGGGCGATTCCGGATGGGCCGAGCGGCTGCGGCAACGCCCCCGGCGCGCCGCTGCTGTCACACATCTTCCTGCCGCCCGGCGCGACCGGCCCGATCAGCGTCGACCTGAATATCACGCACACCTGGGTTGGCGATCTGCGGATTGAGCTGACCGGTCCAAACGGATTCAACACAACACTGATCGACCGCCCCGGCGGCACGACCGGCACTTGCGGCTCCGGCGCTGATCTGGTGGTTTCGCAACACCCATATCGCTGGAGCGCGCCCGCCGGCAGCAGCGCGCTGTTTTCCGAAACGCCGAGCAATCCTGTTCCAGGTCAACCCGGCGGCGCCGTGTATCAGCCGACCGGCGATCTCGGTCAGCCAGCCAACCCGCTGCCGACCAGCGGACCTTTGGACGGCCAGTGGACGCTGACGATCACCGACTGGTCCGCAGCAGACCTGGGGAATCTGGCGAGCTGGCAGATTTCCTACGACCTGTCCGGCTCGACCGCGCAAAGCAGCGGTCCGGGCGGGGCGATTCCCGATGGTCCCAGCGGTTGCGGCAACGCACCGGGACCGGCGCTGATGTCGCCGATCGTATTGCCGCCCGGCGCGACCGGGCCGATGACGGTCGATCTGTATATTACCCATACCTATGTGGGCGATCTGCGAATCGAGCTGACCGGACCGAACGGTTATGCGACGACGCTGATCGACCGCCCCGGCGGCACGATCGGGACGTGCGGCGCCGGATCGGATTTTGTCGTCTCGCAGCACCCCTATCGCTGGAGCAACGTCGTTGCCGGCGGCTCTCCCGATACACAACTCTATCAGACCGCTCTCGGCCCGGCGACGCGCTCGCCGTGGCCCGGCGGCGGATTTCAGTATGACGCGCCGCTCAATCCGCCGTTCGCCGCGCAGGCCGGCGTGCGCTATTGGATTTCCATAGCCAACAACCTGCCCGGCCAGCCGGCGTGGTCGTGGCGAATTTCGTCGCCGGCCAATCACGCCGCGGCATCCAGTCCCGGACCCTCCGGACCGTGGACGCCGACGGGCGATGATATGGCGTTCGTGCTGAACCCGCTGCCGGCGTCGGGGAATCCGTTTACGTTTCACGGACACTTTCTCGAAGCCGAATCGTCGCTGTACTGGTGCGGCGGAGCATTCCTCTCAAGCGACATCGGCGAATACATACATCGTTCCCCGGCATTCGACCAGGACGGTGACGGATTCCTCGAGGCTCCAGACGCCAACGGCGACGGCTTCCCCGATTTTACCCGCTATAACGAGGCCACAATCGAAAAGGCTTTCGGAATGGGCTTTGGGACCAACTATGCGCTCGCATATATGGGGAACAACCCCACCAGTGCTATGTTTGCAATGGGAGGCGGTGAAGAGGAGATCCGCAGGAAGATCGCAGAGATCGAGGAAATGCTGCGACGATTGAACGATGCGTTGTCAAAAGAATACAGGGAAAACGTTATTCGTTATCTTGAGGAGATGCGCCGCCAGCTTCAGGGGAGATTGGCTCATTTGCAGAACGTATTACGTGCAATTCTTGCGGCTGCCGGTGCGGGGGCAGGCGCCGCCGGGGCTGGCGCCGGGGCCGCCGGCGGGGGTGGAGCCGCCACGGGCGCTGCCTCCACTGGTGCAATCGTCGCCGCGGCAAAGACCGCCGCGATAGGCGCCGGTGTGGTCATAGTGGGCGCAGGTCTGGGTACCGGTGCGGGCCTGTTGTACGAATATATTGAAGCGCGCTTCATCACGCCGGACGTGTGCACACCGCTGGGTTGCGATTCCAATGACCGGACGACTCACGAAGTGAGCAGTTGGTATCTCTACAACGGCGGCATCAAGATCGAGAACAAGGCAAACGAATACTGCAAGGAGAATACGACCTGCACGGGCAAGTGTCCCGACGGAAGCGAATGCAAGCCGTTTGCTTCCGTGACCAGCTACAAACACTCGTGGTATTCGTGGACCGCCAAGTTCCGCTGCGAATGCGGCTGCAAGTAAGGAACCGCCAGGAGGCCTATCATGATAGCCAGTGCGTCAACTCGGTTATTGAGCATTGGCCCATTTGCGGTAGTTCTCGTCGCAGCGTCGGCCGCGGGCGACCTCGCCACGGTGCAGTCCTTCTCCTGGACCGTTCAGGCCGACACCGACGCGCATTCGGATGCCAACTGCGCGCCGCCGAACTGTGGGCCATCGACGTACTGCTCACCCGCTCCCTGGACCCCGAGCTTCTCTGACTCCGGCTCGACGCTCGCGAACATCGGCACGACCTCCTACAACGCCCTCCTCAATTGCAGCACGGCCTGCATCTACGCACCGGGCCTGCCCTGTTGTCAGGGAGGCGTCAGCGGGGGCGGCTTCGCCAACGCCGACGTCACCATCCTCAGCTCCACGTCGCCCACGCAAACGCGATGGATTTTCGGCGCGGCCGCAACCAGCAACGCTTCCGCCGGCGGCGGCGACCCCTGTGCGCCGGGCGCTGCTGATGGCTCGGCCGACGTGCAACATTCCTGGCAATTGACCTTTGAGGCCAATTGCACCCGTCTGCTGCTCAGCCGCACGCACATTCTGAATTTCAGCCAGGGCGCCGGCACGATGAACGGCACAAGCAGCATCTCGCTCGTTGGCCCCGACGGCACGCTCTTTTCGCAAATGCTCACGCCGCCGTCGCCCGGCGGTCAGAACAACGGCAGCGGCAGCGACGAGTTCGTCATCGGCCCCGGCCGGTACATGCTGACGATCGACTCGCAGATTTCGTCGGCGGCGATCTTCCCTCCGGGCGAAAGCGCCTCCGGACAGGTCTATTCCATCTGCGACCTGACATTCACGCCGCACAACGACCCGCCGTCGATCACGGCACAGCCGACGCCCATGAGCGCCTGCGAAGGCGGCACGGCGGTCTTCAACGTGTCGGCCGGCGGACCCGGACCCATCAGCTACCAATGGCGCCGAAACGGCATGGACCTGATCGACGGCCCCACCGCGTCCGGTTCGATCATCGACGGCGCGAACACCGCGTCGCTGAGCCTCGTCAACGCCGGACCGGCCGACAACGGCTCGTATGACTGCATCGTCGCAAACGCCTGCGCCGGCACGACCAGCGACGAGGCGACGCTGACGGTGTTTCCCGGCGGCAGCGGCGACGGCAACGCCGATGGAACCGTGGACGGCGACGACATCCAGGGCATGATCAACGCGCTGGCTTCCGGCGGTCCGCCGAGCGTTCCTTATTGCGCCTACGACATGGACACCGATGGAATAGTCGACATGCACGACGTGCCGTTGTTCGTGCTGGCGCTCCTGCAATAGCCGGCACCGGTCGGAACGGCCGGTGGCCCGCCGCGCGTTCTCTGCTTTCTCCCCCCAACTGCGCACGCGCTCGGTTGCGGACTTCGGCCGCGATCACGGGGATATTTCTCCGTCAGGCCGGCAATTTGATCGGAAAATCCACGGCCTTCTGATCCACGTCGAGATTCTCGAACATGAATGCCATGTGAATTCCGGCCGGACTGAGCAGGCGATCAGGTAACCGCAGGAGAGGGCACTACGGTAGTCGGCCCATCGTCGTAGCGTGGGCGACGCTCGTTTTCTCACCTTTCTCCTATCTCCTCTCTTCTGCTCTATTCGCCCGAAAGGCGAATCGGGGCGACTGTCCTGGTATAGAAACGGTGGTTAGCCGGTTCCTGGAAACGGCAGCGGACTCGTGTTCAATAAGTTAGGGTGAACAAGTACCATCCCGCGCTGCCCATCAGCCGCGAATCAGCTCACCCTGGTTCGACTCTGTCAGACTCGGTGGCTTGACCTCGGGGAAGCAGCTTGTCGCTCGGGCCGTGAGAATCCGCAAATATGCCCACCCTTGAAGCGCCAGCTCGTCGCAGAGTGACGGGTGATCCAAAACCTTGCCGACGGCGTAACCAAGCGAACCATCGTCCAAGGGTATTCGATTCCACTCGGCAGAGACGGGATCGCCATGCACGATGTGCCCGTAGTGCTCACAGATATCTTTCGCGTCCTTGAATTCCACTCCGGCGGGAGCCATCGAGTGCAGCATGGTGGCGAGCGGCGGACGCTCGCGAAATCGCCATCCATCTTTCCATTTCTCGATCGCATCAGGGTGGTCGGAGATGTACGAGATTATTGCCGCACGCTCGATGAGCGGCCGGATCAGGACGAGGGCAGCAAAGAGGTATGCTTGGCGGATCAGTTCTCGGATCGATAGAGCGAGATTAATCCCCTGTGGGACTATTTGGCACGCCGCGCGCTGCAAGTCTGTCAATTGTCCTCGGTGCCTACGCGTGTGGGCAGCGATGTGTGAGCTGACCCAAAGGCTAAACGGTATCTCCTTGTCAAAAGTCAGCAGTGCCTCTCGACCTAGGTACGGCTCGCTATCGGGGGTGAAAACCACCGGAATGTCAGGCTTCTGCTTGACCATTGGTTACGTCCGCCGACACGATCGTTTTTAAGTCCAGTCGCCTCTCCGCTCGTATTGAAACGCGCCTCGACGAACTCGAATCCTAACTCCAGCACCGACAAGAGGAAAGCACACTTTCACACGGCCAACTCGTCGGATTCGACGAAACTCGGGGCGACAGGCGTTGATAGTAAACCACGACCGGGAAACGTGGAAGATTCGGCCGAAAACGCGGACGTGGTCGACGGCGTCCCGCTGGCCTTCCCATTCGTTTGGGGGCCGCAGGGCGTAACCAACGGCGAATACGAGGCTCGGGCGGTGGCTGGCGCGGAGGGCGAACGATGAAGCGCCTCGCCGCCCACGCCGAAGCGCTGTGCCGCGCCGTCGCCCCCGATGTGGCGGGCAATCCGCTGTACGTCGTGCTCCAGGCGGACCTGCCGCCGGAATTGCGGGTCGCCAACGGGCCCGCGGGCCTCACGACAAGGCACCTAGACCTGATTCTCAGACCGACATTGGAACGGCTCCGCCGCTGGCGTGGCCGTGGCCCGGCGATGATCGTCGATCCGACGGCGATATCCGAGGCCCTCGCGCATCGGGATTGGTCATCGCGGCGGCGGGCCTTCACACCTTCATGCCTACTGCGTCAGACGAAACATCCGACCCATGAAATCCAACATCGGACCCATGAGCATCATTAGGAGCGTACCCATGCCCATCATGCCCGACGTAAGTACAGCCATCATGCCGCCCATCATTCCCATGAACATGTCACCAAACATCGTCTGTCCTCCAATGTTCGATTCCTGATCACGTCCCGCCTATCCTTCTGGCGCTTCGCCGACGCGACGGTCGTAGAAAGCCCGAGGCTCTTCGGCATTGAACACATTGAATCCACGTTGAACCTGCCAGCCGACCGCCATGATCGGAACCGGCAGCCCGGGATATCGAGTCACGACGAGCTTCGCCTGCCGCGAGTAGAAGAACGCACGCAAACCGTCCAAGAAGTCAGACGGGCAATCGCCTTGACAGTCAAACAGAACAACGACGTTCCCGTGCTCAAGATTGTGAACCCACACTTCGGGTTGGACCGGTTGTTCGTAGAATCCCGGTGCGATCGGTGCAAGTCCAGCCCCAGAGTAATGCGGACCGGAGGCCGGCGGTTTCGAACGATAGCTTGCAGGGGTCCCCTGGGGGATATGCTGCTCACCCTCGGGCGGAATACACGTATCACCGAACGGGTCCGGGCCGTCGTCCGGCTCGCCAAGAACGGGAATGGAAACTCTGATAACTCTGCTCTCGCTCCCGGCGAACAGCGTAACCTGGTATTCGCCTCGATTATTAAACGAGTGGACTACAGATTGACCGACCTCAACGGTGCCATCCGTAAAATACCATTGAAACGAGCGATCGGTGTTTGGCGTAACGGCAGTCAGGACTGCAGACTTGCTGAATTCCGAGCAGCCGCGTCGCTTGATCTGAACTTCGAGTTGCGACGTCGGAAGAAGGAACCCATCGAGAAGCGATGTATATCCCGGAAGTCCGCAGCCAACGTTAGACCAAACCAGCGCGGCCAGGAGAACGAAGCGAAGCGATCTTGTTCGGCGCGTCGTCGAGTGACGGGAGAGGTATTCTCGGGTCATGGCATGAAGGCACGTACATCGAATGTTTCGGCGCACGGGGCTGAGTTTAAGAGTACCTCGCTCGCATGACGGTGCACAGCGCCGGATTTGCAGAGCATGTTCACGGCGCAGAATGTCACGATTCAATGATGATCCTCTCCTCCGCCTTCACCGCCGACGTGCCGAGGAGCGACGGCACTCATGATGGCGGGCAGATCCTCCTGTTCATCGAGCCTACTCAAAACGCAGTGACAGGTCGTCGCATCGGTCAGATGCACGAGTTTCCAATCTCCGACCGCGACTGCGTGGCCGCGATGCTTGCCGATCACGCACTCGTAGTCCTTGTGCGTGCCGAAATCCTCGCGGTGAACCGGCCGATGGAAGATCGCACCCAGGAATTCGCCGTTCCGAGTGTACTTTGCCGCAGCGCCCGATTCGTCTCCGAATCGAAGCGTGTAGGCCGCCTTCAGGTGAAACCCGCCGGGCAACGACTCCGGAATATCGAAGTCCAATTGCGATGAAGCTCGCTTCGCCTCGGCGGGTTGGACTTGTCGTGCGTGATAATGCGACAGAAACCTCTCGAATGCTGCGACGGGGTCATGCGGTAGGGCGTCGAGCAACATGCCGAAGTCGACCGTAGAAGCTCTTGCGACCGAAGCCCCGTCACCGAATGAAAAGAAGGCCCATGCCCCAAGCCCAACCGCAATGAGCAGGCTGGCGGCAAGCGCGTATCGTCTAAGAAGGACGAAACGACGTGGGCCCGCGGGAGCCACCTCGACGGGACCGTCCAACCGACGCTCAATCGCACTCCACAGATCCTCAGGCACAACGACTGGGCCGGCCGAGGCGAGCCGCGTTGCAAGATCCCGAATCGACGCCAGTTCATGTGCGCAGCCGGGACACGCCGCGAGATGGTCTTCGACCTCGCGACGTACCTGGGGTGGTACTTCGCCGTCGAAGTACGCGCCCAGCTCCTGTCTCGTCGCTTCGCAATTCATGGACGCCTTCTCTCCATGCGGACCGAGTCCGCTGGCGTTGTGGTCGTGCCTGCCCCGTACTCCCCTTCTGTTGGATGCATCGCCTCCGGGCTTTCTTCCCCAGGTTCATATCCGGCGGCCAATAAACCTCGCGCCCGCTGCCTTGCCCGGATCAACCGCGAACCGACCGTGCCGATGGGGCATCCCATGACGGCTGCAATGGCACGATAATCGAGCCCCTCTTGGTATTTCAGGATAAGGACGGCCCGATCCAGAGGATCCATGCGCTGGAGAACCTCCTCTAAATCCATCGCGGCAATGACCCTGTCGTTCTCGGAAGCCCCTTCCGACGGGGTCGCCTCCACATCCGCGGGAAGCCCCCGGGGCTCTTTGCGGCGAAGGAACTGAAGCGCTTCGTTGACCGCGATCCGGTACAGCCAAGTCGCCAGCGTCGATTTCCCGTTGAACTGACCGATTCGGCAGAAAGCCCGCACGAAAGTGTCCTGTGCGAGGTCGAAGGCGGTTTCGGGACATCGCGTCATCCTGAGCAACAGCCGATAAACCTGCCCCGAGGTCTGGTCGTACAACGCCCGTTGGGCCTCACGGTCCCTTTTCCGACATCGCTGGACCAGTTCTGATTCTGTCACACGTTTCTCATTGGGGCCGTGGGCCCCTTCTTATGATCTTGGTCCGGAGACGCAAGCCGAGACTGGGGGGTAGTATACGCTTCAACCGCCTGCCTGTCCCCGGCGGGGCGCCCCGCCAGGATCGGGATTGGAAAAACGTCCTGGCCCCGCGAAGAAACCGCCCGCGCTGTGCATCCAACAATCACAAGGGCCGTACGCCCTGCGCGCCGAGACGACTGGCCGTCAGAAAATGCAGGGGAGGTTTTATGCGCTCTATTCGACCAAGTACTTGTTTTTTGCTGGTGGTGGCGATCTTCGCATGGCCGTTGGCTCTGCGGGCACACGAGGGGCACGGCGGCAAGGAGGTCGGGGCCTTCGATCTGGATGCCCCCCGCCAAGTATCGCCGGAAACGGCGGCGCACATCGGCCTGAAGACCGCGGAGGTCGATTTTGGGCCCGTCGAGGACACGTTGGCGCTTTCTGGATTCGTGCGAGCGGTGCCGGACCGCCACTGGACCATCTCGACCCGAACCGCCGGCAAGGTGATTGCCGTCCACAAGCAGGTTGGTGACACGGTCCGCCGAGGCGAACTGCTCGTGGAGATCGACTCGCCCGAGTTGGCCAAGTTGATGCTGGATGTCGTCCGCGGAGAAGGGCGGATCGAGCAGCTCCGGGTCGAGGCGAAGAACGCAGATGAGACCGCCCTTCTTGCCGAGGCGGAATTGCGCCGCGTTGAGGCGGCAGGGGAAAGTGCGGTCCCGCTCAACGTGATTTCCGAGCGGAGGGCCGCCGCCCTGCGCGCACGCGGTGAGGCTCGCCTAAAGGCCGTTGACTTGGAAGTCACCGTCAAGGAGGTTGCGGTCCTGAAACAACAGGCCCTTCGCTGGTCCCGCGATGTCGTTGGGGCCGAGGCAGACTCCAAGTCGCTGGAGCCGTCGGAAAGCCAGCCGGTCAACCTGCTGCGTCTGGTCGCGCCCGCGGATGGTGTGGTCGTGGAACGATCCGCGCAACCCGGTCAATGGGCGACGGCCGGTGAGCCGCTGATGGCGGTTGCGGATCATTCGGTGATGCAGATCGAGGGTGAGCTTCCAGAATCACTCATATCGCGGGTCGTAAGCAGAAGCTCCGATGCCGTGCGCGTTCGGACGCCGGCGGACCCGAAATACCTTGGCGCGGGCAGGATCAAATTCATCAGTCCGGTCCTGGACCAAGTGAAGCGGACGGCGCACGTCCTGATCGAAACGCCGAACGAAATAGGCACCTTACGCAGCGGGATGTTTGTGGACTTGACGATTGTGCTACGGGAAGAAAAGACGGCCGTAGTCGTGCCGGCGTCGGCTGTGGTCCAGTATGGTCCGATGCACTTCGTTTTCATCAAGAGCGGGGAGTTCTTCAAGAAGCAGGACATCACGCCGGGCCTATCGAATGACCAGGCAGTCGAGGTCCTGGCAGGGCTTGCCCCGGGCGACGTGGTCGTCACGCAGGGTGCCTATTCGCTCACGCAATTGCGCCCCAAGGCGCCCACAGCGTTGGCGATGGCCACTCCCGCAGGCATTGCCGCCCCGAGAAAACCGTAATGCTCAACGCGATCATCCGATTCTCTCTGCACAACCGAGTGCTGGTGCTCGCGGCTGCCCTGCTCGTCGCGGCGTACGGCATGTTTACGGCCACGCGCCTTCCGACGGACGTTCTTCCCGATCTCAATCGCCCGACGGTCACAATCCTGACTGAAGCGCCAGGTCTGGCCCCCGAAGAAGTCGAGACGCAGGTGACGTTTCACCTTGAAACGGCGATCAACGGAGCCGTCGGCGTCGAACGAGTGCGAAGTGTTTCGGGACTTGGCCTTTCTGTCGTCTACGTTGAATTCGCCTGGGGAACCGATATCCGCTACGACCGCCAAGTCGTTCAGGAACGATTGAACCAAGTCGCGGAAAAGCTGCCGCCTGGCGCGGTCCCCCTCATGGGTCCCATCAGTTCCATCATGGGTGAGATCATGTTGGTCGGCCTGCGGAGCGACTCGCTCCCGCCGATGGAGATACGATCGCTGGCCGACTGGGTCCTCCGGCCATCGTTGCTCTCCGTCGCCGGCGTATCGCAAGTTACCGTGATGGGCGGCCAGGTGCGACAATTCCAAGTTCTTGCCGATCCGGAGAGGCTGCGGCGCTACGACTTGACCCTCAGCGATCTGGAGGAAGCTCTGGAGAAGACAAACGAAAACTCCGGCGGGGGCTTCATCGTCGGGAGCAGCCAGGAGCTTGTAGTCCGCAACCTCGGGCGAGTTGCTACGGTTGCCGACATCGAGTCCTCCCTGGTCGCCACACGGACCAGCGAAGGCGCCACCCAACCGATTCTCATCCGCGATGTCGCCACCGTGCGAGAGGGAGGCGCCCCCATCAAGCGCGGCGACGGTTCCATGAATGCTCGGCCGGCCGTGATCATGGCCATCCAGAAGCAACCCGGCGCGGACACGCGAGACCTTACGGGCCGCATCGATCAGGCCTTTAACACCGTGAAGGCGATGCTGCCCAAGGATTTGGTGATCAACACCGATCTCTTCCGCCAATCGCACTTCATTCAGGCTGCCATCGAGAACGTGGTAGAGGCGCTGCGCGACGGATCGATACTCGTGGCAATCATCCTCATTCTCTTCCTCCTGAATGTCCGCACCACGTTTATCACACTGACGGCCATCCCCCTCTCCCTTTGTATCACAGCACTGGTCTTCAGAGCGTTCGGGGAGTCGATCAACACGATGACCCTGGGGGGCATCGCGGTTGCGATCGGCGAACTCGTCGACGATGCAATCGTGGACGTCGAAAACGTCTTTCGCCGACTGCGGGAAAACCGCCACTCCGCAGCCCCTCGTCCGGTGATGGAAGTGGTGTTCGATGCATCCAGCGAGGTGCGTAACTCGGTTGTCTTCGGGACCGCGGTGGTTCTCCTGGTGTTCCTGCCCCTCTTCGCATTGTCCGGCATCGAGGGCAGACTTTTCCAGCCCTTGGCCGTGGCCTATATCATCAGCATCCTTGCATCGCTCGCGGTCTCGCTGACGGTGACGCCGGCACTGGCCTTCTACCTTCTACCCAACATGAAGCGCATGGCCGAAGAGAAGGACGGCCTCGTGCTTCGCGCCTGTAAGCGGTTTGCCCACTGGTTGTACGACGTGACATTGCCGCGTCCCTGGACCGTCATCGGCGTATCCCTCGGCTTTTTCGCGTTGGGCGTTTTCCTGGTCACACGACTTGGCAGCGAGTTTCTTCCCGCGTTCAACGAGGGTACAGCGACGATCAATGTGATCGCCGACCCCGGGGTATCGCTTGCAGAGTCGGACCGTCTGGGAGCCAAGGCCGAGGAACTTATTCTAGCGATCCCTGAAGTCAAATCGACGGGCCGACGGACGGGGCGCGCGGAGCAAGATGAGCACGCGGAGGGAGTTCACTACTCGGAAATCGACGTGGATTTCTGGACACCCGAGGAGGCGCGCGAACCAGAAAAACACCAGACGACTGACGGACGCTCACCGCCCACGATCGTTCGCCCCAAGCAAGTCATACTCGCCGAGATACGCGAAAACTTGGAAACGCTTCCTGGCGTCGCCGTGGGCCTCGGCCAACCGATCAGCCACAGAATTGATCACCTCCTGTCGGGCGTGAGAGCGCAGATTGTTCTCAAGATCACGGGGCAGGACCTGAACACGCTTCGAAATCTCGGGGATCAGGCCCGAGCTGCGATGGAAGGCATCCCCGGAGTCGTTGACCTGCAAGTGGAAAAGCAGGTCCTGGTCCCGCAGGTTCGGATTCGGGTCAACCGCGAGGCGGCATCACGCGTGGGTTTCAAGCCGGCAGAATTGGTTCGGACGCTGGAGACGGCACTCAAAGGCAAAGTCGTGTCTCAGGTTCTCGACGGCCTGAAATCATACGACCTCGTGTTGATGCTTGAGGAGTCGGTTCGCAACAGCATCCGCCGGCTTAATGACGTTCGGCTGATTTCACCCACCGGGGCGGTCGTTCTGCTCTCTGATGTGGCCGGTATTACCGAGACTCCCGGACCGAACCAGATCAGTCGCGAGAACGTGCAGCGACGGATGGTCGTCTCGGCGAACGTCCAGGGGCGCGATCTGGGAAGCACGGTCGCAGACATCAAGGCGTCGTTGGCGATGGACCTGCCGCCGGAAAAGATGCCGGCGGGATACGCCCTGAGTATCGGAGGCCAGTTTGAGGCGCAGGAATCAGCCACGCGGCTGATTCTGTTGCTGGGGGCGCTTTCGCTCGTGGCGATGTTCGCGCTGCTGTACTCGCATTTCCATTCGGTCGAAATGGTCCTCCAGGTCATGCTCAATATTCCATTCGCATTCATCGGAAGTGCATTCGCCTTGTGGATCGCAGGCGAGACCTTCAGCGTGGCCAGCCTGGTCGGGTTCGTAAGCCTGTGCGGCATCGCCAGTCGCAACGGCATCCTGATGATCAGCCACTACATCCATTTGATGACGTACGAAGAAATGGAGTTCGGCCGGGAGATGGTGATACGCGGCAGTCAGGAACGCGTGGCACCGGTCCTTATGACGGCGCTAACGACGTGCCTGGGGCTGATTCCGCTCGTGCTCGCGGCGGGTCAGCCCGGCAAGGAAATCCTTTATCCGGTGGCCCTGGTCGTCCTGGGAGGATTGACTACGAGCACATTTCTCGATTTTTGCATCACGCCCACCGTCTTTCTGCACTTCGGCCGCAAAGCATCGCTGCGTGCCGTGACCGAATGGCGCGAGATGCACGTGCCATCGGAATTGGTCCCCGGCTCCGACCACCGTCCCGTCGGAGCGGCAACCGGGGTCTACGTCAGGGACGCATCAATTGAACCTGCCGGCGCGACCGCCGGGGCGAATCCATCCCGAATACCGTGGCTGGATCGCTGAATCCTGAAAGGAGTGTCGAACATGTTTCGTAGTGCATTGGTGGTCACCATCACCTTCGCGCTGGGTCCGGCAGTGCCGCTGGCGCTCGCGCAGCACGAGCAACACGGCGGCGGCAAACACGGCGAGGAGCATGGCAAGCCGGCCCAATTCAAGATGCCCGCCACATACAAGGAGGGCGTCGCCGAAATCCAACACCGGCTTCACGAAATCGA
The DNA here is from genome assembly GCA_011525745.1 of Planctomycetaceae bacterium. Taxonomy (GTDB): domain Bacteria; phylum Planctomycetota; class Phycisphaerae; order UBA1845; family UTPLA1; genus PLA4. The sequence continues at coordinate 22,771 of WYBU01000055.1, read as the reverse complement.
AGAGTTGATCGCGTCCAAGGAACTTGACCAGGTGCATGCCCAGGCCGACGTCATTCAAAAGGTCGGCAACGTATTGGGCCAATTGGCGCTCAAACGCGATTCCGGCGTTCCGAAGGATGCCATCAAAGTCGTGAACAAGGCGGGGCGGGAACTTGCGGCGAAATTCGATGCCATTGACAAAGCCGGCGACTCAGGCGACCTCGCCGGAACTCGAAGGGTTTACGAGGAGATGGTTAGTGTAACCGCGACGCTTCAAAAGTACGTCGCCAAGGCCTTCGCATGCCCCATGAAGTGCGAAGGAGGCAAGACCTATTCATCGCCTGGTACGTGCCCGAAATGCGGAATGGCGCTCAAGGAAGTGTCCCCCGCGCGAGGACCGCATGGTGGCCTTATCGCCTGGAGCGGCGATCAGAATTGCCGGGTCGAAGCGACGCTGTCGAAGGACAATGAGATCCGTGTCTACCTGTGCGACGAAAAGTCGAAGCCCCTGTCGGCTGACCGGGCCGCTGTTCAAGCTCACGCCGGCCAGGAAGGCGCCCAACATTACTCCGTGACATTGGCCCCTGATGCCTCGAAGTCCTTTCTGCGCGGCAGGATCGCCGCGGCCGTTAAACCGCCCTTTCTGCTCATGCTGAAAATTGATTTGGGGGATAGTGGTAAACCGCAAACCGTTACCATCGACTTTGAGGCTCCGACCGACATGCCGCATAAGGAGCACGAAGAGCAGCAAGGACACAAGGGCGACGAACACAAGGGGCATCGGCCCTAGCAGACGACCGGGTACTCGTCGTCTTCTGACACACTCACGAAAAGAAAGGAACCACAAATGGGTATCAACAGGGTGTTTCTATGCTTATCGCTTGCGCTGGGTGTTTCCGTCTCGCTACCGGCACGGGCCCAGCAGCACGGCGACCATGAACACGGTGCGCCAGTCGAGTTCAAGATGCCGACTACGTACAAAGCCGCCGTGCGGGAAGTGTTTTTTCGCCTGCACGAGATCGAGGCGCTGATGGCGGCGAAAAAGCTCGATCAGGTGCATGCGCAGGCCGATGTGATCCGCAAAGTCGGGGATGTCGCGGGGCAGCTCGCGCTGAAGTCCGATTCCGGTGTTCCCCGCGAGTCGATCAAAGAAGTCAACAGGGCTGGGCGCGAGCTTGCCGCGAAGTTCGATGCCATCGACAAGGCCGCCGATTCAGGCGACTCCGTCGGAACCCGGAGAGTGTTTGACGAGATGAAGAAGCACGCCGACGTGTTAAGACGACATTCCCCAAAGGAATACGGTTGTCCCATGCGCTGTGAAGGTGAGAAGACTTCGCCCAAGCCTGGCAAGTGTTCCCAATGCGGCATGAAGTTGCAGGATGTGTTGTCGCACATGGACCACAACCCAAAACATGGCGGCGTATTCTTCATGGCGCCAGACCAGAAACACCACCTCGAAGGAACCATCTCCGGCAAGGGTGAGTTTCGCGTGTATTTTTACGATGAATACACGAAGCCCATCTCGGCGGAGAAGTTCACCGGCGAAGGAACCGCATGGACCCAGGGGAAAGATGCCGAGACGCCGCTGAAGCTTCGGCCGGCGCCGGAGAAGGCGTTTCTTACCGCGGCGGTGGATGCCTCGGTCAAGTTTCCGATTCGAATCAAGATCTTCATCGATTTCAAGGATGGAGAACGGCCGCAGGTCTTTGACTTCGAGTTCGCCGAGACCAGCAAGCCGCCGACCGGCCATGAAGCGGAGGTACGAAACGATCGAGAAGAAGGCAAGTACGCAAACGAGGATGCCAAACGCGGGCATTGACGGCGGCCAAGCTCTGCCGTTCACTTCCCGCCATAGAGCTAGTGGCGCGGTCGGGAGCGGAAGGCACGTGGCTGAGTGCGTGTGGAGTTTGAATCAATGCCAGCGACCCGGGCGAGTGGAAGCGTCATTCTGGCGGCAGTTGCCGCAGCTCTATTGCCGTCTTGCGGCCGAGTCGACCATGCGAAGGACTTGGAGCAAGCAAGCGACGCGGCGCAGCGCGCAACGGAGATCAAGAACCGCTGGGCACCGGCGATCGAGTTGCAACCGTTGCAACCTGCTGACGGGAATGTCGTCACGCTTGACCAGGCACTCGACTTGGCCCTTTCCAACAACCGGTCGTTGCGTGCGGACCTGGAAGTCATCGCACAGGCCAAGGCCGATCTGGTCCAGGCGGGATTACTCAGCAACCCCGTACTCTCATTCGCCGGCATGTTGCCCGAAGGAGGCGGTCGGGCCGATCTAACGTTTGGCCTGTCCAAGGACTTCGCGGACTTGTGGCTGATTCCAACGCGAAAACGCGCGGCCCAAGCGGTGCTCCAACAGCGCGTCCTCGTCGTCGCTGACGTGGCGGTGGCACTAGTGAACGATGTCCGGGCGAATTATTACACTCTGCAATACCAGTCGCAGGCCATCGATCTTCAAGAACAGAACCTTCGTGTGTTGCGCGACGTCATCGAACTCACCCAAGCGAGACTGAAGGCTGGCGAAGCGAGTCAACTCGATCTCTACCTGACGCGTGGCCGGCTCCTGGAAACGGAGCTGGAATTGTTGCAATTGCGTGCTGAATTCGAGCTGACACGTCAGGCACTGCTTCGGCTGATGGGCGTTGCCGACGCGAGCATGGCCTGGCGGCCGGCTGCGCCGGACGCACAGTCCAGCGTTCTGGCGGCGGACGAAGTGGCAATCCTCGATGCCGCGCTTCGGCAGAGACTGGACGTTCAGGCCGCGGATTGGGATGTTCAAGCCGCCTTGGCGGACGTTCAGCAACAACGACTTCGAGTAATCCCGAGCTTGAACATCGGCGTCTCGGGCGATCGCTTCGAGCGCCGTGCTCTGCCAGGCAGGAAGATTCTGGCCGATACCGCGCGGGCGTCGGGTGCGGCCGGCGCGTTGACGGCTCCGGAAATCCAATCGCGCGGCCAACGTAACCTGGAACGACGCCAAATTATCGACTTGGTTTTGGGGCCTATGATCGAAGTTCCGCTGCCGATATTCGACCAGAACTTGGCCCAGATTGCCAAGGCCCAGTCCCGGGCGCGAGAGCTCCTGCAACGGTATGAAGAGGTCGAGCAGCGTGTGATTCAGGGGGTGCGTTCAGCCATGACGCGTCGGCGACTGGCTGAAGATCGCGTTCGACTCTTTCAGGAATCGCTTCTACCCGTGCAACAGGCCAGCCTCGAGCTGGCCCGGAAAGCGTACCAGGCGGGCCGCGAGTCCATTCTCGCCGTCTTGCTGGCGCAAGAAGCCCTCATCCGCACGCGCCTGAACTACACGGCATCCACTCGAGACCTGGCGATCAGCACGGCGGCCCTCGAGAGGGAACTCTCCGGCCGCATTCCCGATTCGCTGCTCAGGCCCCTGACCACTCAGCCGGCGGCCACCCAGCGGACCGATGCAGGCCAGCAAACGCGCCCCTCCACACAGCCGGCGAGCCCAGGAGGCTGAACGATGCTATGTCGAACTAGTCGTTTCGTCCCAAGCGTCATCTTGTGCTTGGCGGGCCTTGCCATCATCGCCGGCTGCACGCCAGAAGAGGAGCAGGCGATCCGCGATGCTTTGAACACGGCGGTGCAGGGGACGATTCAGGGGGGATTCGATTTCGTGATCGGGTTCGCCCGGCAGGCGCTGGCGGCGTTCTTGTTCTGACGTTGGGACGTCTCATCCTCCGCCGGCGCCGCCATGCCTCCCCGGAAGAACGCCGTGCCGCGGCGCATCAAACTAACAGGGGCCGGTGGGAGGTGAGCGTGATGTTCATGTCATGGCAACGATGCGGTTTTGTGTTCAGCACGACTTTGGCCGGTCTTTGCCTTGCACTGTCCTCATGTGTAACCACGCCAACGCATCTCACGTCGGCAGATGAAATCCGTGAGCAACTCGAAATCTGCCGGAGACAGCACGCGTCTCAGGTCTCCTCAGCTGAGGTCGACGCACTTCGCGCGGAGCTGCGCCACTACGCCTCCGTTGCGGAGGCAAAGGCAAGGCGCGAAGTAGCGATGCAGCGTGTGATGAACGATTACAGCCGCGGCGTCTGCCTCATCCACGGCATCTTCACGTTGCGCCAGCTTCGCGCTGGAGCGCTGGTGCCGATCGAAGATGACGAAGGCAATGCGATGGAGTTGGAATACCTGGGTTCAGGCTTTCTGGCGACTCAGCGCGGCCACGTCATTACGAACCGTCACGTCGCCGAACCTTGGTGGAACAACGACACGGTCGCTCCGCTCATCGCCCGCGGGCTCAGGCCCGCCTTCGTCCGGCTGACAGCTGTATTTCCAGAACACGAACCGGTCACGGTCGATCCTGCGAGCATTCGTGTGGCAGGAGAGGACGCGGACATGGCCGTCCTCGTCGCCCCCGTGAACGATGTGCCCGTGCTCCCACTTTCCGACCAAGACCCAAGGGGGCTGCGGGGAGCCAGGCTCATGCTACTGGGCTATCCAACTGGGCTGGCCGCGCTGTTGGCCCGGGCTGATCCGAGTGTCGCCGCGGCGGCCCTCGAAGAGGCGCACGATACCGCGTCGCTAATCCTTGCTCTCAGCCGGCGTCACGCGATTGCCCCGGTCATCACCCATGGAACACTCAGCGATGTCACCACCCGGCAACTTATTTACGACGCGGTCACGACATCGGGCGGTTCCGGCGGCCCCGTGTTCGGACCGGACGGCGAAATCATCGGCGTGAACTTCGCCATCCTGCGCGACTTCCAAGGCTCCAACTTTGGCGTTCCCATTCGCTTTGCGCGACCGCTGCTTCGTAACGAGTAGGCGTGTTCTTGCTAATCCTTATGATTCAATGGGCAGCAATTCGGGCAGGGCAGCTGTTCGCCCGTCAGCGGGCACGTGTAACCGCTCTGGGCGGGCGGCGCCTTGGTTGATTTGGCGTAAACGAATCCGCCGATTGCGAGCGGTAGAGCCAAGAGACTCGTCAGAAGCCATTTGCGACGCATGACACATCTCCTCGTGAAACGATAACGAAGCAGGCGACGTGCCTGCTTATTTCATAAACCGATACACCATCTCGAGCAACTCATCGTAGATTGCCGTGTCTCCCGAGCGGATGGCGTCCGTCGCGCATCGCTCGAGGTAATTCCGCAAGACCATTTTGCTCGCTCCGCGAAGGGCGGCTTCGATGCTGCTGAGTTGGTTGAGCACCTCCACGCATGGCCGCTGGGCCTTGACCATACCGGCCACGCCGCGCACCTGTCCTTCGATCTTGCTCAGCCGCGCCTCAATGCCCCGCTGCACCTGGTCGGCATAAATCGGAAGCATCGTCTTTTTCGCCATCGCGGACCCCTCTAGCCATACCCCCTACCAGTATAGCCAGGAACATCCCGAAGGTCAACCCCCTTTCGCACGCCCGGTCCCAATCGGTCCCGATGCCTGAAGGTGTGGCTCGTTTCGGCGGATCGATTATTCTTCACCCATGGAGCGTGGTGCAGCCGTGAAGCGTACATCAGCTAAGGAAGCCCGAAGTGTCGCGTAACTCCATCCAGACCTTGATCCAGCGATGGCGTGAGGACCCCGGCGGGACGTATCGCTCCTGGTTCCTGTGGGAGGAGCGGCTCAAGAACTTCCGCTCAATTCGGCGCGGCCTTGCACAAGTCGTCGCGGAAATCGAGGCCGGCACATTCGGCAACGTCTACAAAGGCTCAACGCTTGAAACAGTCGTCGGCTCCATCGCCGAGCAGCGGCAGATTTTCAAGGGAGCCGACCACGCCTTCCTGTGGAAGCCGAAGTTGCGAATCCCGGACATTTACGAAAGCCCGGACAATCAGCGGGCGTTCGGCCGCTTCCTGAACGCCTGCTCGTGCTGCGACTCCGCCGAGGCGGTCCTCGACGCGATCCGCAATCTCGACGAGCGTCGAATCAAAGGGTTGGGGCCCGCCGCCGCCAATCTGCTCTATTTCCTACACCCTACCCTCGTGCCGCCGTTCAACACCGCCATCGTCAAGGGCTACAACGTCCTGACCGGCTCGAAGGTCAAGCTCGGCAAATGGGACGAGTACCTCGCCATGCGTACTGGGATTCTCCGGCTCAACGACGAGTACCGGCCGCTGCTCTCTAACGATCTCGGCGCCGTCGCGGGCCTGTTGTTCGACATCGGCACCGGCCGGTACGCGCCGCCCCCGCGCGAGGATGACGCGGCGGCGATGGCGGCGTGGCAGGACGACCTCGCGAAGGTTCGCGGAGATTCGGCGGCGACGCGCAAGGCGATGCGCGATGCCCAGGAGGGCGACCGCACTCACACGGAAATCCAGGGCTGGCTCCGCGATCTGGGGCTGGCACTGGGCTTCGGCGTGTGGGTCGCGGCGAACGACCGCGGGCGAGGCTTCGCCCGGGGCCGGCTTGGCGACGGTTGCGTCGACGAGCTGCCCCGCAGCTTGATGGCCAACCAAGCCCTCGACGCTGTCCGCCTGATCGACGTGTTGTGGCTGGACCGCGGCGCGGACCGAATCGCCGCGGCCTTTGAAGTCGAGCACACCACCAGCATCTACTCCGGCATCGTTCGCCTCCTGGATCTGGCCCTCGGCATCCCCGACCAGTCGGTGCGCGGCCTGTTCCTGGTCGCCCCAGATGACCGCGAAGAGGATGTCCGCGCGCAGGTCCGTCGCCCGGCGTTCCGGCACGTGGCCGACCTGGCGGTGCGGTTCTTGCCCTACAGCGAATTAGAGCGGAACCGCGATGCGATGGCCCGATTCGGTGAGGGCCTGAAGGCGATCCAAGCAATAGCCCGACCAGTTGCCTGAGCCATCCTTGACAGGCGGGCATGAAGTGGTATCTTGTCGCAGTTGAGACTCAGTCTCAATTAAGCCAGGAGGAACGACATGGTCCGAGGCGCGATCGTTGTAACACTTGTATTTGCAGCCGGTTGTGCGCAGAACCGAACCGGCGTACTCGTCATGGCCCACGGCGGTGATCCGGAATGGAACCGTGAAGTCGAAGCCACCGTCGCCCCACTCGCAAAGCAATATGCGACGGAAATCGCCTTCGGCATGGCCGTGCCCTCGACGATGGAGGCGGCGGTGCAGCGGCTCGAAGCCCGCGGTGTCCGGCGGATCGCGGTCGTGCGGATGTTCATCTCGAGCGAGAGCTTCGTCGAGCCGACAAAGTACATCCTCGGCCTGCGTGACGATTTGCTTGCTGACCTGCACGCGCGCCACGCGATGCCGGCGGATGAACACGCCTTTCATGAGAGGAGCGGGCATCAGCACGGCGGGACGATATTGGCCTCAGACGCCCCGACTGCCGACACGCACGCGTCCGATCCACATAGCTCGTCGAGTCATCATCACATGGAGCCGCCGCGCCGAATCAGGACGGATGCGAGGATTTTCCTCAGCCGCGAGGGCGTCGCCGACTCGGCGCTGATCGATCAAATCCTGGTGGATCGCGTCCGCGCGCTGAGCACCGATCCGGCGCACGAGTCGGTTTTGATCCTGGGCCACGGTCCGGGCGATGATGGCGAGAATCAGCGCTGGTTGGCGAAGATGACGCAGCGAGCGCAGGGCGTCCGACGAATTGGGGCTTTCCGCAGCGTCCAATGCGAAACGCTTCGTGAGGATTGGCCGGAGAAGCGCGCCGACGCTGAGAAACGCATCCGACAATTCGTCGCAGAGGGCAATCGTGATGGCGGCCGAGTGATCGTCGTGCCGTTCCGCATCGCGGGGTTCGGGCCGTACCGTGAGGTCTTGGAGGGCCTCACCTACGTCGCCGATGGTCGCGGTTTCTGCCCCCATCCGAATATGGCGCGATGGCTCGAAGAAGCCGTCGAGCGGACGCTCGCGGCGCGGTAATAGCCCACCACTCTCAGGGTTGTGATGCCGGAGGCGTCGGCCTCGGTTCAGGTGGCAGGCACCGGTCGCAGGGCATCCCGTCAGGTGCACAACGAGCGCAGCGGATCATGAGTTTTCCGTCGTTACCGACGTAGAAAGCGACTTCTGTCGTGCACTCGACGCAGCGGTGTCGCTGCACCGTCTTGTATCGCCGATGCTTGGGCGGACCCGTCAGGACCCGAACCACTTCGTCGTAGCAGAGCTGGCAACTGAGACGTTGGCCTTCGTTCGCCGCGACGACGGTATGAACGACCTCGGGCTCCGGTTTGGTGCAACCGGCCAGAGCGATCGTACAGGCGGCAAGACTAAGGATTCGCGGCCGATGGATCAGCAGGTTATGCATGGCCCCGCTCCTCCGATCCACGGGACTTCGGCTTGCGTCCGCGGATGGCTAGAATGATGTCCAGGTACACGCTGTCGATCCGCGTGATCTCAAACCCGGCCTTGATCACGTTGCCAACGGTGTCCCGGTTCATCTCGGTCCCGAGCCGCCGCGTCCAGAGCGTCATCAGGTCCAGGGTCAGACCGAATACCGGATTGCGGCTGCGGACATGCTCGAACATCAGCAGCTTCCCGCCCGGCCGCAACACTCGATACAGTTCCCTCAGGGCGCGAACTGGATCAGGCACGGAACAGAACGTACAGGAGGTGACGGCGGTGTCGAATGAGCCATCGGGAAACATGAGGTTCATCGCGTCCGCTTCGACCAGTTGTAAATCACCATAGTAGCTCTTCTGACGCCTGGTTGCGCGGCGGAGCATTTCTTTGTTGATGTCGACCGCCACGATCTGGTGACCCGGAGGAAACTGGGTGATGTCAACGCCTGTTCCAACGGCCACGAAGAGCACGCGCCCTTCCATGTCGCGGAACAAGGCGGCCTTGGCCGGCCCGCGGCGCAGGGTCGAGCCCTCGCACACGTCGTAAAGCTTCGCTCTCAATTCCCAGACGCCGGGCACGGGTCGCCTCGTGATCCTTCATACAGCCGGTAAAACGACCGCTTGACTCTCGCTCCGTAGATTTGCAGAAATGCAAACATCGCCAACCCAAACACTGCGCCCGCTGATGTCGCCGTCATGTGGTCGAGTTCACGACCGAACATGTGCGTCGCGCAAACCGACATCGGGCTGACCATTCCCACGACCATCGAGGGAGTCATGGTTTCGATGGAGCCGAGGAGGGGCGCGGCGCAGAAGGCCATCAGCATCTGAACCAGCATGGCGACCGCCATTCCCAAGACGCATGTCAACGCGAAGTTCCAGCCCAATTGATGCATGCCATGCATCACCAGCGTGGTGACCGCCCCGACACCCAGGAGAAACAAGAAGTCCCCGAACGCAAAGAGGACGGCGCGCCAGCGATGTGCTGTTCGCGCCAACGAGGCGATGCGCGTCTCTCGCAATGGGGCGACCGTAGTCTTCATCGTGCCGGCTCCTGTGGTCTGGGCGTGGCCGTCGCGACTTCGACGATCTGACGAACGCAGGTCAGATTGGCAAGTCTCGCCATGAAGGCACGATGCTGGCGATGACGCGCGCAGAATCGAACCGACAGTACGCCGGTCTCGGTGTTCTGGTTTTCGAACGTGATGAGTTCATCCGGCACCTGATGATCGTCGAGGATCTCCTGAATCGACCAGCGCGATCGTCCATTGGCAACATCAAACTCGATACGCGCCCCGGTCCAACGACAGCGACCGCACAGTAGCGACTCGATTGCCCGTTCAGCGGCCAATGTACCCCAGACCAGAACTGTGAACAGAATGCCGGCGACTGCGTAGCCGCCGCCGAGAATCACACCGATCGCGGCCACAACCCAAATCGCAGCGGCCGTCGTGAATCCGGTGATGGCGCCGCGGCCGTGGATGATCGCCCCGGCGCCAAGGAACCCGACACCCGTCACGACCTGGGCGGCGACGCGTCCCGGATCGGCGTGCGCGCCGGCGATGAGGAGGCTTGCTTGTGTGAAGATGCTGGCGCCCAGGCAGATCAACATCATGGTCCGGAGGCCTGCGGCTTTCTGCCGCTTGCCACGCTCCATGCCGATGACCGCGCCGCAAATGATCGCCAGCAAAGTCAAGATCACCCAGCAGACTTGGTGGGGCGCCCACTGATGAACATTGCCCATCCAGGTTGGCATTTCATCGGTCATGCCGGCGCTCCTTCGGCTGAAACCGAGTCCGGATGGAGCCGCCGCCACTTGCGGCATTGATACCAGTTGAAGATGACCGGCAGCAGCAGGTCGATCACCTCGTCCGCCACCAGCAGGCCGCCCAGCACGGGCGCTGCCATCGGCCGCATCACCTCCGCACCGACGCCCGTTGCCCAGAGCATGGGCACCAGCCCAATGATCGTCGTGCCCTCGGTCATAAGCTTGGGACGCAGGCGATGGACGGCGCCGGTAATGACGGCCTCGGTCACTTCGCGGATGGAGCCGATCTTGGCCAATCCGCCGCGGGTGTTGATGGCGTCGTGGAGATAGATCAGCATGACGATTCCGGTTTCAGTGGCCATGCCGAAGCAAGCGATGTAGCCGACCCAGACCGCGACGCTGAAATTGAACCCAAACAGGCTTTGGAAGATGACCCCGCCGGCCAGCGCGCCCGGAACCGCAAGCATGATCAACAACGAGTCACGAAGGTCATTGAATGTGACATACAGAATAACAAAGATCAGCAGAACCACCAGCGGGAAGAGCACCTGAAGCGTCTTTCGGGCGCGGACCTGGTGCTCAAATTGGCCGCTCCATTCGATGAAGAAACCCGGCGGCAGCTTGACCCGCTCGGCGACGGCCTGCTGCGCCTCCTCGACGAAGCCGACGATGTCCCGGTCACGGACGTTGAGCTGAACGTACGACCGCAACATGCCGTTTTCGCTCTTGATGACGCTCGGCCCCTCAACCACCTTGATATCCGTGACTTCCGAAATGGGAATCTGATAGGCCTCGCTTCCGCCCATCCCGCTCGCGGAGGCCGACCCGACGGAGGCCAGAGACATTCCGGCGCCCGCGCCCATCCCGACCGCATCAGCCTCGGCCGGTGCCGCGCCGCGACGGCCGGTCACCAGGATGCGCCGCAGGGCCTCTTCGGTTTGCCAGTAATCGCGGGCGTAACGGACGCGCACCGGGAAGCGCCTCCGCCCCTCGACTGTGGTCATGATCATCTTGCCGCCCATGGCCACTTCAATCGCTTCCTGTATTTCCCCCACGTTTACGCCGTAGCGGGCGGCCTTCTCCCGATTGACGTCGATCTGGAGGTAGCTCCGGCCGACGATCTGGTCGGGGAATACGTCCACGGCCCCGCGTATCCCGCGCAGGACACCGGCCACTTGGTTGGCGATGCTCTGGATGCCGGGCTCCTTCACGACCGTCTTCGTGACTCCTTCTTGGACTACTTCCTCCGTAAGATCTTCCTGGCGCGGCCCGAAGACCTTGACGCCGATCATCGTGCGGACGCCGGTCGCCAACATGTCGACGCGGTTGATGATCGGCTGCGTCCAGATGTTTCCCCAGCCGGGCATCTGGAGTTCGCTGTCCAGCTCCTTGACCAGGTCGTTCTTGGTTTTGCGCCAGAGGAAGACATTGCTGGCAAACCGCGGCTCGCGCTGGGCGCGGATGCGCTGGAGTTCCTCCACCGATGGTTCTTTGCTCAAGAGACCGCCTGCCTTGGCCTGTATGACGACGTTCGCGACCAGTGACCAGACCATCGCGCCGTGGGCCAGGTCCTCGAGTTCCCAGTTGACCACCTTGACGCGGGCAATCCATTCATCGTTGAGGCGTTTCTCGAAGGCGGCGAAGAGTTCGCTGAAAACGGTGCTCTTCTCCTCGCCGACCGCGGTCATCACGGCATCCTTCAATTCGTGCCAGAGGGATGGCGCCGGCAGCAGGAGGTCCGGCTTCTGCTCCACCACGCCCATCGAGGCCAGTTTCTCTGTGCCAGTCGTCGCCAGTTTGGTCATCTCCTCGCGCCGCGGAACCTCGACCAGCAGCAGGCCGTGCACTTTCGCCAGCTCCTCGGCGAGTTGATCGAGTTGTACGGCCGTCGGCTCTTTCCGCAGTTCACCCTTCTGCCGGAAGTGAGCGAGGAGATCGTCGAGCGTCGCGCGGACGAGCTTCTGGGCCAGCACCGGCTCATATTCCGTCTGCCGTCGATCGGCGAGTTCCCGCAGCACCCGGTCGAACTCGGTGATAGCATCCATCGTGGCCGTTGCAAAAAGATTCTCCAGATCGGTGGGCTTGTGAGTCGCGGAAAGGAACCCCTCCGCCTGCAAGGCCGCGGCCACGGCCCGCGCCTCATCCTCGGCGTCTTTGAAGAGAACCTTACGCTTCGGCCACCATTCCTTCGGCCGCATGGTCACGACGGTCTCGATCATGTCGATGCCGGACGGGTCCGTGGGCGTGTCCGCCCGGCCGGCTTTCCCGACGACTTGGTCGATCTCCGGGAAACTCAGCATGATCTGGTCCCGCTTCCGCAGGTCCTCGGCGGCTTGCGTGATGTTCACCCGTGGCACCGTGACAGGCATATCCAGGACGCTGCCCTCATCCAGCGGCGGCATGAACTCGCGACCTAGCTTGGGGAAGCGCCAGGCCCACGTGGCCGTCACCAGAAGAAGGACAAATGCCAGCCCCATGCTTGACCAGCGACGGAAGAACACACACCCGAAAAAGAGCGCCAGGACCGTAATGCCGAGGAAAAGCGAACGGCTGCCGATAAAGCCCGCCGCCAGGATGTAAAGGAACCCGACAAACCAGATGCCCGCGCCGGGGACGCGCATCAACCAGGTCAATACGGGCTTATAGATGTTGATGAAACTGCGAACGATCCAGACCTCCTGTTCGGAGCGTACGCGTCCCTTGATAAGGATCGGGACCATCGCGGGAACGAAGGTGATCGCCAGACACGCAACGCCCACCATCGCGAAGGTTTTTGTGAATGCCAGCGGGTGGAACATTTTTCCTTCCATACCGCCCAGCGCGAAGACCGGGATGAACGACACTAGCATGATCATGACGGAGAAAAAGATGGGCTTGCCCACCAGGCGACACGATCTCACGACGATCTCCGTCGTGTCGCCGCGGATAACGCCGCTGCCCCGCTCGCCGGTGATACCGTGAATGGCGTTCTCCACCATGACGATCGAGGCATCAATGAGCACGCCGATGCTGATAGCGATGCCGGAGAGGGACATGATGTTGCTGGGGACGCCGAGGTAGTACATCAGGATGAACGACACCAGCACGGCAATGGGGAGGGTGACGCAACAGAGCAGGGCGCTTCGCAAGTGCCGGAGAACGAGTATCACCACGATACTGGCGACGATAATCTCTTCCTTCAACGTGCCGATCAGCGTGTGGATGGCCCCCTCGATCAGCCGCGTGCGGTCGTAGAATGGCACGATCCGCACCCCCGGCGGAAGGCCGGGCTGCAACTGCTCGATCCGCTGCTTGATGGCCTGCGTCACCGCCAAGGGGTTCTCGCCGTAACGCATCATGACCACGCCGCCGACCGCCTCCTGGTTGTTCTTCTCCAACATGCTGCGGCGATATTCCGGGCCGAGCTGCACCGTGGCCAGGCTGCGGACGTAGATCGGCACGCCCTTGCGTTCGGCGACCACGACGTTTTCCAGGTCCTTCACGCCCCGCAACCAGCCCACGCCGCGGATCAGGTATTCGGCGTTGTTCTCGAAAAAGACCTTGCCGCCGACGGCGATGTTGCTGCGGGCCACGGCATTGAAGACGGCCCCCAGTGCGATGTCGTAGGCACGCAGCTTCTCCGGATCGACGTCGATCTGATACTCGCGGACAAAGCCGCCAACGCTGGAGACCTGCGCCACGCCGGACACGTAGAGTTGGTAACGAACGTACCAGTCCTGGATCGCCCGCAATTCATCCACGCTGTAGCCGTCGCCCTCCACCGTGTACCAGAAAATTTGCCCCAGCGCGGTCGAATCCGGCGCCAGATAGGGAACGACGCCGGCCGGAAGGAATGTGCCGGCGATGTTCAGCCGCTCCAGGACGCGCGTGCGGGCGAAATAGAAATCGGTCTTTTCATCAAAAATGATGTTGATCATCGAGAAGTTGAACTCGCTCGATGACCGCACCGCCTTGATGCCCGCCAGGCCCTGGAGATTCACGGATAGCGGATAGGTGATCTGGTCGTCGATCTCCTGCGGCGACCGGCCCATCCAGTCCGTGAAGACGATGACCTGGTTTTCGGAGAGGTCCGGGATCGCGTCGATGGGCGTCTTCATGACGCAGTAGACGCCCCAGACGGCCACGGCGGCGGTCAGCAAGATGACGATGAATCTGTTGCGAACGCAGTACTCGATGATCCGGGGCACCATGAAACGGCTCCAGCAAGGCTGCCTAATCCACTATCCACCGTGTTGATGCTGCTTGTCTCCGCCCGACGAGCCGCCGCTGGCGCCGAAGTATTGCGCGCCGGCGGCAGGATTAAGACGGTTTTCGGCGTCCAAGATGAACGCCCCAGCCGTGGCGACCCGATCTCCAGCCTTCACCCCGGACTCCACCGGAAAGAAGTCGCCAGCCTTCGGGCCGAGGTGCACCTCAAGCATGTCGTAGGTCCCTGGAGCGCTCTCCCTATACACCACGGTGCGGGTGCCGGTGTTGATGACGGCGGACGCCGGCACCGCAAGAACCTTTTCGACTCGCACGAACTTCATGGGGAACTTGTCAATCGGACATTCGCGCGGCTCGTCGAACAGCCGGTCCGGGTAGATCGGACAGAAATACCCCTCTGCGAAATCGCCGCTTTGCTGGGCGGCCCCATGTCGGACCTGGCCGGTGACTCGACCGCAACGGAGCATCTCGGAGCCGTAATAAGGGTTGGCCACTTCCTCCGAGGCCTGAACCCAATCGGCATCAACCATCGGGCAATGGACCGTAAAGAGCGTCCCATCGACCGGCGGTCGAGCGCGCAGCAGTGCGATGGTCTTCTCGCTAAGCGACTTGAGAATCCCGCGCTGGCCCTTCAAATCCGCGCCGGCCATCTCCTTGGCCAGTCGGGCGAGCTCCGACGCCAGCGACTTGACCGGTTCCTCCGCCTGCTGCACGAGGCTCTGCGCCTCGTGGCCGACCTGCGAGACGACCTTGGCGTCGGTCTTGTCTTTCGCCAGCAACTCCACCAGCGCCGTGTACGCGCGGGCAACGCCGTCGGTCGAAGGGCCGCCCGCCTCCGCCGGGGCCGATGTCGCAGCCTCAACGACGCGGCCGGCCGGCAGACGGATGGTTGCCGTCGCATACATGCCGGGCTTGAGCTTGACATCGGGATTGCTGATCTCGACGCGGGCAGCCAGCGTCCGCGTCGCCGGATCGACGGTATAGGCGATGAAGGTGATCTTTCCGGCGAAGATCTCGTTGGGATACGCCA
Source organism: Planctomycetaceae bacterium (assembly GCA_011525745.1). Lineage (GTDB taxonomy): Bacteria > Planctomycetota > Phycisphaerae > UBA1845 > UTPLA1 > PLA4. The sequence continues at coordinate 7,543 of WYBU01000055.1, read as the reverse complement.
CGCTCGTGACTTCGACCGCCGTGCCGACCCTCACGCCGCTGATCTGGTCCTCGAACACCTTCGCCTGCATCCAGACGTTGCTCAGGTCGGCGATCGTGAGCAGGTCGGTCCCCTCGTCGACGTATCCGCCCTCGAGCACCTTCTTTTCGGTGACGATGCCTTCAATCGGCGAGAGGATATTCAGGTGCGAGTCTGCCTTGCCGCGTTGGATGATCTCCTCGATCTGTGCCTCGGTAATGCCCCACAGAAAGAGTTTTCGCCGCGCCGCTTCCACGACCGATGCGCCGACGGCCGTGTCGAACTGGCCGCCGGGGCGATCCTCCTTCATTTGACGCATCGCTACGAGAAGCTCGTCCTGGGCGACGAGCAGATCGGGGCTGTAAATCCAGACCAGCGGGTCGCCCTTCTTCACTTGTTGGCCCACGTAGTTGACAAAGAGCTTGTCCAGACGCCCCTTGATCCGTGAGGCAATGAACGCGCGGCGGGTCTCGTCGTACTCGACGATTCCCACTGTCCTGATCTCCCGCGCCAGAAGTTGATGCTGCACGAGCGACGTGGCAATGCGACCCATCTGGACCTTCTGCGGGCTCATCTGGACCTGCGCCAGCACACCCTCTGCCAGTTCCGTTCGCCCGGTCTTGGCGCGCTTCGCCAGCGGCATCCCGCAGATCGGACAGTTGCCAGGCTCCCCGCGGATGATGTTGGGGTGCATCGGGCAGTAGTACTCGATCTCCTGGGCCTGGACTGTCTCAGGCGTCTCCGCTGGACGGCGCCACCGGTCGTAGTAGTTCTGGAGCCGCTCCCAGTTGGCCGCAACGACACCAACCAGGACCATTAGGAAGATGAATCGCAGCCGCACGTTCATGATGCGAACGAATGCCCAGATGCGCCCCATGATGGAGGATCTGTGGGAATCGAGGGGTCCTGACGATTGGTGTTGCTGGGACATCGATTCAACCCTTTACTTGCGTCATCCGACGCGAGGGATCATGGCGACCGCCAGCGGGTACGCCCCCGTGAAACGACTCGGTGAACTCGGGGGCGCCCCGCGGCGGATATCGTCTTGTCCAATGAATCGGAAACGTGTCCGCAAAGGGATGACCGAGTCGTTTCAATGCCCACTGCGGTAAGATACAACGCCTGCCACGCCGTCGCGGAGCCGGGAGACAATCATGGTTTCCTGGTCGCCAAGTCGAGCCGGAATCCCTGCTCCTCCAGCTTGGGCGAGAATCGCTCCGGCTCCATGCGAAACTTGTCTGGGCAATCCTTGCAGCAAAAGAAAACGATCTCGCCTGCCGGCGCCTCCGCCGACACCTGCGCATCGATGGGCTTGCCTGTCACGGGGCACTTCATCTGATACGTGTAGATATTTGTAAGATTCGTCCCGTACTTGGCGGGATCTTTTTCATATTTCGCACGGCAGTTCCGGCAGCAGAATTGGACCTTGTTCCCTTTTACCCGAATAAACACGTCGGTTTTGACCGGCTCGCCGCTCACCGGACATGTCACTTGAACCCGCGGCAGCGCCGCCAGCGCCTTTCGTTGGTCGGCAACTGCGCCGGCTAACTTTTTAGGGTCGGCCTTAAACTTTTTGATACAGCCGGAACAGCAGAAGAAAACCGGACCATCGTCAGTCGCAGTACTGACAGCGAGATTGATCGGCTGGCCACCAACCGGGCAATTCGGCAATTCGTGGCCCGACGCCGTTCTTGGCGTGGGCTTCGGCGCATTTCGCGATTGGGCGTACGCGCCGATCAATGTCATGACCAGCGTTGAGATCCCAACAAGGATTACGATTATTCCGAGTCGTTTCATGATGAACTTTCCCTTTCGTGTCAAGACAGTTCTGCGACGACGCCGGACACACCGCATGTCCATGCCTCGATCCTTGGGCGATGAACACCACGCCGGTATGCCCCAGCGCACCCACAGCTCCGCCAGCTGCGGTCCATCGTTCCTACCATAGTTTGATGCGGGATGGCAGCGAATTCTTCGCGCGGGTTTCTGTCTCGGCGCGCGGGCTGTGGAGGCAATTGGAGTCGACCGCTGTACGGCATTTACACCCGGGCCATGCATGGGCAGGCCTTATAAGGGCTCATCTGCGAGCCCGGGAAAAAGAGCTTCCAGGGGCCATCCTCGGGGCGCACGCCGCACGCAGCACTACCCTTCGGCTTTCGCCCCTAGTGATGGGCATCCTGTGCGCTCGCCGTGGAACCGACAGTCGCCGGAGCGGACGTGGTGGGCGGTCCCTTCACGGCACGGGAATCCTCGAACGGATGCTCGTCCATGAAGGCGCCGTCATTGGTCCTCCACGGCCTCACATTGCTCTCCTGCGGCAACAGCGCCTGCGCGGAGGCGTCGCCACAACGATGACCGAGCAAAGAAGACGACTCGGGGTTGGCTGCGGAACGATGAGCGGTCATGCTGCCAAAGTCGCCTCGAGGGCCTACCGGAGAAAAGGGCCGAGCCGGCAGTCCGTAGGTTCGCCTCAGTATATTCTCCCGAATGAGCGGACCGTAATGCATGCCGCCGGGTTCCGGAAATGGACGGAAGCGCGGAACCGGATTGAGCCCGCGAGTCACGGTGCTTTGCGAAAGCGTGCCAGGCGGAACCGGATCACGCCTGTCTGGCATAGCGACATGTCCAAGATGCTGGCCCATCGGGTAGCCCTGGCGATAACCGTAGTTATCCGCGTCCGAGCCTAAATGGAACCCTCGCAGGCCGCTGGTAAACGTCGGCGACGCGGACCCCCAAGTGGATCGATCAGGCCGCATAGCTGGCTGCATCAGACTGGCAGAAAAATCCTTGTCGCTCTCGAAAAGTCGATTGTGAACGCTGTGGTTGGTCCAGCTTCCCGCCGCAGAATGCGCTCCGTGATTCATTCCGAACGACGTATTCACACCGGATCGCGCGTAAGACGACTGCTGAATGGCTTGAGTACCCAAGCCGCCCCAGGCGTGGGCGCCGGCAACACCGCCGAACGCGGCATGGCCTGCGCCACCGTGAGCGCCGCCGAGGTGGGCCGACGACGAGCCCCCTGCGTGTCCGCCCCCGTGGCTTCCGCAGGATGTGCCCCCGCCACATTGCGCATGCGCATACCGCCCGAACGCGAGGAGGACGAGTTCGAGCGAAACCAAAGCCGAAACGGTCTTCCAGCACACTGACATGTAGCACCTCACTCTTCGGGATGGCCATGCCTCGGCGTAGCATACGCGGGTTGGTTGCGATTTGCCGTTGCATACGTAGGACCGGCCTCTAGAACCTGCGCCACGATCTCACCGCGCGAGCCGCCTCTCTCGCGGGCTCGGGCGATCATGTCACGGCGAATAAACGGGTCGCCCGACCAAAAGCATTCGAACAACTCCGCGCCGAACCGTCCCCATAGGCGCATCCACGACTCGCGACTTTCAGCCAGGAGGCTGTCCCGGCCAGTCTCGCGTACCAACAATGGCCAAACTTCACGATGCAGCCGCGTGTATTCGTGCGGTCCGGACGCGTCGTAATCGAGCGCGCCGACATTGACCCCCGCGCCCCACTCTGGTGATTGCAACTCCATCGGCATGGTTGCCATAGTCGACCCTCGTTCCCGCTTGGTCAGAAAACACCGTTAACAAGACTGTCGTTGAGGATCAAACGAACGCCTCGCACTTCCGGTTGCCGACGATGCAGGCGCACTCTCCCAATAGGCTTGATAGCACTCATACCAACGCCGCACTTGCTCGCTGGCCATTTGCTGTCGAATCCGTACCAACAGATCGACCGGGGTCGGCTCATCGAAGAGGGCCTGTCCAAGCCCGCAGCGCAGAGTCAACTGATCGGCGACGATGCCGGCGCATGCCGGGCAATCGTTGAGGTGCTGGAACACTTGACAACGCTGCTCGACTCCAAGCTTGCCCGCAGCAAATGCGAAAAGTAATGGCTTAGCTTCCGTGCAATTCATGACTGCTCCTCGCGCGATCGGCATCAATCGAAACTGGACTCGTTGCCTGGGTGGTTGCTGGATGATTCATAGTGTTGTGCTTCATCATTCCCCCGCCGCACATGCCGTGATCGGCCTCATGGGATTGCGATAGCCGGTCCATGAGTTTGCCGGCCCCCATGCACATGCACCCAGAGGCCGATACGAGTGCCAGCGTCATGATGATCTTACAAAAGGTCTGGAAGGTTCTGGCTACCACGTGCGTATTCACCTCAGCAGCGCCGTTGCCGACTCGCGGACCGATGGCGTCGCGATGCTCACCGACTCCGCGTGCCGAAGCGGCGCGGGTAGGTATGGTGTAGTTTGCGGGCGGGATCGGCTATCGGCGTCAAAATCAAGCAGCGCCATGCACTGATGAAACCAGCGGCATTGGGGACGCGGGCAGCGCTCCACCGCCCGGCCGAAACAAGGCTCATACCCTTCGCCACGTTGCCGAGCATGGATAAGCGACATGTTCGGCATATGCCCGGTTTCGACGGCGTAGCGAACGGCGCGGTCGCTGGCGGAATGAAAATCGAGCATGACACAAGTCTTCATCGAGGGGCCGGGAGCCTCCATGTCCCCGACCGGGTTCCCCGAATTAATAATCAAGAATCTTGTCGGTATCGAGGATTGCTTTGGCGACGTCGTCAACACTGGCTAACGTCGCACCAGCACGCAAGTGCTCCTTTTCAATTGCCTTGATTTGGGCACAGTGATGGCATACCAACACGCGGCCTCCGCGGCCGATGAACGACTTGTAAATCTCCGAGAACGCCCGTCCTCCCGGTTTCGGATCCATGCCCTCTTTTGCAACACGGTCGTCCGCCAGTCGGACAGCCTGAAGCTCCAGCCACAGGGTCACGTTCGCGCCGCCCTGCTGGAGACGATCCGCGAGTTCCAATGCCATGTATGCCTCGTGGACCGCGCCGACGTACTCCTTCATGTGGATGAGGATGCGTTGGGCGTTTTGCGTCGTCGCGGTTGGCTGTTGGGCGTGCAAGGCAACGGCTACAACGGAAATCCCAAGAATCAGCAAGCCGACCGTAACGCGCCGGGCCAGTTGAAAGGGCCTCATAGGATACCCCTCTCCACAGCCCCAAGTTGCGGAGCCATCGGCACGGCACAGGCTGCTTCAGTGTCCCGCTCATCCGGCGACGGAACATCGATCACATGGTTCATTGTTCCAAAAAGATTCGGTACGCAGCACGGATCCGTTTCATCGTCGGAATCCTGATCGCAACGCCACTCCCCGTCGACGACGAATTTGAATTCATGCCGCCCCGGAGGCAGATTGAGTTTGCGGTGCCAAGTTCCATCCCTTGCCCGTTCCATCGGCGTGGCCTTGGGATCCCAGTTGTTAAACGAGCCGGCGAGGAAGACCTCTTTGGCCCCTGGGGCCTGGCATCGAAAGACTGCTGGGTTGGCTTCCTTTTCGCGTTCTATTTTCTTCATGGGGAACTCCTATGAGCGGGCAATCCTGGTTCCACCGGAGTCGGGGCGAATTGCGCCCGTCATCCTCTTTGATGCATAAGCCGGGCAGCTTCTTCGCGCGTTGTTCGGCCGAAATCCCGTCAGGCTACGGGGGTTCCGAATCGCCGCGACACACTTCATCAGGCCGTCGCTGCGGCGTTTTTGCCCAACAACCTGTATATCGCGTCAAGCAGCCGCTGGACGGGGCAGGGCCAGTGAATGACCGCCCTGGCTCCGAGCCGCCGAGCTTCCATCGTGCCATGTTGGGCATGAAATCGTGTTAAGGCGATAACCGGTATCGGAGAGTGGCCTTGCCTGAGTCGCGTCAACATAGCTTCCGCCGTGCCGTTCGCCCCGCTATGGTCGATCAGAATCACATCCGGTTCTCGGATACGAGCCAACCGTTCCGTGACCTCTGTGCCGTGGGCCGCAAGGACCTCGTACCGATCGCGCAGTGCCGAGAGGACCTGACGCCGAACTCGCCGGCACTGGTACATCAAGATAATCGTCTTCATCGCTGGACCTCCGCATTTGGGGGCGTCAATTAGGATTCAACACGGCGCAAATATTCAAAACAGCCCGGTCGCAGCAACCAGTGCCGCGGCTTGGGCGCGTCCCCGCCGGGCACGAGCACGCGCCGCTGGATCAGGGCTCGGGGGGCTGGAAAGTGCCGGCACCGCTCGTGGAGGGGGCATGTGGCTCCGTAACGACGCGCAGCCCCCGCTATCGACCAGCACCCACGGGGGATCGTCGCAGCTTCGGCACTGAGCCAGGTTCTCGCCGGCAACGACGAGGTCATAGGCATCGCAGGAAAGCATTTGTCGCACCGCGCACTCGGCGTCATCGTCCGCCAACATCACCACTTCCGCCGTCGCGCCCCGTGAAATGTGCGCGTTCGCCATTACGACCGCGAATTGCCGAGCCTGTGCCGACACCGGCGGACCGGCGCGATTCCCCACTACGAGAAGGACGACGTGCAGCCGTTCGGCGGCGTGCATCTCCAGTACCGCACGATGAGCTGCATAGCTCTGCCGAAAGAAGTCCAAGAGCAACAGGACGCGTTTCCGAGGCATGTTCGCCTACCCTTTCGTCACACCTCTCTTCATCTGTTTGATGCGGCTGAGGAGCGATTTCTTCCAGCCTGCCGGTAGGAAGGGGGGATCTTTGCCGCTGGAGACGCAGCCAACACTGCTCGCTTCACCGCTTCCGAGCAACTCTCGGGGCGCGACGTGGGGGATTTCGCTCACCCGGCGCTTCTGGTCAGCCGTCCCTGATCGCCCGGGGCATCACGTATCAGTGCCCGGTGATCTGATCCTTCCTCCTGTCCTTTGCGTCATCCTCGGTTGAAGAAATGGCGGGGCCGCTGCATCCAATCTTGAGGGGACGGTTCGCGCCGACCAATGCTTTCAGCGTGTTTCTGTTCGCGAGTCTAATCGATGCGCCAACGCGAGCATAAAAATGGAAACCCCGTCCAATCGGTACACAAAGGCCTTCCGCGTTGGTACGGGTCGCTTGCCCTTCGGCTGGCGGTTCTCATCAACGTAACCGCCACAGGCGTGCTCGCGCTCTTTTGGAGCATTGATTACGCTCGTGAGCGGAGTGCGCACGTTCGTGAGGCGGCCGAACGACTGTCTGAGGAGGCCAAGGTTCTCCGTGTCACTCGATCCACACTTGCAGACGCGGCCAGATTTCAGACCTATCTTGACGATTTCTGTCACCAAATGGATCTCCACAGTTCTCCGGGGCACCACATCATCATCACGAACTCGACCGGCAACATCGTGGCACGCGCCCACGTTCGCGATGAACCCTCCTTGGAGGCCGCGATGCTCGCTGCCGCGGTCAAAGGTTTTGTGCGATTTCGTCATCGCGCCGACGAGTTCGTTGTCTCGGCTCTGCACGATGCAGATGGTACGTCGATTATTGTCGCTCAGTCACTTGCGCCCGCGTATGCGATCATCCATGCACAGGCGCTCAGCCGTGCAATTAGCTTAGAGCCTATCCCAAAACCCCTGCTGCGCGGTAGGCGATGCAGGCCGAAGCCAAGTGTAGGAAAGCGGCGTAGTTGACCGACTTTTTTTCCCAGCGAATGAAAAGCCGCCGGAAGCGATT
>WYBU01000054.1 GCA_011525745.1 Planctomycetaceae bacterium | reverse complement strand
GGAGTGGTGGGTCGAGTACGACCCACCCTACGTGCGCTCATGCGCCCACGAACGCCTCGGCTTCGCCCGACGGCAATGTCCAGATGCAATGCAGCGGCGTAGGGTGGGTTGTACTCAACCCACCATTTCTCGTTGCGCGAAGTTTCGTAGGGTGGGTTGTACTCAACCCACCATTTCTCGTTGCGCGAAGGGAGGTGGTGGGTCGAGTACGACCCACCCTACGTGCTCGGGCATGGCGATCATGCGTATATCAACGGGATCGGCGTATCCAGGAGTGGTGGGTCGAGTACGACCCACCCTACGCGGCTGCCACCGACCCGATTCGCTGTTTCACGTGAAACACAGCCGTGTTCGGGTTTGGACGCACGGGCTACAAGCCCGTGCCACGCGACACAGCCGAGGGCGGCTTGCTCCCGTTGTGTTCATCGAGACCCCGCCGCAACGCGGTGGGCCGGCCACCCGCGCGCGGGGGACGCTGTTCGTGTCAGGATTCGCGGCGCGGAGGCGCTCAACCCGTCACGCACAGCGGTACGAAATCAAACCGCCCGACGTCGACCAGGCCGCGGTCGGTCAGCTTCAGTTCCGGGATCACCGGCAGCGCCAGGAAACTGAGCAGCATGAACGGATCGTGCAGCCGGCAGCCCAGCGACACCGCCGCCTCGCGCAGCGACATCTGTTGCCGCGCGACTTCCTCCAACGGCCGGTCGGACATCAGCCCGCCGATCGGCAGCGGCAGCAGCGCCAGCGCGCGGCCGTCGCGCACCGCGGCCTGACCGCCGCGCGCCTCGGCCACGGCGCGGGCGGCGGCCAGCATGTCGGCGTCGTTGGTTCCGACGATCAGCAGATTGTGCGAATCGTGGGCGACCGTGCCGGCCAGCGCGCCGGCCTTCAGCCCGAAGCCGCGCACGAAACCCAGGCCGATGTTGCCGGCGCCGCGATGTCGCTCGATCACGGCCAGCTTCAGCAGGTCGCGGCCGACATCGGCGACGAGCCGGCCGTCGCGGACGCACGGCGGCTCGATCAGGCAGCGCGTGGTGATCTGGCGGTCGGTCAGACCGATGACGCGAATGCCGCGCACGTCCGACGGGGCGGCGACGGCGAATGATCGCTCGGTCAGATCGGCGGGCAGGCGCAGATGAGTCGTCGGCGGCGCGATGCCGGCGGCGATGGACGCATCGCATCGCCCGTACTCGGCCGTCAGGCGGCCGCGGCAATAGACCTGCCGCGGGCGAGGGGTCTGCAAGTCGTCAAACACGACGATGTCGGCCATGCGTCCCGGGGCGATCGCGCCGCGCTCGGACAAACCGTAGGTTTGCGCGGGAAAGAGCGTGGCCATCTGAATGGCGCTGATCGGATCGAGGCCGCGCTGCACGGCGCGGCGAATGACATGGTCGATGTGCCCTTCCTCGACGAGATCGTGCGGGTGGCGATCGTCGGTGCAGAAGCAGAAGCGATGGGCGTTGCGCGGCGTGACCAGCGGCAGGAGTGCGTCGAGATTCTGCGCGGCCGAGCCTTCGCGGATGAGGACGGTCATGCCGAGTTGCAGCTTTTCGCGGGCTTCGGCCGCGGTTGTGCATTCGTGGTCGGTGCCGACGCCGCACGCGACGTAGGCGGCCAGCGCGCGGCCGGACACGCCGGGCGCGTGGCCGTCGATGCGCTTGCGCAGGCCGAGGCGCAGTTTGTCGAGCACGGCGGCATCGCCGTGGATCGCGCCGGGGTAGTTCATCATTTCGGCCAGGCCCAGCACGCGCGGCTCGTCGATCAGCGGAGACAGATCGGCGGCCGACAGCGCCGCGCCGCCGGTCTCGAGGTGCGTGGCGGGCACGCATGACGGCAGCATGAGGTACACGCTCAGCGGCAGGTCGCGCGAGGCGTCGAGCATGTAGCGGATGCCGGCCAGGCCGTGCACGTTGGCGATTTCGTGCGGATCGGCGACGACGGCCGTCGTGCCGTGGGGCAGCACGGCGCGGGCGAACTCCGGCGGCGTGAGCATCGTGGATTCGATGTGCAGATGGGCGTCGATGAAGCCGGGCGCGACGAAGGCGCCGTTGAGCGGCACGACGTTCCGGCCGCGGCGATATTCGCCGACGCCGGCGATGCGGTCGCCTGCGATGGCGATGTCGGCCTCGACGATCTCGCCCGAGAAGACGTTGATGACGCGCGCGGCGGCCAGCACGAGATCGGCCGGCTCATCGCCGCGGGCGACGGGGAGCAGTGATGCGAAATCGCGCACGAGTCGTAACCCCTGCGCAACATTAAACCGCGCGGAATGAAGCGTCACAATCGGCGGTGAACGGCGTGGCCCGCGGGGCGTCACGACCAAGCGACCGGGCCGCGCGTTTCGCGCGAGTCATCGAGTTTTCTTGCCGCTCGCTTGACCGCGCCACACGGAGACGGCGCGAAATTCGGAGAACGAATCACTGAATCGGCGGCGGATCGTCGTCGCGGCCGGCGCCGGAAAAGAGGCTGTTGCTCGCGCCGGGGCCGTCGGCGGCGATGCTGCCATCGGAATTCTGAACGTAATTCAGATCGGCATAGCCGGCGTGCTCGACGTGCCCGTCGCAAAAGACCACGTTGGCCCGGCCGCTGTGCCGCGTGTCGGGCGCCGAGCGGTGTTCCGGCGCGCGCAGGTTGTCGTCGCAGTAGTCGGACGTGGCCGTCAGCCGAGGCGGATCGAGCGACCAGCCGTGATTGCTGACGGCGAACGGATCGCTCGAGCCGTCTTCGCGATAGGCGGTCCGGAGCGAGGCCGGTTTGCCGGCGGCGGTACCGAGCGAATCGGCGGCCAGCACGGTCGTCGAAGCCCGCAGGTGCTCCATCTTGACGGGATAATGAATGAAGCCGTTGGCCTCGTTGCCGCCGCGGAAGCGCGTGTTGCCGAGGAACTGGTAGTTGTAGCCGTATGTGTAGTTGCGGTTGTTGATGCGCTCGGGCGCCTGTGGACAAAGAAAGACGCGATTGCCGTCGACGATCAGGCGGTTGTCGTCGGCCTGATCGGGGCTGGGCTGCGCGAACGCGTGAAAGCCGCACTGCGCGCCAAGCTGCACGAACCAGCGCGGCCGCCACTGATAGCCGTTGCCGACGAAATAGACGTTGTCGGCGGCGTTGCTGAAACGGCCCGGCCGGCCGGGGACGATCACGCCCTGGTTCTGATCGGCGTAGATGGCCCAGCCGACGGAAAGCTGGCGCAGGTTCGAGGCGCACGCGGCCGTGGCGGCGCGGCGCCGCGCCCCGGACATCGCCGGGGCGATCAGTCCGATCAGCAGGGCGATGACGGCCACGGCGGCGAGCAGCTCGATGAGCGTGAAGCCGCGGTGTTGCCTGAACTCGCGCGATTCGATGCCGATGTGCGTCATGCTTCAGTCCCTTTCCGGATCGATACAGCGGATTCCGCTGGTCACTCGAGCGAGATTCGCATCTCGCGATCGGCTGCCGCGCGGGTGGTCCACCGCGTTTGGGAAGCCGACCCGAACCCCACGCGCCCGCGCCGGCGCTTGCGGCCCGGATCAGCCACGCTGCGCCAACGCCGGGTCCGCACAGGCTCCAAGCCCGCGCCACGCGAGCGTTCAACTCGGCCATTTTGTCCAGTTACTTTCAGAACGATCCCTTGAGTCCACTCCGCAGTCGCTCTGATATCCGGCCTCATGCGCCGCCCGGCCCGGCCGGCGGCGGTTCTTCAAAATCCGTGCGAATGGCATCCAGCTCGGGAAACGCGTCGTCTGCGTCGGCCGCGTCGTCGTCGCCAACGGCTGCGTGCAGCGCTTCGGCCCGCTCGCCGTCGGTTTCGGCCGACGCGCCGTGCCGAGGCGACGTCGACGCCTCCTGCGAATCCGGCAGCAGCGTGACGTATTCGTCGACGATCGTGACCGGCTCCGCGGATAGCAGTATCAACTCGATCGGCCCGAACGTCCCGGCCTGGGCCGCCGTCACGCGCGCCTGGCGGATCAACTCGAGCAGCGCCAGAAACAGTCCGATGAGCCTGGCCCGCGCCTGTCCCGCGAATATCTGGTCGAAGCGCAGCGCACCACCGGCGGCCGAAAGCTGATCGAGAATGTCTGCGGCGTGCTGAGCCAGCGGTGTGTCGTCGACAATGACGTCGTGCGTGATGGGACCGCGGCCCGTGGCCGACAGCACCTGGTTGAAGGCCGCCACGAGATCCCATATCTGCACGTCTTCGAGGTCGATTTCACCGGGCGGCGTGGCGTGCTGCGGCTCGACGCCGCGCGGCCATCGTTGGGCCTGAAGGGCGGCGGCCTCGCCGATACGGAACGAGGCGTCCTTGAAACGCTTGTATTCGAGTAGCTGGCGAATCAGGTCGTTGCGCGGATCGATCGCGGCTTCGCCGTCGAGCGATTCGTCTTCGGCCGGCGGGCGCGGCAGGAGCATCCGCGACTTGATCTCCATCAGGGTGGCCGCCATCACCAGGAAGTCGCCGGCCAGGTTGGGGTCGATAACGTTGAAGGCCTCGCAGTATCGGCAATACTGCTCGGTGACGGTGGCGATGGGGATGTCGTAGATATCGATTTCGTTTCGGCGGATGAGGTAGAGCAACAGATCGAGCGGCCCGTTGTAGACGTCGAGGCGGACTTTGTAGTCGATCATACGCAAGACCCCGACGCGCCCGGAACAGCAGCCCGACAGTGTATTGTATGCCTTGACGGCCGGGAACGGAATAGCGAGCGGGTCGGAGCTCTCGACGTAACCTGCCGCGGTTACGGGGCCTTTCGAGGTGGTTCCCTGGCCCAAGGGACGAACGACTCCGGCTGTTCAATCGAGCCGATCACAGGGCGCAGTCGGCTTGCCAACGTACACTCAAGACAGCCGGGGGGAGCGAAGGAATCGGCCGCAACGGCGAATGCTCTTCGATCTTGTCGAGACAGGAAACGAGTCCCCGAAGAGTTGTGCACCTGTGCCGAAACTCACCTGGGCCTTGTTTCCTTACCGAGCCGTGCACTTGTCGCGCCCGATCCACTCCAGCCAGGCCGTGTCATGTTCCGCCAGCCGCACCTCGACGGCGCCGTCGCGCCGGCGAACCGGATGCCCGTCGAGTGATCGCAACCGGCCGCCCGGCGGACGCACGCGCACCCAGCCGCCCGCCTCGGACTTGACGCCCACGAACGAGCGGTTCGCCGCCACCACGCAGCCCTCGTTGGTCCAAAGATGCACGCCGGCGGCGGCGGCCAGGTTCCGCAGCAGCCGCGCGGGCGGACAGGGCATGGCGCTGAACACGACTGTGTGTGTCGCAAATCGCCGCAGCGCCAGCCCCACGGCCGTTGTGCCGGCCGCGCGGCCGAGCGGTTCGGCCGCGGCATCCTCGACGGCAAACCACGGCGCGATCGAGCCGGTCCAGCCGCGCGGATTGGGATAGACAATCGTCTCGCGCTGCCGCGCGACGCCGATCGGCGCGCCGTACGCCGCCCCGCGCCTCAGCCCCGCCAGCAGCGGATGTCGCCGCGCCGTCAGCTCGATGCGCGCGGCCGCCCAACGGCGATTCATGCGAAGTCTGATTCCCAGCAACTCGCGCGCGGGGGCGGCGCTGAGGCGCACGGGTGGCGCGGCCGATCGCTCCTCGCTCGAATCTTCATAGACGTCGGCCGCATAGAGCCACAGCGACCAGCGCCCGTCGCGCATCACGTAGCGCCGCAGCGCCGCGCGGAGCGCCGGCGTCAGACGCCAGGCGTTGGGAAAGATGCACAGGCGATAGTCGGGCAGGTCGTCGCGCAACAGATCGGACAGCAGCCGTTCGTCGAACGGCGCGCCGATGCGCGACAGGTCGAACTGCCGCATCGCCGTCAGCAGATGGTACGGCAGATCGCTGCCCGGCCGCATGAACGCCGACGCCCGATCATCGACGAAAACCGCAATCTGGCCGGCGCTGCGCCGATCTCGATCGATCAGCCGCTCCGCCGTTCGTCGCGCCGCACGGATCGTGTCGACAATGGCCGGATGTCCGTGCCAGTGCTGATGCAGCAGGTCCATCCACCACGCCGCGCCGCCGCGGGCGATCAGCGCGGCCGCGTCGCGGCGCAGGACGCGTCGACTTTCGTCGGGCGTACGCGCGTGGCGCACGGTCGTCAGCGACTCATACGGCCAGCGCGTCAGGTGCGTGAACGTGTCGATTTCGTCGAGATGCAGCTTGCCGGCGGCGTGAATCGCGGCGGGCAGCGTCTGCGAATAATGAACGCCGTGCAGCCCGCGATGATCGTAGTGATAGGGCGCGACGATGAAGTCCACGTGGCGGCTCTTCAACAGCCGCGCCAGTGCCGCGTGACCTTGCCGCGCCGGGCTGAGATTGTTCCAGTGCGGCCACATGTAGCCGTAGAACACGCCCACCAGCTTGCGGCCCCGACAGGCGCGCTTCACCGCGCCGCACAGCGCGTCGATGGCGGCGGCGGTCTGCTCGCTGAAGAACAGGCAGAAGTCGATCACCGGCTGCGCGCGGGCCGGATCGCGCAACACGCCCGATCGCGGATCATCGAAACGATGCGGCGCGGGCACGTCGGTGTTCTCGAAAGTGACGCGACGGTCGCGCCACGCTCGGCGCAGCTCGACGACCGAACCGCGATAACGGCGCTTCAGCCATTGTCGAAACGCCGCGCGGCACGGCGCGCCATAATCCTCGGCGCAGCCGTCGATATAGGTCCACCAGGCGAACCACTCGGCACTGATGCCGCCGGCGACGTGGTAGCCGAAGACGCGCTCGCCGTCGTCGCGCCGCTCGAGGTGTTTCACCAGCGCCGTCAACGCCCGGCTCGCATCACGAACGAACTTTCGCGACGCGAACGAGAACGGACAGCCCACGCCGTTGTCCGCGGCTCGGGCGAAGTAGTCGACCGGCCGACCGCGATCGTCGAGACCGACCGCCAGTTCTCCCGGATTCTGCTGCGCCCACCAGGCCATGTCGCCGTAACCGAAATGAACGCGCGGCATGAGCAGAATCTTCGAATCGGCGGCGACGTAGTCGTCGAAGAGGCGGTCGATGGCCTGAAAGTCGTAGCGGTTCGGTCCGATCCACCACGGCTCGGTGGCCGACAGCGCCGCGGTGCACAGATGCACGCCGGCGGCGGCGAAGTCGGACACGGTGTTGGGCCGGCCGTAATACATCATGCCGCAGTGCGGCCGGCCATTGATGAACAGCGTCGGCACGCCGCCATGGCGGCGAACGTCGAGCGACAGGCTCATGGGGGCGCATTGTAAGAAATTCGAAAGATGAAAGTCGAAAGCGGAAATACGGCGTTGGCATGAAGGCGGAGCGGCGCGACGGCGACTTCGGGGACACGATACGTCAGAATCCCGGGGGGCCTGCGGCGATTTCCCACGTGCGCGACGCGCGACTGACGGCGGCGCGTTGACTGGCGAATGGTTGAAGGCTCATCCGGGGTTCGCCTGCACCAATCGGTGCGTTCGAGCGGCGCGGGAATCGACACGGACTGGAAGCACGTGCCACGCAAAGAACACAGCCGGGGGCGGCTGTGCCACACGCCCGACGCACTTGAGCAATACCCTGTCTACTTGCTCTGCCCGCCCCGTCGCGCGGCCAGGAGCTGAATGAGGAAGCGCCGTGCCGGATCATCGATCCGCGAGCCTTCGACGGCCACGACGCCGGCACACAGGTGCAGCGGCGGATCGGGAGGCGCCAGCACCATCTGACAGGCCGCCGCGGCAATTCGGTTTATCGACATCGTCACCGGCACGCGATACACCGATTGTCCCCGGCCCGCACCGGGAAATCGCCGCGTCTCGACGATCGCCTTCTCGAACCCCGCGTCGAACCCAAGCTGCACCCGCCCGCCCGACAGGATGATCGAGAAAATCGACGGCAGCGGCAGCACCGACCACACGATCGGCTCGAGATTGCGCGTCCGGGTCATCACTCCGGTAAACGCATACATCGCCGCGAACGCATCGACCATCGCCGCGAACTGCTCGTCACTCAACGGCGCCCCCGCAGCCGGTTGCGACGCCGTCGCCATGCGACAGGCGCGATGCAGTCCGCCGCGCAGATCGGCCTCGGGCAAAAACGCGTGCGCCGTTTCGATCAGCCGGCCGTGTTCGTCATATACGTGAATGGCGACAAAGATACTCTCGTTACTCCGGTTGACGCTGCGGCGGCGACCGTCGGCGTCCGTCGCCGCGAACTCGAACGACCAGGCCGGGGCCGTGAACGTGCGGCCCGCGTCGCTCGTGCCATCGGCGGGCGACAGCGAAACGAACAGGCCGGCGTCCGACCCGGCGTCGGCCGGGGGCAACTCGCCCGCTTTCATTACGGTGACTTTCGTGCCGCGAGTCACGAGACCTGTCTTCAGTTCCACGCGGATGAACCAGGTGTGGCGCCTGGCGTTGTCGTCGAGGCGCACGCCGAAGAGCACCTGATCGCCGACTCGCCAGGCATCGAAGTTCGTCGCCGCGTCGAAGCCGTCGAGAATGGCCGCCCGGGGAGCGAAGGCGGAGTCGTTCAGCGATGCGAGTTCCTCGGCGGCGAAGCTCGGCTCGGTGCGCAGCTCATGCGGCGTCGCAACGCAGCCGCCCAGCGCGACCCATAGCGCGGCGATACAAGGACGAAGGAATGTGCGGGCGCGTGTCGACCCGGAACCAAACGGCATCATGAAGATAATAGGCGCGCCGGCGCGATCGTTTCAGGCGTGCCGTCCGTGGATTCATGGCCCGCCGCAGGCGCGACGGGCTTTTGGGGACGATTGCACCGACTCCTAGACCGTGATCGTCTCGCCATCAAACGTTGTGAACGTGAATCCGCTCAGCCGCTCGTTGAAGCAGCTCATCTGATCGCGAAGGATGTGAATCGCCACCGCCTCACCCAAGCGCAGCGACTCCGCCACGTCCGAGCGCCAGTGTACGCCGGCGATGCCCCGCCCCAGCGCCACGTTCGACGCCAGCTTGTTCAGTTCGCCGCCCACCGTCAACGGCGGACCGTCGTAGGCGACGAGCCGCGTCGGATCGACCGGATCGGGCATCATCGGATTGGGAATGACGAACGACTCATCGAACATCGCCTTGAGGATCGTCACGCACGCGCCGGCCACCGTCGCGTGACCCGCTCCGTAGGCCGGATGCATGGGGCATCCTTCGGGAAACGCCATCGGCAGCAGATAGGAGCCGTGCCGCGCGAAAAGCTCGTCCAGCGCCGTGGCGTTCAGCGCCTCGGCGTGGATCGGATACTCCGCCGCGCCGGTCATGTGCTGATGAACGCGCCCCGCGAATTCCTCCGGCCGCAACCTTCGATGCACGAACCACTTTTGGAACCACACCGTCTTCAGCGCCCGCGTGGCCACTTCGCACATCAGCGTCTTGATGAACGGCGCGCCGAGCGTGCCGAAGCCGATCTGGTTTCGCGATTCGTTGTAGGGGTTGCCCACGTTCAGCGGCGCGCCGATTCCGCCGGCCGTCAGGTCCGCGTCGGGGGGCGTGATCAGAATCAGGCAGGCGTTGAAATAGGCCTGAAACAGCACGTCGACATGAACCCACTGCGACAGATCGCGCCCGGTGACGATGTATCGCCGCACCGGAGCGAAGCTCAGCTCCGCCGACGGCGCCAGGCCGTTCTGGATGTTCAGCCATTCGTCATATTGCGTCATGAAATCGCGCCCGGCCGCCGGCGCCCGCATGCGCTGATCGACGAACTGGGAACCGAACGGCGCCGGGCGCCATAAGAATTGCGAAATGAACGGTCCGTTCAAATCACCGGCCGTCGTGCCGCGAAAAAGCGTATCGGGCGTCACGCGGCCCGACTGCTTCGGCCCGCGAAAGTCGCCCAGGCCCGACAGCTCGTCGGCGGCCTGCCGCGCCAATGGATGAAAAACATAGTTTGAAAACGGCACGTCGCGCAGCAGCGCCATCCACCAGCACTCGACGATCTCGCCCGCCTCCTCGGCGCTGTCGAACGTCGGCGCCGGCGGAAGCGTCGGATACTGCGCGTCGGCTCCTTCCATGTCGAACGCCAGCCCCGCCTGCGGATTCACGAGTTTTTGTATCGCCAGTCGCCCCCCTTCCGGCGATCCCATGGGAATGTTCTCGAAATCCGCCGGATCGCCGCTGTCCAGCGCATCGAGATAGGCCGCGTACGCGCCCGCTTCGACCTCGCCGCGCTCGTCGTGCGGCAGTCCCTTCGAAAAGCTGGCGATGGGCCGCTCGTACCGGACTTCGTCGCCGTTGTCGCGATGCTCCGAACGCGGCGCCAGCAGATGCGACCGCGCCGCCTGCACGCGAATGCGATACGCCTGCAACGCGCGCGCATCGGCCGTAATCGGACCGGGACCATCATCAATCAGCGGCGCCAACGGCGCAGGCAGCAGCCCGCAACCGGCCAGCGCGCCTGTTCCCAGCGCCCCGGTGGCGATCGCCGCCGAAGTCGTGCCCCCGACCCAGCTCAGGAACCCGCGTCGCGTCAACGCCGGCTTGGCGGCGGATGAGTCGGCGGCGAGCGGCGACGCCGATGCCGCGGCCGACGGATCGTCATCTTTTCGGTAGTCTTGCCTCGCACCGTCCATGACGACATCCCCCGATGCGATGTCAGATTCGTCCGGCGGCTGTGCGGTAGGATTGTTCAGGTGCATACCTGGGCCTTGCCGCCGGCGGTATGAGCGTCGCTTCAGCCGTCAAAGATATCCAAAAGTGCGCTTTCACTTCAAGAGGCACACGTGTTACGGATGAAACATGCTTGCCCGTGCACGGGAAGCAAGCCGACGAACGCGAAATATTGGCAGGCCCTCCCACAAGTCCCCCTGTGGAACATCACCGTTACAGGAGTCTCAAACATGTCCCGGCATGAACCTCCCATCTGGCAGGATCGGCGACCTTCGCTGGTCGGAACCCTATTCAAGTGCCTGACCGTCATCGGCGTCACCGGCATCGGCTGTGCCACCGGCATCGCTCTCCGCGGCATCAACGTGGTCGACGACCGCGTGTCCGGGGTGATGAAGATCGCCGGACAGGCCATCACCGACTTTCCCAAACTGATGCGGGAACTGCCGCCGGCCGTGGCCGACATGCTGCACGATCGGCGCGAACCCGGCTACGCGCGCCAGGTGGCGGTGTCGGCGCGCGTCGTGTCGCGCGGCGAGGACGAGGAGCGGATTTCCTATCGAGGTCGGGTATTTCACGATCTGGCCGGCGGCCGGGCGGCGATTGAGATCAAGAACAGCGGCGATGAGGTCGTCACACTGCTGGCGTTGCGCGCCGTCAGTCTTGACGAGGACGGCGAGCCGATGAGCGAACGCATCGTTTATGGCGCGACGCCGGTGGCGGTCGAAGACGAGTGGCGCGGGCCGATTTACCCCGGCTCGACGCGGCGCATCGCCGTGCCATGTGCTTCGGATGCCGCCAACGTCGAAGTCGAGATCGCCGATCTGCGCGTGTGGTCGAAGACGACCGACGAGCCGGCGATCCGCGGCGGATGAACGGCGCGTTTATCGCGCATGTGTCAGATCGAAAACCGCGTACTGACCGGCCGGATCGCGATGGTGCAGGCGATACCGTGTCGTCAGCGACTTCCACGTTTCAGCCGACAGCACGATGTTCGGATTGGCGATCGCGAGGGTGCGCACGCCCTTCTCGATCGCCGGCGCAAGCACATTCAGCAACTCGCGATCGACCCACTCGTGAATGCGCTTGCGGCGCTGCGCGGCATACTGCGTACGCGGCAGCGCACCGCGCGCGACCTCCTCCTTCAGCTCCTTTTCAATTGCGGCCGCGATCTCGTCGCACCCCTGAATCACAAAGCCGCGCCGATCGACGTAGTACAGAAGCTGCGGATCGCGCACGTCGCCGACGCGGCTCAGATCGCCGGTCAGCGCCAGCAACCCACCGTTGTCAGGAAGCTGCGCGTGCATCCGCCGGCCCAGCTCGACCATCTGCGTCAGCACATCCCAATGGGCGTGCTTCGCCGAAGTCCAGTTCTCGGCGCGGGTGTCGGCGTTGTAGTCGCGCAGCACCACGTGGCCGCCATGCGCCTGCACCGCGCCGAAGGCGATCACACCGATCAGCGTCGCGCCCGGCGCGAGACCTCGCGGGGCCGCCGGCCGAATCCGCGCGGCGAGCCGCTCGACGGCGGCCAACAGCCGGTCCACGCCCAGGGCGGCGGCCAGCGCGAGCATCGGGATAATCGGCATCTGGTAATAGTTGTGAATGAAGTTGACGTTGAGAAACACGAGCACGTACGCCAGGCAGCCGAGAAACCACGCCGGCAAAATCCACTGCATGCGCGTGCGCCACGACAGCGCCACGCCAAGCAGCGCCAGCGCGACGACGCCCCAGTGACGCACGGATTCGAGGATGCCCGACGTCTCGGCGTGCGTGCCCCAGTGGCCGACCCAGTCGGGCACGCGGCGGAAGATGCGGGCGTAGGTGCGCGCGTCGGCCCTTTGCTGCGGCGAGCCGAAGTACCAGTGGACGAGGCTCTGGTTGAACTCGCCGGCGTTGGTGAACGTGCCTTCGATGAGCTTGTCGCTGCGCTCGTTGTTGATGAAGCTGCTGTACTTCATCCAGCCGACGAACAGCAGCAGCGCCGCGGCCAGGCCGACGATGAGGCGGCCCTGGCGCCAGAATCGGAGTCCGTATGTCAGAAACATCGCCACCGCCAGGGGCGGCGCGACCGACAACGCAATCGGCGGCTTGCCGGCCAGGGCGAACGTGATGGCGGTGCAAGCGACGACCAGGGGCCACACGCGCGATGTCTGAAAGAACCGCAAGAACGCCCACAGCGCCAGCAGCGTGAAGAAGATGGTGCTGGAGTCGGGCATGAAGGCGCGGTTGAAGAAAATATTCAGCGGCGAAAACGTGAACAGCGCCGCGGCCATCAGGCCGACGCGGCCGTTCCAGACCGAGCGGCCGATGAGAAACGTCAGCACCGCGGACCCCATGCCGAACAACATGGCCACGACACGCCCCCAGAACTCGTCGATGCCGAAGAGCAGGTAGCAGATCGCGACCACGTACTGGTACAGCGGGAATTCGAGCTGCATCTGGCCGTCGCCGATGTAATCGACCCGTGCGAAAAACGGGTTCATGCCGTCGCGCACGAAATTGCGCGCGGTCATCGCCGTCTGCGCCTGCCGCCAACCGTGGACGCGCTCAAGAATCGGCGCCGTCAGATGCGGCCACTGAAACGCCAGACCACCGATGAGGATCAGCAGCAGGATCAGGCCGCACGCCCAGGCGGAAAGCGGATCTCGCTCGGGAGTCGGCACAGCGATTGCGGCCGCGGCGGGCGTCCGCGTCGCGGCCCTGGCTTTGGCCGCACCTGGCGGGCCGGATTGGTCCGGTCTGCGTGATCGATCGCGTGACTTGTCGGCGCGGCGGGACATGGACAAATGATAAGCGGTTGTCGGTTGCCGGTTGACAGTCGTCAGATGGAAATGCGCGGCGCGGCTCTCATCATGCCTGATGACGACGCACCGGACGACGCACCGCAACTCCGATCAAGCGGGCGCCGTGCCATATTCACCACATCCGGTGGCGTTGCGGAGCGCGCCGTGCGCCCTCACTCCGACCACCTCCCTGGGTGAGAGACGGGGACACAGCGGGGGCGGCGATGCCACACAAAGTCGAGGGACACGGCCGGTTCACGGGGCGGCATCGAACACGGCGACGGTAACGCTGTCGGTTGCTGTGATGGTTTCGCCGAACCGGCCCGTACCGCTGACCGTGACGCGAAGCGTGTAGATGCCGGCAACCGGGCCGCTGAACTGGGCGAACGGGGTGTCGGCGAAGTCCAGCCGGCCGCCGGCGGCGATGAGGTCGGCGGCGTCGGAATCACCGTCGCCGTCCTGATCGGGAATCGGGCCGCCGACGAGGCTCCATGCGAAGCTCAGCGGCGGCGTCGGGTCGGTGTTGACGCTGCCGCTGCCGAGCAGCACGCCGCTGGCCGATGCGTCGAGGATGACGCGCTCGTTGACCGTCGCCAGCGCATCGTCGCCGGCGTCGGCGAATATCGCCGGCGCGACGGCCGCGTCGAGCAGGGCGCTTTCGACAAGGCTGATTTGCGCGCTGGGGACGATGATGGCGATCGATAGCAGTGTCTGACAGCCGCACAGGCCGCCGAGCAGCAGGGCGGCGCATGCGATCGACGCGCACGGCGACAGAGCCGGCCGGCGCGCGTGAAATTGGATGACCCGACGATTCATGAAGCGATGCTCCTGTGGTCGAACATTCCGCGTGGCACGGGCGATCACACATGGAACAAGCGATTCCGCGTGGCACGGGGCGATTCCGCGTGGCACGCGGCGACTCCGCGTGGCACGGGCTTGTAGCCCGTGTACGCCGATTCTCCTCAGGGCCGCGCCGCCCCACGTTTTCGCGGAGGCAGGCGACAGCAAGCGGGACTCGCGCGCCACATCTGGGGACGAAGCTCGGAATTACGGCCGCCCCCCGAGCCTGACGGCGCGCCGAACGCTACTGCAAGATCAAGCTGACATCCAAAAAGGCCGGGCTTCCACATTCCGCTCGCTTACGCCTCGCGGCTCGGAATCGTTGTGCGAAACTCGCCGCAATTGCGGCGGGCTTTGGAAGCTGACGCGCCCGTGCAGCATTATTGCTTCCGGCAACTAACATTGATCACTGCCAACTGACAACTGCCTCAGAACCCTCCGCCGAAGCCGGTTCCGCCGCCGAAGCCGGTTCCGCCGCCTAAAAGCGAGCCGGTTCCGCCCAGCAGCGTGTCCAGCAACGCCGAGAAAAACGTGTTGAACAGAATGCCCGGCAACTGATTGCCGATGCCGATCAACGACTGATTGATCACCGCCTGGCACTGCGATACCTGCAACAGCGGCAAGGCCGCCACGAACACCATCGCGCGACGCAGGCCGCGCATCCGGCGGGGTGTGAGTCGAAAACCGATCAAAGTTTGATACTCCCATCGGACCGCCGGCGGCGAATCACGGGAACAGTCCCGCGTTGCCGCCCAGCAGAGCCTGAAGAATGTTCGATCCCGGCAGGGCCTGGAGCAGGAAGCTTACCATCGCCGAGTAGCCAGTGACGATCAACTGCTGAAGAACCGACGACGCGAAGTTGGAGCCGAACTGGATGAAGAAGGCGGTCGGATCGCAGGTAGCCGTCTGAAGCAGCGGCAGCGCCGCTGCGGCGGCCAGCCAGCGTCGGCGACGGCGATAAATGCGGTGCCACATGTGCTGGGACTCCGGTTGGTGGTTTGCGGGGCGCAACGCGCCACGACAGGCGGCGGTGGGATTCGAACCCACGGATAACGGATTTGCAATCCGTCCCCTTAGACCACTTGGGTACGCCGCCGGCGGGTTTGCAGTTTGGCGCGGCCGCCGCGTGGTGTCGTATCGTGCTTATAGTGCGCGCGCGACGGAGGGTCAAGAAGCGGCCGGCGATGCGCCGGGGCAACGCGGAGCGTTACGAGGCGGCGGCACGGTCAAGCCCTCGGTCGAAGCGAGCTTTCTGGTTCGGGTGGTACGGGCGCCTCGCCCGTCTTGTCAATGCTCGCGAGGGCTTGGCCATGTTGAAGCGGCGTTGCGCGCGGCGAGCAGCATCATGACGACGCCGCCCCACAACGACGCGGGGAACAGGTGGGCGTCGTTGCTGCCGTCGGCGGCGACGAGATAGATCGACTCATCGAGCACCAGCGCTGCGCCGACGCCGGTCAGCGCCGGCGTTCGAGCGCCTGTCGCAGGGCGGATTCGTCGATGCGATGGCGGGCGTGTTCGACGCCGTCGATGAGCAGGACGGGCACGTGCCAGCCGTAGCGGCGTTCCAGATCGGGATCGGCGGAGACGTCGATGTATTCGATGTTCAGCGGCCGGTCGCGGGCGACGCGCTCGACGACGAAGCGGGCCGCGTCGCAGAGATGGCATTGCGGGCGGGTGTAAAAGGTCAGCAGCGGCGGGGCGGCGGGCATGGCGTGGGGGGGAGCATAATTCGATCGGTGCGGCGGGGGAATGGGGATCGTGCTGTGCGATCGACGTTCGTAATGTGATTCATGACCTATAAACGCACGAAGGCGCAAGGGGAAGAGCGACCGCGGCGGATGTGCGCAGGCGGGAAGACGCGATTGAACGTATTGTTCCACATCGCGTCATCGTGACCCCACCGCGACGCGGTGGGCCACCCGACGCGGGTGATGCGTTAAAGTGAGCGGCATGAACCAACCGGCGCTTCAGTTTCGCGTGGTCGATGCGTTTGCGTGGGAGGCGTTTTCGGGCAATCCGGCCGGCGTGATTCTTGACGCGGCGGGGTTGAGCGATGCGCAGATGCAGGCGATCGCGCGCGAGATCAACGCCAGCGAGACGACGTTCGTCCTGCCACCCCAGAGCGACGCCGCGGCGGTGCGGTTTCGCTGGTTCACCCCTGGCGTCGAGGTGAACTTCTGCGGTCACGCCACGCTGGGGGCCGTGCATGCGCTGCTGGAGGCGGGGCGATTCGCGAACGTGCTGCGCGACCCCGGCACGGTGCTGCCGATCGAATCGAAGTCGGGCGTGCTGACGGTGCGGACGGAGTTTCAGGATCATCCTTCGGCGCGGTGCGTCTATTGGCTCGATGCGCTGGACGCGACGGTGCGCCCGTGCAACTACCCGGCCGAGGCGTTTGCGCCGTTTCTCGGCATCGGAACCGATGCGCTGGATGAGCGCCTGCCGGCGGTGATGACGGCCGATCGCGACGTGATCTTCGGCGTGCGCGAGTTGGCGACGCTGCTGGCGATGCGGCCGGAGATGCAGAAGCTGGGCGAGTTCTGCCTGCGGCAGCGGTTCCGCGGCGTGCTGGTGACGTCGCTGGAGACGCCGTCGCCGACGATCGCGTGTCAGTCGCGGTTTTTCGCGCCGGCGGCGGGCGTGGCGGAGGATCCGGTGACGGGCAGCGTTCATGGTCCGCTGGGGGCGTATCTGGTCGAGCGCGGGCAGGTTCCGGCGGTGGGGCCGCGCACGGCGTTTCAGTGCGCGCAGGGCGAGCCGGGCGGCCGGGCGGGCGTGGTGCGCGTCGTCGTGAATCAGGAGGCGGATCGGTATCGGGCGCGGATCGGCGGGGCGTGCGTGACGACGGCACAGGGGACGATGGTGCGGCCGGGCGCGGGGTGAATGCGCGGGAGTGATCGGTTGCTGGTTCGGTTACGTGCGCATGTTCCGAGCCGCAAGCGCCAGCGCGTCGGTTCTTCGCTCGTCGGCGTTGGACCCCGGCGCTTGCGCTTGGGGCTCCGATCAGGGAAGGGCACGCGAGTTCGGTGCGTGCGTCGGCGCTCCGTTCTTGCGCCCGCTTTCGTCGCGTTCAGGGTCGCGGTTCGGATCAGGCAATCATCTCGCGGCAGGGCGGCACGTGACGAGATTGTGCTGCGCGGCCCAGGCGTCGATGCTGCGGCGTTCGACCGCGGCGGCGATCAGCTCCGGAAACAGGTCGGGCGTGCAGGCGAAAGTCGGCGCGCCCAGCGCGGCCAGTTGCGCGGCGTTGTCGGCGTCGTAGGCCGGAGCGCCCTCGTCGTTCAGCGCCAACAGGCAAACGAACGCGACTCCCGCGCCGATCATCCGCGCGGCGCACTGGATCATCGCGGGGGCGTTGCCGCCTTCGAACAGGTCGCTGATGAGCACCAGCAGCGTGCGGGCGGGGCGGTCGATCAGCGTTTCACAATAGCTCAGAGCGCGGTGAATGTCGGTGCCGCCGCCGAGCTGCGTGCCGAACAGCACCTCGACCGGGTCGCTCAGTTTGTCCGTGAGATCGGCGACGGCGGTGTCGAACAGGACCAGCCGCGTCCGCAAGGCCGGCAGCGACGCGAGCACGGCGGCGAAGATGCCGGAGTAAACCACCGAAGCGGCCATCGAGCCGCTCTGATCGACGCACAAAACGACGTCGTTGAGACCGCTGCGCCGCCGGCCGAAGCCGACGAGGCGCTCGGGGACGATGGTGCGACGATCGGGCAGATAGTGGCGCAGGTTGGCGCGAACGGTGCGGTCCCAGTCGATGTCGCGCGGGCGCGGGCGGCGCGTCCGGGCGGAGCGGTTCAGCGCGCCGCGCAGCACCGAGAGCGTGCGCTGCGCCAGGCGGCGCTGCACGTCGTCGACGACTCTTCGCACGACGAGGCGGGCGGTGTCGCGTGTCTTCTGCGGCATGACCTGCGAGAGCGACAGCAGCGTGGCGACGAGGTGTACGTCCGGCTCGACGGATTCGAGCAGCTCGGGCTGCAACAGCATCTGCGTCAGATTGAGGCGTTGCAGGGCGTCGCGCTGCATGACCCGGACGGTCGATGTCGGAAAATACCTGCGGATGTCGCCCAGCCAGCGATGCACGCGCGGGTTTGAGGCGGCCAGTCCGGCGGAGCGATCGGCGCCGTAGAGCAGTTCCAGGGCGCGGTCCATCCCCTCGTCTTCGCCGCCGAGCCGCACGCCGGTCGCGTCGGCGGCGGCGGAACCGAGGATCAGGCGCCAGCGGCGGAGGCGTTCATCGGGGGCAGTCGACACGGTCGTCGTTCCTCCTTCAAACGCGCGTGGGCGGGCGCCGGACCATCGAACACATCAACATGACCAAGCCCTCGCGGGCTTCGACAAGACGGGCGAGACGCCCGTACCACCCGATCCAGGAAGCTCGCTTCGCGCGAGGGATTGACCAAGCCACCCGGCCGGAAGTTGGTCCGCACCGCGGACCCTACGTTTGGGCATCATCACGGTCCCCCGTTACTCCCAGCAATTTTGCAAGCGCCGGCAGCACGCGGGCGGCGCGGGTTTCGTCCAAAGCCAGGCTCGGCGCCGCGCCGGGCCGCGGCTGTGCGGTCGCAACCGGCGCCGCGTGCGCGGCGCCACTGCGGGCCAGCGCGGCGGCTTTCTCTCCCATCGCGCGGCGCTCCGGCGGCGTGAAATCGGCGAACGCGCGGCGCAGCAGCGGCAGCGTCTCGACGAACGCCTCGCCGCTCAACTCGGACAGCCAGCCGTTCAGCGCGCTCCAGACGCCATCGTGATGCAGCAACACCATGCCGCTGCCGCTGACGAGCCCTTCGATCCACGCGGCGGCCTGCTGCGCGGAGACGGCCCGGCTGAGCGACAGCCGCGTGAGCCGATGCAGTTCGTCGGCGGTGACGGCATCCTGCTCGAGCAGCAGTCGCACGCAGCCGCCCTGGACGTGGCCGTGCGGGCCGTCGGCGTCGTGACGTGCTCCCGCGCCGCCCGCGGCGTGCGTCGTACGGCTCAGCCGGCGCAACGTGGTCTGCCATTCGGTGCGCCAATCGCTCGCGTCGAGCATGTTGATCGCTTCCTGTACGTCGCGCAACCGGCCCAGCATGGCCGCCGCGGCCTCGTCGTCGAGCGAAGCACACGCCGGCGGCAGGCCGACAATGATCCGCTCGAACAGCCCGTCGGCGATCGCGCGGACCGCGCCGCCCTCGCTTCCGCGCACGTCGCCGTAGCGCGCGATGCGGGCCAGCGGCGGCAGCGCTTCCATCAGGTGCGGCACGTCGGTGGAACGGGCCGCGCGGTCCTGCAAGGCGGTCAGAATGTGCGCGGCGGCGTCGGGCAGATCAGCGAGGATCGTGCGGTCGAGCAGGCGGGTGATATCCGAAAGCTGCGTGGCGGCGTCGGCGTCGTGCCGCGCCCGCGCATCGGCGGCGGATGCGACGGTGCGGCCCCAGACGGCCGCCTCGATGATGCGCACGGCGAATTCCGGATCCCACTGAAGCTGCCAGATTTCGTGAAACGTGCCGGCCTTGCCATGCACCGGCTGGAGGATGCCCCACGGAATGCCCAGCAAACTCAGCCGGTGCAACAGGTGGCTGCGGCCCAGGCCGGTCGGTTCCCGCAGATCGAGATCAAGCAACGTCGCGGCGGGATCGGGCCGCAGGCGAAGTGATCGCTGCGCGGCTTCGAGGTCGCGTTGTAGCGGAACGGCCGGCGCCGATTCCGGAACGCGGCCGAGCCGCTCGCCGACTTCGAGTTTGCGATGGATCAGCGTCATCGGCGCCGGTTCGCCGCGGCAGAGCACGGTGAAGACCGATTCGTTCAACTCGTCGAGACCGGGGGCGGGCCGATCGCGCAGCGCCGCCAACGCGTCGGCGAGGCGCACGGCGTCGATGACCTGCGCCGAGGAGGCGGGCAGGTCCTCGTCGCGCAGCAGGCGCGCGGCGGAGGCGGCCCAGCGGATGCCGACCTGTTCGGGGGCGGTCCAGAGGTGTTCGTACCAGCCGGGCGAGCGGACGCCGGCGCCGTAGCCGCTGCGGAACGACAAGCGATCGTGCGTCCAGGGAATCCACGTGGCGACGACCTTGGCTTTGGGCATACCGCGCAGCAGCGCGGCGTCGTCCGAGGCGGGGTGCCGGTCGACGTTGAGCGCCGGCGCGTGCCAGGCGCCGCAGAGGACGGCGATATTCTCGAAGCCTTCGCGCAGGGCCGCGCGGATGCACTGCCGCATGTGGGCTTCGCGGACGAGCGTTTCGCGGGACTGCGGCGGCGATTGGCCGCGCAGCGTGGTCAGCGCGCTGTGAATCGCCTCGAACAGTCCGGCGGCGTCGCGGCGATGTTCGATCTGATGATCCCACCACAACTCGTGATCGTCGTAGCCGGCGGCTATGGCCAGCGCGGTGAGCGGATCGCCGGCGGTGTCGTCCACGTGTTGTCGGGCGTCGCGCGGCTCGTTGTCGGCGGGAGGCTCGTCGGCGAGCGGTTGCGATTCCTCTTGCTCGGCGTCGGCAGCGATGCCGTGCTGCGCCGCGTCGTCGGCGAGGCGATGGGCGACGGGCAGATCGATGAAACGAACGGGGATGAGCCGACTGAGCGCGAAGCGGGCGGCCTGCCATTCCGGAGAGAAGATCGCGAACGGGTAGAACACGGCACGGTGCGGGTGGTCTGGTCGATAGACGAGCAGCGCGACCGGCGGGGTCATGTCGTCGTGGGCGATCAGCGGCAGGATGTCGTCGGCGTCGGGCGGGCCTTCGATCAGCAGGATGTCGGGCGGATGGCGTTGCAGGGCGGCGCGCAGCGCCTTGGAGCAGCCGGGGCCGTGGTGACGGATGCCATAGATGGAAAGGGGCATGGTGATCGTTGTCGCTTCTTTGATACGAGCCGCCAGTGCAATTGAGTCGGCAACGCGCCATGCGGCGTTAACCCCAGTCATTGCGCCGGAGGCTGGGATCAGTGACCCCGTCGCTTGCGCTGCCGCCTTCATCGGACATAGGAATAGTGCAGGAGCACGCGAATACGCAAGCCGTTCATTACGAATCCTGTCAGCGTGACCACGCTTCTTCTGGCTCAACCCGTTCGGCTTGGCCGCGTGCGCGTGTTTCGTAGCGGGTCGCCTCGAGCGGATTCAGTTTCATCATTCCCTGGATGCGCTTGACCTCGCGCGGACAGAGCCGCGCAACGTAAAGTATGGTCCGGCGTCGCCACGGCGGCCAGAAACCGCGGATTTGTTCTTCGCCGACCGCGATGCCCCAGACACGAACAGCGGCATCCGAATCGACGATGGCTGCCGGTCCGCCGGAAAAGCCGTAGTACTCTCCCGGTGGAACATCAAGTCGAACGACGGCCGGTTCGTCCGAAGGGGGCGCGTCGTGGAGCACGTGTCCCTCGACGATTTCAGGCTCGGCTGCCGCGTGCACCTCAGGGTCGATCGATCGATCCGGTCTTCGAAACCCGCCGACGATGACGCGATCTCCCGCGCGCAGGTGAACGTGCGGGTCGATGGTGTTCGGTTTGAAGCGGTCGCGCGTGGCGCACAAAACCACCCAGTCGCGCTCCAGCGGTGGCAACTTCACGTCCTTCGGCAGCAGCGCGGTCATCGGCAGACCCTGTACCACGGCGCCCCAACGCCATCTCGTGAATGAGTGCGCGGCGGTCAGCGCGTTGCGCTGGCTGACTGGAAATCCGGAAAGCGGTCCATCGGTGTAGACCGGGAGGACAACGAGGCGATCCGCTCCCGGCGGCGACGATCGTGTGTGCGGCCCCTGCGCCGCGCATCCACTCGGCACGAGCAGGGCAACCAGCATGATCGCCAAGCGCGAAGGCGCCGCCGGCCCGTGGCGTCGGCGTGACTTCCGTCCGGCAGGTGTGCAGGCGCATCGCATCTGGGCACTCATTGTGCTGGCGTGCAAAGACGAGCGGGGATTCTGCGCGCTAATAGCTCGACGCCATTATCATCCGCGCCGAGCACTGAAACGACGACACCGAGGACGCACCAGTGCCCGCTCGAATCCCTGATGCCGAGCGGTCCTCCGATGACACCGCCGTAATCCCCCGGCGGAGCCAGCAGGCGAAGCACGCCGTCCGAAGCGCGGTCCACGATGCGCACGCGCACGCCGATGCGGCGCCAACGACGTTGATTCGGCTGTTCCGTTTCCTCGTATCGGAAGCCAGCAATCCATCCCTCATCGCCGGGATGGTCGATCTGATCTGATTCCAGCCGGTTTGTTTGGAGGTTGGCGCTCGTCCCAAAGTACCTCAACGCCGGGACGTCGCCGTGCTGCGCAAAGGGGGCCCCGTTGGAAGAGTCGCCCCAACATGCGGCCGGATGGCCATTGACCACGATGCCGAGCGTACCAAGCTCCTCGGTCCGGAGAATCGACAAGACGCCGTCTGTCCGAATCGGCGTACCGGCGCGAGAGTCGAATTCGGTGCACACGCGAACCACGTGAAGCGAATGGTCGACGGAAGTTGAACTGGCCGTAGGATCGTTGTGGACGCGGTGGCACCCGTCCCTGTGACAGGCGCCCCCGATGCCCGTGACGCCGCACGCCAGAAAAAATGCGAGCGCCGGCATTGCACAGGTGCGATCACCGCAGCGGAAAAGCCTCAAGAAAATGCCCGTCGAGGTACAGCAGAGCTCGATTGTAGTCCTCAGGCGTACCATCTAGCCGAAGCTGGTAAACCGCAACTGGCCACTTTACGTTGATTTCGTTTGCGCCAAGCCGAGTCAACACGGTAATGGCGTCCTCGAGACGAACTCTATGCAGGTGGATCGCGATCGGATTACCGAGTCCATCTGGCTCGACAGCGAATTCGTACGCGAAAATATTATCCGCACCGATCCTGTCCCGCAATGCCTCATCCGTATCAAATGGCAGAATCCAATCAGGCTCCGCAACCATGAAGAACTCGAAGCGGTCATCAACATGATACCGCCCGACTTGGAGCTGAGATGGGATACGGTCAAGAAACCACACCATCGGTGCGACCATTCCATTCTCATCAGGCTTCAGACCGATCTCCTCGCGCCTCGGCGGCTGAGGCGGCGCGGGCGGGCCTTCGATCAGCAGGATGTCGGGCGGACGGCGTTGCAGGGCCGCGCCAAGCGCTTTGGCGCAGCCGGGGCCGTGGTGTCGGATTCCGTAGATGTTCGGGGGCATGGTGGTTTTTTGGTGCGGTGCGAATCCGGGAATCTGCCCCTGGTGATCCGAGTTTGCGATTCTGATCCGAGTCGCAAGCGCCGGCGCTGCGGCCACGCCGCGATGCGAGGGTAAGGAGTCGCGCACAAATAACCAGAACGATTGTCCTGGGTGGTACGGGCATCTTGCAATCGTGCTGGGTGGTACGGGCATCTTGCCCGTTCCGGACGGGCGGGACGCCCGTACCACCCCTCTGCAACCCGTTCACGTTATTTCCGCGCGATGCCTGACCACGGCGATGGCGCTCGGGGCTGGGATCAGAAGCGCCGTTTTCGCTTCGTGCTCTGATTCGCTTTCGCTACCCGCAAGCCGCGATCGAGACGAAACGCGCTATCGAGGGCGCTGCTCCAGTTCCCATCATCGTCAACCCACCGCAACGCGGCGGGCCACCCGAGCCGAGCAAGCCGCAACGGCGCGGCCTACAGCACGTCGCGGCAGGCGCGGTAGAGGTCTTTCCAGTCCTCGCGCTCCTTGACGACCGTCTGCAAATACTCCTTCCACACGACCACGTCCTGAACGGGGTCTTTGACGACCGCTCCGCACAGGCCGGCGGCGAGGTCGTCGGCCTTCAGCGCGCCATCGCCGAAGTGGGCCGCCATCGCCTGGCCGTGATTGATGACCGAAATCGCTTCGGCGGTCGACAACGTACCCGAGGGCGACTTCAGCTTCGTCTTGCCATCCTCGGTCACGCCCGAGCGCAGCTCGCGGAAGACGGTGACCACGCGGCGGATTTCGTCGAGCACCGGCGGCTCGGACGGCAACTCCAGCGCCCGGCCGATTTCGGCCGAGCGGCGCTGCACGATGTCGACTTCCTGCTCGAGCGTCTCGGGCAGCGGCAGGACGACGTGATTGAAGCGGCGCGACAGCGCGCTGCTCAGCTCGTTGACCCCCTTGTCGCGCGTGTTGGCGGTGGCGATGACGTTGAAGCCGCGCCGCGCCTGCACCTCGCTGTTCAGCTCCGGCACCGGCAGCGTCTTCTCGGACAGCAGCGTGATCAGCGCGTCCTGCACGTCGCTCTGCATGCGCGTCAGTTCCTCGACGCGCACCAGCTTGCCGTCCTGCATGGCGCGCATCATCGGGCTGGCGACCATCGCCGCCGGCGACGGTCCTTCGGCCAGCAGCCGGGCGTAGTTCCAGCCGTAGCGCAGGGCCGATTCGTCGGCGCCGGCGGTGCCCTGGACGAGCAGCGTCGAGTCGCCGCAGATGGCCGCCGCGAGGTGCTCGCCGACCCAGGTTTTTGCGGTACCGGGCACACCCAGCAGCAGCAGGGCGCGATCGGTGGCCAGCGTGGCGATGGCGATCTCGATGAGTCGTGCGGGGCCGATGTATTTGGGGCTGATGGTGGCGCCGTCGATGTCGCCGCCGAGCAGGTAGGTGCGCACGGCCCAGGGCGAGAGCTTCCAGTTCGGCGGACGCGGCCGGTCATCCGCGCGGATCAGCGCGGTCAATTCGTCGGCGAAGGCTTGTTCGGCGTGGGGGCGCAGGACGGTCGGGGCGTCGGGTTTCGGCGGCGACGAAGCGCCGGATGACGTGGTGTCGAGTTTTTTGCTGCGAGCCAACGGTGCGTCTCCGGTCGTGTGTATGGTGTCCGTTGCGGCGTGGGGGTGAGTTTAAGGAATGCCTCCGCGCGCGGCCACAGCGAAATGCGGCCACATGTGTGAGAAAGATACGGACATGGCCGAGGTCCACCGCACCTATGCGCCCAGCGGAATTTCGCGAATGAGCCGGCGGCGCAGGGCGATGATGTCGAGAAAGCGCTCGATCTGACGGCGCAGGTGCTGTTGTCGCCAATCCGACGCGGCGGCGGGGTCCCAGGCAGCGGCGGCTTCGTCCAGACATTCGGCCGGAATCGCGGCAGCGGCGATCAACAACGACTCGGGCCAGGTGTGGTCGGTCAGTTCCTGGCCGGCGGCGTCGGCGCGGGCCGCAGCGTGGGCATGCTTCAGCCAGGCGCGCGCGACTGCGGCGCTCCACGGCTGCGGCAGCGCGGACAACGCCGCGTGAACGGTCAGGCGCACGCCGAGCGGCTCGGACATCAGCCGGATGACGCGCGCTTCGGCCTCGCCGCGCGGCATGTGCGACAGCGCCGCCGGCAGCAATTGCGACCGCAACTCGCGCACGCGGGCCGGCTCGCTGCCGGCGTCGCCCTGGCGGCGCCAGAAGTCCCACAGCGGCGGCAGCCAGTCGGGCGGTCGCTGTGCCAGGGCGGCCAGCGACCAGCCTTCGATCAGCGGCGCCGACCAGTCCGAGGCGGTCGCGGCGTCGATCAACTCGGCCGGCGCGGCTTCGAATCGTGTCGTCCAGTGCGACAGCGGCGTGCGGCGCAGCGTGCAGGCGAGGACCCACGCTCGGCGTCCGACGCCCGCGGGCGGCTTGCCGATTCCGGCGTCGCGCGCCCAGGCTTCGTCGACATCCTCCGGCGGATCGACATGCAGCGTGGGCATCCGACGTACGCCGGGAATGCGCCGCGCCAGCGACACCAGCTTGCCCGATGCCGCGCCGCCGACCCGGAGCAGCGGTTCGGCGCGGGCGATCATTCGCCGCACGAATCCGGACGCGGGCAACAGCGGCAGGATTTCGGCCGCCACGTCGCGCACCGACGCCGCGCGGTCGGTCAGCGCCTGTTCGAGGAACGGCTCATCATCAGGCGACAGGCTGGTGCGCAGCGCCGTCAGAAAGGCGGCGCGGTCTTCGGCGCGTTCGCGCGGCCAGGCGTCGGCCAGCCATTGGCGGGCACGTGCCGGTTCGACTTGTCGCGCGCGGACCAGCGCGCGAAGGCGCTCGTCGAATGTGCCCTCGTTCCATCGTTGCGCGTCGTCGGGCGTCGGCGCATCGGCGGCGTCGGACGCCGCATCGGCCGCCCAACGCCAGGCGGGATTGAGCCGCGCCAGCCAGACGCCGCGATGGCCGAGCACCGGCCGCGCCAGCTCGCGCAGCTCATTGCGATCCAGCGCCAGCGCGGCGGGCAGCAGTTCGGGCGGCAGGCGCCGGCCGCCGGCGTCCAGCCGACGCAGCGCTTCGCCCCGCAGCATGGGATAGTCGCCGCGGAGGATTTCGCGCAACACATCGGCCGCGGCCGGCGAACAACAGGGCCGCGATTCGGCCGGCGCCGGATCGGTGGCGGCGGCGACGGTCTCGGATTCCTTGCCGGCCAGCGAATAGGCGGTCCAGGCGGCGGCGCACAAGAGGAGATTCTGCTCGGCGGATTGCGGGGCGCAGCGTTGCACGAGGGCGTCGACCGGCGTATCGGCGGGCGCGTCGCCGGACACGGGTTGACGCGCGGTACCGATGAGCAACGATTTGATGACATGGTCCATCTTTTGTCCGCCGGCGGTATGGTAAATCACGCGAGCCGGCGCATCGAGCGGGGTGGCGCGTCGATGGAGCACAGCCGCCCCCGGCTGTGTCGCGTGGCACGGGCTTCCAGCCCGTGGTTTCATCTCGTCATTCCCGCGAAGGCGGGATTCCAGAGGGCCGCACGTGTACCGGACTCCCGCCTGCGCGGGGGTGACGAGGTCATGTCGACTGCGCGAGAGTGGCAGGTAACGCCGATTCCAATCATCGTGACCCCACCGCGACGCGGTGGGCCACCCCGCTTG
>WYBU01000053.1 GCA_011525745.1 Planctomycetaceae bacterium | reverse complement strand
GCATCATCGCGGGATGTCGTATCAGGACGAGGTGCGTACCTTGTTGAACAAGCATCAGATTGAGTTTGATGAGCGGTACGTGTGGGATTGAGGCCCTGCGCGACCCCGTTGGGGTCGGGGATAGATTCCGTGCGCTGCCCCAGGGTTGTCGCGGCGTCTCACGCCGCTCCAACCCTGGGCTGAAGGGCGAAACGCCGTTGGCGTTTTGGGAGTGCGGATGCTCGACGCCAATGCGCGTGGCTGGTTTCCGGCGAAGTCCCGCTGCGCTGAGACATCTGCCTTTGCGGGTCGCGGAGCATCGGCGTCCCGCCAGTGCGAACCAACCCGATGATGACAACCCGAAGATTCAGGTTGCGCACCGCTACGCCAGGTGTTTCACGTATCAACACCGAGCGACGAATTCACTTCGCAGTCGCTGACTGGAGCCGGCAATCCCATCACGAGTACATTCCTCGGTCATGTTGTCATTCTCTCCCGTCCACCTCGGCTACGCCGCCGGACTGGCCACGTCGGTCCTGTGGACCGGCACGTCGCTGTTCTTCACCGCCGCCGGGCGCCGCATCAGCCCGGTGCTGGTCAACGCCGCGCGCATCGCGCTGGCCGTCGTGCTGCATGGCGTGACGTTTCGGCTGCTGGCCGACCGCTGGCTGCCGGCGGCCGAGCCGGGGCAGATCGCCTACCTGGCCGCCTCGGGCGTCATCGGGCTGAGCCTGGGCGATCAGGCCTTGTTCACGGCGTTTCTGGACATCGGCCCGCGGCGATCGACGCTGCTGATGACGACCGCGCCGCTGATGGCCGCGCTGTTCGGCTGGATGGCGCTGGGCGAGACGCTCAGCGTCGCGGCGTGGATGGGCGTGGCGCTGACGATCGCGGGCGTGGCGTGGGTCATTCTCGAGCGACCCGCCAGCGCCGGACCGCGCGAAACCGGCGCGCGGCAGACGCGCGGCGTGATTCTGGCGCTGATCGGCGCGGCCTGTCAGGCCGGCGGCCTGCTGTTGAGCAAGCAGGGCATGGGGCACGGCTGGCTGCCGGTCGAGCGGCATCTGCCGCCGCAGACTGCGACGCTGGTGCGCATGTCGTTCGCGGCCGTCGGCATGTTGCCGGTGCTGCTGATACACGGCCTGCGCGAGCGCAAGCGCCGCGCGGCCGGCGTGATCGTGACGCGGACGGGATCGCCGGCGGCGGGCTGGGCATTCGCGGCGTGCGGCTGCGTCGTCGGGCCGTACCTGGGCGTGTGGATGTCGCTGGTGGCCGGCGACCGCGCGCCGATCGGCGTGGCGCAGACGCTGTGCTCGCTGACGCCGGTGTTCATCTTGCCGCTCGCGCATCTGATCCACCGCGAGCACATCACGCCGCGCGCCGCGCTGGGCGCGCTGGCGGCCGTCGCCGGATGCGGGCTGTTGTTCTGGGAGGCGTGAGCGGAACTCGGGTCCGTTCCCTATTGACCTGGACGGCCCGCTTTGATTGGTTCATCGTCCCATTTCCCCTCAGCCGGCTTCAGCCGGACTTGCTGCCGGAGCATGTGAGACTCGATACGTGCTATTTGCCGGAGGACCGAGAGCCAAGCCCGGCTGAAGCCGGCTGAAGGGAAGGAAGAGGTAGTTGATGTACTGCGGCCAGCGTCCCACCAGCTAAAGCTGGTGGCAAACACGGGTCGGCTGAAGCCGACCCATCAGAGGCTGAGCCTGTGTCTCTTGCGGTTAGAACGCGTTTGAAAGGCTTGAACCGAACCGCGACCCTGAACGCGACCAAGGCGGTAGCGAGATGGGAGCGGCGGGTCGTCGTCGCGAGGAACGACATGTTCGACTGCAACTGCTCTCCTCGAGTCGGGCTTCTCAAACACATTCTGAGTAGGCGGCTTGCCCTCTGGCCGGTCTTCAGCCGGCCGGTGTTTGCCGCCGGTTTCAACCGGTGGTGGACGGGCGACCTTAATCAGTTTGTTTTCCCTTCTTCCCTCAGCCGGCTTCAGCCGGTCTTGCTGCCGGAACCCGCGAGACTCGATGCGTGCTATTTGCCGGAGGACCGAGAGCCAAGCCCGGCTGAAGCCGGCAGATGGACAGGAAGAGACAATTGATGAATCGCGGCCAACGTCCCACCAGCTAAAGCTGGTGGCAAACACGGGTCGGCTGAAGCCGACCCATCAGAGGCTAAGCCCGTGTCTTGTGCGGTTAGAAAGCGTTTGAAAGGCTTGAACCGAACCGCGACCCTGAACGCGACCAAGGCGGTAGCGAGAAGGGAGCGGCGGGTCGTCGTCGCGAGGAACGAAATGATCGACTGCAACTGTTCGCCTTGGTTGAATGGCCAATGGACCGGCTACTGGTGCATGCCGGTCACATCATGGTGATGCCACCGCTTCGCGGTTGGCCAACCGATGTGATCGGAGCCGCAAGCGCCGTCGCGGCGGTTATTCCACGAGGTGAGGGTGACCCCGGCGCTTGCGCTTGAGGCTCGGATCAGAAGCGCCGCTTCGCGGTGGGTCACCCTGCCCCGGCGCTTGCGCCTGCGCCTCGGATTGAACGACCGGCTGCGAATTCTTCATCCTCCCATCGCCGCCTGCTGGATGCGCAGCAACTGGTCGATGCCGCGCCGGGCAGCGTGGACCATCTGCTGCATCTCGTCGAAGTCGAACGTGCCGTTTTCGGCGGAACCCTGCACTTCGACGAAGCGGCCGGCGGCGGTCATGGCGACGTTGAAATCCACTTCGGCCGTCGAGTCCTCGGCGTAGTCGAGATCGAGCACGATCCGACCGCCGACCTTGCCGACGCTGACGGCGGCGATGGCCCCGGTGACCGGATCACCGCGCAGCAGTTCGCGACTCAGCGCCCAGGCGACGGCGTCCTTCAGGGCCACGTACGCGCCGGTGACCGCGGCGGTGCGCGTGCCGCCGTCGGCCTGGATCACGTCGCAGTCGAGCCAGATCGTGTTCTCGCCCATGCGGCCGCGGTCGACCACGCTGCGCAGGCAGCGGCCGATGAGCCGCTGAATCTCCTGCGTGCGGCCGTCGATCTTGCCGCCGCGATTGCGCGGGCGGCGCTGGCCGGTGCTGGCCGGCAGCATGTCGTACTCGGCGGTGAGCCAGCCGAGTCCCTTGCCTTCGAGCCACTCGGGGACGGCGGGTTCGAAGCAGGCGGTGCACAGCACGCGCGTGCGGCCTGCGGCGACGAGCACCGATCCGGGCGCGACGTCGGTGAAGCCGCGCGTCAACGTCACCGGGCGTAACTGGTCGGGTCGACGGCCGTCGGGGCGAAGGGACATGCAGGCATGATAGCGGCGGAAAGTCGAAAGCAGAAAGTCGAGAGTCGAGAGTCGAAAGTCGAACATCGAAGATCGAAATGAGATGGCTCACGCGGAGGCGCGGAGGGCGCGGAGGACCGGATTGCCGGCCGGGCGGGAAGGACGGCGTCGCGACGCAAGCTGAAAGCTGAATGCCGGCGCCAGATGGCTGACGGCTTGTGGTACGCACAGCGGACCCTACGGGCTTGCGGTTATCATCGTTTTCCGTGTTGGCGCTGGGGTTGATGCTGGCGATTGTGCCGCTGATGTGGCTGGGGCAGTCGGTTCTGCTGCGCGCGGCGGGGATGCCGCCGCGCTGGCGGATCAGCGCCGACGGCGCGCCGGAGTTCGTTCGCACCGGCGGGCGCGTCGTGACGCAGGCGGCGCTGCTGGGCGTGATCGTGGGGTTTCCGCTGATCCGCGGCGCTTCGCCGATCGCCTGGTACGCCGCGTTGCTGCCGCGCGACGGTTCGGCGTGGTCGGCGGCGCACGGATTCTGTCTGTCGGCGATGTATCTGGCGGTGCTGTACGTGTCGTGGAACGCGGCGGGGTGCGTGCGGTTTGAAATCCGACATCGAGCATCGAAATTGGCGCGGCGCGTGGCGATGACGCCGGTCTCGGCGCTGTTCGGCGCGTTCGTCGAGGAGGCGCTGTTTCGCGGCGTGCTGCTGCGCGATCTGCTCGCATCGCTGCCGGTTGCGGCGGCGGTGGCGATCGGCTCGGCGGCGTTCGCGGCGGCGCATTACGTCCGCGCGGTCAAGCGGCGATGGACGTTCGCGGGGCACGTGGCGCTGGGCCTGTGCCTGTGCCTGGCGTACGTGTGGAGCGGGTCGCTGTGGCTGCCGATCGGCATTCACGCCGGCGGGATTTTCGCGATCATGGCGGCGCGGCCGTTCGTGGTGTACGAGGGGCCGGCGTGGGTCAGCGGCGCGAGCATTTTTCCGTTTGCGGGCGTGGTGGGCGTGAGCGCGCTGGGGCTGCTGTCGGGCGTGGCGTGGTGTTATTACGGCGGTCCGTAGGCGGCGCCGAATGATCGGAGCCCCAGGCGCAAGCGCCGGGGTATTCAGATTCGCACGGGCTGCAAGCCCGTGCCACGCGATCAGAACCCGCCGCGCAAGCGGCGGGGTATTTCAGAGCCGCGAAGCGTGAGCGAGCGGGATGGGGCCGTTCGGAATGCGGTGAGACGTGTTGCTTGCGCAGTCGGCGTGGGGCGCGTCGCCATGCATTGGGCACGTGAGCTGGACGACAGTTTGGTTCAGCGCGCGGCGTGCGGATCCCGCTTGCTGACGCTGCGCGGCTCTGATGAACGATGCGCCGGCGCTGGCGGTTGGGACATACACGGGCTGCAAGCCCTGCCACGCGGTTATTGGATGGGAGAAACGTTTGGCGCATGCAAACGAGCACGTGAGCGCGGCGCCACGCTGGGCCATCGCCGGGCGGGCGGTCGGCGGCGACGCGGATCGGCTGCGGGCGGAGTTGTCGCGGCATGGCGACGGCGCCGATACGGCGCGCTGGTATGCGACGACCGACTTTGACGAGTTGCAGGAGGCCGTCACTTCGGGCGACGTGTCAGCGGTGTTGTTCACCGATGTCGACACGATGATGGAGGGCGTGTTCGACGATCGGCTGCGGCTGCACGAGTGGGCCGCGCGCAGCGTGCGGATCGAGCTGCTCGACAAGCCTTTGGGCAACTCGGGGCCGCTTGTCGGCGATGGCGCCATCGACTCGCGCACGCTGCTGGCGATCGAAGCGGCCTGGCGCGCGTGGTACGCCGCGCGCCGTCGACGCCGCGCCATCGCCGGCGCGGTGCTGAGCGTGTTGGCGATTCTGGCCGCGACGGCGGCGGTGCTCATTCCGTTGGCGATGAGGTGAAAGCCGAAAAAAGCACGAAGGCACAGCGCAAGCCGCGCCCACAACCCAAAAGGCCTGTCGTCCAGCGCGAACCGACGCGACGAAGCGACGGAGCGGAAAGTCGAAACCCGAAAGTCGAGATTGGCACGCTCCCACAGAGACGCAGAGAGCGCGGAGAATCCGTGATTCCCGCCTGCGGGGGAATGACGGCTGTGGTCTGAAAGCTGTTTGCAGAAGGCTGATGGTTGGCGGCTACTCGGTCCGCACGGTGGACCCTGCTCCCGGCGGTCGCGGTGCGAATTGGCAGCGCAGCGGGGGCGCGGGGCGCGTAGAATACCGGGTCGATTCCCAAGGCCCGGAGACACCCGGCGATGTGGCTGATATCCGTACTCGAGTCCGCGTGGGGCGTCCTACAGGAATCGGCCGTCTTCGTCCTGCTGGGTTTCAGCATCGCGGGCGTGATGCACGTCGTGCTGGCCCGCGGGCGACTGGTCGAATCGCTGCGCGGCTTCGGCACACGTTCGCTCGTGGCGGCCACCGTCGTCGGCGTGCCGTTGCCGTTGTGCTCCTGCTCGGTGCTGCCGGCCGCGCTGGCGATGCGCCGCCGCGGCGCCAGCAAGGGCGCCACGCTGGCGTTTCTCATTTCGACGCCCGAAACCGGCGTCACCTCGATCCTGCTGACATACGGACTTCTCGGCCCGTTCATGGCGATTGCCCGGCCGGTGGCGGCATTTCTGACGGCGATGGTCGCGGGCACGGTTGAGAACTTCGTCTCGCAGCGCTGGCCGGAGTCGCGCGAGCCGGCAGCGCCCGGGGCAACCGGGGCGACAGATGCTTCGGACGAATCATGTGCATGCGATCACGATCATGCGACGGACGGCCCAGATGCGACGGCGCTGCCGCTCGCGCCGTCCGCCGAAGCGCGGCCGACGTTCGCCGACGGCTTTCGACACGCCTTTGTCGACATCTTCGACGACGTGGCCGTGTGGGTGCTGATGGCCGTATTGTCCGCCGGGCTGATCGACGTACTGCTGCCCTACGAAGTGCTTTCGACGGTGCTGGGCAATCCGTGGATCGCGATGGCGATTCTGCTGGTGATCGCGGTTCCGCTGTACGTGTGCGCCGAAGCATCGACGCCGATCGCCGCGGCGTTCGTCGCCAAGGGCATCAGTCCCGGCGCGGCGCTGGTGTTCCTGCTGGCCGGTCCGGCGACCTATTTCGGCTCAATCGTCATCCTGACGCGCGAGCTGGGCCGGCGCACGGTGATCGTGTATCTGACCTGCATTGTCGTCATGACGCTGGCGATGGGCGCCGCGGTGCACGGGCTGTCGGCGCATTTCGAGGTCGTGGCACGCATCAGTCCGACGGCGGTGGACGAAACATTCGTTCCGATCTGGCTCAAGCAGGCGGCGGCAATCGCGTTTCTGGTGCTGTGTGCGTTCAGCTTCCGGCGGAAGGGATTCGGCGGGCGGGTACTGGCGGCCTGCAACGCGGTGTTGCCGTTCCGACTGTCGCCGCGCGCGGGGACGGCGCTGGGTCTCGTAGTGGTGGCGGGCGCGTATGTGCTGTCGGGCTTCCGCGGCGTCGGGCCGGACGAAACGGGCGTGATTCGTCGCTTCGGTCGCGTCGTCAACGATGCGGCCGGTCCGGGGCTGCACTGGGTCGGGCCGTATCCGATCGGGCGTCTGGATCGTCTGGCGACGGGGCGGGTGCGTCAGACGTTGCTGGGCCGCCTGCCGCCGGTGAGCGATGGCGCGGTTGCGGCGGACGAGCGAACCGGCTGGATGTGGCTGGGGGACGAGAACGTGGCGTCGGTGGCGTACGCGGTTCACTGGAGCGTGCGGCCGGAATCGCTGCGGGCGTTTCTCTACGGCGTGCGCGACGCGGAGCGGCTCGTTCGCGTTTCGGCGCAGGCGGCCGCGCGCGAGCAACTTTCGACCCAGACGATCGACACGATTTACACGACGGCGCGGCCGGCGGCGGAGCAGGCCATCGCTCGGCGGTTACAGGAATTATGCGACACGGCAAAAAGCGGCGTGCGAATCGAGTCGTTCCGGCTGCTGGACGTTCATGCACCGGCCGAGGCGCACGAGGCGTTTCGCGACGTGGCCAGCGCGCTGGAAGACCGCGCCACGCGGATCGACCGCGCGGCGGCGGACGAGGTGCGCGTGATGTCCGCGGCGCGGGCGACGGCGGCGGCGCAGCTTGCCGACGCCCAGGGCGCGACGGCCGAAACGCTGGCGGTGGCGCGCGGCGATGCGGCGGCCTTTTCGGAGATGAGCGCGGCCGATGCGGCGTGCCGCGAGGTGAATCGGCGGCGGCTGATGTTCGAGATGTGGGACCGGGTGCTGCCGGGCGTGAGAAAGTACCTGCGGCCGTATGCGTCGGACGGGCGGCCGCTCGGTTTGTGGCTGCGGGAGGGCAATGAGCCGATTCGCGAGCAGCCATAAGCGAAAGTCGAATGTCGAAATGAAGCGTCAGGAAAGTCGAAACGTCGAAAGGGAAGGCGCCAAGGCACGGAGGCACGAAGGGGAAGACGCGGGCGACGAAGCGACGCAGCGATGGAGCGACGGAGACGGAAGGTCAAAGAGTGAAAGTTGAAATGAGCGGTGTCGAAGTCAGGTGAACGATGAAAAAACTGTCGCGCTGGATTGTGGTTCTGCTGCTGTTGTGGTGGTGTGCCACGGCGGCGTTCGTGGTCGATGAGACCGAGTACGTCGTCGTGACGCAGTTCGGCCGGCCGGTGCGCACCATTCTGGAGGCGGGCCTGCAAATCAAGCGGCCCTGGCCGCTGGAGTCGGTGCTGCGCTACGACAGCCGGATGCAGGTCTTCGAGACGCCGGCGCCGACGCGGCCGAGCGACGAGTTCCTGACGCGCGATAAGAAGAACGTGGTCGTCGGCACTTACACCGTCTGGCGGATCGGGCGCGACGAAGCGTCGCTGACGCGCTTTCTCGAAACCATGCGCGACGCCGAGCTGGCCGAGACGCGCCTGGCCGACCTGGTCGTGTCCGAGCTGGGCGCGACGCTGGGCGCGACCGACTTCGCCGCGCTGGCGACGACCGATGCGGGAGCATGGAAGTGGCCGGAACTCGTCGGGCGGATCGCGCATCGCTGTCATCAGCGCGCTTCGGCCGATTACGGCATCGACATCGTCGATTTTCAGATCACGCGGTTCATCTTTCCCAATCAAAATCGCAACGCCGTCTTCGACCGCATGAGGGCCGAGCGCGAACGCATCGCGACGCGCTATCGCTCGGAAGGCGAGGAAGAGGCGGCCAAGATTCGGTCCGCGGCCCGGACGCGGCAGACCGAGATTCTCTCGCAGGCCGAGGAAGAGGCGCGGCGAGTTCGCGGCACGGCCGACGCCGAGGCCACGCGCATCTACGGCGAGGCGTACAGCCGCGATCCGGAGTTTTATGACTTCCTTCGCACGCTGGAGTCGTACGGCAAGACGTTCAATCCCGATACCGTGCTGATTCTGTCGGCCGACAGCCCGTATCTGCGCTGGCTGAAGGAGCCGCCTGCGCCGGTTCCGTCGAGCCGGCCGGCGACGCGCAGCGCCGAGAAGCCATCGCCGCTGATGACCAATGGAGACGCGCCGTGAGCGGGCTGCCCGATGCGAGTTTCGCGCCGCCGACCGGTCGCCGCTGGGCGCGGCGGATCGGTTTTGCGGCGGTCGTCATCGGCGTCGCGTCGTATGCCGGCAGCGGCTTTTACTTCGTCCAACCCGACGAGCGGGCCGTTGTTCGCCGCTTCGGCCGGCTGACCGGCGCCGAGAAGGGTCCGGGACTGCACTACGAGTTGCCCTGGCCGATGGGTCGCGTCGATCGGCCCAAGACGACGCAGGTGCGGCGCGTCGTGGTCGGCATGTCGCCGGAGGACCGGCTGCTGA
The DNA here is from genome assembly GCA_011525745.1 of Planctomycetaceae bacterium. GTDB lineage: Bacteria > Planctomycetota > Phycisphaerae > UBA1845 > UTPLA1 > PLA4. The sequence goes on along the minus strand of WYBU01000053.1, from coordinate 37,230 downwards.
TTCAGCAGGGCGACGTCGAGGCGATGATGAGCAGCCCGCAGTCGGACGTGCTGTCGGGCGACATCAACATCCTCAAGGTGACGCTGATCGCGCAGTACCGCATCGGCGATCCGACGCGCTACGTGCTGCGGACGATCGATCCGGACGGGCTGGTGCGGCAGGCGGTGCAGGCGACGCTGATCGAGGCGCTGTCGCGCATGCCGGTCGATGCGCTGCTGACGACGGATCGGATCGCCGTGCGCGACGCGATCGAGGCGCGCTCGCGGGCGCTGCTGGAGCAATACGAGACGGGCGTGACGCTGGTGTCGGCGGCGATTCAGTCGATCGAGCCGCCGCGGGCGGTGATCGACGCGTTCAAGGCGGTGACGAACGAGGAGTACGAGCGCTCGCGCAAGATTCACGACGCCGAGCGCGACGCCGATCGGCGCATCCGCGATGCGCAGGCGCGGGCGTACGAGCGCGTGCAGGAGGCCAGCGCTTACCGGTCGCAGCGGCTGGCGCGGGCGCGGGGCGAGGCCGACGCGTTTCTCAAACAGCACGCCGAATACGTGAAAGCGCCGGACGTGACGCGGGCGCGGCTGTTCCTGGCGAAGATGGAGGAGCTGCTGCCGCGCGTGCGGATGATCGTGCTCGACGAGCAGGGGGGCGAATCGCCGATCGAGCTGAAGCTCATCGAGCCGCGCGGCGGCGGCGGTCGGTGATTCGGGATCATCTTGCCGCGCGCGAGGCGGCAAGGCCCGGTCGCAAGTCGCGCGCGGAGGTTGGCTGCCGTTCCCGTCCTCGCGACCCGTCTTGGCGACTGTGCCCATCAGCCTTAACATGGCGATCCATCGCGGCACGAGAAACGCGCCGTGCGGAGAACCTGCATGAAAGTCCACGAGTTCCAGGCCCGCCAACTGCTTCAGCAGGCGGGCGTGCCCGTTCCGCCTTTTGAGGTTATCAACAAACCCGAGCAGGCCGCCGCCGCGTTTGCGAAGCTGGCCGCCGCGCAGTCCTGCGCGACCGAGACACCTGTGGCACAGCCGCCCTCGGCTCTGAAGAATGTGGCACAGCCGCCCTCGGCTGTGAAGAGTGTGGCACAGCCGCCCTCGGCTCTAAAGAATGTGGCACAGCCGCCCTCCGCGCTGAAGAATGTGGCACAGCCGCCCTCGGCTGTGAAGAGTGTGGCACAGCCGCCCTCGGCTGTGGACTTCTCCGTCGTCGTCAAGGCGCAGGTCCACGCCGGCGGGCGCGGCAAGGCCGGCTACGTGGTTCTGTGCAAGACGGCCGCCGAGGCCGAGCAGCACTGCCGGCGCATGTTCGACAAGCCGATGGTCAGCAAGCAGACCGGCCCGGAGGGCGTGCGCGTGCGGCACATCCTTCTGGCGCCGGCGGTGAACATCGCGAAGGAGTATTACGTCGGCGTGGTGGTCGATCGCGCCCGCCGTACGCCCTGCGTGATGGTCAGCCGGGAGGGCGGCGTGGAGATCGAGGAAGTCGCCGCGAAGAACCCCGACGCGATCGTGAAGGAGTGGCTGCACCCGCATCTGGGCTTGCAGGACTTTCAGGTGCGGCGGCTGGTGTCGGCCCTGGGGTTGGCCGGCGATCAGGCGAAGACGGCGGCGCGGACGCTACAGGTTTTGGCGCGGCTGTTCATCGAGAAGGATTGCAGCCTGGCGGAGATCAATCCGCTGGTGCAGACCGACGGCGGCGAGATTCTGGCGATCGACGCGAAGTTCAACTTCGACGACAACGCGCTGTTCCGCCACGCGGAGATCGAGGCATTGTTCGATCCGAGCGAGGAGAATCCCAACGAGATTCGCGCGAAGAAGGCCAACCTTTCGTACATCGCGCTGGACGGGAACATCGGCTGCCTGGTCAACGGCGCCGGGCTGGCCATGAGCACGATGGACATCATCAAGCTGCACGGCGGGCAGCCGGCGAATTTTCTGGACGTGGGCGGGAGCGTGACGAAGGAAGGGGCGATCGAGGCGTTTCGCATCATTCTGTCGGACGAGAAAGTCAACGGGGTGCTGGTCAACATTTTCGGGGGCATCGCCAAGTGCGACGTGATCGCCGAGGCGCTGATCGCGGCGGCGAAGGAAGTCGGCTTCAGGGCGCCGGTCGTGGTGCGGCTGGAGGGCACGAACGTCGAGAAGGCCCGCGAGATGCTGAAGGCGGCGGCCATCCCGCAACTGATCCCGGCGGCGGATCTGACGGACGCGGCGAAGAAGGTATGTGCGGCGGTGTAGGCATATGTCCGAGCACGGACGGATACGACTGCTGTGCATCCGCAACTTTCGCAGCATCGCGAAGGCGCAGCTTTCCCTCGGAGATCTGACGATACTGGTCGGTCCGAACGGCGCGGGCAAGAGCAACGTTCTCGACGCCTTGCGTTTCGTTTCGGACGCGCTGAACGTGACCCCCGCTCATGCACTTCAGCTTCGCGGCGGCGTCGGCGCGGTACGCCGTAAGGCGTTGCGTGGGCATCCGACGCATTTCACTATTCGACTTGAGATCGAGCTACCCGACAAGCGAATGGCCCTGTACGCCTTCACCGTGGGAGCAGTTCCGAAGAGCCAGGGCGAATTCGCCATCAACCGGGAGACGTGCATCATTCTGGGGCCGGGCGCGCTTCAGCGCATGGAATTCGAGATCGAAAAAGGGAAATTCAAGGTTCGACCCGAAGGTGTGGAACCGCGACTGACGCGAGATCGTCTGGCGCTGACGGCAGTCTCGGCCAAAGAGGGGTTTCGTACGTTGTTCGACTTCCTGGCCGGCATGAGATTCTACAACCTCGTGCCCGAGCTGATGCGCAAGCCGCAGGATCCCAACCCGGGCCTCGTGCTCTTGCGCGACGGCAGCAACGCCGGCGCCGTGGTGCGCGAGCTTCGTAACAGCAACGGCGCGTACAAGGAAGTCTGCGAGTTTCTGGGGCGCGTGGTGCCGGGAATCATGGACGTCGAGCATCACGCGAGCGGCGCGCAAGAGACGCTGCGGTTCCTTCAGGACGTGGGCGACAAGAAGGGCCAGCCGCTGACCTTCTATCCGACTGGCATCTCAGACGGAACGTTGCGCGTGCTGGGCGTGCTGCTCGCCATCTATCAGCGCTCGCGGGCGTCGGTGCTTGGAATCGAGGAGCCGGAATCGACGGTTCATCCCGCCGCGGCCGAGGCGTTGTTCGACGCCATTCGTCACGGCACGCGCTGGTCGCAGATCATCGTGACGACGCATTCGCCCGAACTGATCGACCACAAGAACGTGCGAATCGAAGAGCTGCGCGCCGTCGAGATGATCCGCGGCGAAACGGTCGTTACGGATCTGGACGAGGCGTCCAAGCAGTCCATCCGCGAAAGACTCTGCACGCCCGGCGACCTGCTGCGAAACGCAGGCATGGAGGTTGCCATCGAGCAATACGAGCAACTGCCCGACGAGCCGAACCTCTTCGCAAGGGATCCGATCTGCAATGCGCCGAATCGTGCCGATCGTTGAAGGTCACAGCGAGGCGGCAGCGATCCCGGCGTTCATACGCCGGATTCTGCACGACGCGGGCGCCTTCGACGTGGAACCCGACGCGAAACCTATTCGCGAAAAGCGACAGCGTCTGGCGAATCCGGACGTGTTTGCGCGCCGCGTGCGGATGGCGCGAATGAAACCCGGCTGTATCGCCGTACTCGCTTTGATGGACGCCGATGACGACGCCGCATGTCAACTAGGACCTGAGCTGGTCCGCGCCGGTCGTTCGACAGCGCGCGTCCCCGTTGCCGTGAATCTGGCCGTGCGCGAGATCGAGGCGTGGTTGCTGGCGGGAATCGAGTCGCTGCGCGGATTCCGCGGAGTGCTGGCAGACGCTGAGCGCCCCCATGATGTCGAGTCGATCCGCGGTGCAAAGGAACGGCTCGAACAGCTCAAGCCCAACGGCTACAAACCGACGATCGACGTGCTCCCGATGCTCTTGCGTTTGGATTATCAGTCGGCACGAACGCGCTCGCGGTCGCTCGATCGGTTCGTGCGGCTCGTAACGCAATTGGCGCAAGCCGAATAGGTGGCGGTACATCGCCGGCGGTCAAACAATCACGCGGCCCGGCGCTGGCGCGACGGGTCCTCGCGCCGCCCGTCAATGATTGAACACAAACTCCTTCGAATTCAGCACCGCCCAGTAGACGTCTTCCAGTCCCTGCCGCGGGTTGTCCGCGGCGCTTAACGCCGCGACCAGGTGTGCCATCTCCGCCGCCGTCGGTTTGCGCGTCAGCGCGGTCAGGTACAAATCCTCGATGATCGCCTCGGGCGTCGTGCCCGCCGCCAGTTGCTTCGCCAGCCGGCCGGCGTCGGAGGCGATCTTGGCCGTCAGCGTCTGGCCGTTGATCAGGTGCAGCGCCTGCGACAGCGTCGGTTCGTTGCTGCGTTCGCAGGTGCAGGCCGACAGCCGCGGCGGGCGGCCGAAGACGTCGAGGAAATAACTGCCCGAGCGGGCGTCGGCGATCTGCACGGCCCTGGCGCCGAGCGGCAGGCCGGAGTATTTCTCGGGCACGCCGGTGACGCGGCAGACGGCGTCGAGCAGCACCTCGGCCGAAAGGCGGCGAATGGCGGCGCGCGAGAAGTTGCGCACGTCGCGGGCGTTGACGGCGTTGGGGCGCGACGAGCGCTGATAGGCGCGCGAGTTGCAGATCAGCCGCACCAACGCCCGCAGGTCGTAGTTGGATTCGACGAACAGCCGCGCCAGCTCCCGGCGCAGCTCGGGATGCGACGGCGGATTGCTGACGCGCACGTCGTCGGGCGGCTCGACCAGCCCGCGCCCCATGAAGTGCGCCCAGACGCGATCGACGAAACACGCCGCGAACCAGGGGTTGTCCGGCGCGGTCAGCCAGTCGGCCAGCGCGACGCGGCGGTCGACGCCGGCCGGTACGCTGCTCGCCGCGCCGCCGAGCACGCGCGGCGCCATGACGCGCCCGTCGCGCAAATGCCGCACGTCGCCGGCGCCGGAGTTGAAGACGACCGTCTCGCGCGGGTCCTCGGCCTGTTTTTTGCCGATCTGCGGGAAGAAGGCGGCGAACGCGTAGTAGTCGTCCTGCGTCCAGCGCTCGAATGGATGATTGTGGCACTGGGCGCATTGAATGCGGATGCCGGCGAAGACCTGCGCGACGTTTTCGGCGATCAGCGTCGGATCGGTCTCGACCAGGTAGAAGTTCACGGCCGGCGTCGAGAAGTTACCGCCTTCGGATGTCAGCAACTCGCGCACCATCGCGTTGAGCGGCTTGTTGGCCAGGATCGATTCGCGCAGCCACTGGTTGTAGCGGTACATCGCCTTAAAGCTGATGCGCTGCGAAGCGCTTTCGATCCGCAGCAACTCGGCCCATTTCATCGCCCACAGCTCGGGAAATTCCGGGCGGTTCAACAGCGCGTCGATCAGCCGGGCGCGCTTGTCGGCGGCGGCGTCGGCCAGAAAGGCCTCGATTTCCTCGCGCGTCGGCAGCACGCCCAGCACGTCGAGGTAGATGCGCCGCAGGAACGTGGCGTCGTCGGCGACGTCGGACGGCAGGATTTGCAGCTTGCGCAGCTTGGCGTGGATGGCTTCGTCGATGAGGTTGGCGGCCGGCTCGTCGTTCCACGCGAAGCTGGTCTCGGCGGCGCGGACGATGACCTGCGTCACCAGCGCGAACGTGCCGAAGCGGGCCATGACGAAGGCCTCGCCCGGCAGGCCGCTGGTGACTTGCCCGTTCGCGTCGACCGCCGCCGTCAGCGCATCGGTCGGATCAAAAACGGCCAGCGAGGTGACGTCGCGGTCGGTGCCGTCGGAGTAGGTGGCGCGCACGACAAGCTGCTGCGTCTGGCCCGCGCCGCGCATCACCGCTTCGGCCGGCAGGCACTCGATGCCGGTCAGCACGGGCAGATCGGGCGGATCATCGGGCGTGCGCGCAGCGATCCATTCGGCCAGCAGATCGTACATGGGCGTGCCGCGCTCCAGCCGCCGGCCGCCCTCGTGGGCGACTTCGCCGGCCGGCTTGCTGAGCATCAGGCTGCGGTGCGGATCGGCCAGATCGACGCGGCGGCTCCAGACGTCGCGCGTCAGGCTGACGTAGTCTTTGTCGGGTTCGAAGCCGAACAGCGACAGGCGAAAGCCGTTCTTGCCCTGGGCGCTGCCGTGGCAGCTTCCGGCGTTGCATCCAGCCTTCATCAGCACCGGCAGCACGTCGTTGCGGAAGCTTACGGGGCGGCGTTTTTCCATGTGTCGGACGATCACGCGGGCCTGCGCCGCTTGGCCTTCGGCGCTCGCGGTAAGCAGCGTTTCGCCGTCGGCGATCGGAGCGAGCGCGCCGTTCTCGACGCCGGCGATGCCGTCTGCGGCGAAGCCGAGCTGCGCGGCCGCGGTCACGTCGCGCGTCTGACCGTCGGGTGAAGTCAGAACGATGACGATGCGCTGGCGATCGGCGGAATGATCGAGGTTGATCTGGGCGGGGTTAATCGCCAGTTGCGCGGGCGGCGCGGCGGGGGCGTCGGCGCTACAGGCGGCAAGCAGCGCAATTGCCAATCCCGTGAACGACATGGACCCCATTGTGCCGAAAGCACGGGCGCCGTTGCAAGCGACACGCGGGCCGAGACGCGAGGGTCAAGCGGAGCGGCCCGGTCAGGCGGCCCGCACGCGATGTGGGCCAAAGCGAGAAAAGACGCCTCAACGGGCCGCTTGGTCGTGTGGGTCCCGCTTCGCCCACGATGCGCGCAACACCACCGTTCCCCGGCGGGGAACAACGTGAATCGCCGCGGGTGAAACCCACGGTGTGGGATGATTCTTGTCAGATTTCGACGCTGAAGGCATCGCGAGACGCGCGGCGGCGCCCGCCGGAACCCCGTTGGGGTTCCTCAGATGACGCACCGGCCGACCCAGGGTTGCCCCGCCATTTCATGGCGGGGCAACCCTGGGCTGAAGGCCGCGACGCCCTTGGCGTCGGCTCGCTTCGTACATGCCGCCGGGGATTTCAGGCACTGTCAGCCTCGCGCCATCGGGCGCAGCGCGCATTGCGCGCGACGTCCCAGCCCGGGCGGGGCGGCGTTCAACATCCGCAGGCGCTGGCCCGCGGATGGCGTCACGTTAGGCATCGCGCGGAAATAAACTGAACGAATCGCAGAGGGGTGGTACGGGCGTCCCGCCCGTCCGGAACGCGCAGGATGCCCGTACCACCCAGCACAATCGTTCTGGTTATTTGTGCGCGACTCCTAACGGCCGCGGGTTCAGCCCTCGTGTGCGATCTTAATTGTCGTATTCCGACCTTGCAGGGTGGTATTACACCGAGCGAGCAGGGACGTTCCTTGTGAACGATCCTCGACGAATTGCGGGCACGGCCTTGCCGATGTTCGCGAACGCTCTGTTGGCGCTATTCGATCTCCGAAATGATCCGCTTCGGATCGCGCGGTTCCAGCCGCTGTCTGGTGCAGTCGACGATCAGGTCGAGGTCCTCGAGCACGATCGCGCCGATCAGCGCCGAATCGCGCGCCGGTTCGACGATGGCGCTGAACGTGCCGCTGCGGCCGGCGTAGCTCAGCTCGATGTCGCTGACCATCTCGCGCTCGGCCACGCGGCCGTCGGCGTAGCGAACGCCCGTGTTGCCGATTCGCGGTACGCCCAGCCGGCGAATGACGTCCTCGGGAACAACGAGTCGTGCGGCGCCGCTGTCGACCACGCCGCGGATGCGCACGCGGCGGACCTGATCGGGCGCGATCTTTCCCGCCCGCGCAAGGACGACGTCCTCGTGATTGGACAGGTCGATGTCGACTGAAAAACGACCCATACTCGTGTCTCTGGCAGCGACCACAAAACACCTCGCTCTCGCGAGATTGTATGACCAGACTGTGCTGCGAACCGGCCTGCCGCGCCGCTACTTCACCTTCCCGGCATAGATGTTCACGATCGTGTCCAGCAGCTTCAGCGCATCGGCCTTCTTTCGCTGGAAGCTGTTGCGGCCGATGATCGAGCCGTTGCCGCCGCCGTCGCGGATGGCGCGGGCCTCGTCGAAGATGGCGTTGTCGTCTTCCTTCTTCGCGCCGCCGCTGAAGACCACCAGCCGACGGCCGTTGAAGGCGCACTGCATGACGTTGCGCACGCGCTCGGCCAGCGTTGTGATCGGAATCTGCTCTTTCTCGAACACCTTGCGGGCGGCGTCCTGCTCGATGTGATTGCTGGGCAGCTTGACCTTAATGATGTGCGCCCCCAACTGGGCCGCGATCTGGGCCGCGTAGCCGCACACGTCGATGGCGGTCTCGCCTTCCTTTGAAAGCTGGCTGCCGCGCGGGTACGACCAGACCACCACCGCCAGTCCGGCTTTCTTCGCCAGCTCGGCGTAGCCCCGCAGCTTTTCGTACATTTCCATCCGCATCGCCGAGCCGGGGTAGATCGTCAGCCCGATGGCGCAGCAACCCAGCCGCACGGCGTCCTCGACGCTGGCGGTCAGCGCCTGCCACGAGTCCTTTTCATCGGCCAGCAGGTCGTGGTTGTTGGCTTTGAGGATCAACGGCAGATCGCCGGCGAACTCGCGCGCCCCCGCTTCGAGGAACCCGAGCGGCGCGGCGTAGGCGTTCAGCCCCGCCTCGATCGCCAGCTCGAAGTGATAGCGCGGATCGTAGCCGGCCGGGTTCGGCCCGAAGCTGCGGACCGGACCATGTTCCCATCCCTGATCGACGGGCAGGATGACCATTTTGCCCGTGCCGCCGAGCCTCCCGTGATTGAGGATGCGGGCCAGGTTGTTGAGCGTGCCGGGATTGTCGGAGCCGTAGTTGCTGAGGATTTGACGTACCGTTTCGGTCATGGCGAATCTCCCCGCGAAAGTTGATGGACCGCGGCGCCGGTGGTCGGCGGTGACGGAGCAGCCCCGCCGCGGCGATGCGCCGCCAAGTGATAGCGTATCGCGTAAGCCGAGGCATTCAAGGGTGGGCGGGCCGAAGCGCGGGCGGGCGCCTGCAAGGTAATTTGGGACTCAAAAAGGCACGAAGGCACGAAGGCACGTAGGCACGAAGGGAAGAAAGACCTTGCGGGAGATTCGCTCGTAAGTCGATGCCCTGTCGTAAGTTGGGCGGCACCGTGATTGAAAATCGTCGCGGGACGCGAAGAAATCCGGCACCAGTAGAACGAAGGGGAAGAAACGAGCGACCGACGAAGTAACGCGGGGGGCAATGGTGAATCGAGCTTGGGCGATGGACTACCCCGTACGGAGAGTAACCTGGTTGCGAGACGTCGCGGACCACGGGTTCCGCTTCGCACTGGCGGGCTTCGCTCCACCCGTGGCAACAAACCGGCACTCCTTCGGAGTGCGAAAACGCCGCAGTCGTTGTGGAACGAACCCCTCGCGTGCGGCGGGAGGATCCCGCTTGCTGACACTGCGCGGCTCTGAAGGACCGCAGCGCTGGCGCTTGCGGCTCGGATCAGGCGCTTTCGCCTCGGAATGGAATGGTGCGTACGCGGCGGGCGGCCCCGGTCTTGCGCCCGGGGATCTGATGGGTTACCTGGATGCGGCGGCTCGGTTCGGGGCGATGCGCGAGGTTGACGGGCGAAGACGCGCGGCCTAGGCTTCCTGCGTCCTCCCAGCCCGGGTGGCGGAATTGGCAGACGCGCCAGGTTGAGGGCCTGGTTCTCGTTTAGAGAGTGCAGGTTCGATCCCTGTCCCGGGCAGTCGTGACCCCGTCCGTTTCCGCACGGTTCTCGGCATTTCAAATCGCAGGCGCCATGACCCGTTGCGCCGTTCCCATTACGGTTTCAGTTGCTCCATCAGTCGGGTCAGCAGTCCGATGGTCTGGCGGGCCGTGTCGGCGCGGATCAGGCCGTCGGTCAGTTCGGCGCGAAAGGTCTGCATGACGGGATGGTCGCCCAGGCGGCGCACATCCGTGGTGCGCGCGGGCGCGGAGAGGACGGCGTCGATGGCGTCGAGCGGCTTGCCCGCGGAGGCGACGCGGGCCGAGATCAACTCAAGCAGGCGGTCCCATTCCTGGGCGGCGGGGGACATTGTTCGTTACTCCGGGGAGCGTGAATGGGGACAATAAAAGGCACGAAGGCGAAGAGAGGCCGGGAAACAGGCAACAGAAAGTCGAAAGTCGAAACAAAATGTCGAAACGTCGACCTGTCGAAACGGCCGCGTTACGGGTCGGCGCTGCGCGGGGCGGCGGCGTCGCGCGGCGGTCGGGACTGGGCGGCACGGCGGCGGGCTTCGATCAGGTTGCCGACGAAACGCTGCCATTCATCGTTCAGCGACATCGACTGCACCGCCATGCGTCGCAGGCCGGCGGCGATCTCGTCGATTCGTTCGACGTTGTCGCCGGCCGTGGCGTGCCGGCGCCAGGCGGTTTCGCGGTCGGCCCGCAGGCGGGACAGCGCAGCGCGGAACGCGCCGGCGTGCGCTTCGACCACCGCGTCATCGGCGGCGTCGGTTCGGACGCGGCGCACGAAAGCGGCGATCACTTCGGCTTCGCGAGCGTCGTCGGCCCTTTCCAGATCGTGACGGTACTCGTCCAAAGCGCGGCGCGTTTCGGCGGCCAGCGCTTCCATCGAGTCGGCCGCCGCCATGTTCAGCAGGGCATGGTTTCCGCAGCCGGCCAGAAGCAGCGGCAGCGCGATGATCATGAGCGCAGCGCGCGTCGATCCGATTGCGGACATGACATGTCGCCTGATAGAAACGGCGAATCGGCCTGTCGTGGCACGGAACCGCATTTGCCACCCCCCGCGTCGGCGCGCGTTGAGTTGATTTCGCGTGTCGCTGAATCCTTGTCGGCGTGTCTGCATCGCAGGGATTGCGTGGAGCGGGCATTCTGCCCGAGTGATCGGGCTACAAGCCCGTTCTACGCGGAATGGGCTTGCCGGCTGCGCGGGAATGACATCGTGGTCCGCGCGGAGCGGCGGTTCCCCTGTTCCGAGCCTCAGGCGCAATCGCTGGGGGGTGCCCTTACATCGAGGCGTTACCGCAGCGCTGGCGCTTGCGGTTCGGATCATGCAAGATGTCCCGAGGCCAAGCGGCAGGTCCCATTGACGGGTTACGTCGACCCCACTTCAGCGGCGCCTTTCCTTCAAATACACTTGTCGCGCGTACCCGCTGCGTGACGAGCGCGCCGGCCGCCCGTTGTGTAGAACGATGAACTGCCCGCAGTGCAAGTACCTGCTGTTCGGCCTGAGCGAGCCTCGCTGTCCGGAATGCGGCCGGCCGTTCGAGGCGACCGACTTCGCCTTCCCGCCCGGCGGCGTTCACTTCCTCTGCCCCCATTGCCGGCAGCCCTATTTCGGCAACGACGAGTTCGGCCTGCCGCGCCCGCGGGTGTTTCAGTGCATCAAGTGCGGCCGGCACGTGGCGGCGGCGTCGATGATCGTTCATCCGGTGCGGCAGGGCGTCGCGGGCGAATCGCTGCGCTACGGCAACGTGTGGGAGCATCGCGAGCAGGTCGGGATGAGGCGCGCGTTTCTTGAATCCGCCCGCGAGATCGCGCTGCGGCCGAAAGAGTTCTTCCGCCTCGCCTACGGAACCGACCGCGGAGGAGCGATCAGCTTCGGCATCGGCTGCGGGTACCTGGCGGCTCTTGCGCTGAATCTGGAGATGTCGCTGCTGTCGGTAATGATCGCCGGCGGCGGCGTGCCGCACCCGCTGAGTTATTTCCGGCCGGGCGTGTTCTTCCTGATCTTCGTGCTGGTGCCGATTCTGGCGATCGTGAGCATCTACTCCTACGCCGTGCTCATTCAATTAGCACTCGAGTTGGTCGGCGTACATCACGCCGAGTTCGATGAGACGATTCAAACGGTGGCCTACGCCGGCGCCGTGTGGCCGGCCATGATCGTGCCGTTTGTCGGTCTGCCGTGGATGGTGGCGGTAGTTTGCGTGGGGCTGGAGCAGTTTCATGGCATATCTCGGAGAAAGGCATTGGCTGCGGCGATCCTGCCGATATTCATTTTTATTGGACTGTCGATCACAACTGGCGTTTATTTGATGATGTAACGGACACCCATCTGGTCCGCCTCTCGCAGCAACGGGGGGAGTTGCGAGGACAGCCTCACCGTAGAAATCGCCGATGATGGATCATGAGACTCCGTCCGCCGCCGATTTTGCAAAGCGGTCCACGGGGTCTACCATTTGCGGTCTTGATCGGGCGCGTGTGCCGCCGTCGCCGGGAACGTAACGTTTGCTGACGCGGGCGTCTTGTTCCCCGATCGATGGCGGCGCGGGCGTCGGATCGGTTCAAAACCGCGTAGCGAGGATCGTCTTTCATGCCGTTTTGCAGCCTTTCGTTGCTGGCCGCGGGTCAGATGCCGTCGATGGGCTGGATCGCCCCGTTTGTAATCATCCTGGTGTGCATTGCGACTTTGCCGCTGATTCCGCGGACGAGCCACTGGTGGGAGCACAACCGCAACAAGCTGATCCTGGGGCTGATTCTGGGCCTTGCCACGCTGCTGCACTATCAGTCGCGCGGCTTCGGGACGATGTTGCATGACGCGACGCTCGTCAAGGCGATGCATCACCTGGGGCTGGAAGTCGAGGAGCATCACGACGAGCACGGCGGGGTGCATCACGTCTCGGCGGCGGGCGCGGCGGCGCTGGTCGGCGCGATGGGCAACGCCTTCTTCGAGTATGTGCCGTTCATCGTGCTGCTGTTCAGCCTCTACTCGATTTCGGGCGGCATCGCGGTGCGCGGCGACATACCCGCGCATCCGCTGACGAACACGATCATCCTGGGCATCGGCGGCGTTCTGGCGAGCTTCGTCGGCACGACCGGCGCGTCGATGTTGCTGATCCGCCCGCTGCTGCACACGAACAGCGAGCGCAAGCGCGTGGCGCACACGGTGATCTTTTTCATTTTCATTGTCAGCAACATCGGCGGCTGCCTGCTGCCGATCGGCGATCCGCCGCTGTTCCTGGGCTATCTGCGGGGCGTGCCGTTCTTGTGGACGCTGGGACTCTGGAAAGAGTGGGCGTTCATGCTGATCGTTCTGCTGTGTGTGTATTACGCCTGGGATACGTGGGCCTATCGGCATGAGCGGCCGCTGGACCTGGTGCGCGATGAGACGCAGGTGCAGCGGATTCAGCTCGGCGGCAAGATCAATCTCCTGTGGTTGCTGCTGGTCGTGCTGGCGGTGGCGCTGCTCGATCCGGCCAAGCCGGTGCCGGGGACGGATTGGACCCCGCCGCCGTTCCTGCGCGAGGGGATACAGCTTCTGCTGGTCGGGCTGTCGTTCCTGACGACTCCGGGAGGGCTGCGGAGCGAGAACAAGTTCAATTTCCACGCCATCGCCGAGGTGGCGTGTCTGTTCATCGGCATATTCATCACGATGCAGGTGCCGATCGAGATTCTCAACCTGCGTGGTGCGGAGCTGGGGCTGAGCAAGCCGTGGCAGTTCTTCTGGGCGACGGGGACGCTGTCGAGCTTCCTCGATAATGCGCCGACGTATGTCGTTTTCTTCCAGACGGCCAATTCCTTGACGCACGCGGCAGGCGAGGGCATTACGCCGCTTCTCGACGGGAATTTCATCCGCCAGGACCTGCTCGTGGCGATATCGCTTGGGGCGGTGTTCATGGGGGCGAACACCTACATCGGCAACGGGCCGAATTTCATGGTCAAGTCGATCGCCGAGCAGTCGGGCGTCAAGATGCCGAGCTTTTTCGGCTACATGATCTACAGCGTGGGGATTCTGGTGCCGTTGTTCATCATCGTGACGCTGTTGTTCATTTGAGGGCTTGTGCGCAGGGTCCGCTGCGAGGACCGCGAGCCGTCTGCGGTCGGCGCTCAACGTTCAGGGATCAGCTTTCAGCTTTCAGCTTTCAGCTTTCAGCTTTCAGCTTTCAGCCATGAAGCGTCATTTCCGCGCAGGCGGGAATCCAGAGTCGCGCGGCGCGTGCCGGTGGACAGTATGGACTGCGAGGAGGGGATGGAGCCGGTGGACCCGTGAGACTTGGCCCGCCGGCAGGAAGACGCCGGCGATCATGCCGCCGATCGCGCCCGCCCGCCCTGTAATTGATTTCCGCTGCTCCCTGTTCCCCTTCCGTTCACTTGTCATCGCGCCTTGTGCTTCCGTGCTTCTTCTTCACGTTCCGACGCATCGACGTTTCCCTTCCGCCGCCGGGCCGCGCGGGCTTACCATCGGCGACGTGGTTCAGCCGGGCGACGCCTTTGAGTCTCTTTCGGTCATCATTCCGGCCTACAACGCCGCGCGCTGCGTCGCGGACACGCTGGATGCCGTGCAGGCGTGGCTGGCGGCGCATGAACTGGCGAACGAAGTCATCGTGGTCGACGATGGCAGCGCCGATCGCACGGCCGAAATCGTCGAACAGCGCGGCCGCGGCGTGCGGCTGTTGCGCAACGGCGTCAATCGCGGCAAGGGCTATTCGGTGCGGGCGGGGATGCTGGCGTCGACGGGCGCGTGGGCCTTGTTCCTCGACGTGGATCATTCGACGCACATCCGCCATCTCGAGCGATTCGTCGAGCCGGCCGCCGGCGCCGACGTGCTGATCGGTTCGCGGCGCGTGGGCGGCGCGCGGATCTTGCGACGGCAACATCGGCTGCGGCAGTTACTGGGGCGGTCGTTTCCGTACCTGGTTCGCGCGTTGGCGCTGCGGGACGTGCAGGACACTCAATGCGGGTTCAAGCTGTTCCGGAGGGCGGCGGTCGATGCGATCTTTCCGCGGCAGCGCGTGGAGCGGTTTGCGTTCGATGTCGAAGTGCTGTTGCTGGCGCGGCGGATGGGATTCCGCATCGCCGAGATTCCGGTCGACTGGGACAATCCGACCGACAGCACGCTGCGGATTTCGTGCGACACGCTGGTGATGTTTGTCGACGTGCTGCGGACCGTTTGTCGGTTGCGCGGCGGCAGAATTCCCGACGGCGACAGTCGCGTGTCACGCGAGTAGCGAGACGCGCTGTTCACCATGGCCGGGTCCGCATTGCGCGAGGGCTTGATCGTGCCACGCGCGGCGACGTGAAGCAGCGTGTTCCCGGCAGCGTTTCGAACCCGTTGTCGGATGGTTTCATCGTTTTCGGCCCTGTCGATTAACGCGCCGCCTCGAAAGACCGATGTCGACCCGGGGGCCGACCATGCGCCACGAAACGCTCGAAGCCATCGCCCAATCGGCCGCCGTGCCGGCCATGCCCGCCGTCGCCTCGCACTGTTTTCGGATGACGCTCGATCCGAACTGCGCCATCGAGCGGCTCGTCGAGCTGCTGGGCGCCGATGCGGGCATTGCCGCCGGCATTCTGCGGCTGGCCAATTCCGCCCTGTTCGGCGCGGTGCGCGAGATCGACTCGCTTCAGCAGGCCGTCGCGATGCTGGGGCTTCGCCGCATTCGCGAGCTGGTGCTGGCGCGGTGCATGGCGGCCGCCCTGGATGACGGACCCGCCGATTCGATCGAGCGCACGTACTTCTGGCGGCGATCGGTGACGACGGCGGCGCTGGCGGCGCGGCTGGCGGACGGCTCGATGCCGCGGCGGCGCGACGCGGCGTTCGTGCCCGGGCTGCTGGCGGACATCGGCGTGATCGTGCTGGCCCGCGCGTTGCCGGCGCGGTACGGACCAATTGCGGAGTGTTATTGTCCGCTGGGCGGCGACGAGTGGATGCAGCGAGAAGCGGAGCTGGTGGGCGTTTCTCACGCCGAAGTTTCGGCGATGGCGCTGGAGTCGTGGCGCCTGCCCGAGTCGCTGGTTGCGGCCGTGAGGTTTCACCATGCGACGGCGTCGCACGCGGAGTCCACCGCAGCGACACGCGAGCCGAGCGCGATGATCGGGGCGGCGAGCGTGGTGGCGGCTCGGCTGTGCGAGGCAAGTGAGCCGAACGCCGCGGCGCGAACGTGTCTGGCGGCGATCGAAGCGGCGGGTTTGCAGGGCGCGGCGCTGGCTGAGGCGCTGCCCGACGTGGAGCGCGACGTGGAGAACCTGGCCACGGCGCTGGGCGTGGGCATTGCCGATGCGCGATCGCACGGGCCGCTGGTCGATGCGGTTGTGCGCGAAATGGCGCAGGGGGTCTCGTAGGGACTCGCGCGGAGACCGCGTGAACGATCTGTCGCCTCGCGCGAGACGAAACTCATCAGGGTCAAGCGCCGGCGAAGGTCGGTAATAACGGGCGGGGCCTCCATACCACCCGAACCAAGCGGCTCTTCTCGCGCGAGGGCATGACCATGCCGCGCTGCCGCGTCTTGACTGTGGCGGCGCGGATCAACGCGGCAGGCTTGCGTGACTTGCCTTACGCCACGCGCAACGTCGGAACACCATTCCCGCGCCTGCGAGCACGATCGCGCCCGGAACGACCAGGCTCCACAGCCGGTCGGGCCAGAGGAATTCGCCGACGTTGAACGAATTCCACCGCGCCTGGGGCGAGTCGGGCGGGAACATGCGGAAGGCGCTGAGTTCGTACACGCCGACGGGGTTGATCGACACCGGGCCGCGCACGTTCACTTCATCGACCGCGATCGTCTTTCCCGCCGCCAGCGGCAACAAGTGATCGATGATGGGATTCGGTACGCGGCTTGAAACCTGGACGTCGACGGCGGTGACAAAAAACATGATGGCGGCGGACACAACCGCCAGAGGCGCCGCCAGCCACTTCAGCCGCGCGAACACCAGCGCCAGCGGCAGCGCCAGGAAGGGCAGCGCCGGGATCAGATAGCGCGGCCCGGTCGAGTGGCCGCCGTGCCAGCCGTTGAAGGCGGCGTTCATGAGCCATAATGTCGCAAAGACCGCCAGACACAGCAGCATCTCGGCGCGGCGGCGCGTGCGCATCATCCAGAATCCGTGCGCCGCCAAGATCAACACGGGGCAGAAGATCAGCAGTCCGCGATGCGGCGAGCAGAGCAGCTTCAACAGCACAAGCGGATCGGGCAGCGAGAACACGCCGAGGAAGTGATCCTCGCCGGACTGGAACATCGCCGCCTGATGCTTGTTGACGATCGTCCACGGATCGCCGAAGCAGGCCCAGTGATAGCCGCACAGCAGCGCCGCCGGACCCAGTCCGCCGAGGACGAACCACGCGATTCGCCCGCGCGGGCGAAGCGTTAACAGGCCGTACAAACCCAGCAGCGCGACGATCAGCACGGCGGCGTAATTGGTGACGACGGCCGTTCCGGCCAGTAGTCCCGCGAACAACAGCCGCGGCCTCGGGCGAATCGGCGTGACTTGCTCGCGGACGAGGTACATCAGGCAAAACGATGCGAGCAACAGCGCGGCGACGGGCACGTGATCGAAGAACAACGTGGCGAAGGGCAGCATGAGCGTGCCCAGGCCCAGGCTCAGCGCGGCCGCGGCGTGAAAACCGTCGGCCAGCTCGGGAAACATGCGCCGCGACAGGCGAAAGAAAACAACGCCGCCGATCGCGCCGAGCAATCCGACGGACAAGGCGCTGGTCAGCCAGGCGTTGACGGTCAGCGGCCACCAATCATCGACGTCCACGCCGAGCAGCCGCTCGATGTGGCGGATGAGGAAATAACCCGGAAGCGCGAGAAACGTCGTGCCTGGCGGCTTGTTGGGAAACATGCGGCCGCGGGTACGATCGTATGACACGTCGAAGCTGTTGGGCATCGGGAGATCCGGTCGCAGGATCAGGCGGTCGGGCAGCGGTTGGCGTCGCAGGCGTGGCGCGTCGCCCGCCCGGCGTTCGAGGGTGAACACCATGAAGCGGTTGATGGCCGGATTGCCGCTTTCGACGACCGAGCGGACCTGATTGAAGCGGCTGTTTTGATTCCATCCGCCGCCTTGAAAGAACGCGGCGTGAGTGACGAAGAGCAACGTGAACAGGGCCGCTTCGGGCGTTCTGAGAAGCGCGGCGAATCTTGCGGGGGCTGCCTTTGGCATCGAGGCTGGCGGTTCTGCCGCGCGGGACGGTGTTGAATGTCGCTCGTTTTTTGTGGATTTCCCGGCTGATTGATCGTGAATGGAACGGCGATTGCGTGGGCGGCCCATTTTTTCAATATAACTGGAATCCACGGCGGCTTGACCGGGGCTTTTCAAGCTCCGTAATTTGAGTTGGTGCTTTTGTCAGCCGATTTTTGGAAAAGACCTTTACAAACGTCCGCGGCGCGGCTAGCCTTATTACACGCGTTTCCATGACTCCGAGCGATTGCAGCACATAGCTTCTCGTCATCGTCTCCCGGGGTATGGGCCTTCCTCGGGTGAATTATCTCTGGGGGCCCGGTCCGATCGGAACGAACGAAGTCACGGGAGCGCCGACATGTTGACGACCACCGCCGTCCCCTCCGCCCTTCCTGCCGTTTCGGAACGGCCTCCGACCCGCTCCGCCGACGAGCCTGACTTGCGTGAACACCATCGGCGCCCGGTTGACCTGGATATCTTCTTGACCGATCTGTCGGGCCAGACCGTGCTGCGCTGCAACTGCCTGAACCTGTCGGCCGGCGGTATTTACGCCACAGCGCCGGTCGGCTACGGCCTGGCGGTGGGTCAGCGTTATGAACTGCGTATTTCGTCCCCGCCGGCCGGCGGGGACAACTTCCTGCTCGGCCCCTCGCTGGGCTACGCCACGATCATTCGCACGCAGATCGACGTGCTTCACGGCGATGAGCCGGTGGGCTTCGCGATGCGGTTCGATTCGGCGAAGTATCTGCCGGTGTGAGGATCGGCCGGAGGCCGGCAGCGTTGAGCCTGTGCCCGTCGGGTCCGCCGCGCGGACCGAGTAGGCATCTGCATTCACACAACTGACGTCATTCTCGCGCGGGCGGGAAACCAGTCCCGTGCAACGTCCGCGCAGCAGCGCTGCCGGTGGGCGGC
The DNA here is from genome assembly GCA_011525745.1 of Planctomycetaceae bacterium. Lineage (GTDB taxonomy): Bacteria > Planctomycetota > Phycisphaerae > UBA1845 > UTPLA1 > PLA4. The sequence goes on along the minus strand of WYBU01000053.1, from coordinate 18,528 downwards.
GTGGACGAAATGGACGCGCGAACGCGGACATGCCGGCGGTAGGTTGCCAGTCGCCCAAGACCCGTCGCTTCCATGCCTTTGAGCCGGCCCCTTCGTCGCTTTGTTCGTCGCGTTCGTGCCTTTTTCAATCAGAAATTGGATTGTGGGCGTCCATGCTTATAATCGCTCGGCATGGCGAAGGCGCAGCGGCGGTTCGTGTGCTCGGCGTGCGGCGGCGTGCAGGCGCGCTGGGCCGGCAAGTGTCCCGACTGCGGCGAGTGGAACACGCTCAACGAGCGCGTCATCGAACCGGTCGCCGAGGACCTGCACCGGCCGGAACTGATCGAGGCGTCGGCCGCGCCGGTCCCGCTCGACGAAATCGCGCTGGACGCGACACATCGCTGGGGCACGCGGTTGTCGGAGTTCGACCGCGTGCTGGGCGGCGGGCTTGTGGCCGGTTCGGCGGTGCTGCTGGGGGGCGATCCGGGCATCGGCAAGTCGACGCTGGCGTTGCAGGTGGCGCGATCGCTGGCGGATGACGGGCGAAAGACGCTCTACGTCACGAGCGAAGAATCGCCCGGGCAGGTACGGCTGCGGGCCGAGCGCCTGCGCGGGGCGGCCGAGCCGACCAACGTCGATGCTGTTTCGGGCGGCAAGCGGACAGCGGGCGGCGACGGGGCAGGCGTGCTCGTCGCGGCACAGTCGAATCTCGACGTCATTCTCAATCAGATTCGCCTTCAAAAACCGCACGTCGTAATCGTCGATTCGGTGCAGATGGTGTATCGCCCCGATCTGCCGAGCGTGCCGGGCAGCGCGACGCAGCTTCGCGACTGTGCCTCGCGGCTGGTGTGGCTGGCGAAGCAGATGGGCTTCGCCCTGATTCTGGTGGGGCACGTCACGAAGGAAGGCGCCATCGCGGGGCCGAAGGTGCTGGAGCACATCGTCGATTGCGTGCTCTATTTCGAGGGCGAGCGGTTCGCCAGTCACAGGCTGATCCGCGCGGCCAAGAACCGCTTCGGCAGCACGGACGAACTGGGCATCTTCGAGATGACCGACGCCGGACTGCGGCCGGTGGAGGATCCGTCGCGGCTGTTTCTGGAGCAGATCGACGCCTCGCGGCCGGGCAGCGTGATCCTGGCGGCGTGCGAGGGGACGCGCGTGCTGATGGTTGAAGTGCAGGCGCTGTGCGTACAGAGCGTCTTCGGCGCGGCGAAGCGCAAGGCGACGGGCGTCGATGCGGGGCGCGTGGCGATGATTCTGGCGGTGCTGGAGAAGCACGCCGGCCATGTGTTGGGCGATCAGGACGTATTTGTGAATATCGTCGGGGGCGTCAAGGTGGCCGAGCCGGCGGCGGATCTGGCGATTGCCCTGGCGGTGGCGGGCACGCGGATGAACCGGGCGCTGCCGCGCGGCACGGCGGTGTTCGGCGAACTGGGGCTGGGCGGGGAAGTGCGGCCGGTGTATCACGCGCAGCGGCGGCTGGCGGAGGCGGGACGGATCGGGATCGGGCGCGTGATTTCGCCGGCGGCGGAGCGGGCGGGGCGAGCGTCGCGGGCGAACGCGGCGGCGCGCGGAAATGGGATGCAAATCAGCGTTTGCAAGAACGTCCAGGACGCGATGAAGCTGCTGGAGTAGCGCCGCGCATGTCGGCTGGCCGCCCTGCGCTGTGATGAATGTGGCACAGCCGCCCCCGGCTGTGATGAATGTGGCACAGCCGCCCCCGGCTGTGTCAGGGTGGTACGGGCGTCTCGCCCGTTCCCGCGTGGCACGGGCTTGTAGCCCGTGTGAGGCAGCGCGCATCAGAGCCGCGCAGCGTAAGCAAGCGGGATCCGCACGCATCGCGCGAGAGAGAAGCGCCCAATCGTGAACACGCGCCCGAAGCCTGTCGGCGCGCTGAACGCCGCGTGAGAGAATGAAGCGTCATTTCTTCGGCCAAGCTGGCCGATCCCGCTCGCTGACGCTTCGCGGCTCTGAATGACCGCAGCGCTTGCGGCTCGGATCAAGCGAAGCACATGGTCAATCCTTATACCTGCGCGGGTACGTCGGCGCCTACGTGTGCAACGGCCAGAACCACGCCATAGACTTCGGCCGCGCCGGCGCGGCGCAGAGTGCGGGCGGCCTCGCGCAGCGTCGCGCCGGTCGTGAACACGTCGTCGACAAGCCCCACGATCGCGCCGTGGGGCAGCTCGCCGCGGCGAACGCCGAACGCGCCGTGGATGTTGGCGGTCCGCTCGTCGCGGTGCAGCAGCTTTTGCGGCGTCACGCGGCGGATCAGGCGCAGCGCGTCGCAGCGCGGCCGGCCGGTGCGCAGCGACAGCCGGTCGGCGAGCAGTCGCGTGGGTTGAAAGCCGCGCTGCCAGATGCGACGGCGCGGCGAGGGAATGGGGACCCAGGCGGTCACGCCGTCGAGTTCGCGACAGCCGGCGACGAGGTCGGCCAGCAGGTCGCCGAGCATGGCGTCGAGGGTCGGCTCGCGGCCGTATTTGAAGCGCAGGATCAGATCGCGCATGGCATCGGCGTAGCGGGCGACGCGATACATGCGGGCGTAGCCGGGCCGGCTGTTGCGGCATTGGGGACAACGGCCGTCGCGAAGCAGAAAGGGACCGACGTCCTCGCCGCAGCAGCCGCAGTAGCTGGGATTAATCTGCGCGGCGAGACGCACGGCGCAGTCGGTGCAAAGAGCGGCCGGTTCGCGAATGCGAATGCAGCAGGCGGCGCAAACGCGTGGGAAGAGCAGATCGAGCGCGCCGGCGGCGCAGTAGGAGAGCGTTGTTTTGAGCATGAGCGGCATCGTACGCATCGTGAGCTTACCGGTCTGGGATGGGGATACTGTGGACAAAATGAATCCGAGCCGCAAGTGCCGGCGCGCGGGCCATCAGAGCTGCGAAGCGTCAGCAAGCGGGGTCCGCACGCTACGCGCGAGATTCAACCTCTCGTGAATGCACACGCGTCCAGAGCCTGGCGGCGCGCAGAACGCCGCACGTGAGAATGCGCCGTCATTGCGCCGGTTACGCCGCCCGATCCCGCTCGCTGACGCTTCGCGGCTCGGAAGGACCGCAGCGTTGGCAAGCGGGGTCCGCACGCTACGCGCGAGATTCAACCTCTGGAGAGTGCACACGTGTCCAGAGCTTGGCGGCGCGGGGAACGCCGCACGTGAGAATGCGCCGTCATTGCGCCGGTTTCGCCGCCCGATCCCGCTCGCTGACGCTTCGCGGCTCGGAAGGACCGCAGCGCTGACGCTTGCGGTTCTGAAATGCCGCGCGGCGCTGGCGGCTCTGAAATACCACGCGGCGCTGGTGGCTCTGAAATACGGCGCGGCGCTTGCGGCTCGGATATTTCCGCGTGGCACGGGCTTGCAGCCCGTGCGAAACATCGCGATTCAGCGGCGCGGGTGGAGTTTCATGAACGCGGCGGGCAGGGCCGCGAGCACGTCGGCGGCGATCAGCGAGATCGTGCCGAACTGCTTCGCGGCCAGATCGCCGGCCAGGCCGTGAACGTGTACGCCCAGCATCGCGGCGTCGAACGGCGACAGGCCCTGTCCGATCAGCGCGGCGATCACGCCGGTCAGCACGTCGCCGGTTCCGCCGGTGGCCATGCCGGGATTGCCGGTGCGGTTGACATAGACGCGCGCGGCATCAGTGACGACGGTGCCGGCGCCCTTGAGCACGACGACCGCGCCGCAGGCGCGGGCCAGTTCGGCGGCGGCGCCTTCGCGGTTCTTCAGCGGGTCCTGGCGTGAGTCGGCCGCTTCGAGCAGGCGGCGCATTTCGCCGACGTGCGGCGTCAATACGACCGGCCCGCCGCGTTCGACGCGCGATCGCAGCCGCGCCAGCGGATCGCGCAAGCGGACGAGGTTGTTCAGTCCGTCGGCGTCAAGCACGAGCGGCTTGTCGGTCTGATCGAGCAGTCGTTCGAGCAGGAAGTGGCGCGTCGGATCGACGCCCCAGCCGGGGCCGACCGCGAGCACGTCATTGTCGTTGGCGGCGATCTGCACGACGTTCCAGGCGACTTCCATGAGCTGCCGTTCGGCGACCGGTTCGTCGTGGCGGCGGCCGGGGTCGCGCAGGTCCCACATCGAGCGCGAGAAGAAGAAGGGGATGAACGTGGCGCAGGGGGCCATCGGTCCCATTTCGCCGGCGAGGAATCCTTCGACGGCGATGCGCACCAGACCTGCGCCGCCGCGCAACGCGGCGTTGGCGCACAGCGTCGGCGCGCCCAGCATTCCGGTGGAGCCGCCGATGACGAGCACGCGGCCGAACTGCCCCTTGTGCGCATCGCGCGGGCGCGGCCGCAGGCGGGGAACGCGCGTGATGCGCTGCGGGCGTTTGGCCATGGGGGCGATTCCTCGAAAGCGGAAGCACTATATCGGGGGGAACGGTTGGGCGCGAAGGGGAAGAAAAGTCGAAAGTCGAAAGTCGAAATTGGCACGCTCACGCAGAAGCGCAGAGAGCGCGGAGAAGCTGGGATTCCCGCCTGCACGGGAATGACGGCTGTTGTCTGAAAGCTGATGGCTGATGGCTACACGGTCCGAACAGCGGACCCTGCGGGCCTACGGCTTGCAGTTCACCGCGGCCTGCCGATTGATCAGCGATGCCAGGTATCCGGCGCCGAAGCCATTGTCGATGTTCACGACGGCGGTGCCGGCGGCGCAGGAGTTGAGCATCGTCAGCAGCGGCGCCAGGCCCTGGAAACTGGCGCCGTAGCCGACGCTGGTGGGCACGCCGATGACGGGCGCATCGACGATCCCGCCGACGACCGACAGCAGCGCGCCTTCCATGCCGGCGACGACCACGACGACGCGCGCCCGGCGCAGTTCCGGCTCGTGGCGCAACAGGCGGTGGATGCCGGCGACCCCCACGTCGTAATAGGTTTGCGTCGTCTGGTCCATGATCTCGCAGGTGACGCGGGCCTCTTCGGCCACGGGCAGATCGCTCGTGCCGGCGGCGACGATGGCAACGGCGGTCGGCGGCGGCTGAGCCGGGCGCTGGCGCAGCGTGACGCAGCGGGCGGTCTCGTGATAAGCGGCGTCGGGTCTGCGGCGACGGATGGCGGCCAGTTGATCCGGCGTGGCGCGCGTGGCCAGTACGTTGCCCTCGCCGGCCGCGAGTGAGTCGAAGATGCGCTCGACTTGTTCCAGGGTTTTTCCCGGGCAGTAGAGCACCTCGGGAAAGCCGCAGCGCAGCGCCCGATGATGATCGACGTTGGCGAACCCCAGCGCCTCGAACGGCATTCCGCGCAGACGATCGAGCGCGGCGTCGACGCTGGTCGCGCCGGTTTGCACGGCGGTGAGGAGTTCGCGCAACGAATCGGAAGTCATGGCAGGCGGATGATAGCGTCGGGATGTGTGAGTCGTCAGGAGGAGGAGGCGCGCAGTGGGAACGCAACGATCTGCCCATCCAGCGCGGTTCCCTCTGCCGACGTGGCGGTAAGCTTCGTCCCCGGCGCGGCGTGGGCGGATTTGACGTAGGCCAGCGCGAGCGGCGCGTCGAGGGCGAAGGACCAGACGACGGTCGTGACTCGGCCGAGGTCGTTGCCATCGCGCGACAAGCTCAGCGGCAGCGCGGGAACAGCCCGGCCGGAAAGCCGTACTCCCACGAGCTGTCGCGGCAACATGCCGCGCGAGCGCATGCGCTCGATGACTTCCTGCCCCAGATAGCAGCCTTTCTTGTAGTTGATGCCGCGCTCGATTTGACTTGTCTCCGGCGGGATCACTTCGGCGTCGATGTCGATGCGCGAGGCGGGAATGCCGGCCTCGACGCGCAGGATGTGCACCGCGGCCGGATCGATCGGGGCGATGTTGTCGTTGCTCCCGCATTCAATCAGGCGCTGCCGCAGCGCGTCGGACGCCGCGGCCGAAACGAGCAACTCGACGCCCGGCACGCCCGCGAAGTCGTGCCGTACCGCGCGCACCGTCCCGCCGTCGAAGGGGTGTTCGACGTGCTGAAGCTGCGCCATCGGAACCAGATTGCCAAAGCCCAGGCGCTCGACCACCGCCGCAGCGCGCGGGCCGAGCAGCGCCCAGCGGTGAAAATCACGAATGCGGTCGGTCAGCGTGACATTTTCGGTGATGATGTGGCGGTCAAGGTGTTTCATCGCGTCGGTGATCCAGCCGGCGTCGATGTCGAGCCACAGGCGGCCCTCGGGTAGAGCGAGATCGTCGAGCACGAGGATGTTCATGTCGAAGATCACGCGGCCCTTGACGTTGACGGCGAAGGCGTAGTTGCCGTCGCCGGGGCCGAGCGTCTTGACGACGTTCGTGACGAGGTTGTTCAGCCACGCAGCGCGGTCGGGACCGGCGGCTTCGATCAGGCCGCGGTCGGTTCGCTCCAGCAGTGCGACGGCGTTGCGAGCGCGGTCGTAATCGGCCTTCAGCCTGTCCGGAGCAGGGGGCATCGCAGGTATTGTACTCGACGAGATGAGCGGGCGGCCGGGTTGTCGGCGGGGCGAGGACATGTGATTTGCGCGGGGTAAAATGACGTGCCGGGCGAGGTGGATGCCCGCGTCGCAGATTCTCGGGTCCGCACGGGGGATCGTACGCGGCTGCGGCGCTTGTCGGCCGAGCTGCCGCTCCCTTACGGTCGCGGTTCGGTTAATAGCGCCAACGTCGCGGCGAGGTTCACGATGCGACGGTCTCGGTGCGGTTCACGAAGCGACGGTCGCGATGCGGTTCAGGATGCGTCGCCCGACTTGGCGCTCGATCACAGCGTCGGCAGCAGCCCCTTGCCGACAAGGTATTCCAGCAACTGAATCGTCGCCTCTTGCGGCGTGAGACCGCCGGTCTTGACGACCAGTTCCGGCTTCTGCGGCGGCTCGTAGGGGTCGTCGACTCCGGTGAAGCCCTTGATCTGGCCGGCGCGGGCTTTGGCGTAGAGGCCCTTGGGATCGCGCTTTTCGCACTCATCAACGGGCGTGTCGATGAACACCTCGACGAACGGCAGCTTGCTTTCTTCGTGCAGCTTGCGGACGTTGTCGCGATCGGCGCGATAGGGGCTGACGAAGCTCGTCAGCGTGATGATGCCGGCGTCGGCGAACAGCCGCGCCACTTCGCCGATGCGGCGGATATTCTCGGCGCGGTCCTCGGCTGAGAAGCCCAGGTTCTTGTTCAGACCGTGGCGGATGTTGTCGCCGTCCAGCACGTACGCCAGGTGGCCGCGCTCGACCAGCAGATGCTCGAGCGAGAACGCCAGCGTACTCTTGCCCGAAGACGGCAAGCCGGTCAGCCAGATGGTGCAGCCCTTCTGCTGGAGCATTTCCTCGCGCTGGGCACGATCGACGTGCCCGTGGTGCCAGACGACGTTGGTTGCTTTGATCTGCGTCATGAAGGCGAATCTAGCGGGCCGGTCGGGGCGGTTCAAGCGGCGGACGATATAATGCATCGTTTCCGGCTGGATGTTCCGAGAAATCGTTGTTTTTTCGCGGACCAGGGGCTGACGCCATGAAATCGCTGCTCGGCCGACATCATCCGCTTTCGCTGCTGACGCATCAGCGCGAGCGGCTGGCGCACGTCGACGGCGTGGCGCCGTTCGACGAGGCGTTGTCGCAGGCCGGGCTGCATCCGCTTCGGGCCGAGGGCATTCAGGTTTTTCAGATCAACGTCGGCCGCATGTGCAATCAGACCTGCCGACATTGCCATGTTGACGCCGGCCCGGACCGCACCGAGATCATGTCGCGCGAGACGATCGAGATGTGCCTGGCGGCGCTGCGGCGGATCGACGCACCGATCGTGGACATCACGGGCGGCGCGCCGGAGATGAACCCGCACTTCCGCTGGCTGGTCGACGAAGTGCGCGGTCTGGGTCGGCACGTGATCGACCGGTGCAACCTGACGATCCTGCTGGCGCCGGGGTATGACGGTTTGCCGGAATTCCTGGCCGATCGCAGAGTCGAGATTGTTGCGTCGCTGCCGTATTACCTCGAGCAGCAAACCGACAGCCAGCGCGGCGGGCACGTGTTCGAGCGCTCCATCGCGGCGCTGCGGCGGCTGAACGAGCTGGGTTACGGACATGAAGGGTCGGATTTGCGGCTGAACCTGGTCTTCAACCCCTGCGGCGCGTATCTGCCGCCGAAGCAGGCGGCGCTGGAGGCCGACTACAAGCGCGAGCTGAAGCGGCGGCACGGCATCGTGTTTCATTCGCTGTTTACGATCACCAACATGCCCATCAACCGGTTCCTCGACTATCTGATCGAGAGCGGCAATTACGAGCGCTACATGCACCGCCTCGGGGCGGCGTTCAACGTCGACGCCGCCCGCGCGGTCATGTGCCGCAACACGGTGTCGGTGTCGTGGGACGGCCGGCTGTTCGACTGCGATTTCAATCAGATGCTCGATCTGCCGGTCAATCACGGGCTGCCGGGGCATATCCGCGATTTCGATCCGCAGCGGCTGGCGACGCGTGAAATCTGCACGGCCAATCACTGCTACGGCTGCACGGCCGGCTCTGGTTCGAGTTGCACGGGGGCGGTCGTTTAGAAATCGTCCAGGAGCAAGCGACGCCATCTCACACGTGCGGCGGAGTCAAGCGCTCGCGCGGGGCGGGCTTGCGGCTTGCGAAAAGCGCGTTCCGCGGGGGCTTGGCCGTGTCTCGTTTTCTTGTGTGCCGGGGCGGCGATGCGTGCGATCGGCTCATCGCGCACTCCGGGCGGCTGCCGGCGCTCCCTGAGGGTCGCGATTCGGATCAGATTGCGCTCAACAGACGGGCGCCTTGCGGCGGCGGCGGCGCTTCTTGGGGGCGTCCATGCGCGGCGGTTCGGCCTGGCGCGGGCGGGCATGATTCGCCAGCGTCAGCGCATCGCGCGCGGTCGGAGCGAAGAGGTCGGCCTGCACTTCCTGCCACAATCCGTCCGCGCGGTTGAACACGCCGCCGGCCACCATCACGTTCATCTCGGGCGCGGCGTTGACGTGGCGAATGAGCGTAATCAGTTCTCGAATGCGCGGCGCATCGGCTGGTTTGCTGCCGAAGAGCAGCAGCAGCGCGGGTCGCAGTTCGCCGACCAGGGAGAGAATCTCGTCATGCGGTACGCCGCCGCCGACGAAATAAACGTCCCAGCCCTCGGCCTCGAACAAGTCGGAGCACATCTGCGCGCCTAATTCCTCCGGCTCGTCGTGCGCGCAGGCCATCACGACGCGTCGCCCGTGCGGCGCGGTCTGGGGCAGCCGCGCCTGAAGTTGATTGGCGATGAGGCGATTGATGCGCGTGGCCATGTGCTCGTTGACGGCGTTGATCTTGTCGTGCCGGTAAAGCTTGTCGATGGTCTCCATCGCCGGCCAGAGAACGTCCTCGATGAACGCGCGGGGGTGCAGTCCGGTGTCGAGAGCGTTCTGCACGATTTGGCGGCACGAGCGGCGCTCGCCGCGAATAAGGGGTCGAAGATACTGTTCGAGAAGCTGAGGATGGGACATGTTGCGATCATTCCAATGCCGAGCCTGGCTGCTTTCGATTCGATTCGGCGGAAGTCACTCCGTGACTCGCCGGCAGAGGTCTCGGTCGGCCAAAGTTGCCTGCTCATCCTCGCAGGTCAAAAACTACGAAATCTCTCATACGTTACTGTTACTACACATGAAGCCGAGTATTCTTCGCGGTTGTTAACTTAGGTAAACTACACAAACTCGGCAAGACAGATTTCGGGCGGAGGCGTGAAAAAACTTTAGCCGTCCCGCATAATTCGCTGAGAAGTAGTCGTTTCTGCGCAACCTGAGGGGCGGGGTTTGGGAAAGCTCGGTTGCTCGGAATCAGTTCCGCGAAAAAGCGATCAGAGCGAATGCTTTATCGGTCTTATTGTGCCGCGTTGCGAACTGTATGTTGAGACCCATCAAATCCCAGCCGCGCAATAATGTCGGCCGCTGATAAGTTTTCCAATCCGCGGACGGAGAAACCCGAGAATTGGACGCGTCGCGGGTGCGTGCGTCGAAGGTGTTCAAAGGCGCCGGCCCGAACCGGAGTCTCGTCGGTCATGGCCGACTTGAATGCCTCTGATACCCCGCGAATGTCGAACGCGATTTGCACGATGGCATCGAGGGTCGCTTCAAGCGAAGAATCGACCGCGACGCCGGCGGCGTCGATCGTCAACATCGAACGCGCGGGAGGCCGCCATTCGGGCTGTTGATCGCACCAGCGACAGAAGGCCTGATAGACGGTCTTGGTCGCCATGATGCGGGCGTCGTCCGAATAGCCCGCCACGTGCGGCGTGGACAGGTCAGCCAGGCGAACCAAGTCCGGATCGGGCGTGGGTTCGTTCTGCCACACGTCGAGCACCGCGCCGCCGAGCGCGCCGCAGTGCATCGCCGATTTCAGGGCCGTCTCATCGACGACGTCGCCGCGCGCCATATTGATCAGCACCGCTCCGCGCTTCATGCGCCGCAGCCACGCCGCGTCCACCATGCGACGCGTCGGGTGCCGGCCGGTCGCGGTCAGGGGGACATGAAGCGAAACCACGTCGGCCCGAGGGGTCACTTCGTCGATCGGACGATAGCGAGCATCGCCCGTGGCCTCGGCCAGCGGCGGGTCGTTCAGCAGAACACTCATGCCCAGCGCGCCGGCCAGCCTGGCCACACGCGAGCCGACGTGGCCCGCACCGATGACGGCGAACGTCATCTTCGAGAGCGTCCAGCCGCGGTCGGCGGCCAGGGCGAGCAGCGCGGCGGCGAGGTGCTCGGCGACGGCGCCGGCGTTTGCGCCGGGAGCGTGGGCGAACGTGATGCCGCGGACCGCCAGCCAGTCGAGATCGACGTGATCGACGCCCGCGGTCGCGGAGCCGACGAATCGTACCTGCGTGTCCTCGAGCAGCGCGGCATCGACGCGCGTGACGGAACGAACGAACAGGGCATCGGCGTCGGACAGGCGATCACGCGTCAGCCCGCGGCCGGGAACGCTGATGATGATGCCGTGGGCAACGAGCGCTTCGTGAATAAACGGAATGTCCTCGTCGACGACGATGCGCATGGGGGCATCATCGCGCCGGCGGCGTGGCGCGACAAGACGGCTTGCCCGCGGCGTGCAAAAGCCCGATCATGTCGATTCGCAAGCAGGAGGAACCGGGAATGACGCTGCACACTGGCGCCAGCCGCAAGAATTCGCGAACCGCGCTCACGGACCGTGCAATCGGCATCGTGCGCCGGCCATCGAAGCGCATCGCCGCGACCGTGATATTGTTCGTCGGCGGACTGAGCGGCGGCTGCGCCGAGATGGTCGCCGAGGGGCACATCAGCGATCGCGACACGAGCAGCCCGGTGCAGAACGTCGAGGTGCTGGCTTCGCGCGACGGGCAGGCGTGGAAGAAGCTCGGCACGACGGACGGGCGCGGAGCGTTCTGGATTCTCAAATCGACGATTCCGGCGAACAGCAAGATTCGGCTGAAAAAGTCCGGCTACTACCCGCTGGACATGAACGACTCGGAGTTCGTCAACAGCCGCTCGCACCTGATCACGCCGACCGGTCAGGCGTCCGATCCGTTCGACGCTTCGACGCGCGTCGGCGACGAGGGGCTGACGTTTGAGGAGCCGCAGCCGTAGGCGCGGCTGGAAATGCGTCGCAGCGGCCATTTCATCACGGTGCGAAGCGCGACGGATCGAGTCGCGTGAGCGACTCGTCCCAACTGAAGTCGATGCCGCCGCGACGCGGCTTGGAAGGTTTCTTGCGCGCGGGCGCGGCGGCGGGCTTGCGCTCGGCTTCCTCGGGCGGCGGGGCCTGGGCTTCGGGCCGCAGCGACAGCGCGATCTTGCGGTTGTCGGAATCGACGCGGATGACGCGGGCCTCGACCTGCTGATCGGGCTTGAGCACGTCGGAGACGGCGTTGACGCGCTGCGTCGACAACTCGGAAATGTGAATCATCGCCTCGACGCCGGGGACGATCTCAACGAACGCGCCGAAGTCGGCCAGGCGCACGACGCGGGCCTGGACCTTCGATCCCAGCGGATATTTTTCGGCGATATTCGCCCAGGGGTCTTCCTCGACCTGCTTGAGGCTCAGCGCCACGCGCCGTTTCTCGACGTCGATCGAGAGAATCTTGACGTTGACCACGTCGCCCTCGCGGACGACCTCACGCGGATGGCGGATGCGGCGGTGCCAGCTCAGCTCCGGCAGCGCGATCAGCCCCTCGACGCCCGGCTCCAGCTCGACGAACGCGCCGAAATCGGCGTGACGCATCACGCGCCCGCTGACCGTCGTGCCGGCCTGGAATCGCTCGGTCAGCGTTTCCCAGGGGTGCGGCTTGAGCTGTTTCAGCCCCAGCGACACCTTGCCCGTGTCGCGGTTGATCTTGAGCACCTTGACGTCGACTTCGTCTCCGACCTTGAGCACGTCCGACGCCTTGGCGATGCGGCCGTAGCTCATGTCGCTGACGTGAATCATGCCATCGACGCCGCCCAGCTCGACGAACGCGCCGAAGTCGGTCACGTTGCGGACGCGGCCGTGACGGACCTGACCGACCTCGATTTCGGTCAGGGCGCGTTTTTTCGCTTCTTCGGCCTCGCGCTCCAGCACCTTGCGGCGCGAGACGATCAGGTTCTGGTCTTCGCGTTCGATCTTGGTCACTTCGCAGCGCACCGTCTTGCCGAACAGCTCGGAGATGTCGCGGACGAAGTGCGTGTCGACCTGCGAGGCGGGGATGAAGGCCTTGATCAGACCAACCGCCACTTCCAGTCCGCCCTTGTTCATGCCGGTGACGATGCCCTCGACGACGTCGCCGATCTTGAGGTCGCGCCACATGACGGCGGCGTCGGCGCGTTTTTTCGACACTTTGAGCAGTCCGGCGGCGGCGTCGATTTCGTCCACCAACACGTTCATCTGCGTGCCGGCGGGCGGCTCGTAGCCGGGAAGCAGTTCATCGCGCGAGAGCACGCCCTGGACCTTTCCGCCCAGATCGAGCAGCACATCGCGCTCGGTGCAGGACAGGACCGCGCCCGAGACGACGGCGCCCAGCTCGAAGACGCGATCGAGCGGAACGGGCGCTTCGATTGCCTCGATCTGCTTCATGTCCAGACCCGCCATGGCCGCTTCGACCTCGCGGTCGAGTTCGGCGCGGTCGATGCCCGCGGGCAGGGGTTTGTGCGTCGAGGTGGCGTGCGTTGCATCGGTGTGCGCGGCGGGGGGCGACGCGGGATGATCGTTAGTGCCTGGCGTTTCGGAAGGCGGGGCGGCGTCGGCGCGCTGCGGCGGCGGATCGGCCGGGAAGGCGGCGGAATCCGATTCGTGCGCAGGCGGCGACGGGTGGGTGTAAGACGATTCGGTCGCCGGGGACGGCGCCGACTCCTCGATGCGCGGACGATCCATCGCGAGCTTCTCCGAAACGACGATGAGGCGAAATCCCTCGTATATCAGCGTAGCGATGCGGGGATGCGGTGTCGAGCGCGGAGAAGGGGCGCATCGCTCGCCCATGCGAATATCGCTCGTTTCGAGGCTGTAGTTGACCAAGGGATGTCGGAATTGGGCCACGAAAACGCGAAACGTCACAATCCCCCAGGGCGGGGGATTGTGACGCTTCCAGGGACGCACCTTGAAGCTGCTCGCAGGGTGAGTGCGATCAGGCTTTGCCCGCGCTCGCTCCGGCGGCCTGCCGCTGCTCGGCGGTCAGCAGCGCGTCGAGGCGGGTCTGAAGCTCCTTAAACAGCTCGTTGATGGGGGCGTCCAGTTCAGCCAGTTTCTTGGACTTGGCGGCGGCGTCGAGCATCCGCTCGGCCTCGGCCCGCGCCTCGGCCTGAGCGCGCTCGATGGCGGCGGCGCGCACCTTAAGCTGTTGCACGATGGCCAGGGCCGACGCGGCCTGGTCCTTGGTCAGGCGGCGCGTGCGAATGAAGCCCTCGGTGTAAATGTCCCACGGATGCTGCGGCGGGGACGGGGTCACGGCCTGGGGCGGATTAGCTTCCTCGGGCGGTCGCGGACGTTCCACATCGGGGGGGCCGCCACCCGGGCCGCGGCGACCGCGGCGATCGGCGTCGCGGCGCGGCCGCTCGCCTTCGTTGGCCCCTTCGGATTCGGCCAGACGGCGGCGCGTTTCGCGCATGCGATCACGGCGCCGATCGGAATCGTCGCGTCCGTCCTCGCGATTGCGGCCGAACCGGTCGTCGCCCTCGCGATTGAATCGGCCCATGTTCTGCCGCCACTCTTCGCGCCGCTGGCGACCCATCTCGACCTGCTCGGCGGGGAGCAGTTTTTCGATGCGATCGACGTTCGCCTGCCAGTCGAAGGGGTGTTTTTCCATGATGTCGCGCATCTGGGTGCGCAGCTCGTCGAATCGCGGATCGTCGCGCGGGCTGCCGACGTCTTCGCCGGCCTCCTCGCGGCGCATGCGCTCGAACCAGTAGCGTCCCATTTCATCCCGCAACTGATCGAGCCGGGCGGCATCGGGACCCAGCGTGGCGCGATATTCGTCGCTGATGCGCTGGATTTCCTCTCGCACCGTGGCGCGCTGGGCGTCGTCGAGGTCGTACGTGCGGACCATCATGTCGGCCCAGCCGTCCAGTTCCATCCGGCGGCGCTCTTCCGGCGAGGCGTTGCGCATGCGTTCCATGCGTTCGCGCATGCCGCGGAACATCGGCCCGCCGCCAAATCCGCGCGGCCCGCCGCGCCGCTCGAACTCGCCGCGGTCGCGCCGTTCGCGTCGCTCGGCCCGGGGCCGATCCCCGTCACCGCGATCTTCCTCGGCCGGCGGCCGGGCATCCTGCGCCAGCGCCAGGCCCGATGTGAGACACACGATCAGTCCGCCCAGCAATCCAAAACGTGCATGTTTCATAAGTCACCCGTTATAAGAGAAACGCATGATGTCAAGCTCGCCGTTGTTCAGCAGGGTCCGTTGTGCGGACCGAGTAGCCATCAGCCATCAGCCATCAGCCATCAGCTTTCAGAGACGTGCCGCCATTCCCGCGCAGGCGGGAATCCCGGTTTCTCTGCGCTCCCTGCGCATTTCGTGAGCGTGCCTATGTCGACTTTCGACTTTCTGCTCCCTGTTCCCTGCTCCCATGCCCTTGTCATGACTTTTCGACGTTTCGGCGTTTCGACTCTTCATCTCCGCGTTCGCTTGGCGGTTCGTGCCGCGGCGAATCAGATGCCGCCCTCGATCAACGTCAGCATGGCGCGCTGGACGTCGTCGAGTATTGCGATGAACTCGTTGCGGGCCTGCTCGTGCCGGGCGCGGATCGCGTCGCGCAGCTCGGAGCGAATCGTCTCGATCTGGGCGATCTGGTCGTCGGTCAGATCTAGCGCCTCGGCCAGACGAGAAAAGGCCCGGTCGTGATTCGGTCCCGATCCCATGTGCGCCATTGGCCCCGGCCCCGGTCGGTCGCCCGGTCCGCGCATGCGCTGCGGCGCGGCATCCTGGGCGGCCTGGTCGGCGGCGAACAGCCCGGGGCGCCGCAGGCCGAGCGAGTCGAGCTGCACCCGTTGATCCTCGGTTAGAACGGCGCGGATTTTGTCATGCGCGTCGGAGCGCAGAGTGCGAATGTCCTCGTGTAGCCGCGTAAAGATGTCGCGGGCCGCGGTTTTCTGGTCGTCGGAGAGGTCCAGGAGTCGACCGTGCGCCATGTCGAATCCGCGGCCGAACGGTGCGCCCATGAAGCCGAATCCGGCAAATGCCATGTGGGGCAGCGCGTCGCCGACGACCTCCCGCGCCTGCTGGTCGAATTCGCTCGCGGTGATCTGACCTGCGTCGAGCTGCTGTTGGAGCGATTGCAGAGCGACACGTTGTTCTTCGGTCAGTGCGGCGACGCCGGCCGGGCGACCGCGAGACTCATCGAGGTTCGCGGCGAACTGCTGAAACGCCTCGGCCAGATCGCCGACGGTCAACTGGTTGAGGATGTCGATCTGCGCCAGTGCCTGGGCGATCGTCATGTCGGGCCGGATGTTGGTTCCGCACCCGGACATGAAGCAGGGCGCAATCGCTGCGGCGGCCATCCAACGGAACTTTGGCTTGAGCGTCATGCGAACCTCCGAAGTGTCAATGAGCGCTGTGGGTCGGTTTGTCCGAGTCCCCGTCCGGACCGATCACTCATGCGTCGGCGATCGCGCCAGGTTGTCGCATCAAGACCCCGTTCGCTTGCGCGATCGCGTATTGTACCCAAAACGGCGGCGCGTAACCGTCCCCGCGCGATAACGATATCCGCTACTCGGTGCAACGAACGGAGGGCCGATATATTTCCACCATGTTCTATCGACGGGTCCAACCAATCGTGACTGCCGCCTTGCTGGTTGTCCTTCCTGCCTGCGCACCGCGTGCGGCATTGACGCTGATCCAGCCTTATCGGGCCGGCGGGGAGCGGCGGCTGGAACTCGCGTCTGAAGAGGCCCGCTTTTTCGCGGAAAAAGGGCTGGCGCGCTACATGATCGACCTGCCGCTGCCCGGCGCTACAACGGGACGGCACTACCGGATTTATCTCTGCCTGTCGGATGCTGACGGTGATCGTATTATCGGAACTCCGCTTGGGGAAAGCGGGTTTGAGGGGGGTTTCCTGATCGAAACGGTGGGCGGGCGAACGAAAGCAAGCGAGTTGTCAGCCGGAATTGTGCGCGTCAGCGGCGCAGGTCTGGGCCGTGCCCGCACGCGTCGCGGAGAGGTCCGAGTGCAATGCGGCG
This sequence comes from Planctomycetaceae bacterium, assembly GCA_011525745.1. Classification (GTDB taxonomy): domain Bacteria; phylum Planctomycetota; class Phycisphaerae; order UBA1845; family UTPLA1; genus PLA4. The sequence goes on along the minus strand of WYBU01000053.1, from coordinate 1,987 downwards.
ATGGTTCGCGGATCGAAGGCCACTTCACGGCGGCGGTCGATCGAATCGTGGTCACGCGGTTCGAGCGGGCATCGCCGGACGCACAGGCGTTGATGGGTATGCGCGGCGGGGAGCGCGAAAACCGGGAATGAAACATCGAAAAGTCGAAAGTCGAAACAGGCATGCTCACGCAGGGGCGCCGGGAGCGCGGAGAATCTGGAATCCCCACCTGCGCGGGGGTTGACGGCTGTTGTCTGAAAGCTGATTGCTGAAAGCTACTCGGTCCTGACAGCGGACCCTACAGCACGATCACGATCGGCGACGTGACGGCGTAACGTTCGAGGCGGGCGCGGTCGACTTCGACGCCCAGGCCGGGGCCGCGCGGCAGTTTGACACGGCCGCCCCAACCGATCTGCACCGGCCGGCGGACGACGTCACCTTCGATCAAGAACCGCCCGTAGCAGCCTTCCGCGAAGCGCACTCCGGGGACCATCTGTAGAAACAGCCTGCCGGCCGCGGAAAGCACGCTGGTTTCGCCGACGAGGCAGCCGAGCTGGTAGACGATGCCGCGCCTGCGGGCTTCAATCGCCAATTGAATCGAGGGGAGCAGTCCGCCGTTTTTGGCCAGGCGGATGTTGAAAGCGTTCGCCGCGCCGAGTTGAAAGAGCCGCTGGGCGTCCTGCGCCGTGACGAGGGATTCGTCGGCCATCAGGGGGATCGAAGTGTGCTGCGCCAGCGCGCCCCATTCGTCTTCGGCGCCGCGCGGCAGCGGCTGCTCGACGCAGGCGATCGGCAGGCCGGCCCAGCGTTTCAGGCGATCGAGCGCCTCACCGCGGTCCCAGGCGCCGTTGGCATCGAGGCGCAGCGTGTTACGGCCGGTGCGAAGCGAGCGGCCCAGCGCGTCGACGGCGGCGCGCAATCGTGCGTCGTCGTCGGGATCGCCCACTTTCAGCTTAAAGTCGCGCAGGCCGAGGATGCGCATCTTCAGAATGGCCGATCGCACGGTGCGGGTATCTTCGGCGGAGATGACGCCGCTGTAGCGGGGAAGCGGGGAGTCCGGCGCGGAACGCAGGATGCGCGCCCCATCCCCATGCTTCGTGTCCGTGGGCACATTGGGCGGCGCGGCCAGCGGAGATTTCGACGGCCTCTTGCCGACGGCGGACCGAAACGGCAGCGCGCCGAACCAGCCGGCCAGATCGGTGATCGGCCGACCAAAGGCGCGGCCGCAGGCGTCGAGCAGGGCCAGCTCGACCGCGGCGCGCAGGCCGGTGGCGGTGCGGCCGAGAGCGTCGCGTTCCGGCAGAGCGGCGATCTGCTCGACGGCCGCGGGCAGTCCGTCGGCGCGAAAGCGCATCAGCCTGGGAAGAAAGACCTCGCGCAGCGTATCGACCAGCTCGTCGGGCCGCTCGCCTGTGACGTAGTCGCGGATGTGGGTTTCGCCGTAGCCGACGGCGCCGCCGAACAGTTCGATTTCGAGGATAAAGGGTGTCGAGAATGCGCGTTGTGCGGCGGCGTGGCGGAAGGGCCGCTTCATCGGGATCGAGAGCGGCCAGAGCGTGACGCGGGTGACGGTTCGAAGCACGGGGCGATTGTAAACGGGGCGGGGCGAATTCGGGGTGTCGGGGCGCCGCGGGCAAACGGGATGGGACTTCCGCGGCCATGGCGCGGTCAGGATTACGTCAACTGCCACGTTGGGGCGCCACGTAATGACACACGGGCTGAAAGCCGCGTTCGACCCGGCCTCCACGGGCTGCAAGCCCGTGCCACGCGATGAACACAGCCGGGGGCGGCTGTGCCCCATCGAGGCGCCCGTACCACGCGATGAACACAGCCGGGGGCGGCTGTGCCCCATCGAGGCGCCCGTGTCACGCGAAGAACACAGCCGGGGTGGCTGTGCCCCATCGAGGCGCCCGTGCCACGCGAAGAACACAGCCGGGGGCGGCTGTGCCCCATCGAGGCGCCCGTGTCACGCGAAGAACACAGCCGGGGGCGGCTGTGCCCCATCGAG
>WYBU01000052.1 GCA_011525745.1 Planctomycetaceae bacterium | reverse complement strand
TACGTGTAAGTCCCATCCTGCGTGAGGTTGCCGTCGTCATCGTGCGTGAAACTCTCGCTCGGATCGGCCGTCGCCGTGTACTGATTCAACTGGTTGGCGGTGTAGGTCGTGGCCGTGCCCTGGCTGATCTGGTAACTCTCGCGGTTGCCGATGGGGTCGTAGTCGTAACCGAAATGCCGCGTGTACACGGGATTGCTCGGGTTCTCCAGCGTCCCGCCCGCGTACCGCCGGGCGCTGGTCAGCTCGTTGCGGTCGTTATACGTGTAGAGGTCGAAGCCCGTCGTCCCCGCGGCCGTGAACGCCGTGCCGCTGACGGTGACGCTCGTGCGCCGCCCCAGCGCGTCATTCGTGTACTCGAACTTGCTCACGGTGGCACTGCAAGTCTGATGTTAAGAATACCTCAGATAATCAGTTCTGACAAGTTGCTGAACTTGCGATTCGCAGTTTCTTCACCAATTCCAGCGATGCAAGTAGCTGTGCAGCAAAAGGTTCGTTCGATCGACAGGTTTAACAAAAGGACACCGTTTCGGTGCCAAGGCAATGCTGCCACGTTCCCCAATCGTTCAATCCCCGATGTACCGCGAATACAGCGTCCGTGCTTCATCGGGGCTGGTCGTGCCCTTGATGATCGCGCGGCCGTCGGGGAAGAGCGTGACTTCGTGCGGCGGGATGCGGAAGCGCAGCAGAAAGCGATTGAACGTCGGCGGTTCCGGACAAAACGGGGCGACGCGGGCGGCCACGTCCTCGAAGCGCAGCAGCGTGCCGGGCCGCGGGGCGATCTGCACTGCGTCGCGCCCGCAGAGCGTGGCGGTCCGCCCGCCGGCGCGGCCCTCGAGGAACTCGAACCGCCGTTGCCCGCAGCAGACGCACGCCGGATCGCGCGCGGCCGCCATGTCGAACCAGGCGACTTCCCCGCTCCAGGCGTCGAGCTGCATGAGGCGGCGCTGCACGTCGTCGCCGCGGCCGAGCAACAGCTTGAGTGCTTCGATCGACTGCCACGCGGCGACGAGATCGACGACCGGGCCGAGAATGCCGGCGGTGTCGCAGGTTTCGATCGCGCCCGGCGGCGGCGGCTCGGGAAAGATGCAGCGCAGACAGGGCGACACGCCGGGCCGGATGGGCATCATCATGCCGGTCACGCCGATGCACGCGCCGTAAATCCAGGGACGGCCGTGGCGGACGGCGGCGTCGTTCATCAGATAGCGCGTGTCGAGATTATCGAGGCCGTCGAGCAGCAGGTCGACGCCGTCGCAGAGCGATTCGACGTTGGCGGGGGTGACGTCGGCGACGATCGGCTCGACGGCCACGGCGGAGTTGATGCGGGCGATCTTGCGGGCGGCGGCGGCGGCCTTGGGAAGGTTGTCGGCGATGTCCTGCTCGTCGAAGAGCGTCTGGCGCTGGAGGTTGTTCAGCTCGATGTAGTCGCGGTCGATGATGCGCAGGTAACCGACGCCCGCACGGGCGAGCAGATTGGCCAGGGCGCTGCCCAGCGCGCCGCAGCCGATGACCGCGACGCGGGCTGCGGCGAGGCGCTGCTGACCTTCGGGGCCGACGCGGTGGAAGAGAATCTGTCGCGAATAGCGAGCCAGGTCGGCGTTGTTGTCGAGTCGGGCGGCGGCGGGGTCGATGGGCATGGCGGGTTCCGTGAGTCGTTGCGTCGGCTTCGGACGCATAAGGATAGCAGGGAAGGACGTGTGATGGACTGGACCAAGCCGCAATCACCAGCGTTATAGTTCAGAGCCGCGAAGCGTCAGCGAGCGGACTGGGGCGGAACGGCCGTTCGCACCACATGCCGAGCGTCAAACAAGCGGTCGGTGCGCCGCCAGGCTGGGCGCGTACGCGCGAAAACCGACCGTCCGCACATTCTCGTCGCGCACGAATCCAGCTTGCTGACCCTGCGCGGCTCTGAAGAATTCATGCCCACGGGCTGCAAGCCCGTGCCACGCGACTTCCATGAGATGCATGGATTCTGCGCAGCCCCACTGGCCGGCAAGCGCGGGCACGTGTTTCACTCGTACTCGGCCTTGCCGGGTTCTTTCTTTTCGCGGGCCAGGGCGGCGAGATAGCCTTCGGGCGGTGGCGGCTCGTTCTCCTTCGGCAGGACCTCCGGGTGGATCGAGGCGGGATGGACCGGCCGGGCTTCGGGGGGCGGCGCGGCCTGTGAGCGGAAACCGAAATCGTCGTAGATCGCTCCGCGGTAGACGCGCCAGCAGGTGCGCGCGGCCGAGAGGAACATGAGTCCGAAGATGAGAAACAGCAGACCTTGCGTATTCCCCCAGAAGAACCGCACGGCGCCGGTCAGGACGAAACTCAGGCCGATGAGGCCGGAAAGCACCGCGTCGGCCAGCAGCGCTTCGGGCCGGCCGATCAGGCTGCCGAGGACGACGATGGCCATGCCGATGCCACCGATTCTCATGGTCCACGTGGCGACGTCGACGGCGAGATTGTACAGGGCCGAGTCGCTGATGCCCTTCATAGGGAAGCCGAAGCCGTAGTAGAGCAGCAGCGCCGCGGCGATGGCGGCGTAGGCGGCATTGCCGCGGGCGAATCGGGATCGGGAATCGAAAGTCATGCTACCTGGCTCAACGAAAACCGCGTCCCGCGCTTGCGTGCACGAGGCCGTGGACCGTGCCAAGCGCCCGCCGCCCGCGCGGCGGCTTGCGATGGCGAGCTTACTCCGGCCGCGCGGGCAGCTCGCCGAACTCGACATCCACGCCCTGATCGCGCAGGAACTGCACGGCGCCCTCGACCTCCTGCGGCTGGCCCCACATGTGCAGGCAGATGATGGTGACCGGCTCACCGACGGTGCTTTGCATCAGCTTGTAGGTCACGTCGAAACGGCGCGACAGCACCCAGAACAACGGCTGGCGTCGCAGCGGCCCGACGATCGTCAGCCACAGTTTTCGATGGATCGCCTGGGCCGGATCGGGCGGCACCATGCGCGTGCGGGCCGGCACGTTGGGGATTTCGCCGCGGAAGGGGACGGCGGCGACGAGCTTGACGTCGGCGCCGGTGCGCTTGAGAAACGCCTCGCCGCGATTCACCGTTTCGGCTTCGCCGACGACGCTGATGCGCATCAGCGCCTCGTGCTTGGAGACGCTGAGGAAATCGATGTTGAACATCGCCTCGCGGCATTCGTGGGCCAGGCCCCAGACGATCGGCTCGGGAACCTGCTCGCGGTCGAAGACGATTTCGTAGGTATGTTCCACCAGCATGGGCGACTCCGGGCCGGCGCGGCCGATGAAGAACGACGGCCGCGCGACGACGGAGAATGATAATGCCGATGCGTTGGGAACGATACGGCGACCGGGGGGGAACCGCCTCTACGGTGTAAGGCAAACGCGGGGGACGAGTGGGCGCGGCCACCTGAGTTTCGGCGAATCGAGTTGCGACCGCCTGAATTCAAAGACTGCGTGCCGACAACAAAGAACGGGCGAAGGTTCCGGCGATTCGCCTGTGCAGCCCTCGAAGAGCGGACCGGTGCTCGGGTCGGGGCGTGAACGTCATTGATGAGTGCCGACGACGATGCAGGCGTTGTGACCGCCGAAGCCGAACGAGTTGCTCATGGCGACGCGAATCGGCAGGTCGCGAGGCTTGTTGGGGACGTAGTCGAGGTCGCACTGCGGATCAGGCTCGTCGAGGTTGATCGTCGGCGGCGCGGCGCGGTTGATCAGGGCCATCACCGTCGCGACCAGCTCCACGCCGCCGCTGGCGCCGAGCAGATGTCCGATGGCGCTCTTGGTGCTGCTGACGGCGAGCTTCTTGGCGTGCGCCCCGAAAACGCGCTTGATGGCGATGGTCTCGGCGATGTCACCCAGAGGCGTGCTGGTGCCGTGGGCGTTGATGTAGTCGACGTTGTCCGGCGCGACACCGGCGTCCCGCAGCGCATGGGTCATGGCGGCGGCGGCGCCGCTGCCCTGCTCGTCGGGCTGTGTGATGTGACACGCGTCGGCGCTCATGCCGAAGCCGAGCACTTCGGCGTGAATCCGCGCGCCGCGCTTGCGGGCGTGTTCCAGCTCTTCGAACACGAGCAGGCCGGCGCCTTCGCCCATGACGAAACCGTCGCGGTCCTTGTCAAACGGACGCGAAGCGCGGGACGGTTCGTTGTTTCGCGTCGACAGCGCCTTCATCGCCGCGAAGGCGGCCACGCCCAGGGGCGTCAGCGCGGCTTCGGAGCCGCCGGTGATGATGACGTCGGCGTCGTTCGTGCGAATGGCTCGCAGCGCATCGCCCATGGCGTTCGTGGCCGAAGCACAGGCGGTGGCGACCGCGGTGTTCGGACCACGCGCACCGAAGAGAATCGACAAAGATCCGCTGGCGGCGTTGACCATCAGTTTGGGAATCGTGAACGCCGAGACCCGGTCGGGACCCTTGGTCAGCAGGCGGTGGTGCTGTTCTTCGAGTTCGGTCAGACCGCCGATGCCCGAGCCGAGAATCACGCCGACGCGCGACCGGTCGGTGCGATCGAGATCGAGGCCGCTGTCCTTGATCGCCGCCAGACCGGCGACCTGGGCGAACTGGGCGAAACGATCGAGCCTTTTGGCGTCGCGGCGGTCGATGAGCGTATGGGCGTCAAAGTCGCGGCACTCGCCGCCGAATGTGACTTCAAACGGCGTGGGGTCGAATCGCGTAATTCGCGCGATGCCGCTGGCGCCGGCCAGCAGGCGATCCCAGAACGTGTCGACCTCGTTTCCGAGCGGGCAGACGACGCCCATGCCGGTGATCACGACGCGACGGTTCGACATAACGACTCGGCCCTCCATGAAGGCGCGCAGCGTGGGAGCGGGGCGCGGAGCTTCGCGGCCGGCTGCCTAGGACGCAGCGCTGGACTCTTTCTCGCGCCGGGCGCGGGCGATGTAGTCCACAGCCTGTCCGACGGTCTGAATCTTCTCGGCTTCCTCGTCGGGAATGGTCAGCTCGAATTCATCTTCGAACTCCATGACGAGTTCGACCGTGTCGAGCGAGTCGGCGTTCAGATCGTTGACAAACGACGTGTCGCGCGTGATCTCGCTCTTTTCCACGCCCATCTGATCGCTCACGATGGCGATGACCTTCTGTTCGATTTCCTCGTTTGACGCCACGTACAAACCTCCCTTGTCACATCCCAGGTTGAAAACACGTTCAGTCACGGCGGCCGCCGCCGTGCGGTTACATGTGCAGGCCCCCGTCGACTACCAGAATCTGACCGTTGACGTAACTCGCCGCGGGCGACGCGAGGAACAGCACGGCCGCGGCAACCTCGTCCGGCTCGCCAAAACGCTGAAGCGGAATCAGTCCCTTGACCTGCTCCTTCACCTTCTGCGGCAGCACGTTGGTCATGTCGGTCTTGATGAAGCCGGGCGCGACCGCGTTGCAGGTGACGCCGCGGCGGGCCAGTTCCTTCGCAACCGATTTGGTGAAGCCGATCACGCCGGCCTTGCTGGCGGCGTAATTCGCCTGACCGCTGTTGCCCATGATGCCCGACACGCTCGTCAGGTTGATGACGCGCCCGTAGCGCGCCCGCACCATGTATTTGCTGGCGGCGCGCGTCAGCCAGAAGATCGACCGCAGGTTGGTCGTGAGCACTTCGTCGAACTGCTCGTCGGTCATGTTCATCATCAGGCCGTCGCGCGTGATCCCTGCGTTGTTGACCAGAATATCGACGCGGCCGTACTCGGTGGCCAGCGCGTCGAACCACGGTTCGATGGCGGCGGCGTCGGTCACGTCCAGCGCGCGGGGCACGATGCGACCGGGACAGCGGCGATCGGCGGCCTCGGCCGGCAGCGACTCGAGCTTGTCGCGGTTGCGGGCGCAGACCACGACGGTAGCGCCTTCGCGCGACAAGGCCAGCGAGATCGCTCGCCCGATACCGCGCGAACCGCCCGTGACGACGGCCACCTGTTCATTCAGAATCGCCACGCTTAATCCGATCCCTTCGCCGCCGCGCCGGCGGTCCTGAATTTGTCCATCGCCTGGGCCGTCGAGATGTTAACGGCCTGCACCGACCGATCAATACTGCGCATCAGTCCCGTGAGCACCCGGCCCGGCCCGACTTCGACGAAGCGCTCGATCCCGTCGCGAATCAGCCGTTCGATCGACGCGTGCCAATGAATCGGCCGGGCGACCTGCGTGTACAGCAGCGCGCGGATGCGCTCCGGGTCTTCATGATAATCGCCGGTCACGTTGGCCGCCACCGGGATTCGCGGCGCGTTTACGGTGGTTGCGGCCAGCGCGGTCTTCAGTTCCTCGGCCGCCGATTGCATCAATGGCGAATGAAAGGCGCCCGCCACGCGCAGCGCGGCGGCGCGTCCGCCGAGACGTTCGACGATGGGCGGCACGCGTTCGCAGGCGACCTGATCGCCGGACAGAACCGTCTGCCCCGGCGCGTTGAAATTGGACGCGACCAGTACGTCATTACAAGCGGCTTCGTGTACGACCTGGTCGATCTGATCGGAATTCAGACCCATGACCGAGACCATGCCGCCGGGTCGGGCTTCGGCGGCGCGCTGCATGAGCTGTCCGCGCCGATTCACCAGCCGCAGCGCGTCCTCGAACGACAGCGCTTCGGCCAGCCACAGGGCCGTGTATTCGCCCAGGCTCAGGCCGGCCGATGCGTCGGGACGGATTTCCGCCGCCAGCGCCGAGTCCTCCTGTATGGCGGACCAGACGGCGACGGATGTGACGAAGATGGCCGGCTGTGAAATGTCGGTCGCGTTGAGACGCTCGGCCGGGCCGCTGAAGCATAGATCGGCGAGGTCGAAGCCGAGGATGCGGTTGGCGTCTTCGAAAGTACGCCGCGCGGCGGCGGAGCGTTCGACAAAGTCGCGGCCCATGCCGACGACTTGTGCGCCCTGTCCGGGGAAGATGACTGCGGTTCGTCCCACGATTGGTTCCTCTTGTTCCGGTGTTATTGCCGCCCGCGACGTTACATGCGCCAGAGCATTGAACCCCACGTGAAACCCGCCCCGAAGGCCACGAACATCACCAGGTCTCCGCCGCGGACATGGCCGCCGCGGCGCGCTTCGTCGAGCGCGATCGGAATCGACGCGGCCGACGTGTTGCCGATGCGGTCGATGTTGACGTACATCTTCTCCAGCGGGATGCCGAGCTTGGCGCGTGCCGCCTCCATGATGCGGATGTTGGACTGGTGCGAGATCAGCAGCGCTACGTCGTCGGAAGTGACCCCCGCTTCGGAAAGCGTGCCTTCGACCACTTGTCGCAGCGTGCTGACGGCCTGCTTGAACACCTCGCGTCCCTGCATCTTGACGTAGTGCAGCCGTTCATTGACGGTCATCTGCGAGGCGGGCAGGCAGGAGCCGCCGGCGGGGACCCACAGCGATTCGTGGCCGTGGCCGTCGGCGTGAATGCGATGATGCAGCAGCGCCGGGCCGGTCGCATCGGGCAGGGCGTTCAGTACGACGGCGCCGGCCCCGTCGCCGAAGAGGATGCAACTGGAGCGGTCCTGATAGTCGGTGATGCGCGACATCGTTTCGGCGCCGATGACCAGAATCGTGCGGTACGTCTTTCCGCGCGTCAGATGCGCGGCGGTGACCGTGGCGTAGATAAAGCCGCTGCACGTCGCGGCCAGGTCGAATGCGGGCGTCGAAGTCAGGCCGAGTTGCCGCGCCACGCAGCACGCGGTCGACGGGAACACGTGCTCGGGCGTGATCGTCGCGACGATGATCAAATCGAGATCGGTTGGTTTGAGTTTTGCGTCTTCGAGGGCGGCGCGGGCGGCGGCGACGGCCATCGTGGCCGTGGACTCGCCCTCGCCGGCGATGTGCCGCGTGCGGATGCCGGTACGCTCGCGGATCCACGCGTCCGACGTGTCGAGGTAGGACTCGAAGTGCGCGTTGTCATAAACGCGTTCGGGCAGAAAGTGGCCGCTGCCGGCGATTCGCAGGCCAATGGGATCAGGCATCAGGGGCCCTCGTGAGCTTTCGCCCGAGTTCGTCGTTGAAGCGGCGGACAATGCAGTCGCGCGCGACGCGCACGGCGTTCTTGATGGCGCGGGAGTTGCTGCTGCCGTGACAGATGATGCAGATGCCGTCGACGCCCAGCAGCGGCGCGCCGCCGTACTCGGCATAGTCGTGCCTCGCCCAAATCGCCTCGATGATCGGCTTGAAGCGCGGCGCCAGATCGCGGCTTTCGCGGGCGACCTCGGCGGCAATGGTCTTCATCAGCCCCTCGGCCAGCCCCTCGGTGAGTTTGAGCACGACGTTGCCGACGAAGCCGTCGCAGACCACGACGTCGACCATATCGCGGAACAGGTCGCGTCCCTCGACGTTGCCGATGTAGTTCAGCCGCGCGTCTTCCTTGATCAGCCGTCGCGCCTCCTTGACCAGCACGTTGCCCTTGACTTCCTCCTCGCCGATCGACAGCAGGCCGATGCGCGGGCGCTCGACGTTGAACATCGACTGTGCGTAGGCGGCGGACATCTGGGCGTATTGCAGCAGGTGAAACGGCTTGGGAGCAATGTTGGCGCCGACGTCGCAAATGACGATCGGGCCGTGAAAGGAAGGAAGCACGACGGCGATGCCCGGCCGCGAGACGCCTTCGAGCGTTCTCATGCGAAGCTGACACGCCGCGACGCACGCGCCGGTGTTTCCGGCGGAGATGACCGCGTCGACTTTCTTCTGCGAAGCGAGCGTGGCCATGCGGACGATCGACGAGTCGCGCTTCTGCTTGAGCGCCTCGACGGGGACGTCGTCCATGCCGATGACCTGCGAGGCGTGCTCGATGACGAGGCGCGCATCATTCGCGCCCGCCGCGCCCAGCTCGGCCTGCACGGTGTCGCGCACGCCGATGAGCAGAAGCTGGTCCTCGGGGCCGAGATACTCCAGCCCCTCGACCGCGCCCCGCACGATCTCGCGCGGCGCATGATCGCCGCCCATGGCGTCCAGCGCGATGCGCATGAGGGGTTACTTCTCCTCGGTCTTGACGGGGATGGAGAGTTTGCGACCGGCATAGCCGCACCGCTCGCATACCGTGTGCGGACGCCGCGCGGCCTGACATTGCGGGCAAGGTACAAGATTCGGCGCCGTGAGGGCATGATGTGCCCTGCGGCGGCGCTTTCTCCCCTTGGATACTTTCTGCGGAGGAACCATAAACGCACCGTTAGTCGTTGTGTAGCAAGCACCTGCGCGCCGGCGATCGTCGCCGTCGGCACTTCGGCGGCCGAGCCGCCGTCGGCGCGTGGATTCCACGCGGCGAATCGGAAAGGGTAGTTGGGGGCATGGGGCGTGTCAAGGCGCGGGTTGAGCGTTCAAACGACGGCGTCTGTGTTGCGATGCGCGTCCGCCGCCACGGCTCGCGGCCTACCCATTACAGGCACTAGATGGTACATGGTTTACGCGTTTGCGGGATCGGACGGGCCGCCCCGTCATGGTGCGCGTCTGAAAGCGCTTGCGAGCGCGCGGGTCTTCCCTCACCACAACCCCAGCTCCCGCGCCTTCTTGTCGAACAGCGGGTACTGCTGCCAGTGCGGCAGGCTGCGCAGGTCGTTGTCGCGAATCCAGTTCAGCAAATCGCTCAACGCCTCGCGCCGCTGTTCGTCGGTCAATGGCACGGGACCGCCCGCGTCGCTTTCCTCGGACTCGCCGCCCTGCGACTCGCCCGAACCGCCCGAATCCCCGCCGCCCTGGGCCGACTCGCCCTCCTCGCACTCATCCGGCGTGCCGTTGCTGTTGACATCCTCGCTCGGCATGAAGGGCAGAATCAGATCGCACTCATCCGGCAGCCGGTTGGTGTTGCAGTCGGGACTGCTCTGCGCCGCCAGGTCGCAGGCGTCCGGCGTGCCGTTGGTGTTGCAATCATCGTCGCACTCATCCGGCCGCAGATTGGTGTTGCAGTCGGCGCTGTACAGATCGCGCACGTCGCAATAGTCCGGCGTGCCGTTGCTGTTGCAGTCGCGGTCGCACTCATCCGGCACGCCGTTGGAATTGCAGTCCTCGCTGGCGGCCGTGGTCACGTCATACGAATCGGGCGTGTTGTTGGTGTTGCAGTCCGGCTCGCACTCATCCGGCACGCCGTTGGTGTTCACGTCCGCGCTCGTCCCCGCTGAGATGTCCAGCTCATCCGGCGTCGTGTTGCCGTTGCAGTCCGGCTCGCACTCGTCGGGGACGTTGTTGGTGTTCACGTCCGCGCTGGTCGCCCCGGCCGCGTCGCACTCATCGGGGATGAAGTT
>WYBU01000051.1 GCA_011525745.1 Planctomycetaceae bacterium | reverse complement strand
TCGACCTCGTACGGTCCATGCAGCGTGAGGACATCGACGGCGCCATCGGCGTTGACATCGGCCAGGGCGATGACGCTGCCGTTCGTGCTGATGTCGAAGACCCGTTCGGCGACGGGACAGAAGGGGGGCGCGCGGTCGAGCGGATCGAGGCAGGCCTGACCGAAAGCGGGGGACACGGGAAAGGTTCCAAGCACTGCGGCAAGCAGCGCGCTCAAAAGCGCAACCGTTTGCGGCGCAGAGGCTTGCAGCGGGCGTTGGAGGACTCGGGAATCACAGCCGAGGGCGGCTGTGCCACACTCACAGCCGGGGGCGACTGTGCCCCACGGGCTACAAGCCCGTGCCACGCGGGGACGGGCGAGACGCCCGTACCACCGACAGCCGAGGGCGGCTGTGCCCCATTCACAGCCGGGGGCGGCTGTGCCCCATGCACAGCCGAGGGCGGCTGTGCCACACTCACAGCCGGGGGCGGCTGTGCCACACCCACAGCCGGGGGCGGCTGTTCCGCGAATGCGTCGGCGATAAGATAGAAGAAAAGGGCCTGTTCTCCGATTCGCGCCTGATTACTGGAGGCTGCTCCCGTGCACGACGATTCCCGCAATCACGAACCCGATCTGTCGGTCGAATTCTGCGGCGTTCGCGCGCCGAATCCGTTCTGGCTTGCCTCGGCGCCGCCGACTAATTCCGAGTACCAGGTGCGCCGGGCGTTCGAGGCCGGCTGGGGCGGCGCGGTCTGGAAGACCATCTCCCACGATCCGATTGTCAACGTCGCGTCGCGCTACGGCGCGGTCGACTACGACGGCCGCAAGGTCATGGGACTGAACAACATCGAACTGATCACCGACCGCCCGCTGGAAGTGAATCTGCGCGAGATCGCCAGCGTCAAGCGCGACTTCCCCGACCGCGCGCTGTTCGTCTCGCTGATGGTCGAAAGCAAGCGCGAAACGTGGCACGACATCGTCAAGCGCACCGAGGACGCCGGCGCCGACGGCATCGAGCTGAACTTCGGCTGCCCGCACGGCATGTCCGAGCGCGGCATGGGATCGGCCGTCGGCCAGGTGCCCGATTACACCTGCATGATCGTCCAGTGGGTCAAGGAAGTCGCCCGCACGCCGGTGATGGTCAAGCTGACGCCCAACGTCAGCGATATTCGCGCCATCGGCCGCGCCGCGCAGCGTGGCGGCGCGGACGCCATCTCGCTGATCAACACCGTCAACTCGATCATGGGGCTGGACCTCGACACGCTGGCGCCGCGGCCGCAGGTGCGCGGACGCGGCTCGCACGGCGGCTACTGCGGCCCGGCGGTCAAGCCGATCGCGCTGCACCTGGTCAGCCAGATCGCGACCGATCCGGAAATCCGCCTGCCGATCAGCGGCATCGGCGGCATTCAGGCGTGGCAGGACGCGGTCGAACACATGCTGCTGGGGGCGTCGTGCGTGCAGGTGTGCACGGCGGTGATGCACTACGGCTTTCGCATCATCGACCCGCTGATCGACGGGCTGAAGGGCTGGATGCGGCAGAAGGGCTTCGCGCGGCTGGGCGACTTCGTCGGCCGGTCGACGCAGCGCATCGTGGAGTGGAGCGATCTCGATCTGAACTACAAGATCGTGGCCGAGATCGACCAGGACAAGTGCATCAACTGCGGCCTGTGTTACATCGCGTGCGAGGACGGCTGTCATCAGTCGATTCGGCGTGAGCGCGTGGAAGAGGGGGAGTTTGTGCGGCGAATGGAAATGATGCACGAAGGCACGAAGGCCCGAAGGCACGAAGGGAAGCGCGACGTAGCGACGCGGCGACGCGGCGACGAAGGGACGGTTCTGGCGGAGATGGGCAACGGCGGGCGGACGTTTGTTTCGGGCGGCGAGCGCTACCTGTTCGGCGCGGGTGACGGGTACGTCAACGTCTATACGATCAACCAGGACACGTGCGTCGGCTGCAACATGTGCTCGCTGGTCTGCCCGGTCTACGGCTGCATCACGATGAAGGACGTCGACACTGGCAAGCCGTCGATGACCTGGCGCGAGTACCAGGCATTGCTGGCGGCGGGCAAGGTCGAGAAGATTCAGCCGCCGGATCATGTATAGGCGTTTGTGAGGCGCGTTGTGACGGCTTCACAATCCCAGCTTCCGCCTCGTTTGACTCGGTGACCACCAGTGACTACCATGAAGGAATGAAAGCCGTCGGCATCAAAGCGCTCAAGGCCCGACTTAGCGAGTACATCCGCATGGCCCGGGCGGGCGAGACGATTCTCGTCACCGACCGCGATGAGGTGGTAGCCGAGCTGCGCCCGGCCCGCCGCCAGCCCGTGCCGCCTTCGAGCCTCGACGAGGCGCTCCAGAACAGCGCCGAGCGCGGCGAGGCCACGTTGCACAGTCGGCCGCCGGCGTCGTTGAAGCTCGAACCGCTGCCGGGCGGACCCCTGCCGGTTAGCGCGGCGGAATTGCTGGATGAGCTTCGCGCGGATCGAAACTGATGAACCTGTACCTCGACGCATCGGCCGTCCTGGCCGTGCTGTTTCGCGAAAGCGGCGCCGACGAAGCTGCGGCACGTCTGAACGCCGCCGGGCGGCGCTATTCGTCGAGATTGCTGTTCGTCGAAGTCGAGCGCGCCTTCTGCCGCCTGGCGCTGAAGGCGCCGCAGCGGCGGGCGGACTTGACGCGGATTCGTCGTGACTGGGCAGCGCTGTCGCCGACGATCGATCTGTTGGAAATGACACGCGCCATTTGCGACAGCGCCGGTCGCGTCGCCCCGGCCGCATCCCTGCGAACGCTCGACGCGATCCACCTGGCCACGTTTCTGGAAGTGCGCGCGATGGATCCGTACGTGCGGTTGCTGGCGCTCGACCGGAGGCTGATCGAGGCGGTGGAACAGGCGTGAATTGCTGCGGCGCAACAATTCGAGCCGTCAGGCCGCATGATCCATAGAGTCTGTGCGGCCGCAGTCCAGATCCCAGGGCGCCGCCATCCCTGAAAGGGACGAACTTGAATAGCCGTGGGTGAAACCCACGGTATCGGACGTCGTTTATCAATTGGAACCCTGAGAGGGTTCCACATCGCACCGCCCGAGTACGTGCCGTCAGGCGTTCATGCGCTTCGCCCCGGCCGTAGCACGACGGTCGTGCGGCCCCTTCAGTTCCGTGGGCTGCGCTCACGGCTATTTACGTTGATCCCCTTCGGGGAAGAACCACTGGCGGCCGTGTGTACGATTCAGCGACCCATTGCGGTAAAACCGCCTGCTTCGATGATAGTGACCTCCGTGACTTCTGCCGCCGGATTTCTTCGCGTCGCGCGACGGATTTCCAGCAACACAAACACAAGCGGCGTCACCATCAACGGACGGCCGATTGTGCAACGCTGCTTTTCTTCCCTTCGTCGCTTGGGTTGCCGGAGCAGCCGGCGCCGTACCTACTTCACCACGGAATCACATCCTCCGCCCTCAATCCCGCCGTCAAATCCGCGTGCAGCAGGCGGTGGAACAGGTGCTCGCCCGCCTCGCGGCGGACCGAAAGGCGGCCGACGTCGTAGGCGCGGCTGCGCAGGCCGCGTTGCACCGATTCGCACACCAGCCGGTCTTCTTCCTGCACGCGTTCGGACACGGCGATGCTCTGGCGGATGCGCGATTCGTCGGCGGCCGCGGCGGCGGCGAAGTAGTAGTCGAACACGACCTCGCAGCGATCGACGCCGCGCGGCACGACGAGATTGGTGTCCATCACGCCTTCGTACCAGTTGAGCATGAAATTCGGATAAAGCCAGTAGTAATAGGCCATCCGCCCGCCGCGCACGGCGGCCGTGGCCGCGTCGCCGCCCGGCTCGATCGGGCTGGACTGCTGACAGAATCGCGGGCCGTTTTCGATCGAATAGGCCTGATAGTCGAGCACGCTGCCCAGGCTCTTGTGGGCGTGCGGCACGTGATAGCCGCCGTCGAGATAGTTGTCGACGTAAACCTTCCAGTTGCAGCCGACCTCATAGGCGCGGCGGGCGACGAAGCGCAGTTCCGGCAGATTCAGCTTCGCGACACGCGGCGCCAGATCGCCGACGCAGTCCGCCAACGTCGGCCCGCGCGCGTCGAGCCGTACGAAGACGAACGGCTCCCACGTATCGATCGCCAGCGGGACCAGGCCGTTGTCGCTGCGTTCGAAGCCGCGCACCTCTTCGAACTCCGGCGCGCCTTTCAATGCCCCCTCGAGGGTGTAGGTCCAGCCGTGATACGGACACCGCAGCAGCGACGCCGTGCCGCACGCCTGCGTCAGCACCGCCGCGGCGTGATGGCGGCAGACGTTGAAGAAGCCGCGCAAAACGCCGTCGCGCCCGCGCACCACGGCCACCGGCTCGCCGGCGATTTCGGCGGTGATGAACTGCCCCGGTTCGCGCACGTCATCGACGCGGCCGATCATCTGCCACGCTGCGCTGAAAACCGCGCGGCGCTCCAGGTCGGCGACCGACGAGTCGGTGTACCAGCCGCTCGGAATCGTGGCGGCGTCGGCAAGCGGCTTGTGCGGGTCGTAGGCGTTCAGCAGTTCGGCGAGGCGGTTCATGGCGGCGGCTCCGGATCGATCGCCGTGTGCACGTTGCCGATCGAGAGTGGGCCGCGCGGCGAATATGCGGGAAGGGATTCCTGCGTCGAGCGGGTGCGAGATGGGAATCTCGCACGGGCGGCGGATACCGCCTGCCGACGCCGCGCGGCTCGGAAGCAAAGCGACTCATTTCAGCCATTTAACGACGCCGAATCCGCCGATCAGCAGCACGACGAACAGCACGCACAGCAGATCGAAGTACTTGTCGATCAACCGCTTCATCGGCGGGCCGAAATGATAGAGCAGCGCCGCGACGATGAAGAAGCGCATCCCCCGGCCGACGATCGACACGGCGGCGAAGCCGAGCAGGTTCATGTGGAACGCGCCGGAGGCGATCGTGAACACCTTGTAGGGAATCGGCGTGAACGCGGCGACAAAAACAATCCAGAAATCATACGCGGCGTACCACGCCGTTACTTTCACCCAGTAGTCCTG
Source organism: Planctomycetaceae bacterium (assembly GCA_011525745.1). Taxonomy (GTDB): domain Bacteria; phylum Planctomycetota; class Phycisphaerae; order UBA1845; family UTPLA1; genus PLA4. The sequence continues at coordinate 30,533 of WYBU01000051.1, read as the reverse complement.
CGCGTGATAGAAGTCGATGATCCGCTGGCCCACCGTGTCCATCAGCGCCCAGCCGATGCCGTAGCCGGCCACGCCGCCGGCGGCCGAGGCGACGGTGCAGACCGCCGCGAAATAGAAGGCCCGCGCCGGCCTGCCCAGCACCAGCGCGATCAGCAGCACGTCCGGCGGAATGGGAAAAAAGCTGGACTCGGCAAACGACAGCAGAAACAGCGCCGGCACGCCGTAGGGCGTGTCGGCCCAGTGCAGTACCCAGTCGTACAACCGGCGATGCAGGCGCTTCTTCGCGGCGGCGGGTCGATCGACGGCGCCACCCGCGAGAACGGTCGGGGCGGCGGTTTCGGTGGAATGCTCGGTCACGGGTGTCTCCGCCGCGGGCAATGCACGCGCGGGGCTTGAACTGACACAAAAACAGGATTTCTCACGCTGCCGGGGCACATCATGGCCAGGCCAATGCAAAGTCTCGACAAAACGGGCGGCACGCCCGTACCACCCGAAGCCAACCGGCCCGGATTGCGCGAGGGCTTGGCCACGCCACCCCCCTGCAAACTCCTGCCGCCTGTTCGGCGCGACTTCTCATCCATCTTCGGCCGGCTCGATTTCCGCCGACATGCTGCCCTTGCAGCGCGCGATGCGCGGATCGGCGCCGTAGGCGTGAATCTGGTCGCGCTTCAGTTCCGCCCGCTCCAGCGTCGTGGTATCGACGATGACCCGACCGGTGCGGTCGACTTCTTCGGCCATGCGGAACGCTTTCGGCACGTCGTAGCCGAACACCTTTCCCAGCATTTCGACGACGTATTCATAGGTGTGATCGTCGTCGTCGAGCAGCACGACGTGGTACATCGGCGCGAGCCGCGGGTGGGTGCGCGTCTGGGGCGCGGCAGTGGGCGTGGCGGTTTCGGGCATGGGAATCAGGTCTTCAGGCCGTCAAACATCCACACGGCGACTGGAGTAAAGATAAGCACCGGCAGCCACACCGGCAAGGCCGGACCGGTTCCCAGGGCCGAAAAGTCGACGTTCTGGGCGAAAAACGTCAGCACGAAGCAGCCGCCGCAAACCAGGATGCACCATCCCCCGGCAACGACCAGCGACACGCGCTCGCGCGTCAGAAAGAAGCGAATTCCCATCAGCAGCAGAATGAGATTGACGAACGGCGTGGTGATGCGGGCGTGCTTGACCTTGACGAACGCCGCGTCGTTGGGAAAGCGCCGTTGCACCGATTCGATTTCGCGCAAACTGAGGAAATTCGTCCATTGCGACGCCTGTTGAATCAGAATGCCGTCCGGCGTCAGATCGCTTTCGTAGTAGCTGACGACGTCGCGGCCTTCGTGCCAGGGCGTGCCGTCGGCGGACTCGCGGCCGGGGTGCTCCTCGATTCCCAGCGTCAACGCCCAGGCCTTGCGGGCCGGATCCCAGCGGGCGGCGTCGGCCCGCAGGATGCGCACCAGACGGCCCTGCTCGTCGCGGAAGACGACGGTCAAACCGCGCAACTCGCCGGCCGACGGCAGGAAGCGCCGCGCCGAGAGCAGGGCGCGATCGCGGTCGGGGACGAACCACACGGGATAAACGGTGTTGCCCTCGATGTCGGCGTGCGGACGGGCCAGCTTGGGCGCGATGCGCGGAATGAGCAGCTCCTGATCGAGCACCCACAGAAGGTTCATCCCCAGGCCGGCCAGGATGACGGGCCAGGCGACGCGATAGAGCGACGTGCCGGAGGCGAGCACGGCGGTCAGCTCGTTGACACGGTGCATGCGGGCCAGCGTGGCGCAAGCGGCCACGACGGTGATGACGCCCGAGAGCTGCACGAAATAGAGCGGCATGTTGTAGCCGTAGAAGTCGAGGATGCGCCGGGCGGTTTCGACGAAGGGGCGTTTCTGATCGCCGGAGAATTCGTCGATGTTGAAAAACAGGTCGATGACGACGTAGAGGCCGATCATCACCGTCAGGGCGATGACGTAGTTGACGAGGAAGCCGCGGAGGACGTATCGGTCGAGGATTCTCACGGTTCATTCGCCCGCAGGGCGCACGCTGTCGGCCGGGGGCTATCGGCCCCCGGGAAGCGAAGCCCGGTTCAATGCCATCAACGCCCCAGCCACCGGAACGCCACCAGCGCCGTCGCCGCCGCCAGCAGCGCATCCATGCCCCACATCACCGACAGCCCGATCGTGTTGTACTCGCCCCGCTCGGACAACTGCCGCCCGGCCAGGATCACGAGCGCGACGGCCAGCGCGGGCAGGCAGCTCGTGCCGAAGGCGGTCAACACGTGGCTGCCGCGGAAGATCACGCCGAGCAGCGCCGCCAGCAGGATCATGGCCGCGCAGCTCAGCGCCAGCGTCGAGCGGAAGTGGATCAGCCCGACGACCTGGGCGGCTTTCTGATAGTATTTATCCGTGACCCACTCGCGCGCCTGGCGGATCGAGTCGTTCTCGGGCAGCGCCGTTTCGGGATTGAGAATGTCGGCGTCGCTGACCCGCGCCGTCCGGTCGCGCACCGACGCCGGCACGTCCATTGTCGGCAGCGCCACGCGGGCGCGGCGCACGACCTCGGCGGCCGGGCCGCCGGCGCCTTCGTCGGTCTGATCGGCGTCGACCAGCTCGATCTGGATCACCGATCCGCCCGGCCGGTCGGGATGTTCCTTCATGACGACCGTGCCCGATGCGGCCGAGTAGACGCGCGTCACGCCGTTGCCGGACTGGCGCACCCGCACGTTGCGCAGGCCGATGTCGCCGAACTTGCGGCTGCGTCGCGACACTTCGGCCCGCAGCTCGATCCGCGCATCGCGCGACGACAGTTCGCACGCGCCGCGCCCGCCGTCCAACGCCGCGACGACGTGCTCATAGGCGTACATGTGCAGCAGCGCGCGGCGCAGGCCGGTCAGCGCGCCGGCGACCTCCTTGACTTGCGTGGGATCGCGCGCGTAGGAACGCAGCGTCGGCAGATCGAGGAAACTGACGCGCTCGCGCGAGGACAGCGGAATCGTGTAGGGCGCCAGCGGCTGATACTCCGTCGCCGCGTACTGGCCGCGCCGCGCGTTGTAGGTGCGCACGTCCCACAGATCGGCGCTGACCTGGGGATGATCGCCCGTACGGTCGAACATCACCGTCGCCACGCGGGCCGTGCCGTAAGAGACGATTTCCGTCCCGTCCAGCTCGAGAAACGCCACGCCCTCCAGCCGCAGTCGCTGCCGCAGCGGTTGATCGGCTTCGACTTCAATCGGCAGCGCGCGGTCGGCGTGCAGCACCATGCGGCCGAACGTCAGCGCCAGATTCTTTTGCAGATGCACCGACGCCAGCCGCGCCAGATCGGTCCCGGCAATCTGCTCGCCGGCCTGGATGTAATGCGGGATGAAATAGTTCCACGAGTAATAGGTCAGCCCGCTGACGGCCGCTCCGACGGCGACGGCCGAGGCGAACAGGCGATGGATGTTGATGCCGGCGGCGCGGCAGGCGGTGATTTCGTTGTCGGCGCTCATGCGGCCGTAGGTCATGGCGGCGCTGAACATGGCGGCGACCGGCAGGGCGAACGTGACGGCGACGGGGACGAACAGCAGGAAGATGCGGATGGCGTCGGCGGCCGAGAAGCCCTCGCCGCGCAGCAGGTTGGCGGCGCCGCCGCCCATCGTGACCAGCAACGTCAGCGCCAGCGCGCACAGCGCGAACGTCTTGAGCATTTCGCGCAGGATGTAGCGGTGCAGCGTCAGCAGCATGCGCGCACTCCGGCGGGAGTCGACGCGGCGCGGCGAAATTCGGAACTGGTGAAGCGCGCAACCACGGAATCGCGGACAGTGTAGCCGCCGTCCCGCCGCGCACGCCAGCGGGGCGGTGGATCAGAGTCGCGCAGCGTCAGCGAGCGGCATGCGAACGCCCGTGCATTCGTACAGCGGCCCGGTCGCGCGGCGGCCGTGCGAATCCGAGCCGCAAGCGCTAGCGCCGCGGTCCACGGGCTACAAGCCCGTGCCATGCGAGATGAAGCGCCCGCATTACTTCTTTCGGGCAATCAACGTCTGTATCCCCGTCCGTCCCACCAGCCACATCGCCGCCTGAATCGGGACGTCGCCGCAGACGGCCCACGCGCCGATGGCCAGCAGCGCGGGCACATGCGGCCACGCGTTCCAGCCGGCCGTCAGATCAGCCTCGCGCGTGCGCGTGGCGGTGCGATAGGCGATCAGCAGGCTCATCGCCGATTCAAGCGGACAGAACGTCGCCACGTGCCGCACGGCCGCGAACCCCGCCGACTCCGCCACGCGCCGCAGCGACGGCTTCGTGAAATGGTGCAGATGCGTCGGCGTCATCATCGCGAACCAGTAGCGGCCGAACACCCGCCGCCACGGGGAGTCGAAGTCCGGCACCTCGATCACCAGCCGCCCGCCGGGTTTCAGCACGCGCCGCGCGGCGACCAGCGTGGCGCGCGGGCGATAGACGTGCTCCAGCGTTTCGTACAGCGTCACTACGTCGAAGGCCTCGGCCGGCAGATCGGCCTCGAGCAGATCGCCGCAGCACACGGCGGCCCGCCCGCGCACGAGCGACGCGGCGGCCGTGGCCGGGTCGAAGTCGAGCGTCGTGCCGCGCACGCCGCGCCGCGCGATGAAACAGGCCATCTGATCGCCCAGGCCGCCACCGACGTCGAGCACGTTCATGCCGGCCGTCAGCGGCCCGCTGCGTTCCAGTACGCGCAGCCGCATCCAGTGAATGAAGCGATACAGCGGCGACTCGGCCCGCTCGCGCGCGATCGACTCCAGCGGCCGGCCGTCGTACCACGGCGCGTAATAGCGGCCGATCTCGGCCGGGACCGGCCGCGGCGTGGTGATGATCAGCCCGCAGCCGCGACAGCGCATGAGGTTGAATTGCCCGGGCTGGCCCCAGGCCAGATCGCGCGTCGTCAGCAGCCGCTCGTCGGGCGCGCGGCCGCACAGCTCGCACAGGGCGTCTTCGAACATCGAAGGTGTGAGTGTAAGGATTCGCGTGGCCGTCGTGTAAGCGCCTTGTCGGCCCGCAGGCAACGCTGGTATACACATCGCATGGCACAGGCAAAGCAAACCCATCGTGTGGCCGACCTGGAACGTTGGATGGACGCCATCGCGCCCCGCCGCCTGGCTCAGTCGTGGGACAACGTCGGCCTGCTGGCCGGCCGGCTCGACGCGCCACTGCGCCGCTGCTTGCTGTGCATCGACCTGACGCGCGACGTGCTGGACGAAGCCATCCGCGTTCGCGCCGAGGCGGTCGTCAGTTATCACCCGCCGCTGTTCCAGCCGATTCGCTCGCTGTGTGAGCGCGGCGACGCACAAAGCGGCCCGGGTCCGGCGGTCGTGCATCGCGCGATTCGGCACGGCATCGCCATCTACTCGCCGCACACGGCGCTCGACGCGGCCGACGGCGGAACCGGCGACGCGATCGCGGCGCTGTGCGACGCCGAGATCGTCGGCCCGCTCGAACATGCGACCGTTCCCGGCAGCGCTGCCGAAATCAAGCTCGTGACGTTCGTGCCCGCGGATCACGTCGACCGGGTCGCCGATGCGCTCTCGGCCGCCGGCGCGGGGCGCATCGGCCTGTACGAGCGGTGCAGCTTTCGCATCGACGGCACGGGGACGTTCTTCGGCGGCGAGGAGACCGATCCGGTCGTGGGGAAAAAAGGCCGGCTGGAGACCGTGGCGGAGGTGCGGCTTGAGATGGTCTGTCCGACCTCGCGCCTGCCGGAAGCGGTCGCGGCGATGCGCCGAGTGCACCCCTACGAGGAGCCGGCCTTCGATGTGTACTCGCTGGCGGGCAAGCCCGAGGCAGTTGGGATCGGCCGGCTGGCGCGGCTGCCGCGGCCGATGCGGCTGGATCGGCTGGCGGCGCGGTTGCGCGAGGCGAGCGGCGCGGCGTACGTGCAGATCGTCGGACGCGGCGGACAGATGGTGCGTGAGCTGGCGATCCTCGTCGGCTCGGCGGGACGTTTGGACGAGCAGTTTCCGCGGTCGCGCGCGGCGGACGTGGTCATCACGGGCGAAATCCGGCATCACGACGCGCTGGCGTTCGCGGGGCGCGGCTGGTGCGCCATCGCGCTGGGCCACTGGGCCAGCGAGCGGCCGGTGCTTTCTGCGCTGGCCGATGCGCTGCGACGACGAATGCCGGGGCTTGAGGTGCGCATCAGCCGGCGGGATCGCGATCCGTTTTCGCTCGCGACGCGATGAACATGTGCGAAGAACGCCGATCCGAACCGCGGCCGTGAGCGCGCGGCGGGCCATCGTCGCAAGGAACGAAATGATCGACTGCAACTGTTCGCCTCGAGTCGGACTTCTCAAACACGTTCTGAGTGTGCGGCTTGCCCTCTGGCCGGTCTTCAGCCGGCCGGCGTTTGCCGCCGGTTTCAACCGGTGGTGGACGGTCCGGCTTGATTGGTTCATCTTCCCATCTCTCATCAGCCGGCTTCAGCCGGTCTTGCTGCCGGAGCCTGTGAGACTGGATGCCTGCGATTCTCCGGAGGACCGAGAGCCAAGCCCGGCTGAAGCCGGCTGAAGGAAAGGAAGAGGTACTTGATGTACTGTGGCCGGCGTCCCACCAGCTCAAGCTGGTGGCAAACACAGGTCGGCTGAAGCCGACCCATCAGAGGCTGAGCCTGGGAGTTCTTGCGATATGAACGCGTTTGAGAAGGCTGAACCGAACCGCGGCTGTGAGCGAGCGGCGGGCCGTCGTCGCGAGCAGCGAAACGATCGACTGCAACTGCACTCCTCGAATCGGGCTTCTCATACATGTTCTAAGATGCAACAATTCTGCCCAGGACCAGTAGCGCGGCGGCCATACGCTCTCGAATTCGACTCGCGTGTGAAAATCCGCAAAAACGGTCAAGCCACACGTGATCCGATAGCGCATACTGAGCGTGTCACAGCGAATCAGGAGCGCCGCCGCGTGTCGCCAACGACTGAACAAGGCTACAAGGAACGAATGCTGCGCGTCCTGGTGCACATCCAGCGTCGCCTGGACGATCCGTTGGAGCTGGTGGAGCTGGCGCGGCTGGCTCATTTCTCGCCCTACCACTTTCACCGCATTTTCCGCGGCATGGTGGGCGAGTCGGTCATGGAGCACGTGCGGCGGCTGCGTCTGGAGCGGGCCGCGATGCGTCTGAAGGCAAGGGATCTGCCGGTGACGCAGATCGCCTTCGAGGCGGGCTACGAGACGCACGAGTCGTTTACGCGCGCCTTCCGGGCCATGTTCGGCATACCGCCGGCGCAATACCGCGAAACGCACCGCATCATGCCTCCGCCGCCGGTCCCCAGCGGCGTTCACTTTGCCGCCGACGGTGCACCGAGCGATTTCATTCCTCATCGTTCGAAAGGAGCTGCCATGGACGTTCGAGTTGAAGATGTGCCGCCGACGAAAGTGGTTTTCGTGCGGCACATCGGGCCGTACCAGGCCTGTGGCGAAGCGTGGGGCCGTCTGTTCTCGTGGGCCGGCCCGCGCGGGCTGGTCGGTCCCGGTGCGCGGTTGCTGGGTGTCTGTTATGACGATCCGAGCGTGACGCCGCCCGACAAGCTGCGTTACGACGCCTGTCTGACGGTCACGCGCGACGTAGCGCCCGAAGGCGCCGTGGGCGTGCAGGAGATCGGCGGCGGACGCTACGCGGTTACGCGGCATCGCGGCCCCTACGAAAAGCTGGGCGAAACCTACACGCGGCTTTGCGGTGAGTGGATGCCCGCCGCCGGCCACGAAGCGCGCTCGGCCCCGTGCATGGAGCACTATCTGAACAGCCCGATGAACACCGCGCCGGCCGATTTGCTGACCGACATATACATGCCCATTGAATAACAGCGTGCATCGGCGGTTCACGGCTGTGGCGTGCGCCGCCCGCGCCGCTACGGGTAAACTCCCGCCGATGGGCGCGGTCATTCGTTGGGTCGAGCCGCAGATGCGCGAGCCGCTGGCGGCGGCGGGCTTGCGCGACTATGGCGATTTTGTCGATACGTCACTGGGCGTCATCGTTTCGCAGTCGGGCACGACGCGGACGCGGCGCATCGCGATTGAAGCCGGCGGGCGTCGCGAAACGCTGTTCTTGAAGCGCTATCGCTACGCGGGTCCGCGGCGGCGCTGGCGCTGGGCGGTCGACAAGGCGCGCGTCGAGGCGCGCAACTTCGAGCGGTTGCGTTCACGTTGCGGGCTGAATACGCCGGACGTCATCGCGTACGGCGTGCACCGCCGCGGTGTGCGCCTGCTGGATGCCTTCCTGCTGACGCGCGCAGTCGAGGGCGCCGTCGGACTCGATGAATGGCCGCTCGCGCCGACTCCGCCAGGCGCGATGGCTCGACTCATGCGCGCCGTGGCGGGCGCGGTGGCGCGCATGCACGCGGCGCACTTCTATCATTTCGACCTTCAATGGCGTAATCTGCTGATTCGCCCGGCCGGCGACGGATTTGACGTCATCCCGATCGATTCGTCGCGCGGCGGCCCGCTGCGCACGCGGTGGGGCCGCGCGCACGGCCGCATGCGCGATCTGGCGCAGCTCGACAAGCTGGCGCGACAGCGGCTGACGCGCACGCAGCGGCTGCGCTGGCTGACGTACTATCTCGGCCGCCGCCGCCTCAGCGCTGCCGATCGCGCGCTGGTGCGCGAAGTGACGCGATATCTCGATGGCAAGTTAACACCCGAGCGGGAAGCAGTGAGCGATCAGCCTCGCGGATGTTGATTCGAGCCTCAAGCGCCATCGCCGGGGACTTCCTGCCACAGCGCTGGTGAAGTCGCGCTCGCGCTTGAGGCTCGCAACAGGAAACGCGCCGCGTTGCGGTGGGCCGGTCATCCTGGTTTCTTGTCTTCGCCGCCGCCGTCAACCGATGCGCAGCTCGGGGTGTTCGCGGAACAACCGCTCGATTCGCCGCACGACGCGCGGCGTGATGCGCCGACCGAGGGGGACCAGCACGATCTGCCGGGCGGCCTGCTCGGCGCGCGGGCACGCGCCGGGCGCGTAGTCCGGCTCGGGGCGATAGGCGGCCAGCGGATCGAGCGGCACGTCGAACCACGTTGTCAACTCAAAACCATAGCGCCGTGCCGCCGCGATGGCGGCCAGCGGATCGCGCACGCGCACCGGCAGCCGCAGCGGCGCTTCTTCACGGTCTGCCGCACGATCGAGCGGCGCAAACCCGAGCGTCTTGAGCGACGCGCGCAGCGCTTCCGCGGTCGTCCGGCGCTGCGCGGATTGCTGCGCGTGCCGTTCGACTTCCAAGCGCCCCAGCACCGCTTGCAGCGTCGTCGGCCATTCGCCGTGCTCCAGCTCGCGCCGCACCTCCTCGTCGGACATCGCCGAGTCGCCCCCGTGCAGCCCGAAGACGCGCGACAGGGCGCGAAACGCCGACGTCAGCGCCGCCGCCGTGCTCGGGTACATGAACAACTCGAAAGCCAGCAACTCGGCGGCGAGCGTCTTGCGTCGCATCCGGTTCGGCAACGCCGAATGCTCGTCGCGAAAGTCGCGAACGCGCTCGGCCAGCTCGCCGTCGTGAACGACCGCCATGCCCCCCTGGCCGGTGCTGTAGGGCTTGTTCCATTGCGAGCTGAAGAACGCCGCGACGCCGAAGGAACCCACGGGCATATCGTGCAGTCGAGCGCCGAGCGTCTGGCAGCAGTCCTCGATCACCGGCAGGCCGTGCCGTGCGGCCGTCTCGCGAATCAGATCGACGCGCGCCGGCCAGCCGAAGCTGTGCTGCACGAGGATCGCTTTGGTTTGCGGCGTGACGGCCTGGACGACGTGTGCGGGATCGGGACCGAGATTGTCCGGATCGATATCGACGTAAACGGCGCGGGCGCCGGTCGCGCGAATCGTCCGCGGCACCGAGTGACACGTGTAGGCCGAGAGAATGACCTCGTCATCGCGGCCGACGTCGAGGCTTCGCAGGATGGCATAGAGCGCCGAGCGGCCGGTTCCGAAGGCGATGGCGCGACCGCCGAATCCCAGGTGTGCCTCGAAGGTTTCCTCGTACGCGGCGGTGGCGGTCTCTGGATCGCCGCGCAGGCCGATCACATCGCGCAAGATGAAACGCAGGCGCGACGAGCCGGTGCGGCGGTGCGACATAAGCGTGATTCTATGCGTCGTTGACCCGGTCGGGATGGCGCGGTTTGATGCGCGTATGGACCTGCACCAACGCCTAGAGGCGCTGTTGACGCTGGCGGAACAGATCGGCCTGGAGATTCGTCGCGAGTCGCTCGGCGGAGATGGCGGCGGGCTGTGCGAGCTGCGCGGCCGGCGCGTGCTGTTCGTGGACAGCGCCGCGGACATCGACACGCGCTACGAGCGAACGCTGGCGGCGATTGCAGAGACACCGGAATGGGAAAGTCGTTATGTTTCGCCGGAGTTGCGGGAAGATCTTGACCGGATGCGCGGGTCAAAGTGACTTCGCCTCGGGCGTAACACACTTGACGAGTCGGTTCATATTATTGGACGCGCGGCGGATAAACCGGCAGTCTGCGATTACAGGGCTTCTTTGTTGCAGCGGCGAACCGCCACGCTTCCGAATCCGTCCTGTATAAATAGGGTGTAACGATTCGCGCGCTCAAGACCCGGGTCCTTGCGCAACGGCGATTGAGTTATTGGGACGTATCTCTGATAACAAGGTCCGGTAAGAGAATCGGGATGAGCGTTGCAAGGGCACAGACCGTTGCGGCAAGGCAATATGCATTACTATCATCCCGCAATCGAATGGGCCAATAATCGGTTGGTTTGAACGTTTTTGTGCCTTTGTGAATATCCTTTTTTCGACAGGTGTATGATCGTAAAGTATTGTTATACATGATATTATATCGATAGTACGGGGAACGGGCGGCGATGACGGCCCTCGATTCGACGCTTGACCCCGCTGTGATCGAACGTTACGATAACTCCCCTATGGTTATGGCTGCTTCCATGATCGCTCAACGCGTTCGCAAACCCCGACGAGTCGAAAAGCGGACGAATGGCAACGGGCAAATCCGCACTTTTCGAGCGGCCCAGGCCTATCTCGAATCGCTCGTGAACTACGAGCGGATCGTCCTGCCGCATCGTGCGCGCCCCGCCTTCAATCTGGCTCAGACGCAGCGCTTGCTCGCGGCGCTGGGCAACCCGCACAAACGCATCAAGGTCGCGCACATCGCCGGCACCAAGGGCAAGGGTTCCACCGCCACGATGCTATACCACATGCTGGCGGCCAACGGGCTTCACGTCGGGCTGTACACGTCGCCGCATCTGATGGACGTGCGCGAGCGCATCGTCGTCAACGGACGTATGATCTCCGAGAACGAGTTCGCCCGCGTTATCGGCCGCGTCGCCGAGGTTGCCGGCAAGGTGCTCCGCGGCAAGCAGCCCACGTTCTTCGAAGCGCTCACCGTAGGCGCGTTCGCCTATTTCGCCGACAAGAAGGTCGACCTTGCGATTCTCGAAACCGGACTGGGCGGGCGGCTCGACTGCACCAACGTGGTTCCGCGCCCGGCGGTCTGCGCCCTGACGAGCATCAGCATGGACCACATGTCGATGCTGGGTCATTCGCTCTCGGCGATCGCCGAGGAGAAGGCCGGCATCTTCAAGCACGGCGTGCCCGCCATTTCGGCGCCGCAGACGCCGGAAGTGAAGCGCACGCTGCGCCGCATCGCGGAGCGCGTCGGCGCCCCGCTGCGATTCGCCGGCGACGACATCGAATTCAGCTATCGCTTTGAGCGCTCGCGCGCCAACGGGCCGCACACGCGCGTGTCGATCTCGACCTCCACCAGCCGCTTCGAGCATCTGGCCGTGCCGCTGCCCGGCGAGCATCAGGCCATCAACTGCGGCGTGGCGCTGAGCATGCTCGATGTGCTGCGCAGCCAGGGCTTTCGCATCGACGACGAAGCGGCCATCAACGGCCTGGCGTCGGTGCACCTGCCCGGCCGGATGGAGATGATCTGCGACTCGCCGCGCGTGCTGGTCGATGCGGCGCACAACGGCGCCAGCATCGACGCCCTGATGCGCGCCATCGGCCAGAATATTTCGTACGATTCGATGGTGCTGATCTTCGGCTGCGCCTCCGACAAGGACCTCCAGGGGATGTTGCAGCATCTGCAACTCGGCGCCGACAAGATCATCTTCACGCGCATCCCCTCGCCGCGGGCGTGCGAACCGCAGGAACTGGCGGCGCGGTTCGTCGAGCTGACCGGCCGCATGGCACAGGTCGAGCCGAACCTCGAGGCCGCCGTGCACACCGCCGCCAAGGCGGTGACGCGCGAAGACCTGCTGTGCATCACGGGATCGTTCTACCTGGTGGGGGAGGCCAAGAGGCTGTTCGCGCAGCCGGGCTTCGCGCAGCAGCTTCGCCGCTGAAGCGCGGCATACAGCTCGATCAGCCGACCTTTCACGAAGTCCCAATCGTACTGAGCGCGCCCCAGTTCCGCCGAGCGGATCGCCATCTCCGCGCGAGCCGCCGGATCCGACAGCGTTGCCAGCCCGCGGGCAAGCTCCGCTTCGTCGAAGCGCGGCAGGGCCACGCCGCAGCCGTGTCGCGACACAATCTCTCCGATTTCGCCGTACGTGCCGGTCAGCAGCGGCCGGCCGGCGGCGAGCGCTTCGAACAGCTTGTTCGGCGCGCTGAAGCGGGCATTGGGATTGTCGGGATCGAATCCGCAGAAGATCGCATCGACGCACGCGCTGATGCGCGGCACGTCGCGCGGCGGCACGCGTCCGAGATAGCGGATGTTGGGATGCCGCGCCGCCGCCTCGCGCAGCGCCGGGGCAAAGTGACCGTCGCCGCCGACGATGCATACGACGCGCGGCTCGGCCGCCACCGCGCGAATCATGGCGGGAACCGGCCGCTCCGGCCCGAGGTGCGACACGTAACCCAGCGTCCACTGCTCGGGCGCGACGTTCATCTCGTCGCGGAACGCGCGGCGTTGTTCCTCCTCGATTTGATAGTCGGCCCGACGCTTGCAGTTGGGCAGAACGCAAACCCCTCGCGCGCCGCGCGACGTCAGTTCCGCCGCCAGCCGCCGTCCGACGGTGATCACCGCATCCGCCTGCGGCAGCAGAACGTCCTCCATGCGGCGTATCAGCCGGCAGGCCCAGCCCGGAAGATGACCGCGCATCATGTCCGAGTAACTCTCGTGTGCGTCGAGCACAAGCGCCGCGTTTGAGCGGCTTTCCGCGGCGGCTCGGCGGTGCAGTCCGCGTCGCGCGAGATGCCACGCCAGCGGCCAGGTGTCGAAGTCATGCGCGTGGATCGTATCGAACGGCTCGTCGCCCGCGCGTCGCCCCGCAACGCGCCAGAACCGCACCAGGCGCCACGTCTGTGACAACCCTCGCCCGTGGGTCGAGGGGACATGAATCCGTTCGATGCTCAGCCGGCCGCCGTGACGCATTTCCCGCGCCGGCAGCGCACCGGCGGCAGGAGTCTCTCGGTCCCAGCAGATCAGCCGCACCGTGTGGCCGGCTTCGATCAGCGTCTCGATTTCGGTCGCCACGCGCGGATCGGGGGCAAATTCGTTCGTCAGCAGCATCAGGATACGGGACATCCGATTCCTATAACGGTCATCGGCGGCGGCGGATTCAGTCCGGCGGCGGGGATCGCGCTTTTCCGTTTTTCGGACGCGCCGGATCGGGCCGGTACTTTCAGTCGCCGCAGGCGCGACCCGATACCGGTTATGGGTCAGCGGAATCCGAACCGGAGCCGGTATGGGCACACGGGAGACTGATTCAGCCACAGCCCTGGCAGACATCGCACCGTGCGCGCGCCATCGCAGGGGCGGCGCCGGCCCGGCTGCGCCGATTTCGCGTTTTCCAGACCGCCGCAAGGCAGGTCGATGTGACGCTGAAACTCCCCCCGCGAATGACAATGACAAGCGAACGGTGCTCGTGATCGCCAGCCGGTTTCCGCCGGCGACGGGTCCGGGCGCGCTGCGCATCTCGAAAATGGTGCGCTATCTGCCCGACTCCGGCTGGCGGCCGGTCGTGCTGACCGTGGCGCCGCCGTCGTCGGCGGGCGCGGTGACGAACGATGCTTCGGCGTGGGTCGAACCGGTCGTCGCGGCGACGATCGCCGAGCGCCTGGCGCCGCTGACTCCGCTGATTCGCGCGGTGTCACGGCTGACCTCGCCGCTGGGACGCGGAACGGACTGGTGGTATCGCGGCTTGAAGTGGCGCGTCGAGCGGCTCGAAGAACGCCTGTCGATGCCGGATCCCGGCGTATGGAGACTGCGACGAGCCGTGCGCGCCGCGCAACGGCTGCACCGGCGATGGCGTTTCGACGCGATCTACTCGACCGGAATGCCGTTCAGCGATCATCTCATCGCGTGGGCGGTGCAGCGAGCGATCCGGCGGCCGTGGATCGCCGAGTTCCGCGATCCGTGGGTCGAGTACGCACATGCGCCGGCGTGGCGCGCCGGCTGGCGACGCCGGGCGGCGCGCCTGATGGAGCGGGCGGTGGTGCGCCGTGCGCGATGCATCGTGAGCGTCAGCGAGGAGATGACGGCGCGTTTTCGCGAGCGTTATCCCGCCGTCGCGCGCGACCGATTCGTCACGATCGAAAACGGTTTCGATCCGACCGACTTCGAGCGCGCCCTGAACGACGACCACGGCTCTTGCGGTCCGACCGAGCCACGCGCGGCCGACTGCCTGGCGGAATGCTTCACACCCGGGAGATTCACCCTCTTTCATGCCGGCTCGTTCTACGCCGGCCGCCGGCCGGAGGTTCTGGTTCGCGCCTTTCGTCGCTTTGCATCCACGGATGAGTCGCGACGTTGTGGTGCGCTGCTCGTGCTGTGCGGCCGCATGGGCGAGCACGCCGCGCGGCTGGCGGAGCTGGCGCACGGACTGCCGGTCGTCGTGCACGATCCGCTGCCGCACGAGCAGGTTTTGGCGTGCATGACGCGCGCGTCGGCCAATGTGCTGGTGATGGCCGACGGACCGGGAACCGAGGGCGACGCGTCGACAAAGCTGTACGAGTATCTGGGCGCCGCGCGGCCGATTTTGGCGCTGGCGCCGGCGCGCGGCGCTGCCGCGCGGTTGCTGCGCTCGTTTCCCGGCGCGTGGTGCGTGCCGCCGGATGACGAAGATGGCGCGCTGGCGGCGATGGAGGCGATTTTCAGACGTGTGCGACTCGGCGAAGCGGATGTCCCGACGGACAGAACGCGGCTGCGGCGCTGGACGCGCCAGGCCCAGGCGGGTCGGCTGGCAGAGGTTCTGGACGCCGTTGCGTGTAACGCATTCGCCGCGCGAATGAGCGGCATTGAAGCGAGCGGCTAGCGCTGGGCGCTTCAGAATCCGCCGCGCAAGCGACGGGGGTTGCACGGGCTGCTCTCCTGCGAATGCGGGGCCGTGGCGTGCGGTCCGATCCGAACTGCCACCCGGAACGCGACCAAGGCGGGAGCGTGAAGGGAGCGTTGGGGAACGGCGGCGGTGGTGAGTGCACGGGCTGCAAGCCCGTGCCACGCGGACACAGCCGAGGGCGGCTGTGTCCCATTCACAGCCGAGGGCGGCTGTGCCCCATTCACAGCCGAGGGCGGCTGTGCCCCATTCACAGCCGAGGGCGGCTGTGCCCCATTCACAGCCGAGGGCGGCTGTGCCACATACACAGCCGAGGGCGGCTGTGGCTCATACACAGCCGGAGGTGGCTGTGGCTCATACACAGCCGGAGGCTGCTGTGGCTCATGCACAGCCGGAGGTGGCTGTGGCTCATACACAGCCGGAGGCGGCCGTGCGACATGCGATACGGGGGAACGATGTTTGAGGAAACACACTTGCATCCGGCGGAGGGGATGAGGGCGCGGCTGGTGCGCTGGGCGCGACGGTACGTCAACGCCCACTGCATTAACATCGTCACCTATCACGGCATCGCGCCGAACGACGATCCATTCACCGTCGGCCTGCCGCTGCGCCACACGCCGAGCGAGCTGGCGGCCCACATGGCGTTTCTGCGCCGGCACTACCGACCCGTCGGGCTGGTGGAGCTGATCGAGGCGGTCGAGGATGGCCGCACGCTCGATCGCGCCGTGCTCGTCACGTTCGACGACGGCCTGCGCAGCGTCAAGGAGCACGCCTGGCCGGTGCTGCGGCGCTTCGAAGTGCCGATTGCGATCTTCGCCACGACGTCGGTCATCGGCAACGCGGACCTGCTTTGGCGTCACAAGTTGACGTGGCTTCTGACGCACGGTCGGGCGCGCGAGGTGTTTGCGGCGCTGCGAACCGAATATCTGCGCCGCAATCTCGACGCCGACGGAACGGTCTTTCCGCGCCACGTCGATGCCACGCCCGATCTCTACGAGCTGACGCGACGGCACTTCCGCCCCGACGTCGTGCCGGCCGTGCTCGACGAAGTGCTGGCCCGGCACGGCTGGTCGGGTCCGGCGCTGGCGAACAAGTTCCGCCCGTATCTCGATCCGGACGATCTGCGCGACGCCGATCCGCGCTGGGTGACGTTCGGCAACCACACGCACACGCATCCGCTGCTGTCGGCGCTGACGCCGGCCGAGCAGCGCCGCGAGCTGGGGCTGGCCCGCGAACTCTTGACGCGCTGGACCGGCCGCGCGCCGGCGGCGGTGGCCTATCCGTTCGGACTGCGCGACTCCTACGACGCTCATTCGGTGGAAGCGGCGCGGCAAACGGGACACAGAGCGGCGATGGATATGCGGCGGCGGCTGAACGTCGCGCCGCTGTCGCCCTGGGACCTCAGCCGCAAGCCCGCGCCGCATCGCGATCCGTCGGCGTTCGAATTGCTCATCGACAACCTGCCGGCGCATGCCATCCGCGGCGCGGCGCGGCCGGTCGAACGCCTGCAACTGCACCGGCGCATGTTCCGCGGCGCGCCCGCGCCGTTGCGCTGGGTGACGCGCGGCGCGCCCGACGCGGAAGGAGCGACGCCGTGAGGCCGCCGAAGGCTGTGCAATCGGATGATGTGTGCGGGACTTCAATCGACAGCGGTTCGCGTGGTGGCAAGCGGCGCGGCACGTTGGTCGTCGCGCCTTACGTGGGCGAGTTCGGCTGGGAGCTGATGAACTGGCAGGCGTTCGTTCGCGCGCAGCGGCTGCGTCGGCCCGCGGCGCGCTGGATCGTCTTCGGCGATGAGGGCAAGCGACGCCTGTACGAAGCGCCCGGAGTCGAGTTCGTCCACGTGTCGCTCGATGGCCTGCCGGGCGAATCGTGCAACGACGGGCGCATCGATGAATGCAGCGGCGCACTGGCGCCCGAGTCGCTTTGGGCCTGTGTCTGGGCGCTGATGCGTCCGCACCTGATTGAACGCGATCTGTGCGCGGCGGATGCGTCCGCGCCCCTCGACGGCATTCACGTGATTCGACCCGACTACGACGGCCGACTGTGGCCCGCTGCACCGCCGCACCAGGCGTTCGAGTCGCTGGCGCGCAGGCCTGCCGACGCGTCCGGCGCGCGACTCGACGTAGTTCTCGTGCCGCGCCAACGTGCGCTGGCGGGCCTTCGCGGACAAGCAGCTTCCTGGTGGGAGACATTAGCCGATCAACTCGTTCGCCGCGGGTTGCGCGTGGCCGTGGCGCCGGCGCGATTCGACGAAGCGGTGACCTTGTTCTCGACGTGTCGTCTGGCGGCGGGCGGCTCGACCGGCGGGTTGCACCTGGCCAGCCTCTGCGCGTGCCCGCACTACGTCTGGGGCGGCGGCGACGAAGAGCGCTGGACCGGCTGGGAGATATCGAACCGCCAGCGCTACGAGACGTTCTGGAATCCGCTCGGCACGCCGGCGAGGTATGAGCCGCTGGGCTGGCGGCCGGCGGTATCGACGGCGGTGGAAGGCATCGTGCGGGCGCTGGATTGCATCGGGCGGCGCGGCGCGCGGGATGTCGACGGCGCGGCGGCGCGGCGGTTTCGCCGGCGCTGGGCGCTGAAGCGGCGTTGCGCGGCGTGGTCGATCGCGCCGGGCGAACCGTGGCTGCCGTGGCGCGTGCGGCGCTGGCTGGCGGAGGCATGCTGATGGCGCAGTGCCCTCGAAGCGTGCTGCTGGTGGCGTACCACTTTCCGCCGATGGGCGGCAGCGGCGTGCAGCGTCCGCTGAAATTTGTCCGTTATCTGCCGGACCGCGGCTGGCGGCCGATCGTGTTGTGCGCCGGTCACGGGCGCTATCCGCTGGCGGACGCCACGCTGCTTGCAGAGATTCCCGCCGAGGCGCACGTGGAGCGCCATCTGGGCTGGGAGCCGGCGGGCATCGCCGATCGGCTGGGCCGGATCGGATCGAGCGTGTCGCACTTCCTCCGCGGCACGTCCTGCACGCTGAACCGAACCGCGACCGTGAGCGAGCGGTCTGCACCGCCTGCGAGCCAGGACCTGTCTCTGGCGAACGACGCAACCGCATCCGGCGGGTGGGGCCACGCGATCGAGCAGCGCATTTACTGGCGCTTGCAGCGTTGGGCCGAGCGCTCGCCGCTGCCCGAGCCGGAGTGGCTGTGGGCGCGTTCGGCCCTGCGCACGGCCGAGCGGCTGGCGCGGCGATTCGGCGTCGATGCCGTCATGACCAGCGGCGGGCCGTTCACGACGCACCTGATCGGCCTGTGGCTCAAGCGGCGGCTGGGGCTGCCGTGGGCGGCCGAGTTTCGCGATCCGCTGATCGGCAACTTCGCGGAACGGCCGCGCAGCCCGCGCGAGGAAGCGTACTGGCGGCGGCTGGAAGAAGACGTGCTGCACACGGCCGATCAGGTGATCGTCACGTGCGACGATCTGGCCGACGATCTGTGCGCGCGACATGCGACGCTGAATCCCGCAGGCGTCACGGTCATTACCAACGGATTCGACGCGGCCGATTTCGCCGCCGGCGCGAGCGTGGGCGAACCTCGGCGCGATTCGTCGGCGGAATTCACGTTGGCCCACGTCGGCGCGTTCTATCGCGATCAGTCGATCGCGCCGATTCTCGATGCGTTGCGGCTGTGGCTGAACCGCCGCCCGGATTGGATCGGGCGCTTTCGCTTCGAGATCGTCGGCAGCCTGTCGGCCGAGCAACGACGGCACGTCCGCCCGGATGATGCGCGATTTGTGCATGAACGCGGGTACGTGACGCACGCCGAGGCGGCTGCGGCGATGTGCGGCGCGACGGCGCTGTATCTGACGGCGGCCGACGCACCCGGCGGGCGGTTGTGCATTCCGGCCAAGACGTTCGAGTATCTGGCGTCGGGCCGGCCCATCTTCGCGACGATTCCGCGCGGAACCTCGCTGGAGCGGCTGCTGCACAGCGCGGGCGGCGCCTATGTGGCCGCCGGCCGCACGCCGGAATCGCTGGCGGCCGAACTGGAACGATTCTGCGGCGGCGTGGCGCTGGGCGTGTGGGAGGGGCGGCGACGAGCCACTGCGGTGCGGCGGTTTGCCCGCGACGAATTGACGCAACGGCTTTCGGAGGTGCTCGAGCAGTGCGTGACGCGCGATCGGCGCGGTGTGCGCTGTCGATCGGGCGTGCGCCGCGAAGCCGGGGGGCAGGAGCCTCGAGAGGTTCTCTCCATCAATTATCATCGTGACCCCACCGCAACGCGGCGGGCCGCCCGATCGCGTGACGCGGGCTTGATGCCCGAGCGTGTATCACGGCCGCCCTCGGCTGTACTGCATCCGCTTTGTCATCCCCGCGCAGGCGGGAATCCAGAGCCCCGCGAGGAATTCCCGGAGCCCCGGCTGCGCGGCGGTAACGACCTGGATCTTGCGCGCGCGGCGGTGACGGCTGGAGACACGGCGCAAGGTTGCGTTTGTTCGCAATCTCATCATCGTGACCCCACCGCAACGCGGCGGGCCACCCGATCGCGTGACGCGGGCTTGATGCCCGTGCGAAACGACCCGCCGCATCATGACATCCCCGCGCCATTGTTCATCTATCACGCTGTCGCTTCCGACGATTCGAATTTCCATGACGACGGCTACGTGCTGCGCCAATCGCTGTTCGCGCGTCATCTCGACGTGCTGGCCCGCGAAGCCTCCCGCGTCCGCCGCTCGCTGCCGCTGCTGAGTTTCGATGACGGCTGCCGGTCGTGGGTGGACCACATCGCGCCTCGACTGATCGCCTGCGATCTGTCGGCCATTTTCTTTGTCATTGCCGATTCCGCGGCGCGGCATCGCGGTTCGCGCGCCACGGCCGCGCCGCTGACCTGGAAACACCTGCGCGAGCTGGCCGACCATCGCCGCGCCGACGGATCGCTGCGGTTCGAAATCGGCAGCCACGGATTGCGACATGTCAACCTGGCGCATCTGCTGGCAAGGCGCGGAGCGAAGGCCGTGCTGCGGGAGCTGACGGATGCACGCTGCCGGATCGAGGACGCGCTGTCGCGGCCGGTCGAGTGGCTGGCGCTGCCGGGCGGCAAGGCAGGCGACGATCCGGTCGGCCGGCGGACGTTGCGACAATTGGCGGGCGAAGCGGGTTATCGCCGCGTGCGCGATTCGATGCCGCGCTACGACCGCGATCCCGATATCGACTTTACCGGCGGCTCGCCGGTCTATGCGCACACGACGGCGGCGATGATGCGCTTCGAGATACTGCGCCTGCGTCGCGGTCGATGGCTCAATGCCGCCGCGCGCGGCTGGCTGCGCGCAACGGGGCGATGGATCGAGCTGTCGGAAGCGGGGTCGCCGAGGGCCGGCGCCAGTGGTCCGACGCGTGTACTCCATTGGGCGATGGGATTCGGCGGGTGGCGCGCACGGGCTGAATGCCCGTGCCACGCGACACAGCCGGGGGCGGCCGTGCTCCATACATTGCCGGGCCAAGCGGAAACGGCCGGCCGCCCTGCGGACGTGGCCGCATGTCGCTATGAGATTCCGTCTCATCCCACGGCATCGCCAGCGCTGTCCGCTGTTCGTCGCCAGCGCGAGCGGCGAAGCAAGGAGCCGATGAAGTGCACCTGATTTGGCATCTGCCGCGGCTGAAGACATCCGGATGCGGCCTGTCGCGCCGCGCGCGCGACCTGGCGCGCGGGCTGATGGCGCGCGGCCATACGCTTCGCTTCGTCGTGCCGGACGATGCGACCAACATGACGGGCAGCGCGATCGACGGCATCAAAGTTGATCGAATGGCCGCCCCAGCCGGTTCGTCGCTGCACTGGTCGCTTGCGCCGCTACAGCGCGTCCGCCGCGCCGCACATCTGGCGGATCGCGTGCGTGACCAGCTCATTCTCCGCCACCCGCGCGCCGACGCCATCCTGACGTGTCAGCCCGAGTTTGCCGCCGCCGCCGCCGGCCGCGGCCGGCCGGTGGTGCTGGTCGCCTGCTGTTCCCAGTTGCTTTACGAGCAGGCGCTGGCAGCGCCGTCGTGGTTTCGGCCGTGGAAGCGCGGGACGCAGCGATTTCAGCAGAGCCTCTTGCGCGCTCAGGAGCGCGCCGGCTTCCGCGCGGCGGATGCCATTGCATTTGACAGCCGCATGACGCTGCGCGCGGCCGCGTCGGCCTACTGCCTCGCGCCGCGGCGCCTGCACGTCGTCGCGCCGACCGTGGACACGATCCGGTTGCGGCCGGCCGATCCCGCGCGAAAGCGGCGACTGCGCGCGGCGCTGGGCCTGCCGTCCGGCGGCCTCGTGATCTGCTGGGCGGGTCGAATGGAGGATCAGAAAAACGTCGCTCTGCTGATCGACGCGGCGGTTATCGCCCGCGCGATCGTCGACGGCGTGCTGCTCGTCGGCGACGGCGCGGATCGCGCATCGCTGGAAGCGCGCGCGGCTTGTCTTGGCCTCGGCAACATCGTGCGGTTCATCGGCATGAAAGGGCGCGTCGCGCCTTACCTGCGCGCGGCCGATGCGTTCGTGCTGCCGTCGCGCATCGAGTCGTTCGGCGTCGCGCTGATCGAGGCAATGGCCTGCGGCCTGCCGTGCGTGGCACTGGGTCGGCGGAACGGTCGAGTCATGTCGGGAGCGGATGAGTCGATTGTCGATGGCGCCACCGGTTTTCTGACACACACCGACACGGCGGAAGAACTGGCGGCGATGCTGACGACGCTGGCCGGCGACGCCGAACTGCGCCGCCGAATGGGTGAAGCGGGCCGGGCGCGTGCCGTGGAGCTTTTTGCCGCCGGTCGCGACGCAGCGGAACTGGAAGCGATCATTCAACAAGTGTGTGCCGCCAACCGAACCGCGACCGCCGGCGTGGGGCGCCAATCCTTCTTACTGAACCGAACCGCGGCCGCGAGGCTCAACATGACCAGGCCCTCGCGAGATGAGTTCTTCGCAATCGCCAGGCCCGACTCGCGCGAGGGCTTGACCATCCCACGCAACCGGAATCGACCCGCCAGTTCCATCGCGATCCCCGGCGCCACCGTCTCGGTCATCATCCCTTCGTTCAACAGCCGCGACGTGCTGCCCGATGCCATCAACTCGGCCCTGGCCCAGACGGTTGCGCCGCTCGAAGTGATCGTCGTCGACGACGGCAGCACCGACGACACGGCCGAAGTCGTTGCGCGTTTCGGATCGCGCGTGCGCTATCTGCGTCGGGAAAACGGCGGCCCGGCCGCGGCACGCAATACCGGCATCGCCGCGGCGCACGGCGAGTGGTTGGCCTTTCTCGACGCCGACGACGTCTGGCTGCCCGACAAACTGGCCGCGCAACTCGCGACCGCCGAAATCGAACACGCTGACGCGGTCTTCTGCGCCAACGTCTCGCACTCAGGCGACGACGAAGCCTTCATCTGTTACGACGGCGGCCTGACGCGCGACGTGCTGTTGCCGGGGCTGTTGCAGCGCAACGTGCTCTCGGGCGGCGGCTCGACGGCGCTGATTCATCGCCACGTGTTCGAGGCCGTCGGCGGATTCGATCGGGCCGTCAACGCCTCCGAGGACCGCGACCTGTTCATTCGCGTGGCCGACGCGTTTCGCGTGGCTTACGTGCCGCGTGCGCTGGCGCGCATCCGGCGCGGGCCTGTGCGATACGGCGGCAACGTGGAGCGCAATCTGCTCAACGGGCTGGAGATCCTGCGGCGACATGCCCATCGCGTGGCCGATCTGCCGAAAGCGGGGCGGATCATCCGTCGCGCGCGGGCCTGCGTTCACGAGCGGGCCGGCATCGACTTTCTGATGTACGGCGATGCCGCGTCGGCGTGGCGGCATCTGTTGCGGGCCGTGTGGCTGAGTCCGCCGCTGGCTGATTCGTGGAAAGCGCTGATTAACTTGACGACCGGACGGCGACGGTATGCGTCGAACGAGGGTAATACGGTCAACGGTACTCCGACGGCCGTGCGGTTGAATGCGGCACAGCCGCCCTCGGCCGTGAATGGAGCACAGCCGCCCCCGGCTGTGAATGGGGCACAGCCGCCCCCGGCTGTGAATGGAGCACAGCCGCCCCCGGCTGTGAATGGAGCACAGCCGCCCTCGGCTGTGAATGGAGCACAGCCGCCCCCGGCTGTGTTCAGTGCCGCTGCTGTAATGGGTGGTACGGGCTTCCAGCCCGTTCCGCTCCCGCCGCTTGCGCGGCGCGGTCCGATCGCCGCCGCGCCCGGCACGGACATCGCGCTCGCCAACACCACGGATGGGATACCGACATGCGATATGCGCTCTACCTGACGCTGTTGACGGCGGTGCTGCCGTTTGTCTTTGCCCGGCCCTTCTTCGGGCTGTGCGTCTATTTCGTCGTGTCGTTTCTTCAACCCAAGCTGCTGTGCTGGCATCCGGAGTTGCAGGACTCGCTGATCGTCGGCGCGCCGCTCGTGGTCGGCGCGGCGCTGTTCGGCGTCTTTCGCCGCGCCGAGTACGCCCGTACCGATCCGGCTACCGGTCGCGTGACCGGGCTGCATGCGGCCCTGGTGCGAAACGGCCTGGTTGAGCCGTCGTGGCTCGTGGCGCTGATGATTGTGCTGCTGGCGTATATCGGCGTGACGCGCCTAGCCGGTGAGTTTCCGCTGAGCAAGACCAACGAAGAGTTCTCGCGCCTGTGCAAGATCGTTCTGGTGACGGCGCTGATGACCGGCCTCACTCCCGACCGGCGGCGGATGCTGATCCTTTATGCGGTTGTCGCGCTGGCCACCGCGTTCTGGGCGATCAAGGGCGGCATGTGGGTGTTTGTGCGCGGGCCGCACCAGGTTTACGGCATGGACTACGACAACAACCACTTCGCACTGCGCTCGGTGATGGCGCTGCCGATGATGTTCTGCCTGGCGCTGGCTCTGCCGCGCCGACGGCGGCGCTGGCGGATCGCGCTTTACGTCGCCTGCGGCCTGACCTGCCTGGCGATCATCGGCTCGGGTTCGCGCTCCGGCTTCTTGGCGCTGGCGTTTGTGCTGCTGGGATTGGCATGGCACAGCGGCCATCGCATCAAGGCGATGTCGGCGGTGGCGCTGTTCGCGGTGGTTGCCGCGGCGCTGTCGTGGCAGGACATCCGCACGCGCTACGACAGCATCGTGAATTACTCGAAAGACAAGTCGGCCTCGTCGCGCTTCGAGATTTGGGCCGTGGCGTGGGAAACTCTCGATCGCAATCCCGTCATCGGCGTGGGATTCAACAACTTCGAGCGGGCGTTCGAGCAGATTCGGCCGCGGTCGCGCGCGGCGCACAACATCTGGCTTCAGAACCTCGTCGAGCTGGGGCTGCTGGGCCATCCGCTGTGGCTGGGGCTGATCGCCGGAACCGCGATTTCCCTGGCTCGCTCGGCCCGCCGGGCGCGGCTCGGCCCGCCGGAACTGCGCCAGGGCGCGCCGCTGGCGCGGGGACTGCTGCTGGGGCTGGGGGCGTTTTGGATTCACGGCATGTTCCACAACGACGAGTATCTCGATCTGATGTTTACGTTCGTGGGGTTCGCGGTCGTGTTGCGCGTGGTCCAGCAGCGCGAGCGCGCCGCGCTGGCGCTGCGGGCCGCCGCCGGCGTGGCGGATGAATCGGGCGCGAGCGATGCAACGTCGGGAAAATCGCGCACACGAGCCGCGCCCGGGCCGATCGGCGTGCCCGCGTTCGGCGGAATGGGCAGGATGCTCGTCGCCGGACGAAGCGCGTGAATGTGGCACAGCCGCCCCCGGCTATGTCGCGTGGCACGGGCTTCCAGCCCGTGAATTGCCGTCATTCCTGCGCAGGCGGGAATCCAGCGCGATCAGCGGCGACCGGACCACCGCTTGTGCGGGGGTGACATCGTTACGCGTGTCACGGCCCCCGCCTGCGCAGAGGTGCAGCCCGTGGGAGATCCCGCCGCTTGCGCGACGGGTTCTGATTGTGTGGCACGGGCTTGTAGCCCGTATGTGCTTCGACCCACCGTGCCATAGGCCGTTTTCTCGAGGACTCATCATCGTGAACCCACCGCTTCGCGATGGGCCACCCGCTTGAATGGAACCGCAATCGCCAGCGCAGCGGCCATCCTGCGCTTCGAGGTTGACCCCGGCGCTGGCGATTGGGGCTTCGACCATGGAACCTATCACGACACCAGTGAAAACACCCAGCTACCCAGCACGATGGCCGCCAGCGGCAACAGAAGCATCGCGAGAAATCGGTACGCGTGTGTTGCCAGGCGCTGCACGTCTGCATTCGACAGATGACGCCGCAGCCGTACGAACAGCCGCCCCGCCGCCCAGGCGTGCCTCAGACTCTCCGCCGCGAACAGCACCGACACGATCGAACCGAGAATGAGGAACGCGGGCATGGCGTCGCGCACGAACGAAACGGCACAGATCACCGCGAAGATGAACACCCCCCACAGGAAGCCCGCCGCCAGCATCGCTTCACGCAGCCGCCGCGTGATCTCGCGCGCCTCTTCGACCACGCTGATCAGCCGGCCCGGCTCGAACGCCGCGCCGCATTCGGGGCACTTCGGACCGGCCAGCCCGCGCAGGTCGTAGCCGCAGCCTGGGCACAACAACGCGCTGCCATCATCGACGGCCGACATGCCGTCATCGTAACGCTGGACGCAGGGTGCTGCCGCTCCCTCACGGTCGCGGTTCGGTTAGATGGGGCGTTCTGCGACGCTCCCTCACGGTCGCGGTTCGGTTCCGGCGCGGCCTACGCCCGCGGCGCCAGGTTTTCGGCGACATCCGTGCGATAGGCCTTCATCGCCGGCGCGATCCCCGCCGCCGCGCCCAGCGCGATCATCCCCAGCGGCGTCAGCAGCAGCGCTGCGTGCCATGACAGCGCGTCGAGCACGACGCCCGTCTGCGCGCGAATGACGACCGCCGCGCCGCTGAGAATCGCCGCATAGACCAACAGGCCCATCAACGCCCCGGTCGCCGCAATCGCCGCCGACTCGACCACGATCACCGCGAACACCGTCCAGCGCCGCGCTCCCAGCGCCCGCAGAATCGCAAACTCGCGCCGCCGCTCGTTGATCGTGTTGTACAGGCTCGCCAGAATCGCCGCCGCCGAAACCGCAACGACCAGGTACGCGACCAGTCCCAGCACCCGCGTCACCCAGCCGATCTTGTCGAACAGATCGGCCATCACGGTCGCGATCGGCCAGGCCAGCGTCGCCTCTCGACTTTCGCGATTGATCTCGTCCGCCAGCGACAGGCCGTCCTGCGGGCGGCGCAGCGTCAGCACGATGGCCGACGCTTCCTTGTGCTCGTCGGGGATTTCGTCGTGCGCGTGATCGTGCGCCGAGAACTCCTCGCCCGCGCCGCGCAGGACGTGACCCTCCATGCGGAAGACGCCCTCAATGGGAATCCATATCACGCGGTCGTTGGGTGTGTTCGTCGGCCGCAGCACGCCGACGACGACGTACTCGTCCTCGTGCTCGTGCCCGCCCGCCGTCACGCCGTGGGCCGGATGAAACGTCGAGCCGACGGTCAGCCCGGTGCGCTGCGCGGCGTAGCTGCCGATGACCGCCTCGCGCCGGCCGGGATCGAACAGTCGCCCGCCGGGCAGCAACTCGAAGCGCGGCCCGCGGCCGTTGCGCGGCGTGAACAGCTCTTCGGTGGTGCCGACGATGCGGAACGAGCGATATTGATCGCCAAGGGCAAAGGGCACCGCGCGCACGATGCGCGGATCGCGGCGCATGCGTTCCAGCCAGTTCCACGGGATGTTTCCCGGCGACGTTTCGAGGTGGTAAACGGTGTTGAGCACGAGCTGAAGCGGACTGCCGCGCGCGCCGAGCACCGCGTCGAAGCCGGGCGAGCCGCCCAGAAAGGCGGCCTCGGTCTGGGCCTGAATTCCGAAGACCGCCATCACCAGACCGCAAGCCAGCGCCGCCGCCGCCGCGGTGACGCAGGTGGACAGTGCGTGCGCCCGCAGACTGCGCCGCACCATCATCGCCACGCCGCCGACGAGGCCTTTGCGATCCGAACCGCGACCGAGAGGGAGCGGCGGAACCGGCTTAGCATGAACAGATCCGCGACCGTAAGGGAGCGGCGGAAGCGGCTCCAATTGAGTCGAACCGCCAGCACGCGCCTGCGGCGTCGCGCTGACGGGTTCATCGAGCGAAGCAGATGGACGGTCGGCGAGCGGGTGGCGCTGTTCCGCCGGTGGGGACGTGGTCGCCGCTCCCGTCGCGCTCCCGCCGTGGTCGGGTTCAGGGTCGCGGCTCGGATGAGACGGCGGAGCCGACCTCGGAACGGCGCCATCCGGTCGATTGATCTCGGAGAACTCCACCACCCGCTCGAACCGCGCCAGCACGTCCGTATCGTGGCTGACCAGCAGCAGCGCCGCTCCGTTCTCGGCGCACAGCGTGCGAATCAACTCCAGCGCCGCATCCGCGTGCGCCCGATCGAGATTGCCGGTCGGCTCATCCGCCAGCACCAGTGCCGGATGGTTCGCCAGCGCTCGCGCCACCGCCACGCGTTGCTGCTGGCCGACCGATAGCTGCCGCGGCTTGTAATGCAGCCGATGGCCCAGCCCGACCTGCTCCAGCAGTCGCCGCGCCGCGGCATGGTCGACGCCGCGTCCGAAGCGCATCGCCAGCTCGACGTTTTGCAGCGCCGTGTATCCGCCGAGCAGATTGAACGTCTGAAAGATGTAACCGATCGCCGCGCCGCGGATGCGGTCGCGCTGCGCCTCGCGCTGCCCGACCAGTTCGTGACCGTCGATGCGGATCGATCCGCCGTCGGCCTGAAGGATGCCGGCGATCAGGTTGAGGAACGTCGTCTTGCCCGACCCGCTTTCGCCGTGGACGGCCATCTGCTCGCCGCGGGCCAGCTCGAAGTGCGGCACGCGCACGACCTCGTGCCGCGCCCCTTCGGGATCGTCGAAGCCGCGGCGCAGGTCGGCGATCTCGAGGATCGACATGCGGCACAGTGTAGCCCACCCCGTTGAAACCCGCGCCGCGACCCGTCACGATATGCCGTTCCAACAGACGGGAGGCCGTATGAAGGGCGTCGTTCTCGCGGGCGGAACCGGATCGCGCATGATGCCGCTGACCAAGGTGACCAACAAGCACCTGCTGCCGGTCGGCCGCAAGCCGATGATTTACTACCCCGTCGAAAAGCTCCGCGACTGCGGGCTGAAGGAGATCCTGCTTGTCACCGGCGTCGAGCACATGGGCGACATCGTCAACCTGCTCGGCAGCGGGCGCGAGTTCGGCGTCAACTTCACCTATCGCGTGCAGGACGAGGCCGGCGGCATCGCCCAGGCGCTGGCCCTGGCCGAGAACTTCGCCGGCGGGGACAAGCTGTGCGTGATCCTGGGCGACAACATCTTCGAGGATTCGCTGACGCGCTTCGCCGAGGCTTTCCGTGAGCAGCCGCGCGGGGCCAGGGTGATTCTCAAGGAAGTGCCCGATCCGCACCGTTTCGGCGTGGCCGAAGTCAAGGACGGCAAGGTACTCAGCGTCGAGGAAAAGCCCAAGCAGCCGCGCAGCAACCTGGCGGTCACGGGCATCTATTTCTACGACAACCAGGTGTTCGACATCACGCGCATGCAGAAGCCTTCGGCCCGCGGCGAGATGGAAATCACCGACGTCAATAACGAGTACCTGAAACGCGGACAGCTTGCCTTCGACGTGTTCAGCGGCTGGTGGAGCGACGCCGGCACGTTCGAAAGCTGGGGCCGCGTGCAGCAGCTCATCGGCGACAAGCCGCCGAAGTGAGCGGATGGCGGCCGGGTTGATCCACGTCGCAATCGCTCTGATCCGAGCCGCAAGCGCGAGCGTTGCGGAAGCGTGGCACGGGCTTGTGGCCCGTGCGAATCAGAACGCGCCGCGCAAACGGCGGGAGCTCTCACGGGCTGAAAGCCCGTGCCACGCGGAAATATCCGAGCCGCAAGCGCCGTCGCTGCGGTACATCAGGGGGGCGCACGACCCCGGCGATTGCGCTTGAGGCTCGGACCAGTACGCGCCGCCGCCTCATCGCCCGCGGTTTGTTGCCTTTCCCAGATGCTCGTCCAGGAACGCGAACACGCGCTGCGCATATCCGTTCGAATCCGTCGTCACGATGTTGCTGTGCGGGCCGGGGCCGAACCAGATCGACTTCGGACCGCGGGCCGCGTCGAAAAGCCGTTGCGCGTGCGCGGCCGGCATCAGCACGTCGTCGGCGCCGTGAATCACCAGCACGGGCCGCTCGCCCAGCGACGCGATCGCCGTCTCGGCCGATCTATCGAGGAAATCCGCGCCGCTCATCCACGACATGTGGGTCAGCACCAGCGTCGCATACGCCGGTCCGAGCAATGGAATGCGTCCGAGATGATGGTGCGCCAGTTCGCGCGGGCTGACGTAGGGACTGTCGAGGATCAGCGCGTCGATCCGAGGCTCGCTCGCCGCCGCCAGCGCCAGGGCCATCGCGCCCTGCGATGATCCCAGCCCCACGATCTTCTCGGCCTGTGCCGGCCGCATGCGCTTCAACCAGTCGACCACCGCCCGTACGTCGTGCTGCTCGATCAGGCCGAACGTACACGTGCGGCCGTCGCTGGCGCCGTGCGCGCGAAAATCGAAAAACACGACGTTGTATCCGTGATACATCAGTGGCGGCAGGAACCACACGAAGTTGCCTTTGTTGGCCCCCGCGCCGTGGCAGATGAGAATGCAGCGCGTCGCACCGAATTGGGGCACAAACCAGCCGTCCAACGCCACGCCGTCTTCGGCGGTTGTGCGAAATCGCTCAAACGCGATGCCTGCCGCCGATCGGGGATCCTGGCCGTCGCGCAGCTTGCAGCGATGCGTCAGCAGGAATGCCAGCAACAGCGGCACGAAGACCACCGCGGTCAGCACGACCGCCGCCGGCCGCGCCAGTCGCGCCCTGGGCCGAGCCGTATCGCCCATGCGCCGCCGTCGCGTCGCCCGCAGCGCCGCGTAACGCGCGGGCCGGTGCACGGCGTCGCGCCACGCGGTCCACGCCAGCCGGCAGGCGATCGTGAACCAGGCGACGACTGCGATTTCCAGGGGCGGCACGACCGCCGAGGCGAACGTCGCAACGGCCTTCAGCGCCCCGGCGATCATGGCGCAGACCACTCCCACGTAGATCAGCAGCCCGCGCCGCCGAATGCGCCGATAGCGCGGCCGCTGCCACAGCAGCCCGGCGGCGAGGAGAATCGGCGCGCAAATGAAAAGCAACAGGTACATGGGGCGGCGGCGATTGTACCGACGTTCGGCGGGTGGAAAGGACCGAGCCACAGGCGCCCTGGTCAGAGCCGCAAGCGCGAGCGCTGTGGAGGCGGGGGGCGGGGGGGTTTGCCCGGGGCCAAAAAAAACACCCCCCCAACCGCGGGGCGCCGCCCCCGGGGGAATGCCCGGCCCCCCCCGCCAAAGAGCGCCCCCACCCCCCAGGTAACCGCCCC
>WYBU01000050.1 GCA_011525745.1 Planctomycetaceae bacterium | reverse complement strand
TCCAACTGCTGACGACCTGCGTGGTGCGGCCTTCGCTGTCGTAGTCGTAGAAGCTCCATGAGCCATCGGGGCGCGTGACGGAGCGCAACTTGCCGGTCTTGCCCGTGCCGCTGGTGTAGTACTCCCAGGTGGTGACGAGCGCCGCGCCGTTGGGGTCGAGCGTCTGCTCGGTGCGGACGCTGCCGAAGCCGTAGGCGGTGAATCGCTCGTGCACGCGGTGGACCTCTTCGTCGGCGCCGTCGTAGACGGAGTAACGGCGTTCGTCGTCGACCCATTGCTCGACTTCCTTGCGCAGCGTGCTGGAACCATCGCCGGTCGTCAGCGTCCAGGTGGTCGTGCCGGCGTTGTAGACGTAGGCATGGATGGTCTGCACGACGGTGTCGACGCTGCGCGTGATCGTCAGGCGGTTGGTGGCGCTGGCGCCATCGGGGTTTTCGATCAGCCAGGTCACGAAGGGATCGCCGGTGGTCTCGTAGAGGCCCTCGACGAGTTGCCCCACGTCGCCCGGGGCGTAGAAGTCGATGCGATAGGAATAGTCGTCTTCGACGACGATGTCGGCCAGGGCCTGCGGGGCGAGGATTTGGCGCAGGGCGTCCTGCGGGTCGCGGATGACGGTGACGTCGTCGCGATGGACGTTGAAGGTCAGGCCCGCGGGCGTGGCGAGCGTCGCGCCGGGCAGGGCGGCGTGCAGCCAGATCAGGCCGGCGGATTCGCCGTCGGTGGCCTTGCCCATCTTGAAGCGCGCGTCGATGCCGTGCACGTCGATGGCGCCTTTGCCCGCGCCGCAGTCGCCGCTGGCGCAGGAGCCGCAGTCTTCGATGCGCAGGTCGGCCTTGGCGTAGCAGTCGGGGTCCTCAGACAGGCTGGCGCGAATGGTCACGCGGCCGGTCGTCAGGGCGCGGGTCGGATCGGCGCGGCGGATGACGCCGGTTTGCAGGTCGATGTGCAGTCCGCGCGATTCGCCTTCGATGGACCAGACGATCGTGCCTTCTTCGGGCACGGGCGAGACGACGGCGTAGGTGCGTTCGTTGGCGTGGGCACAGGTGGGGAACTCGTTGCAGTCGAACTCGACGGCGAAGGTGGGGCAGGGGTCTTCGAGCGCGACGACCGCCTGCGAGCCGCCGCCCAGCAGCAGCGCGATGGCGAGAACGGCGAGGCCGAGGAGCAGAAACAGACCGGTGGAGTAGGCGAAGCGCCTGGCGGCGACGGACATGGCCAGCCCTCCTGAGGCACGCTGTGGGTCAGATCAGCGGCCGGGCTGCCGGGATGCGTTGAATCGCTCACCGCCGCGCGCGACCGCAGCGCGGATGAACAGGCAAGTTGAGGCTCAACGAGCGCGAACGGGTATCGGGAGGCAGACCGGTACCGCGCATGATTCGAACTTTCGTCCGGCCCGAACGCCCTGGGGGGCGTCACTCCTCGATGCGGGAAACGTGTCGTGTTCAAAGAAAACATACCACAGACTTTCAGGTCCGGCAAGCGGATTTTTTGGATTCGGCCGGTTCGGCGGCCGTCCAGTCGCCGTAAGTCAATACGCAGCATAATGTTCGGAGCAAGAAAAAACTTGAAAAAAATCGCGCGGCCTCGACGCAGCCGCAGAAACTTGACGTGCTTTCGAAGGTGCGCCTCGCGCTGGCCAGCGTGGTGCTCGCGTCGCTCTTGTAGGCGATCTGCGAGACGAGGTCGCTGTCGGCCGCGAAGCTGTACACCGCCACGCAGGCCGGCAGCCCCGGCCCCGTCACGCGGTTGAGCTTTCCGCTGGAATCATAGCTGAAGCCGGCGCCGAATTCGGCACTCGAGTTGCGCGTTACCGCACTCGACATGGCCAAGCCCTCGCGAGCAGCCGATTGGACGGGCGGGACGCCCGTACCACCCACAGCCGGGGGCGGCTGTGCCCCATTCAACACAGCCGGGGGCGGCTGTGCCACATTCACAGCCGGGGGCGGCTGTGCCACATTCACAGCCGGGGGCGGCTGGGCCACATTCAACACAGCCGGGGGCGGCTGTGCCACATTCACAGCCGGGGGCGGCTGGGCCACATTCAACACAGCCGGGGGCGGCTGTGCCACATTCACAGCCGAGGGCGGCTGGGCCACATTCACAGCGGAGGGCGGCTGTGCCCCACGGACTGCAAGCCCTTGCCACGCGGGGACGGGCGGGAAGCTCGTACCACCCACAGCCGAGGGCGGCTGTGCCCCATTCAACACAGCCGGGGGCGGCTGTGCCCCACGGACTGCAAGCCCGTGCCACGCGGGGACGGGCGGGACACGCGAACCACCCTCAGCAGGGGGCGGCGGCGGACGCCCACTCCGACGTTCTCCCTCGAAGGGCGAGGGAGCCTCAAACGGAGAGACGTTTGCGCCCGCTCGCTGACGCTTCGCGGCTCTGACATCACAGCCGGGGGCGGCTGCGCTCCATTCATCAGAAGATGCCGAACGGCGCAACAGAAAGGGCGCCGCGCCATAGAGGCGACGGCGCCCCGGGTGGAGATTTCTACTTAGAATATCTCATTTACAAACAACTGCACGTCGTCGCCATCCACGCGGCCGTCCTCGTTGAGGTCCGACCGGTTGACGTGGACGCATTCGGTATCGAGTCCCAGCAAAACGTTGACGAAGATCCGCCGATCGGTCGCGTCCGCGGAACCCCCGCTGAGGTCGATGTCGGCTCGATCGAAGCCCAGCCACGCGCCGACAAAGCCGCAGTTGGCCGTCAGGCAGTCATAGTCCGACATCGTCACGTAGCCGTCGCCGTCGAAGTCGCCGTCGGCCCAACCCCAACCGCCGCTCGGCGGCTGAATGTTGAGGTTGGTCAGCACAATCGCCTCGTCGGCGGCATCCACGCGGCCGTCGAGGTTGGCGTCGCCGCAGCGCGTGCCGAGGATGTCGCGCACCAACACGTCGACATCGGCCTGGTCGATGACCAGCGTCGGCACGACCGGCTCAAGCTGATTGTTGGGATCGCAATCCGGGAACGTCGCGGTCGACTCCGGCAGGTCGGTCGCACAGACCGGATCGCCGTCGGTGAAGTCGCAGCTTAGGTCCATGTGCTCGGCCTGGTGCAAATCGGCCCAGTTGCCGAAGTTGCGAAGCACGTAGTCGATGTCCTTTGCGTCGACCACGCCGTCGTGGCCGGTCGGCTTCCATCCGGCGCTGGGGCCGACCGCGCTGCCGGCGATGTCACCGGCCACGTCGCCCGCCTGATAAGGCTTGCCGGTGGCCAGCGTCGCGGGCCAGAAGGTCTCCGGAGTCTGTCCGTCGGCGGCCAGGGCCTCGTCGATGCGCTTGAAGCCAAGATAGCGGGCAAGCTGGCGCGTCGAGGGATCGATCGCCAGACCGTCGCCGAAGTAGCGCAGGTCTTCCTTGTCGAAGTTCCCGTCGCCGTTGAAGTCGCCGATGATCTCGGGGATCACGTAGTTGCCGTCGAGGATGTCGCCTGCGTTGCCGGCGGTGAACTTGCCCTCGGCGGTGACGAAGCCGCGCGGATCGAGCATGGCCTGAACCAGGCGCGGGATATCGCAGACGTTTCGCCGGCCGTCGTAATGGAAATCGCCGGCGATGCGGTTGCGTTCGGAAAGGCGGACGCCCGCGCCGACGATCGCCGCGCCGCTGAAATTGCGATACGGACCGTTACTTCCGTCCGAGTAGGTCGCTCCGCCCGTCAGCGTCAGGCGCACCGGCACGAGGCCGGCGGAGTTGACGGCGCCGAACGAGAACGGATCGGTGGGGTTGTTGAGGCGCACGTCGTCCTGCACCGACTGGTTGAACCGCGGATTGGGGATGAAGGTGACTGGATTCAGGGGATCGGGCACGTGGTCGACTGCGGCGTCGACGACAAAAATGCGGGTGAGGATTTCGGCGGGCATGTTGACTTCGAGATTGCCCGGCGGATTGCTTGAGTACTGCGACACGCTGTAA
This sequence comes from Planctomycetaceae bacterium, assembly GCA_011525745.1. Lineage (GTDB taxonomy): Bacteria > Planctomycetota > Phycisphaerae > UBA1845 > UTPLA1 > PLA4. Next base: position 49,529 of record WYBU01000050.1, on the reverse strand, counting down.
AGGATGTTGCGGATGAAGTTGCGGGCATGAATGTTCTCCATCGCGATGGGGTTGTAGTTCGGGCCGTTCGGATCGATTCGCTGACCGTTGGCCGTCGGATCGCCGCGCGACACCAGCGACTGAAGGCCGCCGATTTGATAGCCGGTGTTCCAGTCGGCGTTGTCAAGAATGGTGTTGACGTCGGGGCGAACGTACTGGGTGCCGAAGAAGGGCGCGATGTCCTTGCGCAGATTCATGATCTCATACCGGCCGGCGCGCGAGTCATCGACGGCGCGGCTCGGCCCGAAGTGGCCGGTATACCCCAGCGCCAGTCGGTGGCTCTGCACGACGTTCTCGACGAAGCCCGATCCGCCGCAGTTGGTCGGCTGGAACAGCGGCCCCAGGCGCGTCAGCGTTTGATCGGCGATTTCATTTCCGACGTTGTCGCCGACGCCGTGACTCGGATCGATGCCAAGCGGGTTGTAGAACGCGTTGCGCGTTCCGGAGCCGATGTCGCGCGTGACGGCAACGAGGTTTTCGCCGCTGGGCATGCGTCCCGTGACGAAGTGATGCTGAAGCTCCGAATACGTCACGTTGCCGCAGTTGATGCCGACGCCGCGATTGGCGATCGGATCGACCGGCGAGAACGCGATCGTGGTATCGAAGATCGTGTCCGCGTCCGCGCTGCCGACGTTCTGATTCAGCGACAGAGCGCCGCGCTCCAGTGTTTCGAGATTGTTGCTATAGCCGGTGGTGGAAGTCCGCGAGTTGTATCCGTAGCCGAGCGCCGTCGGCGTGCGGTTCCAGGCTTCCTGAGACACGTCGCCCGCCCGGACCGCCCAGCGGCTCTCAACGTCGAGATTGGCCAGGTCAACGCTCACGGGACATACCGGCGTGCCACTGTCGTCGGCGATGCCGTTCCCGTTGCAGTCGGCACGGCAGGCCGCATAGGTCGTGGTATGAGCGCCCAGGTTGGCCCATCGAATCGTGTTGATGATGCCGCGCTCGGTGGGGATCGAGTTGGGAATCGTGCCGAGCAACTGGAAGTCCACGAACTCGCGAAACCCGTTGACCGATCCCACGCTGCGGTATTGAAAGAGAATGTACGACGTGTAGGGCACGCCGCAGACCGGCACGGGCGGCAGACCCGTCGTTGGCGTGCCGGGCACGGTGTCGACCGTCAGCCAGTCGACGCGGTCGCGCCCGCCGTCGCAATTGGCGTCGTAGAAGCCCGCGTCGGGCACCGTGTCGTTGCACGGACCCGGACGATGATACGCATCGCCGTCGACGTTCAGATGATCGTTAAAGGCGGCGGGGAACTCGAAGAAGTCGGCGAACAGCGTTGCCCCGCTGATGTTGACCTGCCCGCCGACGACGCCGTTGGCGTCCGTTGTGTGGTTAACAATGATTTGTGCGACGGCCGGCCCTGCGGACAGGCACGCGGCCGCACACGCGGCGGCACAGGCGATGATCCGATGCGTCCAATTGTGCTGCATTTCCAAACCTCCAGGAAAAAGTGTCGTATCAGAAGTCCGTCCAGCCCCGTTAGTTGTCGATGACGCCCCCAGCGTTGGATTTCACAGCGCCGATTGCGCGCGAAGCACCTCCCTTCACCGCTATGCGGCGTTGCTCGTGAAACTCCTCAGGTGCGTTATTCAGTCGACTCAGTGCGGCATGGCGGGGGCAAAGTCACCCGCGGCGATGCCATCTTCTTGTGCCCACCGACGGCGATGGCGCGCGCGGCTCGCAACACGCAGGTCGGCAACATGCTGGGCGCCACGGTCAACGGTACGCCGCGTTGGCCGTGCGCGCCGTCAAGCCTGCATGCGCCGGCGCCGGCGCCTGCGGCTCGGTTTCGCACGGACTGCAAGCCCCTGCCGCGCGACACAGCCGAGGGCGGCTTCGCTCCGTGTGTCACCACGGCGGGCCGACCTGGTTGTCACCGTTGATCGCGTAGTACTTGTTGCCCCATTCCCATTTCTCGAGCGTCTCAAGGACCGTCTTGCGCTCCACGTGGCCGTCGGCGTACAGGAAATTCGCCGTGCCGCCGACGTAGGCGTCACCGCCCGGGTGGTGGCGTCCCACTGCGTTGGTCTCGGTCAGACCGGGGTTGTCGATCAACTCGGCCGCATTCTCGACCGCCTGCCTCGGCAGCAGTCCGTGGTAGGGCGCTTGACCGTAGGTGAACCCCGGCGAATTCGGCGCCGCGGCGTACTCGTTCGAGCCGGAGCCGATGTGCATGAACGGATTGACCGGACGATGACTCTTGGAAAGGAACGTCGACCCGGCCGACTGGGCACTGGCCTTCCAGTTCTTGTTGAACTCGGTGGCCAGGATCACGCGGCCGGCGTTGAACTTGTTCTCCGGCACGAGCACGTTGACGCGTGCGCCGCCCGACAGCAGCGTGGTGAACTTGTTCCGCGGGAAGATCGCCGCGTTGCCGGTAAACGCCATGCGCGGCGCCTGGGCATCCTCAAGCGGATTGGGACCGGTGGACCCGTTCTGATCCGACTGCTCACCCGGCTCCCAGTCGCCGTCATGCCGGCCGGGATTGGTGCGCGGATGGCCGCCCTTGTCCATCGAGGGGCACTGAAACGCTTGCGCATCGGCCCGCCCCTTGGCATAGAGATACCACGACCAGTGCAGATAGCCGTAAGGGTGATTCAGCGGCTGATTGAAAAAGTCATAGTTTCCGTTGCTGTCGAGCGGATAGATGTAGCTGGGAGGATAGACCGAGCTTTCCGCCAGATAGGTGCCCATCGCCTGCCCGACCGTGCGCAGATTCACCGCGCACTTGGTCGCCTGTCCGGACCGCCGCGCGCCGGAAAGCGACGGCAGCAGCACGGCTACCAGCAGCGCGATGATCGCGATGACGACCAGCAGCTCGATCAGCGTGAACCCGCGTCGCGCCTGATCGGCCGGCTCGACGCGCCGTGTTGCGCGGGAATCCCACGTGCTCATCGATCGACCCGTCCTGCTCCGACACGTTCGCCTCATTCGACTCATTCGTGGACCTCCCTGCTTGTAAGTGACCATCAACTGTCTCCGTGGATCCGATTTCGATTGCGTTCCGTGCATCAGAAAACTCCCGGTTGTGATACACAGCTTCAACAGCCGGCCACGATAGCCGTGCTGCGCAAAGGTCGTGTTACGTGCGCATCAGCGGGCAAAAAATCTTTCGAGAATGCGCGCACACACAAGGCGCATCTCGACCGAACGGGCGGTCAAAGTCGCCATCGTCGGCGCTGGTCGATCCGGCCCGGGTATCGGGTTCAGTTGCACTGTGCTTGTCGAACCGCTCGGAGCCGACGCGCGTAGCCCGATGGCGCTGATGTGCCTCTTAGCCCCTCCGCGCATGATTGAAGCGGGAGCCTATTAAGATCGAATGAAGCGAGCGGCACGATTGAATCAAGAATTGGTGAAAACGGATGGCGGTGTCGCTGCCGCGGCGTCGCGGAGTATTCAGCGGAAATACCGAAGAGCTTGGGGGGCAACGTAAGGACCCCGCACGATCTTACGAAGGGCGGCGTGGTCAAGCCCTCGCGCGCGGCGGACCGGACGATTTGGAAAACCGCGACACGCGAAGGCCCGGCCATGTTGGATTCTGTGCGAAAAGACGATACTTCGTATCATGTAATTCCGCGCCGGCAGCGACTCCTTCACCTGCTGGCGCGCGACGCGGTAGGCTCATGAATGAACAAGAATCGCGAAAAAGTGTCGCGCGATCGAATCGCCTCGGATGCGCCGCGCGCGAAGATTATGTCTTTGAATGTCCGGAACCGCCGGCGATTTTCGCCGCCGGCTGATCGTTGTTCCCGCCCAGGTTTTGCTTCATCAGCCGGCCGATCTTGAATTTCACCGTCCGCTTGACCGGCACCTGGACCCGTTCAAGCGTCTTGGGATTTTGCGCCATGCGCGCTGCGCGCACCTTGCACTCGAACACGCCGAAGTCGCGAAACTCCAGCCGGTTGCCCTTGCCCAGCTCCAAAACGATCTCGTCCAGAAAGGACTGTATGATGCGCTTCACCTCGACCCGTTTCATTTCTGTCTGGTCGGCGATGCGGTCGATGAGGTCTTTCTTCGTGATCGTCATGGGCTTGTGAATGAGCGGGCCTTTGTCCATGGCTGACCTTCACGCCGGAATCCGGCCGGTTGAAACGAACGTCCCAAAACCGCGGGTCCGGGGCTTGCGATCCAGCGAACCGGCCTCCGCGCCGACCCGGGCCAAATTGACGCAAGTTATGGTATCCAAACTACTTTACGCTCGCAACCCCCCTTCCAAGTTATTGCTCGACGGCGCCTTCCGCCGCTCAGCCAAGCGCCCAGCCCAGGTTGCCAATCCGTGCTCATTCCGCGAATATACGTCTTCGAGGCGATTCACTTCGGCGTCCCTGGCTGCAACGGTGTGCTTATGGCTGCGAAACCCCGCGCGTTCCTGATCGCAAACCCCTACAAGGACCGCGCGCATCAGGCGTTCGATCTGCTTCGACGCTGGCTCGAAGACCGCGGCCAGCTTGCCGGCGCCGATCTCGCGGTCGACGCAGACGCCATCGCCGCCGCACGACCCGATCGCATCGTCGTTCTCGGCGGCGACGGCACGATCCTCGCCGTCGGCCGTGCCGCCGCGGAAGCGCGTGTCCCGATCATCGGCGTCAATCTCGGCAAGCTGGGCTACCTGGCCGCCTACTCCACCACCGACATCCGCGACTACTTCGACAGCGCCGCCCACGATGGCCGTCTCGTCAGCAGTCGCATGATGCTCGACGTCAGCATCCAGCCCACCGCCGGCGAGGCGTTTCACAGCCTGGCGATCAACGATTGCGTTCTGCACGCCGGGCCGCCCTACCGCATGATCGTCACCGAAGTCGCGCTCAACGGCGAATCGCTGACGACGATCACCAGCGACGGACTGATCGTCAGCAGCCCGACCGGCTCGACCGCGCACAACATGTCGGCCGGCGGACCGATCGTCGACCCCGAAGTCGAGGCGGTCGTATTGACGCCGCTTTGCCCGCACTCGCTGAATCACCGCCCCCTGGTGCTCGCGCCGACCTCGGAACTGAAGATCACGGTTCGTCAGGCCAACGACGGCTCGCAGGCCATCATCGACGGCCAGTCGACGGCGCCTACGCCGCCCGGCACGAACGTCACGATCCGCCGCGCCACCGTGCCGTTTCAGCTCGTCCTCCATCCGCAACGATCAGGCTGGCAGGGGCTGGTCTGGAAGCTGAAATGGGGCGACGGGCTTCAGCGCGGCGGCGAGCCTTGATTGGCCGCGCCGCCGTCGAATGTCGTATGATGACGCCATGAGCCAATCGGCCCCGAAGCTTGATGGCATCTTCCTCGACCTGTACGGCACGCTCACCGCCGGGGACCGTGCCGCCGTTCACGCCGCCTGCCAGCGCATCGTCGACGATCATTGTTTGCCGATCGGCGAGGCCGATCTGGCCGTGCGCTGGGGCGAGAAATTCTTCGCGCTGGTGGACGAATCCAACCACGACGGCTTTCGAACGCTGGTCGAGTGCGAGCGCATTTCGCTCGTCGATACCGTCGCCGAATACGGGGCGGCCATCGACCCGACGCCCTACGTTGAAATGCTGGAGGCCTACTGGCGAGCGCCGCCCGTTCATCCCGAAGTCACCGACTTCGTGGCCGCACTCAAGCTCCCCGTCTGCATCGTTTCAAACGCCGATGAAGACGCCGCACGCATCGCCCTGGCGCGCCACGGACTGAATTTCGCTCACGTCGTAACCTCCGAGGGCGCACGTTCCTACAAGCCCGATGGCGGCATCTTTCGCTTCGCCCTGCGGCGCACCGGCTGGCGGCCCGATCGTGTCATCCACGTCGGCGACTCGCTGCACAGCGACGTGAAGGGCGCACTGTCCGCCGGCCTGCGCAGCGGCTGGGTCTGCCGCGAAGACCGCATCCACGACATCGGCGAAGCGGCCCCCGATCAGACCTTCCGCGACCTGATGGAGTTGGCCGACTGGCTGAACCGCAACGGCGACTGAACAACACTCGGTCCTGCCCCCCGCCCGTCGTTGCGGCTACCATGTCCCCCGATGTTTGTCGACGAAGTCGATATCCAGGTCCGCGGCGGGCGCGGCGGCGACGGCTGCGTCGCCTTTCGGCGCGAGAAGTACGTCCCCAAGGGCGGCCCCAGCGGCGGCGATGGCGGGCGCGGCGGCAGCGTGTTCATCGAGGCCGTCGCCGAACTCAATACCCTGCTCGAACTGGCCGGCCGGCATCACTGGTTCGCCGAAAACGGCCGGCCCGGCTCCGGCAGCAACCGCTCCGGGCGCGGCGGCCGCGACGTCGTCATCCGCGTGCCGCCCGGTACGCTCGTCTATGACCGCGACAAGGATATTCTGCTGAAGGACCTGAACGAGGCCGGCGCGCGAGTGCGCGTGGCGCGCGGCGGCAAGGGCGGGCGCGGCAACGCCTCGTTCGCCACGCCGACGCATCAGACGCCGCGCGAATTCGAGGAAGGCCGGCCGGGCACGCAGCGCTGGCTGCGGCTGGAACTCAAGGTGATCGCCGACGTCGGCATCATCGGCCGGCCCAACGCGGGCAAGAGCACGCTGCTGTCGCGCCTGTCTCGGGCGCGGCCGCGCATCGCCGATTATCCGTTTACGACGCTTACGCCCCAGTTGGGCATCGTCGAACTGAGCGGCTATCGGCGCATCGTGCTGGTGGACATCCCCGGACTGATCGAAGGCGCGCACGCGGGCGTCGGGCTGGGGGACGCCTTTCTGCGGCACGTCGAGCGGACGCGCATCCTGCTGCACCTGATCGACCTGTACCCGCCGCGGGGCGAGCCGACTCCGGTCGAGGCGTATCACGGCATCCGCGCCGAGCTGGCGCAGTACAGCCGCGCGCTGGCCGACAAGCCGGAGATCGTCGTCGCGAACAAGCTCGATCTGAACCCGGATGGCGACGATCTGGCGCGGTTCTCCAGCGACCTGGGACGCGAGGTGCTGGGCATCTCCGCCGTCGCCGGCCGCGGGCTGGACGTTCTGACCGAGCGTCTGTGGTCGATGGTTCGCTCGCTGCCCGCCCCGCCGCCGCTGCATCAGGGCGCCGCGCCGGCCGTCACGGACGAGGCTGAAGAAGATAATGACGAACACGTGACGGTGGCTTGAGGAGATTCAAGTTGTGGATTACCGAACCGCGACCGTGAGGGAGCGGCGAAGGACGCATCGAAGCGCGGCAAGCGCCGGCCCATTCCCGCGGCCGGCGTCCGGCTGCAATCGGAGGGCAATTCGTAGTTGAAGGGATTGTCGGCGCTCCCTCACGGTCGCGGTTCGGATCAAAGCCACGCTCGCAAGGGTCGCTCAACAAAGTCAAGTGGCCGGCGTTCGCTTGCCTTCCAGCACGGCCTTCGCCTCCACCAGCTTCTCGCGCATCATCTCGGCGTTGACCGCCTCCACGCGAACGCTCACCTCCGCGCGACCGGCCTGAGTCGCCGCGTGAAGCCACCACTCGTCGCGCCGCACGAACAGGTCCGTTCCTCCCGACCATTCTTCACCGAAATGCTGCGCCGCCCGCGCCAGCGCCGCGGCCGGATCGTCCGACGCCATTCGATGAGCATCCGACATGCGGTAACGCGCCAACGGCCGGACTACTTCGCTCAGCCGCCGCGTCGCCGCGGCCGCCACGCCCAGCATCGTCGTCACCGCCAACATGCCCGACTCGCAGCAGCCGTTCTCGCGGAAAAAGAACTGACCTGACAGCGTCGCGCCGAACACCGCTTGAGTCTCGGCCATCGTCTTGCGGACGTGAGCCGCATCGGGCGGCTCGCGCTGCACCGTCCCGCCGGCGCGAAGAATCTCCTCCTCGGCAGCGCGTCCAAAGCCATGATCGACTACCACCACGCCGCCCTTGCTTCGCTCCAGGGCGCGCCGCGCCGCCAATGCCGCCGCCAGGTCCGGCCGGATCATCGTCCCGCGCTCGTCGACAAACACGCAGCCGTCGCCGTCGGGATCGAAGCACACGCCAATGTCGGCCCGGTGGCTCTTCACCGCCCGCCGCAGATCGCCCAGCGCCCGCGGCGACGTCGGATTCGGATCGTGCGGGAACGGCTCCTCGGCCCGATCGTGCAGCGTCACGAGCGTCAGACCCTCGATTCCGCTGAAAACGGTCGACATCCAGCGGCCCATCACGCCGCCGCCGGCGTCCGCCACCAGCGTCAACGGCCGGGCAAGCGATGAAGGAAGATGTGCGCGCACGAACGTGCGATAGGCGTCCGACAAATCCGCCTCGCGGCGACCGGCCATCGTTCCCGTGTCATGCTGCGGCACGCGCGCCGCGATGTCGCGGATGTCGGCCAATCCGGTCGCCGTGGCCACGTCGCGACCGCCCGCGCCGCACAGCTTGAACCCGCTGTACGCCTCGGGCGAGCGCCCGCCGGTCGTGAGAATCCCGCCGCCGGCGCCCAGGTGCCGCACGGCGAAGCAAAGCTGCGGCGCATCGACCGCGCCGATGTCGATCGCCAGAACGCCCGCGGCGCGAACACCGTGCACCATCGCGGCATGAATCGAGGCGCTGCTTGATCGCATGTCGCTCGCGGTGACGATCGACCGCGCGCGGGGATCGGCCCGGTCGTAGCCCTTCAACTTGCTGCGGAAGAATTGAGCGGCCGCGTGTCCGATGCGCCAGGCGACGTTCGCGGACAGCGGCTCGGGCACGGCGCCGCGGATGTCGGTCGAGCGCACCAGCCGTTCCAGCGCAGCGCGGTCCGCGGCACGGGCCGCTTCCGCCGCGCGGCCCGAGGCCGGACTCTCGTCCGCCGTCGTACCGCGCGCGACCTGGGCGAATGTCTCCGCGTCGTCGGAGCGACGTCCGCCCGGAAGGCCAACGTCGACAAAAACGTCGCTCGTGGCAAGCGCGTCCGGTGCTGCCGAACCCGCAACCGCGCCCACGGCAACCGCCAGCGCGGCGTGTCGCTCGTCGTCATTGAACTGACAACCGCGGCACTTGGGAAAACTGGATCGCCGCCGGCCGCGACATACCGCGTCCGACAGTTTGATGTGCTCTTCGCCGGGGCAGTAGCGATAATATTCCGACGGACTCTGAGCCGACATGTGCGTATCCTACTGCGTCGTGGGCGGATTTCCGAGCGGCCCCATTCGCTTCAGCTCGACCTCGGCCGCGATGAAACCAAACGCGGGCCAATGTTCCGTCGCGACGACGCGCTCGAACCACCGCTTCGCCCCTTCCGCGTCGCCCAGCAGCAGCCGCCGCATACCCACGCCGTAGCCGATCGCCGCGAAATCCGCCGACGTTTCCGCCACGTCCGCCATCGTCTGCTCTTCGCTGCGCTCGCCCTTGTACAGCAGCAACAGCCGGTGATAAGCGTGATTCTCGATGATGTCCATGTCCGTCGAAATCGCGCGCAACTCCGCCGTCGCCTCGTCCCGCCGATTCAGACGCATGAGCGACAGCCAGCGCCAATACGCCGTCGCGACGCGGTTATCGTCGTAACGTTGCGCAAACAGCGACGTTTGCCTCCACGCTTCCATCGCCGCGTCGAAATCACCCGACAGGTATCGGGCCAGCGCTAGGTGGTACCCGATGTTGAACTTCAGCGTCGTCAGCGGGATGTTGCGCGCGTTCGGCTGGCCATCCGGCTCGATCGCGTCGGGCGAATCGCGCGTCAGCTCCGCCGCCCGCTCCAGGTCGGCGATGGCCGCATCGAACCGCCGAATGCTGATGTAGCGATGGCCGCGATGACGTAAGAGCGGCGCGCAGTCCGGATGAGCGCGTCCCCCCGGCGCCGGTCCACGCCGCCCCAGCGCACGGCTGTATTCGTCGATCGCCTCGTTGAATCGCCACAGATACCCCAGCCGGCGAGCGACCCAGATCTGTAGTTCAGGATCGTCCGGCCGCTTCGCCGCTTCGGCCCGCGCGGCGTCGAGTTGCGCTTCGAGCGCCGGCTTCTCGCCGGGAGCAGGGGAATACAATGGCCGGCCAAGCAGTGAGACGACTTCCGGCGAGCGACCGGCCGCTCGACCGGCTGCGTCGTCCTCGCGCACCGGGGTAGCGCAGCTCACACAGACCAACAGCACGGCTACAGCGGCGACCTCACTTACGCGAGCGCCCATGACGCGCGACTGCAACCCGCCAATACGCCCGCGCACCGTCCACAACCGCCTGTACCCGCATCCGCGCGGATTCTTGGTCGTCTTCGTCATTTTCTTCCTTTCTCGCATCGGACCGCCCGGTCCGCCGGCGACTCCCTTGCCGCCCCGCCGCGCCCTCCCTACGCTGGTACGCATGGCCTCCCTCCTCATTCGCAACGGTCGCATCATCGACCCCGCGTCGAATCAAGACGCGGTCGGCGACCTGCTCATCGCCGACGCAAAAATCCGCAAGATCGGCCGCCTCTCCGAACGCGCCGAGCGTGTCATCGACGGAACCGGCCTGCTGGTCACGCCGGGCCTGATCGACATGCACGTCCATCTGCGCGAGCCGGGCAACGAGGACGAAGAGACCATCGCCTCCGGCGCGTCCGCCGCCGTCGCGGGCGGATTCACGTCGATCGCCTGCATGCCCAACACACAACCGCCGCTCGATCAGGAGGCCGACATCGAATTCGTCTATCGCCAGGCGGCCCGGGCCGATCTGTGCAACGTCTATCCTATCGGCGCGATCACCAAAGGCCGCGCGGGAAAGGAACTGGCCGAAATGGGCCAGATGGTCCGCGCCGGGGCGGTCGCCTTCTCCGACGACGGTTGCGGCGTGGCCGACGCTGGCGTCATGTTCCGCGCCCTGCAATACGTGCGCATGTTCGATCGTGCGCTGATCCAGCATTGCGAAGACGCCGCGCTGGCCGCCGGCGGCTGCATGCACGCCGGCCCGACCGCGACGCGACTGGGTCTGCCGAGCATTCCCGCGATGGCCGAAGAGGTCATGGTGCAGCGCGACCTGATTCTCGCCGAGCAGACCGGCGCGCGGTACCACGTCGCCCATATCTCCACGGCCGGCGCGGTCGAGGCGGTGCGACGCGCCAAGGCGCGCGGCGTGTACGTCACTGCCGAGGTTTGTCCGCATCATCTGCTGCTGACCGACGAAGCCTGTGCCGGATTCGACACCCATTTCAAGATGAACCCGCCGTTGCGATCGAAGGCCGACGTCGAGGCCTGCCGCGCCGGCGTGGCCGACGGGACGATCGACTGCTTCTGCACCGATCACGCACCCCATTCCGCCGAGGAAAAAACTCTGGAATTTCAAAACGCTCCGTTCGGCATCATCGGCCTCGAAACCGCCGTGCCGCTGACCATCCGCGCGATGATCGAGACCGGCTTCATCGACTGGCCGCGCTGGGTCGCCGGCTGGACCAGTCGTCCTGCGACGATCCTGGGTTTGTCCAAGGGGTCGCTGTCGCCCGGCGCGGACGCCGACGTGACGCTGATCGATCCGGCCTGCCGCTGGCGGATCGATGCCGGGCGATTCTTCTCGAAATGCCGCAACACGCCGTTCGACGGCTGGGACGTATCGGGCCGCGCCGTCGCCACGATCGTTGCCGGTCGCGTGCGCTTCACGACCGACGCCGCGCGCTTCCCCGGCGAACGGGCGCTGGCGTAACCGCGTGGCACGGGATACCAGCCCGTGAATGTCGCACAGCCGCCCCCGGCTGTGTCGCTTTGCATGGCACGGGCTTCCAGCCCGAGAATGTGGCACAGCCGCCCCCGGCTGTGTCTCTCCGCATGGCACGGGCTTCCAGCCCGTGAATGTGGCACAGCCGCCCCCGGCTGTGTCGCTCCGCATGGCACGGGATACCAGCCCGTGAATGTGGCACAGCCGCCCCCGGCTGTGTCTCTCCGCATGGCGCGGGCTACCAGCCCGCGGAAATCCGAGTTGCAAACGCCAGCGCGCCGGCACGATCTTCGCGTCACCACAGCCGACCATTTCCCGCGTGAGATCAGGAATCTCCAATCTCCCTCGCTCGTGAGACTCTCCGCCGCTCTCCGCCGCTTCCCGCGACTGACCGCCGGCATCCGACACCACCTCCCCCGTTCCATCACGCCGCGGCGCGCGGTACGCTGATCTGAATGTACCCCACGGCCACGCTTGACGATCGCGCCCGCATCGACGACGCCGAAGTGCGCGCCGTGCTGCAACACTACGACATCGGCGCCATCGAGCGCACCCAGGACTTCCCGCGCGGCGCGCACGACGCGGCCAAGTCGCTCATCAAGACCGATCGCGGCCGATACGTGCTCAAGCGCCGGCCCCCCGGCCGCGACGACGAGCGCGTCATCGCGTTTGCCCATGAGCTTCAGCACTATCTGGCCGACCGGGCCTACCCCATCCCGCACCTTATCGGCACGCAGCGCGACAACCACGGAATGCTGCGGTTCCGGGGCAGTCTCTACGAGTTGTACGAGTTCATTCCCGGCGAGGGCTTCAACCGCACGCCGGCCGCCGCGGGCGAAGTCGGCAAGATGCTGGCGTTGTTCCACCGGCTCGTGCACGACATGGAATACAACTACACCCCGCCCGCCGGCCACTATCACGATTCCGATCGGGTCCGCGCGTTGCTGTCGAAGATCGCGGTCGATCTTCACGACTCGGCCGGCGCCCCCAGCGCCGCCGGCCGCGCGGCCGAGGTCGCCACGCTCGTTCGCGACGTGACGGCGGTGTACGGCGAGTCCGCCGCGCGCGTCGCCGCCGCCGGCTTCGACGCCTGGGAAATGCAGATCGTTCACAACGACTGGCATCCCGGCAACATTCTGTTTCAGGACGAGATGGTCGTGGCGGTGCTCGACTTCGACTCGGCCCGCATCAAGCCGCCCGTCACCGACGCCGCCAACGCCGCGCTTCAGTTCTCGATGCGCACGGGCGACCGCGATCCGCACACGTGGCCCGATGATGTGGACGAAGATCGTTTCGTCGCGCTGCTCGACGGCTACGACGCGGTCCGTCGCCTGAGCATCGCCGAGCTGCGCGTGCTGGCCCCGCTGATGACCGAGGCGCTGATCGCGGAGGCCGTCAGTCCGATCGCCGCTACCGGCCGCTTCGCGAGGCTCGATGGTTTCGCGTTCCTTCAGACGGTGCTGCGCAAGTGCCGATGGCTGCGGGAGAACGAGGAGCGGCTGATGGCGCGGTGGGCGGGGTGAGCGTAACGAACTCCGAGATCACCAAAGTAACCGCGCCACGAGCGGTATCATTGCACGCGCGCCCGCCTATGTTTATCTGAAGTGCCTTCCAGGAGGTGGGATCTGAAAACCTAGACGTTCGGATTCGAGTGACGCCGCGTGCTGGCCCGCCGCGCCTGTGTGGATCGGCCGAAGCGCGAGCGCGTCACGCCCAAACTACAACAGGCCCTTGGGTGCGCTTTTCAGCTACCCGGGAGAATACGCTTGACGGTGCGTTTGGTTGGTGGTAAAAGGCGCGCGGCGCAAATTGAACCTGCTCCCCTCGGCAAAGGTAAACGGTAGCCGCAACCGAATATTTATCGGAAGCAGTGTCCTACTCGGGCGACGACAGTTCACATCTGTATCGCCAGCGGGTTCCGGCACATCGTCAAGGAAGTGAGTATACACATAAAGATCTGTGTCGCGAAGCGGAGGGCACAACGATGCGTGCTCATATAATAGAACAGTTTTCGAGTGGTCGAACGATCATCGCACGATTCGGGGCATGGTGCCTTGCGGCTATCCTATCTGCGTCGCTTTCAGCTAACTTCGGGGCACTGACATTCGGACAGGAGACTGGATGGCGACGCTTACCACCGCCGTCGCCAACGGCAGCACACGCAATGGCGTTTGATTCGGCCCGTGGCGTCACCGTACTGTTCGGTGGGAGCGCCTCAGGCTCCCCTGCACATATTCAAGGCGACACTTGGGAGTTCGATGGCGTATCTTGGGTTATCCGGTCAACTACGGGACCTTCTCCGCGGGCCGGGCATGCCATGACCTACGATTCGAATCGGGGGGTCACGGTGCTTTTCGGGGGTGTGAGCCCGGATGGTGTCGAGAATCGCGAGACCTGGGAATGGGACGGAACATCCTGGAACATGCGCTCGAACTCCGGCCCGTTACGGCGCATAGGGCACGCGATGGCGTACGATTCTGCGCGACAGGTAACTGTATTGTTTGGCGGAGACAGTGGATACACCGTTGGTACGTGGGAGTGGAACGGAGTTTCATGGGCGTACCGCGGCAGCGACGGTCCCTCCAATCGACTAGGCAGTGCATTAGTTTACGACGCTACTCGCGCTGTCACCGTTCTTTTCGGCGGCAATGACAACGCGCCGCGCGGTGACACTTGGGAATGGGATGGCGCGACGTGGATTCTTCGCTCGAATGTCGGACCCGAACCGCGCTGGTATCACTCAATGTGGTACGACTCGCTGCGAGGTGTCTCTGTGCTATTCGGCGGTGCGAGCAGCGGCACGTCATATCTTGCTGACACTTGGGAATGGGATGGGAGTTCGTGGACGCGAATTACCGCGCCTCCCGCACCGTCTCCCACACCGCGTTATCAGCATAAGACCGCATACGATTCCGCGCGCAATCAATCCATCTTATTTGGGGGTTTCACGCCTGGCAACAAAACCAACGGTGAGACTTGGGAATGGGACGGGACTGACTGGATTCAACGCCATTCAAGCACTCCGCTGTACCGACAGAATTACGCAATGGCCTACAATACGATACGGGACGTCGTCATCATGCACGGCGGTTTGGGTCAACTAAGCAGCGAAATTTACGACGACACGTGGCAATTTGACGGTGCCCAGTGGACGCTTCTCGCGGTCGGCGGCCCTCTTCTCCGACATTCTCACGCCATGGTGTATGACACAGGGCGGAATGTGAACGTGATGTTTGGCGGCCGGACCACCGGCGGCGGCAGCCTCTACCTGGGGGACACCTGGGAGCTTGACGGCAACGGCTGGACCCAGCGCAGTAGCAGCGGGCCGCCAGCACGAGATCAACATGCCATGGCCTACGATGTCGGACGCGGTGTGACCGTGGTATTCGGCGGGTGGACGAATACGTACCGCGGGGATACATGGGAGTGGAACGGTAATACATGGACATCCTATTCGATACCTGTGGGCGAGCGACCGTCCAACCGCAGATCACACGCGATGGTTTATGACGCGGAACGTGGGGTCACCGTATTGTTTGGCGGTTTCAATGGCACATACCTCGGTGATACGTGGGTATGGAACGGAACGACGTGGACGCTACAAGCCACAACTGGTATCGGCGCACGTTATGGCCACGCCATGTACTACGATGCCGAACGTCGGGTTGTTGTACTCTTCGGCGGCCGAACCGCTGGCGGGCTGAATGCTCGGACGTTCGAGTGGAATGGAAATGCGTGGACTCTGCGATCGACCGAGGGGCCGTCGGCCCGTGAAGCTCACGGCGTCGCCTATCAGACGAGTCGCGGGGTTGCGATACTCTTTGGTGGCAATGCCGGGGTCGTGGACGGCTCGACCTGGGAGTTCAACCTCCCCTGCGGCTGCGGAGATCTGAATGCGGATGGGGCCATTACCGCGGCCGATGACCTGCCTCTCTTCGTTGATGTACTGCTTTCTGGCCGGCATGACTGCCTTGCCGACATCAACGGCGATGGCATCGTCGACGGCGACGACATCCTGCCGTTCCTGGCGGCGCTTGATTCGTGAGTCCCGCGGCGTGCCTCAGAACGTGCAGGCTTCTTCAAGACAGCCTCACGACGCGTCCAAACTGCTCCGGCCCCCGTAGGTGGCGCGGACCACGCGCGGCTTGCCGGTCGGGGGGACGTGCACCACGTACAAATCCTGGTAGCGCGTCGGGGCCGCACCGGCGCCGCCGAGGCGGCGGAACAGCTCCTGATTCACGCCCGGGGCCTGCGGGAATCTAGACGATCCCGTGTTTCCGATGAACAGCACCGTCCCGCCGGCGTGCGTCGTCAGAATCTCGCGCAACAGCTCGGCCACCACGCCGGGCGTGTCGGCGTAGCGGTCCTCGCCAATGACGTTCGGCGTCAGCCCCAGCCGATTGGCCAGCGGCCGCGCCGTGTCGCGATTGCGGATCAGATCGGTGCAGTAGATCGCCTCGACGCCCGCGTCGGCCAGCACCGCGGCCAATGCCTGCGCCCGGGCCTGGCCTTCGGCGTTCAGCGGCGGATCGGCGCCCGGGTCGCGCTCGGCGTGGCGTACGATGATCACGGTCGTCCAATCGGCCGCTTCGGGACGCTGGTCCGTGACTGGGCCGGGGACGCTCGCCGTGGTACAGGCGACGCCGGCAAGCAGCGCCAGCGGAAGCAACATGCGATAAGCGAGCGACCAGCACGCAGACGACTGGCTCATGAATTGGCTCCTCGTTGAAACGGCCCGAGAGGGGAGATCATAATCGACGGCGGAGGCGGCCGGAAAGAAGCACGCTTCAGAACGCGTCGGGGATGCGGCGGAGCTCTCGCACGATTCAGAACCCGTCGCGCAAGCTGCGGGACGCCCACGGGCTGCAAGCCCGTGCCACGCGGGGGATGTGCTGCGCGGATTGAACCGATCCGCATCGAATCAGTGCCGCAAGCGCCAGCGCTGAGGTCATTCAGAGCCGCGAAGCGTCAGCGAGCGGGATCGGGCGGCCCAGTCTGCTTCGCAACGTCTCAATCTTGCGCTGTGCGCGCATCCCGCCGACAGGCTCTGCGCACCGATGCGCCAAGGCCACGTGCGCCCCCCCTTCCGGCTAGCACATCCCGCTCTCTGACGTTTTGCGGCTCTGATTCACACGGGCTACAAGCCCGTGCCACGCGGCACAGCCGGGAACGGCTGCGCTACATGCGAAACTGTCCGACGCACGCGTCCAGCAGCACATCGGCGCCGAAGCGTACGACATCCGTCGAAGGCAGCCCCACATCTCGCGACACCTCTTCGCAGGCGCGGCGCGCCTCGCCATCGCTCAGCCCCACCGTGTTCAGCGCCACGCCGACGACGCGACACGGATGCAGCGGCCGCGCCATCGACTCGTGAAGCTCGATCAGCGTTCGCAAATCCGGCAGCGCAATCGACTCGTCGAAGCGATAGTGCGACCGCCCCGCATGATGCACCAGAATCATCGCATCCGGGCAACTGCCGTGCAGCAGGCTGAGCGACACGCCCGAATACGCCGGGTGCAGCACCGATCCCTGCCCCTCGACAAACACGATCTGCCGCTGCGCCACGTGCAGCACCAGCGACTCCACCACGCCGGCGGCGAAATCGCACACCACGTGATCGACCGCCGCGCCCCAGCCCTCGATCATGATGCCGGTCTGCCCGGTCGCGACAAACGCCGCGTCCATCCCGCGGGCCGCCGCCGTGCGGGTCAACTCCAGCGACGCGGCCATCTTGCCCACGTTGCAATCGGTGCCGACCGTCAGCACGCGCCGCGCCCGCGTGCCGCGCGCTCGCCCGGCCGCGATGGGCTGCTCCGGCGGCGCGCGGCGCACGTCGTGAATCGTCGCGCCGCCGGCCCGCGCGGCGGCGACGCACTCCGCGTCGTCGCACAGCAGCTCGTGCATGCCGCTGACGACGTCCACGCCGCCGCGCAGCGCCTCGAGCACCGGCCGCCGCATTTCGGCCGGCATCGCCCCGCCGACCGGCGCGACGCCGACGATCAGGGCATCGGGCGCGACGGCCGCGCGGGCCTCGTCGAATCGCGCGAAGATCGGCCTCCGCGGCGCGGCGGGCAGAAATCGCGACAAAGACTGTCCCGCGCACGTCGAGTCCAACACGCCCACCACGTCGTCGAGCCGATAGCGCAGCAGCGACGCCGCGGTCTTCGACGAAAACACTCCCAGCCGGCCCTCGGTCAGCAGCAACATGCGGCGATAGCGCGGCAACGTGATCATGGTCGCGTGCGAAATCCCGCCCGGTTGAGCACCCGTTCCAGACCCGCGACGTCGCGATCGTCGAACGCGCCGACCTCGTGGCTGTCCAGATCGAGCACGCCCCAGCAGCCGTCGCCATCGTCGAACAGCGGAATCACCACCTCGCTGCGATCTCGCGGATCGCACGCCACGTAGTTATCGCCCAACTCGCGCACGTCGCGCACCACGATCGCCAGCCCGCCGCGACAGCACTGCCCACAGACGCCGTGCAGCCCGATGGGCGAACAGGCCGGCTTGTCGCGGCGCGGGCCGAGGATCATTTGTCCCGCCGCCGCGTCCATCATGTAGAAACCCACCCACGAGACGCCCGCGTCGTGCAGGCCGCCCCACAGCGCATCGACGACCGATTGCATCGCCGCGCGTCGATCGGCGCAGGGCGCGACAGCCGCGGCAATTCGTTGATAATCGCGCATCCGTTTCATTCTAAGGGATCGCGCTCGATCAAGGACGCGCGCAGAAACTACCTGAACGGTTCGTCTCCCGTCTCGCATCAAGAATCGCAACAGGCTGTCGCCGATGTGCTTCACGGGCTGCAAGCCCGGGCCACGCGAGGATTCCGCATGGCCAAGCCCTCGCGTGGCGCGACGCTCGGCGGAATCGGGCCGTTCTCGCGCGAGGGCTTGACCATGCCACACCCCGCGACGATGTCCGCGCCATTTCCGCGCGGCGCCTATCCGCGCACGATTCGCGTGCCGCAGGCGCCGTCCAGTCCTTCGCGCAACTTCTCGCACGACGTGATCAACGCGAACGCCTCCGGCTTGCGCGAGCGATTCAGAAAGTCGATCGCCGCCTCGATCTTCGGCCCCATCGAGCCGGGCGGAAATTGCCCTTCGGCCAGCCAGCGTTGCGCTTCGGCCGTCGTCATACGTGGCATCGCCCGGGCGCGCGGCGTGTTGTAATCGATTTGTACCGTATCGACTGCGGTCAGAAACAACAGCGCATCGACATCCACGCCCGCCGCGAGAATCGCCGACGTGCGGTCCTTGTCGATCACCGCCTCGACGCCGATCAGCCCTCCATGGCCGTCGCGCCTCACCGGAATCCCGCCGCCCCCGCAGGCCACGACCAACTCGCCCTCATCCACCATGAGGCGGATCATCGGCAACTCGACGATTTCCAGCGGAATCGGCGACGGCACGACGCGCCGCCAGCCGCGGCCGGCGTCCTCCATCACGCGCCAGCCGTCGCGAACCACGTGCTCCTCGGCGTCGGCCGCCGAGAAGAATGCACCGATGGGCTTCGTCGGCGTTGCGAAGGAGGGATCGTCGGGATCGACCGCCACGGTCGTGATGATCGTCGCGCACAGGCGCGGCCGGCCGCGCTCGGCCAGTTCGTTCATCAGGCACTGAGCGATCATGTAGCCCATGCCGCCCTGCGTGTCGGACACGGCGATGTCGAGCGGAATGGGATAAATGTGCTGAAGCCGCGCGATCTCGGAGCGGCGCACGACGTTGCCGACCTGCGGGCCGTTGCCGTGCGTGATGATGAGCTGGTGGCCCGCGACGATCAGGTCCGCCAGCGGCCGGCAGGTTTGCCGCGTGGCCTCGAACTGCTGGGGGATGGTGCCTTCCTCGCCGGGCCGCGTGACCGCGTTGCCGCCGAGGGCGATGACGGTGCGCATGAGTCACTCCGCGCGAAACAGACGTTGCGACGTGCCGTGCGGACCGACGGGCACCTGCACGCTGCGCCGACAACGCGGGCACGCGCCGCGATAACACGACTCGTGCGGGTCGCGATACACCCGCGCATAGACGCCACAACATGCAAAGTAGATGCCAATCCAGCGGCGCTGCGGACCGGCCGAATCCGGCGATGCGTCGCGTTCGTCCGGCGCGCCGATCCGCACGTCGATGAAACCATCCTGCGGTTCGCGCATGAGCATTCTATCGGCCGGCCGGGCGTACCGGCTTTGGGGAGGATCAATCGATGCAAAGACCGGAGCAACGCGGGGACCGGCCGGCGTCGCTCACTCGGCGCCGGCGTCGGATTACTTCGGCCGGGCCGCCAACAGGCGCGCGATGCGGTCCAGCAGGTCTTTTCGGCCGACCGGCTGCGTGACGAAATCGTCGGTTCCGCAGTCCTTGCCGCGCTCCTGGTCGCTTTCCTCGGACAATGCCGTGACCATGATGATGGCGATGTCGCGGGTGCCCGGATCGGACTTGATTTTCGTGCAAACCTCGAAGCCGCTCATACGCGGCATCATCACGTCGAGCAGAATCAGATCGGGCCGTTCCTCCGCCACGCGCTGCAACGCCTCCTCGCCGTTGGTGGCGCGCAGCGTGCGCACGCCCGGTAGCTCGAGGTAGGCCTCCAGGAGCTCCAGATTCTGGAGATTGTCATCGACGATCAGAATCGTGCACGGCGGCAGCGATGGAACGCTCATGAAGCCCTCGCCTTCGACAATAACGCATCTACGTACGGACGCAAGACATCCAGGTGCGGCAGCGCCGGCCAGTCGGCCGCGACGGCCGCCAGATCATCCCAGCGATCCAGGTCGCGATGCGGCGGCAGCTCGATCCATGACGCCTTGACGAATCGCGCGCGCTCCCGAGTCTGTTCAGCCACGCGCTCGGTGCCCCAGTGAATGCCGAGAAACAGCGCTCGAAACGGAAACGCGATGCCACCCGGCTGGTGCGCCCGTACGCCAAGCAGATAATACCCGCCGTCGAAGGCCGGACCGAGCACGATGTCGTGATCGCTCAGCGAAAGCAGCGCCCGCGACAGTGTATCCGGTGCGAGCGTCGGGCTGTCGCATCCGAGCAGAACCACGCGCTGGTATCCGGCGTCGATCGCGAGTCGCATCGCCTGACGCAGGCGCTGACCGAGCGTACCGCCGCCCTGCGGCCGGTATTCGATCGGCAAGCCTTCGTCGGCGCAGAGGGCCTCGAACGCCGGTAGCGAGTCGTCGGGATCGCACGCGAGAATGATCTGGACATCCGACAGTTGCGCCACCATGCGAAGCGTGGCGAGCAGGCAGCGGCGGTGCAGTTCGGCGGCCTCGACGGCCGTCAACGGCCCGATCAGCCGCGTCTTGACCCGCCCCGGCGCGGGATACTTCGCCAAAAGGATCACGCAATTCGTCGACGAGCGCGTCACGGCGGCATTGTCGCGGAAAGGCGCCGTCGTTCAACACGACCGAACCGGTTCGGACGCAGGCACATGCGTAGGCGCCGACCTGCAATATGAGAACCTGATTGAGTGGGCTGAACCGAACCGCGACCCAAGCCAGGCAACGTCCATTTCGACTTTCGACTCTCGACTTTGCGCCTTCGTCGTTGTTGCTCACCGCCCTCAAGCGGCCGCCCCCTCCTCCCGCGCCAGATCACGAAACTGCTTCATTCCGATCAGGCAGATCGCCGTGGCCGCGACGAACATCAGCCATCCCAGGTGCACATACAACCACGCTCCCAGGAACGGTGCGAACAGCCCGCGCAATCCGGTCAGCGACACGTGTATGCCCATGTACAGTTCCGCGTCCTCATCCGACGAAAAGTGCATGTGACCGATGTTCCAGGCGATCGCGCCTCCGCCCGCCGACAATCCGTGCACGACGCGCGACGCCAGAAGCAGGCCCAGGGCCAGGAAATACGTGCCCGAATCGAGCAGCGCTTCGCCGTGAACCGCCATCGCCGCTAGTCCCGCAATGACGATCGAACCCAGCCAGCCGATCGTGTTCACCACGCGAAACCGCAGCACGCCCACGCGGTCGAACAGCGCCGCCCACGCCGGCAGCGCGATCAACAGCAGAAGCTGCGGCAGCATGTCGATCAGGCCGTTGCTCTCGAAATAGGACAGTCCCAGGCGATCGGTGACCAGCAGCACGATCACCGGCTGGATCATCTGGTTGGCGACGCCCAGGAACATCTGCGCCCCGCAGTAGCGCGCGAAGCGACGATCGGTCGTCAGCACGCGCGTCATTTCACGCAGCAAGTGCCTCGGCGACAGCACCGCCACCACGTCGAACGGCGCGAGCCACAGCGGGCGGTCGGCGGGCAACCCGTCGCCGGCCCGTTCGCGCGCGTGATGGCGCAGCACGGCGCGCTCGCCGCGGACGCGCTCGCGCGTGATCAGCAGGATGGCGGCGGCCCCGACGAACGCGAACGAGGGATACACCCAGCGAAACGCGTCGGGATTGCGGTCGAACAGAACGCCCGTCAGCGCAATCGCCACGACGCCCATCGACGCCCGCGCATATTGCAGTCGCGCCGTGATCCGGCCACGCACGCGCTGCGGATAGTTTGAACGCCACAGGCTGGTGCGGACCGTGGCCACGCCCGACAGGAACGTCCGCGCCAAGGCGATTTGAAGCGCGAAAATCCACCCGCCCCAGGGTGTGCGCGGCGTCGCCCCGATCGACGCGGCAATGGTCACGCCCGCGCCGGCCAGCGCCGTCAGCAGCAGAAGCTTTCGCCGACCGCGGCACAGAACGCCCCACGCCAGACTCACGAGGTTGGCGAACATGGGCGTGGCGGTGATGACGGTGATCAGCAGGAACGAACCGTTGAAGGTCTTGGCGGCCACGACTGCGCACACGCCGCCCTCGACTGCGCCGGCGAAGAAGCCCCAGAGAATCAGGTGCTGCATTTCAACGACGTAGCTGTGCCGGCAGAGAAATGGCAGCGAGCGGGCGCGAAACAGGTCCAAGGGGCCTCCATGGAACAATGTGGAGAACATGATAGCCGCGCCGCCGCGCGGCAACGCCATTCGTAGCGTCCGCTGTGCGGACCGCAAGCGATCAGCTTTCCGTCACGTTCCGTCATTCCCGCGCAGCCGGGATTCCCGCTCTCCGCGGCCCCTGCGCCTCTGCGTGAGCTTGTGTACTTCGACTTTCGACTTTCTATTCCCTACTCCCTTTTCGACGCCTTCGTGCCTCTCTTCTCGCCTTCACTGCCTCGGATGGAACTTCTTGTGTATCGCCTTCAGCCGTCCCCGATCGACGTGCGTGTAGATTTGCGTCGTCGCCACGTCCGCGTGGCCCAGCAGTTCCTGCACGATTCGCAGGTCGGCGCCGTTTTGGAGCAGATGCGTCGCGAAGCAGTGACGCAGCGTGTGCGGACTGATCAGCCGCGGCAGCCCCGCCGCCTTGCTGTAACGCACCACCAGTCGCCAGACGTTGGTGCGGTCCATCGCCCGGCCCGTGCGCGTCAGAAACAGCGCCGACTCGCCCGGTCGCGACTTCGCCAGCTTCGGCCGCGACTCTTCGAGGTACGTGCGCAGCGACTCGGCCGCCGAACGGCCCAGCGGAATGATCCGCTCGCGGCCGCCCTTGCCCAGGCAGCGCAAGTAACCGACGGCAAAATTGACGTCCGGGAGTTTCAGTCCGGCCAGCTCAGACACGCGCAGCCCCGCGCCGTACAGCGTTTCGAGTATCGCCCGATCGCGCAGGCCGTACGCCTCGTCCACCGAGGGCGCCGCCAGCAACGCCTCGACCTGTACGACGTGGAGCGTGTCCGGCAGCGTGTGCCATCGCTGCGGCGGATCCATCTTGCTCGTCACGTCTTCGCTGGCCGCGCCGATCAGGTGCAGGAAGCGCAGGAACGTCCGCACGGCCGACAAGTGCCGCGCCAGCGACGACAGCGCCAGCCCGCGATTTTTCAGAGCGATCAGGTGCGATTGCACGACCAGCGGCGTGACCTCATCCGGTCGCGTCAGCCGGCGAAGTTCGAGCAAGCCGACGAATTCGCGCAGATCGCGCCCATACGCCTCCAGCGTATTCGCCGACAGCCCGCACTCGGACGACAGATAGGAAAAAAAACGATCGAGCAGCGGATGCCACGGATGCGACGCATTCTCGTCGCTCATGGTGAAGTCGCTTGCGCGCGAAATGGACGCGCCTCCGCCCACGTCAGCCGGCCTGCGCCAGGACGACGCAGCCCATCCGCTCGCCCTGAATCGTCAATTCGGTGTAGATGTTGCAGCGCGCGTGATCGCCGAGGCAGAACTCAAACACCTCGGACATGTGCTCCAGCGTGAACCGCCGGCTGCATTGCTGAATGTTGGCGTGAAAATACGGGCACACGCGGGCGTCATGCGCCTCTCTCATGGCTGCGCTCCTTGCACGGCGCCCCGTCGCGGCAACCACCGACGCGGGGAGCTTCTACCGCTCCAATGCGAGTCATCGGCCGCTCGGCTGAAGAAAGTTGAGCCGAATCGCACCCCGACGATGCTCCCGCCAGCACTGCGAAACGACTCGCCCGCGAAGATTCACGCTGCCGATGACTATCAGCGCGACAGGTGGTTCAGCCGGGTCCCGGCCGTAACGCCTGGTCCGAATCGCGACCGTGAGGGAACGGCGGCGGCACGTGCAGCCCTTTCGGTCGACGGGAACGAAGCAACACCCCCCCCGCGGGCCGCGCACCCGGCCGCGGGCGTTGAACCATCACCGTTTTTTCATCCTGCGGATGATCCGCAAAGTGAGGGAACCATGCTCGAAGGATTCTGGAATCGCTGGACGGCTCGACTGCGAGGCAATCATCATCCCGCCGTATTGGCGGCCGGAGGAAACGGCGTCGACACCGCGCACGCCTCCGCCGCGCTCGCCGATGCGGCGCTGCATGGCGTGGCCGTCGCCGAACCGCGGCGATGGAACTGGGGCCGTGTGTCGGCCTTGTGGCGGCGCGAACCGGAGATGACTGAAGAAGCCCTGCAGGCTGCCGACGCGCCGATGGTGGATGGCGTCGAAGCCAGGGTCGAGCGCCTTGCCGATCGCGTCGATCGGTTGTGCGATCTGCTCGAACGTCATCTGACCGCGCAACAGAGCCGCACCGAGGAGGTGCTCGCCGCCGTGCAGCGTCTGACGCGAGAAATTGCCGCCGTGCCGGCCCAGGCCGCGGCGCAAACCCAGCAGGTCGAGCAACTTCAAGCGCTCGTCGCGGCCCATCACAGCGATACGCGACAGATCACCGCGCTGCTGGCCGAGGTCCCGGCGGTTCTGTGCGAAAATCGCGACGCGCTCGATTCGCTGGTCGCCCACGCCCGGACTCACGAGCGCAAACAGATCGAGACCATCGATCGCCTTACCGACCTGTCGACCCGTCAGGCCAAAGCGGCCGAAACGGTGCAGAGCGTCGGGGCAAAGATGGACGTGGTCGCCGCCGTGGGCGAATCGCATTCCGCCGCCCTGGCTGCGCTGCTGACCGAAACGCGCACCAACGATCAGGAGATCAAGAGCGCCTTCGATCGCCAGTCGCGCCGCATGATGGTCATGGGCGGTTTCGTCATCGGCATGACCGCCGCGTCGGCCGTTTTCGGCGCGATTCACCTGTACCTGAAACTGATGAGTTGAGCCGGCGCAGCCGCGCCCCACCGCAGGCGTGGCGGCCGGGCAGACGCGACGGCGACACAAGACTTTCGCACCACCACACGGGCGTCGATGAACACGAATTCGCCGACGCCCGTTTCTTTTTCTTGGCCCCCGGCGATACACGATCAGCCGCGGCCGGCGATGACCTTCCACGTCCTCCCAACCACCAACGGTCCCCCTTTTCGACTTTCGACTTTCAGCTTTCGACTTTCTGCCCTCCCTCGCCGGACCGATATACCCTTCGCTGTCCTATGCCCGCGTTCCCCAACATCGTCGCCCGTCGGAAGCCCCGCTCGCGCTGCGCTTATCGGCCCTGGCGTGACGTTGCCGCCAGGGCGATTGCGACCGCGAATCGGGGCAACCTCCGCATTCTGACTTATCACGGCGTCTGCCGAGACGCCGACCACGGGCAGCCCTGGGTCCCGTCGCACTACGTCACCGCGTCGGCGCTCGACCGCCAACTTGAGCTGCTCCGCCGCGCCGGCACGATCGTTGACCTTCGCGAGATGACTCCCCTGCTTCGCTCCGGCCGCGAATGGCGTGAGGCGCTTTTCGCCATCACCTTCGACGACGCCCCGGCAAATCTGCTCCTCCTCGCCGAGTCGATCCTGTCGGCTCATCGCGTCAGCGCCGCCGTTTTCGCCGTCACCGACCGCCTCGAAGACGGCGGCTTGCTCGCCGAGGACGCGCGTCAGGCCGCTTTCGGGCGTGCAGCGCGCCACGCAGCGGACGATCCGACGAGTGCAGAGGACGGAATTCCGACGGAAGTCCGCGAATCACTGCGCTGTATGCGTTGGGATGAGCTTGATCAGATGGCCCGGCTCGGCCACTGGATCGGGGCGCATACGCGCAGCCACACCGTCCTTGGCCGCGCACCGTCCGACGTTCGCCGAAACGAAATCGTCCGAAGCATCGTCGCGCTGCGCAATCGACTGGGCCGCGACGACGTTCCATTTGCGTTCCCGCGCGGTCAGCCGGGCGACTTCGATTCCAGCGACGTGCAGATCCTGCGCGAGCTGAACGTGCCGCTGGCATTCACCGCCATCGCCCGTCCGAACCGGTTGCAATCCGATCCGTTGATGCTGAACCGAAACTGTATCGGACTTCATCACGGACACCTTGGATTTGCGGCGGAAATGATCGGACTACGCGATCGCTTAGCGAGCGTCGAATCACGCGCAACTCAACCGCCGTGACCGCGCTGGATCGCTCAGCAAAAGCCCACTGGCTTTCGTCACCGTGTCGCCACGGACTTTTTTGGACGCACATCCTGCGCCGCCCCCCTCGTTCAGCCGATGACATTCACGATCGCCCGCGCAGCGTGCCTGATGGCTCCGCCGCCGCTTATGGGCGGTTGTTTCACACTCGATCTTGCATTCCGGAGTTCGCGCGTGTCCGCTCAGCCCGCGATGCATCTGCCACCGCCCGACGTAATCGCACTGCCGACCGCGGCCGGGCTACTGCGCGCGAGCACGGGGGAGGAATCTCATGCGTTCACCCCTTCGGTCACCTGGCTGACGCTCAGCGACCAATCCTCGCTGAACGCCGTGCGACGCGAATGGGACGCCCTGATCGACGAGGCCGACGCCGCCTTCTTCTGCGCTCCCGACTGGATCGACACGTGGCGCGACACCATCGCGCCGAAGGTCCGTCCGCGCGTGCTGACCGGCTGGAACGCCGACGGGCGGCTGCGGGCCATCTGGCCTCTGGGACTGGCGATTGAGGGCGGCGGCGTGGCGCGCTGCCGCGTCCTGTCGCCGATGGGCGGACGCGTCGTCTCGGGCGATCGGCTCGATCCGGTCGCAACGAACGATGCGCCGGCGTCGGCCGAGCGCGAGGCGCTGATGATCGACGCACTCAGCCGCGCCCGCGCCCTCGCCGAGCGCGAAGCCGATCTGTTTCGTTTCGCGGAACTCGCCGCCCAGGGTCCGGTCGCGCGTGCCCTGACCGATTCGTCGCGCGCCGATGAATGCCTCATCCGCGACCGCAGGACTCTGCCCTACGTCGCGCTGCCCGACTCGTTCGACACCTACCTCGCCGGCCTCAGTTACAACCGCCGCGGTCTGATCCGCCGCAAGGAACGACTGGCGATTCAGCGCCACGAACTGAAATGGCGCACCAACGACGAGGGCGTCAGCATCGAGGCGGCCATCGAGGCGTTCATGGGGCTTCACGGGCAGCGCTGGCGGCTCGCGGGGCAGGCGGGCAACTTCACGAATGCGGCATTTGCGACATTCATCCGCCGGTTCACGCGCATCACCCTGAAGCGTGGCTGGCTGCGCCTGCACCGGCTGTGCGACGGCGATCGCACGCTCGCGGCCATGCTGGTCTTTCATCGCGGCCGCCGCGCCTACTACTACCAGAGCGGCTGGGATCCGGCCATCGCCGAGCTAAGCCCCGGTTCACTTTGTCTCGCGCGGGCGATCCGTACCGCGATCGACGAACGGCTGTCGGTGCTGGACCTGCTTCGCGGCGACGAACCCTACAAGCGCCACTGGGCCACCGGCTGCGACGAGACGCTGACCGCGCTCGAAGCCATCGGCATGCGCGGCCGGGCGCGGCTGACGGTGTTTTCCGCCAAAGAGCGCTTCAAGCGCGGCTTGTGCCGCGTCGCCGGCGACGACGCCTGGTCGCGCCTGCGAAGCTGGATGCCGACGTGGTAACCGGAAAAGTCGAAACGTCGAAACGTCAAAAAAAGGCACGAAGGTAAGAGGCGGGAAGACGGAACAGACAACGGAAGGATCCGACGGTGCGGCGGAGGGAGATACATATTTCAGATTTCAAACATCAGATTTGCGATTCGAGACGCAAGACTCCACATAGGCCGCTGACGACTGACAAGAGACACCTTTTCCTGGCTGATGGCTGACGGCTTCGGGTCCCCGCGGCGGACCCCACTGACGGCGCCCTCCCATGCCCGCAACCATGCAACAAGCTCCCGCCGCCTCAAAAGCTCACGGCGCGAGATCACCATCGGCTCCGGCCTCACCGCGCCCATTGACGGTCTGCCAGTTCATCGGCCGCTGGTCGCGGGGCGGCATGGAGTTGCAGCTTGCGGCACAGGCGTCGCAGTTGGCGCGTCTTGGCATCCGTTCGCTCGTCGCTTCAAGCCGCGAGCCGGAGACGCTGACTCCGTCGGCGCCGGAATTGCCGGTTTGCGCCGATCACCAGGCGACGACACACCACGCAACGGTTCGATCCGCAACGCTGCGCGACTGGCTGACATCGCTGCTGCGCGACCGCCAGGCCGACCTGCTCCACGTCCGCGGCGTCTGGCTCGTCGCCGACGCACTCGACGCCGCCCGCCGCGCCGACGTGCCGATCATCTTCAGCTTCCACGGCTTCGACGACGCCAGCCGGGCGGCGCCGTGGTGGCGGCGCTGGCGTTGGCGACGCGCCGCAACGCGGTGCGATGCGATCGTCACCGTCAGCCGCGCCACGCGACGCGAGCTGGCGGCCCGAATCGGCTTGCCGGCCGGCCGAATTCATGTGATCTACAACGGTGTCGATACGCGGCAGTTCGCGCCACCTGCCGATCGCGACGCGGCCCGGACGCGGCTCGGCTGGAGCGACGACCGTCTGGCGATTCTCTGCGTCGGCTCGCTGATGCCCGTCAAGGGCCAAGACCTGCTGATCGAAGCGTTGGCGCGACTGCCGAACGCGGCGGAGCGCAGCCGACTGATTTTCGTCGGAGCGGATTACATGAACGGCGCGCTGAAGCGCCTCGCAACCGCGCGACTGCCCGGCGTCCCGGTCGATTTCGTCGGGAACGCCGCCGACGTGTGTCCCTGGTACCGGGCCGCCGACCTCTTCGTAGCGCCGTCGCGCTCCGAGGGACTCTCCAACGCCATCCTCGAAGCCCAGGCGTGCGGCCTGCCCGTCATCGCCACCGCCGTCGGCGGCACGCCCGAAATCGTGCAGCACGAAAAAACCGGCATCCTCATCCCTGCCGCCGACGTCGGCCGACTGTCTCGCGCGATGCTCGATCTGATGAACAATCCGCGCCTGCGCGAAAGGCTGGCCACCGCGGCGCGCCGGGAAGTGACAACTCGCTTCACGCTCGATTCCGCCGCCGAAGCCTATCACCGGCTGTATCGTTCGTTGATTTCGCAGGGTCCGCCATGCGGACCAAGAGCCTCAGACCGCCAGGGTGGACCGTGAGGCTGGGAATTCACTGACTACGCAGCGGTTTTTTACCGCGTTTTCGGCGTTGAAATCGCGGTTATCGAAGGACATTGTCGATTAATTCCCGGCCCCTGTGCGGACCGAGGAGCCGTCAGCATTCAGCCGAAAACCGTCATTCCCGCGCAGCAGCCGGGAATCCAGGCCGCCGCGATCTCTGCGCCTCTGCGTGAGCCTCTTGTTTCGACGTTTCGACGTTTCATTGTCGAACTTCCTCCGCCGCCAACCGGCGAAACGTCTCCTGCGCCATCGGCCGCCGCGATCGCATCATCTCCGCAAAGCAGCGAAACAAATACACGGCGTCGTTCGGTCCCGGCGCGCCTTCGGGGTGATATTGCACCGCGAACACCGGCAGCCGATCGTGCGCGAATCCCTCCAGGCTGCCGTCGTACAGATTCGTATGAGTCGCATGCAGCCCTGCGGCGGCCAGGGACTCGCGCTCGACGGCAAACCCGTGATTCTGGCTGGTGATCTCAACCCGCCCGGTTGCGTGATTGACCACGGGGTGATTCGCCCCGTGATGGCCAAACTTGAGCTTGTACGTCCGCGCCCCCATCGCCAGCGCCACAAGTTGATGCCCGAGGCAGATTCCGAAGATGGGCGTCAGACCGATCAGTCCGCGCAGCGTCTCGATGCCGTCGGTCACGGCCGCCGGATCGCCCGGACCATTGCCCACCAGCACGCCGTCCGGCCGCTCCGCGAGAATGCGCTGCGCCGGCGTGGTCCCCGGCAACACCGTCACGCGCGCCCCGATGTCGACCAGATGCCGCAGGATGTTCTGCTTGATGCCGCAGTCCAGCGCCACGACGTGAAACGCGCCGGCCCCTTCGACGCGCGCCGCCCGGCCGTCCTCCCACGTCAACGGCTCGGGATTCATCACCTCCCCCGCCAGATCGAGTCCGGTCATTTGCGGCGCGGATCGCGCCAAGGCCAGCAACTCGCGATCGTCCATCGCTTCGGTCGAGATCGATCCTCGCAGACAGCCGCTGACCCGCAGGCGCCGCGTGATCCCGCGCGTATCGACGCCCGAAATCGCCACCACGCCGTTTTCGCGCAGATAGTCTCGCAGGCTGCCGCTGGCGAACTGATTGCTGTGCCGCCGGGCGCATTCGCGCATCACGAATCCAGACAAAAACAGTCTGCGCGATTCCACATCATGACGATTGATGCCGTAGTTGCCGATCTGCGGCGCCGTCATCGTCACGATCTGGCCGCAATAGGACGGATCGGTCAGCACTTCCTGGTAGCCCGTCATGGCCGTGTTGAACACGACCTCGCCCGTTCGTGTGCCGTCCGCGCCGACCGACTCGCCTACGGCGATCGTCCCATCCTCCAGCGCCAGTTTGCATGGTTTCATCAGCGATCAATCCTCGATGCACCACCGTGCCGAAAGTCATCGCTCGGCCCGGGTTTCGCGGCCTGCCCGCAAGTGCCGGGGCAAACGCGAATGCCGTCGATCCTATAACACGCCCGCCCCGCTGCGTCACCTTTGCCTTCGGTTCGGACTTGGCGCAACGACCCCGATGTTCATATCATGGATGACGAAGGACATGCCCACCGACCTCCAGGGCATGAACCGGCGGGCCGCCACCTTCGGAAGGGGAAATCGGGATGCGAATCCTCGTTACACTACCGTGTGTCGCTGCGCTGACGCTGGCCGCCGGCGCGCAAGCCGACACCGTGTCCATCACCACCAGCAAGGATAATACGCTCTACTTCCCTTTGGTGGGTCCGACCAGCAACGGGGCGGGCGAATTCGTTTATGTCGGCGGGTCCGGCGCGGGGCCGCGCCGCGCGCTGCTGGCCTTCGACATCGCCGCCGCCGTCCCCGCCTCAGCGACGATCAACAGCGTCTCACTGACGTTGCATCTTTCGCGTTTCTCGCTCTTCAGCGACGGCAACGACATCACGCTGCATCGCGTGCTCGCGGACTGGGGCGAGGGAACCTCCGACGCCGGCGATCCCGGCGGCATTGGCGCTACTCCCACGCTCGGCGACGCGACTTGGGACCATCGCTTCTACGACGATGTCTTTTGGACCACTCCCGGCGGCGATTTTGATCCGACCGTCAGCGGCAGCACGTTCGTCGATGTCGTGCTCGGCCACTACACCTGGTCCTCGACTTCGCAGATGGTCGCCGACGTGCAGGCCTGGCTCGACAACCCCACCTCGAACTTCGGATGGCTGCTGATGGGAGACGAGCCGACCGCCAACAGCGCCAAGCGCTTTGACTCCCGCGAAAACGTCGTCCCCGCCAACCGGCCGCAATTGGTCATCGACTACACGCCCATCCCCGAGCCGACCGGCCTTATGGCGGCGACACTGTTGCTGATCGGATGGCAACGACGGCGCAGTCCGTCGTAATCGCGCCGGTGTGCCGCGGGCGGTCTGAAACGTCCCATGCTACGCCCAGCGTGACCCGGCCCGTCAACTTCTCGGTTCGGACCGCCCGCCACCGCGCGGAATTTGCTTGACACGTCGGTTACAATCTTCTTAAAGAACCCAGTTGGAGCATGGAAGAATGCAAGGAGGTCACGCGCAATCATGTCCAGCGAGCACCTTCTGAACAACATCTCCAACGTCTCGGACGAAACCGAATTCTACACGCCCAGACCCGCCGGATACC
This sequence comes from Planctomycetaceae bacterium, assembly GCA_011525745.1. GTDB lineage: Bacteria > Planctomycetota > Phycisphaerae > UBA1845 > UTPLA1 > PLA4. The sequence continues at coordinate 17,568 of WYBU01000050.1, read as the reverse complement.
GCGAGGGCAAGACCAAGTACGTGGTCGTCGTCGGCAGCGTCATGAGCGGGCTGGGCAAGGGCATTTTTTCGTCGAGCCTCGCCAAGATTCTGAAAGACAAAGGGTTGACCGTCGCACCGGTCAAGCTCGAAGGCTACCTCAACCTTGACTCCGGCACGCTCAATCCCTACCGCCACGGCGAGGTCTTCGTGCTGGACGACGGCATGGAATGCGACATGGACCTGGGCACCTACGAGCGTATGCTCGACCAGAACCTGTCGCGCCGCAATTTCGTCACCAGCGGCCAGATCTTCAACCGCGTCCTCGAAAAGGAACGCCTTGGCGGCTATCTCGGGCGTGATGTGCTCATGATCCCGCACGTAACGGGCGAGGTGAAGCTGCGGCTGCGCGAGCTGGCGGTCGAGTCCGACGCGGACGTCGTCTTCGTCGAAATTGGCGGCACGGTCGGCGACGTCGAGAACGCCTACTACTTCGAGGCCATGCGCGAGCTGGCCTTCGAGGAAGGCCCCGACAGCGCGTGTTTTGTCGTGCTGACCTACATCATCGAGCCACCTGCGCTGGGCGAGCAAAAGTCCAAGGCCGCGCAGCTCGGCATCCGCGCGCTGCTCGAATGCGGCATCCAGCCGCACATCGTCGCCTGCCGCGGCCGTCACCGCGTGACGCAAAAGGTCCGCGAGAAGCTGGCGATGTACACCAACGTGCCCCTCGATCGCGTCATCTCGATGCATGATTGCGAGAGCATTTATCTGATTCCCGAGATGCTCCGCGGCGCCGGCATGGACACCGCCGTCGTCGACATCCTCAAGCTGCACGACCGGGTCCACCCCGAGGCCGAACAAAAGGCGCGAGCCACCTGGAGCGACTTGTTGCGCAAGCAGCGCGAGGCCGACACCGAGGTCACCATCGGCATCGCCGGCAAGTACACGTCGGTCCGCGACAGCTACGCCAGCGTTATTAAAGCGCTCGAACATTCCGGCGCTCACGCCGGCGTTCGCGTGAATATCGACTGGATCGACACCACCGACCTGACCGAGGCCAACGTCGCCGAACAACTCGGCCATCTCAACGGGTTGCTGCTTCCCGGCGGCTTCGGCGTGCGCGGCGCGGAAGGCAAAATCGTCGCCGTGCGATTCGCGCGCGAGCACCGCATCCCTTTCCTCGGAATCTGCTTCGGATTTCAACTGGCCGTCGTCGAATTCGCCCGCAACGTCTGCGGCCTGGCCGGCGCCAATTCGCGCGAGATCGTCCCCGACTGCCCCCATCCGGTCATCGACATCCTGCCGGAGCAGAAGGCCATCGAAGGGCTGGGCGGCAACATGCGCCTCGGCGGGCGCGACGTCTCGATCAAGGCGGGTACGCGCGCCCACCAGCTTTTCAATTTCGCCACCGAGGTGCGCATGCGCTTCCGCCACCGCTGGGAGGTCGAGCCGAAATACATCGAGCGGCTCGAAGCCGGCGGCCTGGTCTTCTCCGGCAAAGCGCCCGACTATCCCATCATGCAGGTGCTTGAGCTTCCGGCCGACGCGCACCCCTATTTCCTCGCGACCCAGGCCCACGCGGAAATGACCAGCCGACCGTTGCGGCCCGATCCGCTCTATCTGGGCCTTGTACGCGCGGCCATCGAAAACAAGCATCCGATGACGGACGACGCTTCGCAATCGGCCGACAGCGCCGCGACCGGGGAACTGACCACTTCGTGACAAGGGCGATTCCGATTCATCACGCTGGAGAATGCTTCATGATTCACGTAAGCGACATACTCCAGAAGAAAGGCCCGAAGGTCGCCTCTGTTGCCGGCACAACTTCCGTCGTGGAAGCGGCGCGGCGCATGAACGCCGACCACATCGGTTCCGTCGTCGTCACCGAGGGCGAACGCGTCGTCGGCATCTTCACGGAACGCGATGTGCTCAACCGCATCGTCGCCGCCGGCCGCGATCCGGCCCAGACCCGCGTCGCCGACGTGATGACCACGCCCGTCGCCTGCTGCCGCGGCGACACCAAGCTGGACGAATGCCGCCGCGTCATGCGCGAAAAACGCATCCGCCACCTGCCGGTCGTCGAAGGCGGGCGGCTCGTCGGCATGATCTCGATCGGCGACCTCAACGCATTCGAGGCCAAGGAACAAGCCGAGACCATCCACTATCTGAGCGAGTACCTCTACGGCCGCACGTAAAAGCGCTGTGCCGGACAGTACTCACTCGATTCACCGAAACATTCATCGCCCGTTGTCGACGTCCCATGGCTGATTGCCGACAACTCACAACCGACAACGCCTTTGGCGGATGGCTGATGGCTACTCGGCCCGCGCAGCGGACCCTGCGGTTCGCCATATCAGTCGCCAATTGACATCCTCAGAACCCAACGGTAGTTTCCGCGCCAATATCATCGGGCCGGCGCTCGCCGCGCGTGGTATCATCGTCGACGCCGCGCCGGTCGGTTGGCGGCCAGCGCCCACGGATGAACCCATCGAGGAGACCTTAACGTGAAGAAAAAGACTGTTTTCGCCGCATTACTGATCCTGCCTATGGTCGGCTGTGCGAACCAGTTCCACGGCGCATGGATTGCCGACGGCCCCGCGCCGGAAGGCTCGCCCTGCACCATGAACCGCATGGAGTTCAAGGACGACGCCACGTTCAGCGCCAACGCCGTCGTCGAAAGCCGCCCGATGGATATGGCCGGCAAGTGGAAGTACGAATGGGGCAAGCTCAAGCTCGAGACTTCGGACGGCAAGACGCGCGAATACGACGCGACGGTCTGGTGGTTCAAGACGCTGGAGATGAAGGCCAAGCACGAGGGCAAGACCTTTACGCAGAAGTTCAAGAAAGAGGAAGCCGCGTCCTGATTCGGGATCGGGCGATCAACGATAGTCCACGCACCGTGGGAACGCAGCCACGGGTGACGCCCGGCCGGAATCGGCCGCGCTGATCCCGTGGCTGCCGACCACCTCGTCAATCCGTCGCGCGTTCAGTCGGACTCCGGCCGCCCGGGACCATCTCAGAAACTGACAACTAATAACTGATTTTTCAGTCCAGGTCGCTCTCTTCGGTGCTTTCGGACGGCACGAACGCCCGCACGTGCCGCTCCTTCTGACCCTCGCAGGACAGGCAGCGCTTCGCGAACGGCAGAACCTCCAGCCGCTTGCGCGGAATCGGCTTGCCGCAGTCGATGCACGCGCCGAACGTCCCCGCCGCGATGCGGTCCAGCGCGCCTTCGATCTCGTCCAACTGGTCCGATTCGATCGACAGCAGCCCGGCCGCAATCTCGTCCTCGAATCCCTCCGACGCTCGGTCGCCGATGTCCGCATAGTTGCGCTGTGCGCCGGCCAACTGATCGCGATTGGAACGTAGCGCCGCCAGAATCTGATTTCGTCGGCGAACCAGCGAATCTCGCATCATGATGACCCATTCACGATCCAGGCCCGGCGCGACGTTTCCGCGCGCAGCCGACTTGTTCGTATTCGAAGACGCCGCGCGTCGCGTCGTCACGACCGCCGACTTTCCGCGCACCGTTGCTCGACCTCCGGCGGCGACGCCGGCAGAGGCTCGATTCCGGGACTTGGGCTTGGCCTTCGATTTCGTCGCCGCCTTGGCCGGCTTGCCGGCCCTGCCGCCTTTTCCTTTGCTTTTGCGCGAAGTCGCCATCTCGAAGGAACCTCGTAACTTATTCTGCCCACGGCATTTACATGCGCACACGCACCGCTCCGCCGGGGGGCCGTTTTCGCAACGGAATGTATAGCCCATTCAATCGGATTTCGCCATTTGGATTTCAAAGGAAATACAGAAAAAAGCGCCGACCATGCAACCGGGAGCACAGCCGCCCCCGGCTTTGACGCCCTCTCCTTTCCAGGATGAAGGCCGGGGTGAGGGTCTCATGCAGCACAGCCGCCCCCGACTGTGTGCCGCGCGGCACGGACATGCCCCCCGGTTTCCTGTCACCCCCGCGCACGCGGGGGGCCAGCAAGGGTCCCGATCCGTTCCTTACGATCAGGCGCGGGATCCGCCGATTCGCGCCGCAAGCGCAAGCGCCGGGGGCGGCCCGCACTTTATGGTGTGCCACCACCTGCGCCCTGGATTCCCGCCTTGAAGGGAATGACGCGACGCCCGATGTTGCTCCGGACCATCGCCCGACTACAGTGTTCGTTCCAGGAGCGCCCCATGCCCGACTTCCCCGTCGATCTCTACAGCGACACCATCACCCGCCCCACGCCCGCCATGCGCCGCTTCATGGCCGAAGCCGAAGTCGGCGACGAGCAGAAGGCCGAAGACCCCACCGTCAACCTCCTTCAGGAAATGGTGGCCGAACTCACCGGCCACCAGGCCGCGGTCTTCCTGCCTTCGGGAACCATGTGCAACCTCATTGCTCACACGGTCCACTGCCGGCCGGGGGATGAGATCATCATCGAGAAGGACTCGCACCCCGTCCACTTCGAGGGCGGCGGGCCGGCGGCGCACAGTCGCGCAGGCATGCGTCTGCTCGACAGCGACCGCGGTGTCTTCGGCGCGGCGGCGGTCCTGGCGGCGCTGCGACCGGACGATCCGCACTTTCCGCGCTCACGCCTGGTGTGCATCGAGAACACGCACAACATGGGCGGCGGAACGATCTGGCCGCTGGAGCGCATTCGAGAAGTGCACGACGCCGCCCGCTCCCACGGCCTGCTGCTGCACCTTGACGGCGCGCGGCTGATGAACGCCGTTATCGCCTCGGGCGTGCAGGCGCGCGACATCTGCCGCTATTTTGACTCAGTCTGGATCGACCTGACCAAGGGACTCGGCTGCCCCGTCGGCGCGGTGCTGGCCGGCTCGAAGGAGTTTATTCACCAGGCGCGCCGCTACAAGCAGATGTTCGGCGGCGCGATGCGTCAGGCGGGCATCATCGCGGCGGCCGGCGTCCATGCCCTGCGGCATCACGTCGACCGCCTAACCGACGATCACGCCGCCGCGCGCAAGCTGGCGGCCGGCCTGCGCGAGATACGCGGCATCACGCTCGACGCCGGCGAGCCACAGACGAATATCGTCATGTTCGACATCGCCGGCACGGGAGTGCCGCGGGCCGACTTTTTCGCCCGGCTCGCCACGCACGGCGTGCGCCTGTCGCCGCGGTTGTCGCCGACGGCCGTCCGCGCCGTAACGCACCTCGACATCCCTCCCGATGGCATCGACCGCGCCCTGTCCGCGATCCGCGCGGCGGTGACATAGGATGCGAACGGCGAGACGCCGAAGAATCGAAACATCGAAACGATGATACGGAGAAAGCGACGACGAAGTTGCGCTGCGAAACGATTCGTGCAGTGAACCGCCCCGGACAAAGCGGGGCATGTGACGATTGCACGTATCTCGATTCTCAAATCTCAGATGTGAAGCCTGGCGGTCGTAACCGACAAACGCCGACGCCGCTGCCCGCGTGCGTCGCCGGACGGAAAGCAGCCGCGCTCTTCAGCGAATCGGCGACTTCGGCCGACTTGCAGCAGGACTGCAAATCGGCCGTCAGGATGCGTTCTGCCGTTCAACTCCCTGCGTTCCGAACGCGGACTGTCATGCGAATTCAACGCAATCGCCGATTGCCGACGAACCCAACTGTTTCGCCAGATCCCGGTTGCCATTCGCCTCCGCGGCCCCTGCCTGCGGTTCGATGGCTCGGCGCGCCGACTGAATCCGCCGTTGAAAAGCGGGCGCACCCCGGACCGTGACACCGAACTATAACGACGACGCCTCCAAGGCGGAGCGCTTTCCTGTGCGCGACCATGCGGCGTATGTGCCAAGAAGCGCGCCGCTTATTTCATTCGCGGCACGCACGTCTCGACGACCATCACGTTCTCCGTCGCCAGCAGGTCCAACTGGATCAAAAACCGCCGGATTTCCTCGGCCTTGACCGGATCGCTCCGAGCGATCAGCGGCAGCATCTCGCGCAGCGGCGGCGAGGCCAGCCAGCGGTCGCCCAGGCGCGTTGATACGTCGTCGTCGTCCTTCTCGCCCATCAACTCCTTGATGATCATGTCGAAGAGGTTCTTCGGTTCGGGAATCACGCGCAGCTCGTAGCGAGTTACATCCGCCTGGTCGGCCGCGAACTGAACCGCGTCCGCCAGACCGCCCAGCCGGTCGACCAGCCCGTTCGCCAGCGCATCCTCGCCCGAATAAACGCGCCCGCCCGCCAGGCCCTCGATCTCGCCCTTGAGCTTCTGCCCGCGACCGGCCACGACGCGCTCCTTGAACACGTCATAGACGCGGACCATCATCCCCTCGATCACCTGCCGCTCATCCTCGTTGAACTTGCGATTGGTGTTCATGATGTCCGCGCGGGCGCCGCGCTTGAACTCGTGCGACGTCACGCCCAGCCAATCCCACATCCCCTTCGTCACCAGCTTGCCGCCCACCACGCCGATCGAACCCGTTATCGTTCCCGGCTGCGCAAAGATCGTGTCGCCCAGGCACGAGACGTAATACCCGCCGCTGGCCGCCACGTCGCCCATCGACACGATCACCGGCTTCTCGCGCTTGCAGCGCTTGATGGCCTCGCAGATCACGTCGCTGGCGATCGCCGAACCGCCCGGCGAATCGACGCGCAGCACGACCGCCTTGACCGACGAATCCTCGGCCGCCTTCTCGATCGCGCGGCGGATCGTCGCCGAGCCGCTCGAGTTGCCCATCAGCCCCTGCTCGCTCTTGCCGCTGACAATCATCGAATCGACGTAGATCACCGCGATCGAAGGCCGCGTCGACTTATCCTTCGTTCCCTTCATCATTTCGCCGAAAAAGCTGAACACGCCGAACGGATTGTTGAAGTCGATCTTCGGCCCCTTCTCCTTGCCGTAATCGCGCACCAGCTCGAAATCCGAGCCGTAGCGCTTCTTCAGCGCCTTGTTGAGGTCCTCGCGATACATCAGGTCGTCAACCAGCCGCGCCCTCTTCGCTTCCTCGGCGCTGAACCAGCCCTTGTCGAACAGCGACGACACCTCGTCGCTCGACAGTTTGCGCGACTCGGCGATCTGCTTGCACATCTGGCCGTAGATGCTCGTCAGCAGCCGCTCGGTCTGCTCCTGCGACTCCTTCGACGGACCGGTGCGATAGAGCGGCTCGCCCGCCGACTTGTAATCCCCGCAGTGGATGATGTCCGCCTCGACCTTGATTTTGTCCAGCAGGTTCTTGAAGTACAGCCCCTCGCCGTACAGACCCAGCAGCAGCAGCTCGCCGGTCGGAATCATCACCACCTTGGACGCCGACGAGGCCAGCAGATAGTGGCCCGGCGTCATGAACTCCGAGAAGACCCACACGTCCTTGTCGGCCGCCCTCAGTTTCTCGAACTGGCCGCGCAGCTCCTGAATCTGGGCCATCCCCAGCATGGCTTCGTCCAGCTCGACCAGGACGCCCTGCACCTCGTCATCCTTGCGAAGCTTGTTGAGCCGCTTGAGCAGTTCAAACATCGACAGCGGCTGCTCGCCGCCGAACGCCAGCGACAGCTCCATCGGCGGCGGCGCTTCAGGCATCGGTCCGCGCAAGCGCACATGCACGATCTTCTCGCCGGCCAGGCTGTTCGCGGCGAAACCCAGAACGACGCATCCTACGATCGCATAACGACTTAGACGCGGAATCATGATGAACATCTCCTGCTGAAGGTCCGACCGCCCGTCCGAAATCGACCGCGGCCGATCGGTTGACTTGTTTCCTCATGCGGCGGCCGGCCCGCTCCCAATGAAAAGTGTGCCATCGAAACGCTCGGGAATCAAACCCCTGGGCAAGTAAAACGCGACGGATGCCCGTGCTTCACGCGGGCCTGACTTCGGTCCCCACAAGCCGCATTCGCCGGCATGGCGCCACTCGCGGACCGCAACACCGCCAGGGCGAACCAGTCGGAAGCTCCCGGGAACAGTCGGGACGAGTTTGACCGGGGTGCTTTCCAGCCGTACCATTGAAAAACAGGTGCGGTGTCTTTCCAAACCAACGCCCTGCACGATTTGCATCCGCCAGCCAGCCACACCAGTGTCCCGTTAGCAAAAGGAGCATACGCCATGTCGCGAGCCATCCCCCTCCGACTCCATGTCTTCGCCGTGATGACGAGCCTTGGCGCCGCCGCCGGTGTTGCGGCGCAGGCGCCACCCACCGAGGTTGCCCCCGGCGACCCCGATACCGAGCTGATTCGCCGCCTGAACGAAACGATCGTGGACGCCGATTACGATCGGATCGATTTCTCGAAGATCATTGACGATCTGCGCGAGCGCTACCAGCTCAACATCCACGTCAACTGGTCGTCGGTGTCCTCGGCGGGCGTCGAGCGCGACGCTCGTGTCGAGGTGAAGCTCAGCAAGGTCCCGTTGTCCACGCTCATGGACTTTGTCCTGGTCGCGGTCGGCGGGCCTAAGGCCGATCTCGGGTACGAAGTGCACCGCGGCGTCATCCTCATCTCGACACGTGACGATTTGTCGCGGAAAACGGTCGTTCGCGCCTACGACCTCACCGACCTGATGCGCAGCGGCTACAGCATGCGCCGCTTCGCCAACACACCGATCTTGCGGCTTCGCCTGGCCGGCGGCGAAGCGACGGGAGGTCAACCCGTCATCGACGCGGCCGCGGTTGCCGTGCAGCCGGGCGGCTTTGGCGGTGGCGGCGGTGGCGGTGGTTTCGGCGGCGGCGCTGGAGCCTTCCCCGTCGAAGCCGAATATGAAGAGGCCGCAGCCGTCGCCGCAACCTTTGAGGATATCGCCGAAGCAATTGACCTGATGCAAAGCCTCGTCGAGCCGGAATCCTGGCGAGAGGCCGGTGGCGCCGTCGGGAGCATTCGCTCCTCCGGAAACCTGATCATCGTGACGCAGACGCTCGACGCCCATCGGCAGATCGAGAGCCTGCTCAGTTTCATCCGTCGCGCCGCACCGTCCGCGCTGGACGCCGACGCGTGGATCGTGCGCATCCCCAGGAACAACGCCGCCGATTGGCGGACCGCCATCGGCGAGAGTTTCCCGCGAATTCCGGCCGATCGCGTGCCCGCGGCGCTCAGGCGCGAGGCCGGAATCAAAGTCATGTTTCACGGCACGAGCAGCGGTTTCAACGGCCGCCGCATCTGGTTCAGTAATCTGTCGCAACGCTTCGTGCTCGGTTCATATTTGCCTGTTTTGGGCGATGGCGTCTGGAGCGTGCAACCGGTGGTCGAATCGGTCAACGAGGGCCTGGAACTGATCGCACTGCCGCTGGTCGCGCCCGACTCCCAGTCGCTGACGCTCGATGTGCAAATGGCCTGGGCGCCCAGCGCGGAGATCAGGCAGCTGCCGGTGACGCTCGGGCCGCAAATCGCCATCGTGCGCGGATTCGGCGAGCCAAGCGCCGGCGCCCAGACTCCGATTTCGCCGGTCGGCACGATCGCGGCCACGGGCGCCATCGAACTCGCGACGCGCCGCATGCGCACCGTATCGACGACGGCGAGGCTGCGTTTCGGCGACGCCATTGCCCTGTCGATCTCGGACAACGTCAACGGACCGATGAGCGACGACGAGGACTGGATCGTTCTCCACGTGCGTGCCGCCAGGTAAGAATTGACCAGAACCAGGCCACGCTATTTTGATGGGGTGCACGGTTAAGCCCTCGCGCTCGACAAACCTGGCGCGCCGAACGTACGCGCGTCGCGAGGGCTTGGCCGTGTGGCGCCTCACGGCGGGCCGAAGCGATAATTGGTGTAAGCTAAACATGGACGCGTCCCGGGCTTGACGATCCCAAAAGCGAACGCCGTCTTACGAGTGGTCGCGCAATGTCATATGGGCCTGCGAGGTCGAACTTGCGGTCGCGTGTGAATCGCTGACCCTTGCCGCCTTGGGTTGAAGCCGACAATGGGTACAATCGGCGCTCGAATCATGAACAACATCCGGGCTTCGCGCACAATCCCGACGAATCGACTTTCGCTCGTTCGCTTCCTCGTGCTGCTGTCGTGCTGCCCCTTGCTGCTCGCCGGCCAGTGCATCGCTGTCAGCGTGCCGCCCGCCGGTCTGCCCGTCGACATCGGCGGCGCATCGGACTACGTCGGCGCAATCGTCTGCCGCGGCTGTCACTCCGAGATTCATGCCTCGTGGCTCACCGCCCGCCACGCCGCCGCGCTGCAAACACTCGTTGCCGCCGGCCAGGAGCACAATCCGGATTGCCTTGCCTGCCACACGACCGCGTACCGTCGGGGCGGTTTTGTCTCCGCCTTGGCCACACCCGGCTTCGGCGGCGTGCAGTGCGAAGAATGCCACGGACCCGGCGCAACCCACGTCGGCTCGCGCAATCCAACCGACATCATTCGCCTGCCGACTGCGGACACCTGCGGAAAATGCCACACCGGCCCAGAGCAGCCCAACCACGAGGAATGGCTCGCCTCCCGCCACTCGAAGGCGCTCGCCACCATCCGCACCTCCCCGGATCGGGCCGATGCCTGCCTCGCCTGCCACTCATTCGACTATGCCGCCACCGTCCGCCACAATCAGGCCCGCGCCGGCCGGGGCTTGCCCCCCCTGCCGCTGCCCAGTCTGACCGATGCTACGGCCGCCAACGATCCGCGCGAGGGCGTCACGTGTCTTTCCTGTCACGCGCCGCACGGATCTTCCCAGCTTGCCGAATTGCGCGACTTGCCCACGCCTACCTGTGTGACCTGCCATAACGATCCACAGCCGACCCCCGGAACCCGGCCGCACGCACCGCAATGGAATGTCCTCTCGGCGACCGGCGGTCGCAGGCCGGACCCTGCAAGCATCGGTGATTCCCTGGCTTTAAGCGGCATTCCCGCCGTGCACAGCAACTTAAACCCCATCGGCGGGTGCGCGTATTGCCACGGCCCCAACTTCAAGCAAGCTTCTCCGACCGCCGACAATCCCAGCCTTTCTGGTCATCGCTTCGAGGTTCGTTTCGATTTGTGCGTGCCTTGCCACACGCCTGATGTTGCGCAGGCCCTTGCCGACAATCTTCGCAATGAACTGACCGCCCGCATGAACGGCGTGCGAGATCGAATCGCGGCCATTCCAGCGCACGATCTGATCGGCCCGAATCGAAAACTCGTCGATGCTGCGCTGCTAAACCTGGACCTCATTGACCAGGATGGAAGCATGGGCATACACAATTCTGCGTATGCCAGGAGCCTTTTGACCGAAGCGGACAATTCGTTGAACCTGGTCCGATTTTCCCCGTGACAGTGCAAACACGTACGGTAGTATGTTTCATCGAATTGGGGGCAAAGCGGCCTTGCACGTCTATGCGTGCCGGTGCCGCGAGCAGGTATTTCAACCTCCGAGAGGATTGTGGCCCTGCGTACAGTCCTCTCACCGCCGGTCAGCCCGGCGCAGTTTTCGCCCCAACTCACGTGACCGATTCGGTTTACGGCACGTGAATTGCTATGAAATCACGACGCGAAGCTGATTTCGTGATGCTTCGCATACATCAATACTTCCCGCGACGGAGGACCCTGCATGACACGCCCATCTACAACGCAACGTGTGTTCGTCGCCTCGTGGATTCTCGGGATGATGCTCGTCATCCTCGCCGGATGCGGCCTCTTTCCATTCTTCCCGCCGATCACGCCGCCCGGCGTCGACATTCCGCAGCCCCCGATGGATCCGGTCGTCGGCCAGGTCGGCATGTTGCCCGTCGATCGGCTGCCCGGCATGAAAGTGACGATCGTCACCGTGCATGGATCAAAAACGACACGGCGTGTCGCCATTGGCGAGACGATGACCGTGATCTTCAAACTCGAAGACCGCAACGGCAACAAGATCGACGCCGCGGCCCTGGACCGCTTCTCGTCCTACGTCTCCGGCCCGACCAGCGGCCATCAGCGAGTCATCGCCGCGGAGGGCGATCTGACGAAGATCATGAGCAACGCCGACGGCACTTTCTCCTACACGTTCGCCAATCCGTTCCCCGCGACCTTCGCCGCGCCCTACAACGACTCGACCGCCTTCGGCGCCGCCGACGGCGAGAAGACCGGTGAGCCGATCATGCCCGGCACCTACACCGTCGGCATCGAGGCCCGCCGCACGCTCAAGATCGACGACGCCGACGTGCGCGACGCCGGCGACTGTTACTTCGATTTCACGCTCGGCGACGCCACCAAGACGGCAGGCGCCGAGGTCGTTCTCGAATCAAACTGCGAGAAGTGCCACGGTCAGTTCACCGTCCATGGCACCAACCGCTTCACCATCGCCGGTTGTGCGCTGTGCCACACCGCCGGCGCCGAGGACCGCAAGTCCAACGATCCGTCAAAGGCCACGACCGGCGTGACGATCAAGTTCGCCGAGATGATTCACGCCATCCACCGCGGCGCCGATCTGCCGACCATCCGTGCCACGGCCAATAGCGCCGATCCGGACAAGTATGAGATCATCGGCTTCGGCGAGTCCATCATCGACTTCTCACACGTGCAGTTCCCCTACCTGCCGGGCGGAACCGGCTTCAACCGCCAGACCCGCAACTGCGGCGCGTGCCATGCCGGCGCCGCCCAGGAGGCAAACTGGTACACCAAGCCCAGTCGCTCCATGTGCACGTCCTGCCATAACGACATCGACTGGACGACGGGCACAAAACTGAACTTCGCAAACGCGACCGTCGCCGCCGGCACCCTCCCGCAAACGCAACTCGGCGACGGATCGGTCCGCACGCTCATCGGCGGCATTCCCCACACCTTTGCCGACGGGCAGTGCATGTTGTGTCACGCGCCGGGAACCGGCCTCGACATCCGCGACGTACACATGCCGGTGCTGAGCAATCCCAACCTGATCAACGGCATTCACGTCGTGGTGCAGAACATCACCGGCGGCAGCGGCAGCGGCTTCTTCAACTCCGGCGACACGCTTGCCGTCACGTTCAACATTCTTGATGGTTCGAGCAACACTATCGCTCTGAGCGACGTAGCGTCACTCAACATGGTCGTCTCCGGACCGGTGGGCAACTATCAGAAGATCATCCCCGCCACCGGCAGCGGCCAGAACCTCATGGGCGCCAACCTGTCGCCCAATTCCGGCACGGGACCGTTCACTTACACGCATCCCACGCCGATTCCGGCGACCTATCCGAATCCGGCGAACAACTCGGCCGCTTTCGACTTTGCTGGCGGCTGGGGTGAACTGGCCGGAATGCCGCTGGCGCCGGGCAACTACACGGTCTTGATCTGGGCCTACCGGAACATCACCGTCGGCGGCGTGACCTATCGCGAGGCGTCGCCTCCGGGACTGGGGCAGTTCCGCATCGGATCCGCGGGATCGGTCGATGGATATCCCGGCTACGTTACGGATGCAAAGTGCAACGACTGCCACGGACAGGACATCCGCTTCCACGGCAACGGACGACGCGGCGTTCAGAACTGCGTCATGTGTCACGTCGGCGGCGCTGAGGATCGCGCGACTCCGGCCGCCGGGCAAACCCAGGCGCCCGAGGCCGACACGATCGACTGGCGCGTGATGATTCACAAGATTCACTACGCGCGCGAACTGTCGGTCGTGCAAGGCGGTGGCAAGTACGACCTGATCGGATTCGGGGACAACGTGGTCGACTTCTCGAACGGCGATCTGCCCTATCTGATCAGCGGCGCGAAAAACTGCACCGCGTGCCACGCGACCGATTCGTGGATGAATCCGCCCGAGAGGACCGATGTGGCGATCTGGAAGGTCGCCTGCACGTCCTGCCACGACTCGTCGGCGGCGATGGCACACGTCGCGATCAACACGGTCCCCGGCACGATCACCGAAGCGTGCGCCACGTGCCACGGTCCGGGTCGCGAGTTCTCGATCGAGAAGTCGCACAAGCTTCCGTGATCGTAGCCTGAGGAAATGAAGACCTGATGCACTGCCAACGTAACGTTTGACGGGGCGCGGCCAACGTTGGACGCCATTGGCCATCAACGCGTCCCGTGCAGACAACAGCCGGTTGCGGCCGGTCGAGGGCGACAAACCCCGACCGGCCGCGGTTGTTTGGTCCGTAGAGTCCGCTGGGCGGACCATTCCGCATCGCACGGGCTTGCTGCCCGTGCGAGCCAGCCCCATCAGAGCCGCGCAGCGTCGGCAAGCGGGATGCGAACGCCCCGTGCGCGAGCGGTCCGCTCATCCGCGCACGCGCGCCCCGAGCCTGGCGGCACGCCGAACGCCGCGCGCTTTGGGCACTCATTGCAGAACCGAACCGCACGATCCCGCTCGCTTACGCTTCGCGGCTCGGAATGCTCGCGGCGCCTACGCTTCGCGGCTCGGAATGATCGCGGCGCTTACACTGCGTGGCTCGGAATGATCGCGGCGCTTACGCTTCGCGGCTCGGAATAGCACCAGCGCTTGCGCTTGCTGCGTGGATCAGAAACCCGCCGACAACCGCCTCCCGCCTGGCCCGCACCAGCGCACGATTCCCCAACTGTCCGCACGCCGCCATGAAGTCTCGGCCTTTCGTCACGCGCCGCTTGCAGAACTGCCCCGCGTCGATCAGCCAGCCCAGGAACCGCCCGACCGACTCCTCGCTCGGCGCCGGCCACGGCGAATCTCGACGCGGATTGTAGGGAATGACGTTCACGCAGCACTTGATCGGCCGCAAATACTCCACCAGCTCCCGCGCGTGCTCGGGCGCGTCGTTGACGCCGGGAATCAAGACATATTCGATCATTAAATAACCGCCCTTGCTCCGCAGCGGAAACGCCATCAGCGCCTCGCGCAGCTTTGCCATCGGCTCCACGCGATTGACCGGCATGATTTGCGAACGTATTTCGTCGTTGGGCGCATTGAGCGACACCGCCAGGTTGATCCGCCGCCAGCCCAGCGCCGCCAGCCGGCGAATCCCCTCGATCCGCCCCACCGTCGAAATCGCGATCCGCGCCTTGGCCAGCGACAGCCCGGCCGGATCGGTCATGATCCGCACCGAGCGGATGACTTCGTCGAAATTGTCGAACGGCTCGCCCATGCCCATGAACACGACGTTGCGAATGTCGACCCCGAAATGCCGCCGCGCCGCCACGACCTGTCCGACGATCTGCCCCGCCGAAAGCTGGCTCAGCCGCCCGAGTTGGGCCGTCTCGCAGAAGGTACAGCCCATCGCGCAGCCGATCTGCGACGACACGCACAACGTCTTCCACGTGCGCATCGTGCCCTGCATCGGAATGACGACGCTCTCGGTCTCCAGCCCGTCGCGGGTCCGCTGCGCGAACTTGATCAACTCGCCATCGCGCCATTCGCGCACCACGGGCAGCACGTCCGCCGGCAGCGCGTGCGGACCCGTCTCGCCGCGCATCGCCGCGGCGTAGGCGCGGCGCACGGCCGCAATCTGGCCCGGCCGCGGCTTCAGTTCCGAGAGGATGTCGTCGAATGTGAGTTC
The DNA here is from genome assembly GCA_011525745.1 of Planctomycetaceae bacterium. GTDB lineage: Bacteria > Planctomycetota > Phycisphaerae > UBA1845 > UTPLA1 > PLA4. The sequence continues at coordinate 2,278 of WYBU01000050.1, read as the reverse complement.
CAGTGCGTTCATCGTCGAATCGTAGGGTCCCCTGGGCGGACCATTCCGCGTGGCACGACCTTCCAGCCCGTGTGAATCCGTCCCCCAAGTGCTAGCGCCGGGGGCGCCCGCCCTTCCGGCGTGTACCGCAGCGATGGCACGTGCGGCTCGGATCAATCCGCGTGGCACGGGCTTCCAGCCCGTGTGAATCCAAGCCCCAAGCGCAAGCGCCGGGGGCGCCCGCCCATCCGGCGTGTACCGCAGCGATGGCGCGAGCGCCTCACCTCAACAACCCCCGCCGCCGCAGATAGTTCAGGATAATCTGCTCAAACGGGACATCCGTCGTCGTAAACAAGTAGCTCACCGCGCGCTGCGCGCAGTAATCGCGCAGCGACTGACAGTACGCCTGAAGGTTCGCCTTGTACTTGTTCAGCAGCGGACGCGAGATCGTCACCTCGGCCACGTCCGCGTCCTCGACGTCCACCAGCTTCAGATCGCCCGCCAGTTCCGGCTCGACTTCCTGCGGCGACAGCACCTGCAATACGTAAATGTCCAGTTCGCGGCCGATCAGGTATTTCAGCCCTTCCTCGAAACCCCCCTTGTCGAAGAAGTCCGAAATCAGCATCACGATCCCCTTCTGCGTGTGGCGGATCGCAAAGCGCTTCGCCGCCGGCGTCAGCAGGCTCACTCCGTCAATCGGGATTTCACGCAGAAAGCGCACGACGCGCTGCATCGTCCGCCGGCCGCGCATTCCCGCCAGTTCCCCCACCAGCCGGTCGCTGTAGGCATACAGGTTTACGCGGTCGAGATTGCACAGGCCGATGTAGGACATGGCCGCGGCGACGCGCTTGGCGTAGAGCGCCTTGGACGGATTGCCGAATTCCATGCTGCGGCTGACGTCGAGCAGCACGCTGACGTTGAGGTCTTCTTCCTCGAGGAACAGCTTGAGGAACAGCTTTTCGAGCCGGGCGTAGATGTTCCAGTCGATGAAGCGCAGATCGTCGCCGACGACGTAGTTGCGGTAATCGGCGAATTCGACCGACTGCCCCTTGCGCTTGCTGCGCCGCTCGCCCTTGAGCTTGCTGGCGAAAATCTTGCGCGACAGGATTTCCAATTGCTCGATCCGCGTCATGAACCCCGGCTCGAGCAATTCGTCCGACTTCGCGGCGCTTTGTACGGCGGCCTCGGCCATCATGCGGCTCCGAAAACGTGCGAACGCGCGGGCGGCTCACCTGCGACGCGGCCCCGGGATGGCCCGCCGCGCAAGCGGCGGAACGACCTGACGCGCCACGGCGCCCAGCCTCTGACCCAACGCTACGCTGAACATTCTATCCGCCGCATTCACCCCCCGCGAGCCGGGCGACGCCACCAGCCTACGCATCCCGCTCCCGCCGCGTGAGCGCTGACAGTTGGAGCCTCAATCGACAGCACAAAATCATCGGCAGCCACCACGGCATCGCCATCAACGCGCGGAGCATCGACCGCTACTCCAATGTCGCGCCTTCACGTTGTCCGCCATAGGCCGACTATCGTGCGATGCTCACCACAACCCCAGCTCCCGCGCCTTCTTGTCGAACAGCGGGTACTGCTGCCAGCGCGGCAGGCTGCGCAGGTCGTTGTCGCGAATCCACGTGAGCAGCTCGCCCAACGCCTCGCGACGCTGTTCGTCGGTTAACGGCGCGGGACCGCCCGCGTTGCTTTCCTCGGACTCGCCGCCCTGCGACTCGCCCGAACCGCCCGACTCCCCGCCGCCCTGAGCCGAGTCGCCTTCCTCGCACTCGTCCGGCGTGCCGTTGCTGTTGGCGTCCTCGCTCGGCATGAACGGCAGAATCAGATCGCACTCATCCGGCAACCGGTTGGTGTTGCAGTCGGGACTGCTCTGTGCCGCCAGGTCGCAGGCGTCCGGCGTACCGTTCGTGTTGCAGTCGTCGTCGCATTCATCCGGCCGCAGACTGGTGTTGCAGTCGTTGCTGTACAAATCGCGCACGTCGCAGTAGTCGGGCGTGCCGTTGCTGTTGCAGTCGCGGTCGCACTCATCCGGCACGCCGTTGGAGTTGCAGTCCTCGCTGGCGGCCGTGGTCACGTCGTACGAATCGGGCGTGTTGTTGGTATTGCAGTCCGGCTCGCATTCGTCAGGCACGCCGTTGGTGTTGACATCCGCGCTGGTTCCCACTGAGATGTCCAGCTCATCCGGCGTCGTGTTGCCGTTGCAGTCCGGCTCGCACTCGTCGGGGACGTTGTTGGTGTTCACGTCCGCGCTGGTCGCCCCGGCCGCGTCGCACTCATCGGGGATGAAGTT
>WYBU01000049.1 GCA_011525745.1 Planctomycetaceae bacterium | reverse complement strand
GCCCCATTCACAGCCGAGGGCGGCTGTGCCCCATTCACAGCCGAGGGCGGCTGTGCCCCATTCACAGCCGAGGGCGGGTGTGCCCCATTCACAGCCGAGGGCGGCTGTGCCCCATTCACAGCCGGGGGCGGCTGTGCTACACGGGCTACAAGCCCGTGCCACGCGGGAAGTGGACCCCCGCCTGCGCGTGGGTGACGGGATCACACGGGCTATAAGCCCGGGCCACGCGAAGTGGCCACCCGCCCGCGCGGGTCACGCTCGTTCAATAGGGATCGTTTGCCCCGACTCATACGGGCTATCCGGCTCGCACATTTCTTCGATCGTCGCGGCTACGTCGTCGGGATCGAGACAGTCCGATGCGGGATAATCGGGGAACGCGGCGCGCAGCATGGCCGTATCGACCGCGCCGGGGGCCACGCCCAGTACGCGAATGTTGTGCGGTCGGCCCTCGCCGGCCAGCGCCAGCGTAAACGTCTCGACGAACGCCTTTGATCCGCCGTAGGCGGCGAAACCGGGAAACGGATCGCGAGCCGACAGCGACGAAACGTTGATGATCGTCCCGCCGCCGCCGCGCTTCATCACCGGCCAGGCCGCGCGGCACAAGAGAAAAACGCCGCGCACGTTGACCGCGAGCATCTTGTCGAAATCCGCGACCGACATCTCGTCGATCGGCGACAGCGGCGCCGCACCGGCGTTGTTGACCAGCACGTCGATGCGGCCGAAACGCCGCGCCGCGGCGCCCACCGCCCGTTCGACGTCATCTTCCCGGCCGACGTCGCCGGCGACGATCATGTGTGCGTCGGGCCGGCCGCCGAGCGTAGCGGCGGCCCGCTCCAGATCAGCGGCGCTGCGGGCCATGAGCACGACGTTCATTTTCGCGCGGGCGAATCGCCGGGCGGTGGCCAAGCCGATGCCGCGGCCTGCGCCGGTGACGAGCGCGGTTCGAGCGGTTTCGGACATGCAGTAACTCCATTGGCGGCTTGGGGCCTGGAAGTCTCGACGCCGAGCTGAACCAGCTCGCGAATGCGCGGCGAATACGGTGCATCGGGCTTGGTTCCGGAGCACGCCTGGTCACCGCAGCCGCGACCCGGGCTTCGCAGCCATCGCCACAGGACGAGCAGCAGAAAGCCGGCCGACGCGGCGATCAGCAGCGCGACAAGCGTATCCTGCGCGTTGGGCATCGGCGGCGCTCCGGTGAATGCGATCAAGCGCGGCGCGCGGTTGCAGCGCCGCGGAATGAGCGGCGGGCCGTGCGCACGCGGCGGCTCGGATTGTTCATTCTAGTGTTGTTGTTCGGCCCGTTCGCGGCTGATGCGTCGCGTGGCGCGGGCGTTCTGCCCGTGCCGACGAGGCTGCAAGCCCGTTCCACGCGACCTTCAAGGGACGCACGGATTCTGACGAGGACCAACAACGAACATTGCGACGGCCCGCGGGCGGCGGGGCGTTGATTCCGTTTCCGGCTGTTGCATCAATCCTTGACTTCCGCCTCATCGGTGCGGGGCGGCGGCGTCTTGGAAGCGCGGTCGACGTCGACTTCCCACGCGTGGCCGGTGCGCTTGTTGATGACAAACACGCGGTCGCGCACGGCGACGACGTCGGATTCGTCGGAGAATCGGTTGTTCTTGGCCGAGACGGCGACGCAACCGGAACCGAGGCCGACGAACGTGGTTACGAGGGCGGCGAGGAACAGTCGTTTCATGAGCGTTTCCTTTCAAGGTGGATAGACAGGCGGCGGAACGGCTTCGACGCGAAGCCGCGTCCGGCCCGACGGAATACGCGACAATAAAAGGGCATTGGCGCGGTCGTTCGCGGGGTGCGCCGTGAGCGCCATCACATTTTGGCGCGCCGCTTCCGATCCGCTCGCCGCAAGGGATGACACGCGCTGCGAGGAATCGTTGGCTGCATGCGTGAAAATTGTCGCAGACGCGGAAGGGGCGTCAGTGACGCCGCGGATCGCCGCCGCGGTCCGGACGCGAGCGGAAATTGACTCAACGAATCGTCGGCCGTGGCACTCGAGGAATCTCAAGTTGGCCAAGCCATCGCGGATGCGCTCCACGGGCTGCAAGCCCGTGCCACGCGGGAAGCGGACCCCCGCCTGCGCGGGGGTGACGGGAGCACACGGGCTGCAAGCCCGTGCCACGCGAATGCCCAACCTGGCCAAGCCCTCGCGAGGATGGGGTCGGAGGGGCGGGACGCCCGTACCACCCAGGATGCAAAGTCCGCACTGCGCGAGAGCCGGACCAAGCCACGCCTGATGCAACGGTTCGAGTGCTTGCGGTGCGCGGTCAGTCGGATTCGTCGGTCGGCAACTGAGCGGCGATCTGCTCCAGCTTCTCGGCGGCGTCCATCTTTTCCGGCGAGTAGAGACGCCCCAGGTGCTTGATCGTCGTGAGTCGAAAGCGATGGTCCGGAGGAAAGGCGGACTCGAAGAAGCGCAACGCGTTCAGCAACAGTTCTTCGGCTTCTTCGTAGTGGGATGCGGCGTCCGGCGCGTCCATCAGCGCAGCGCCCAGACCGGCCATCGAGATTGCAGTGGCGGGGTGTTTCTCGCCGAACAGCGCGCGGTGACCGGCCAGTGACTCGCGCAGCAGCGCGACGGCCGCGGGCAGGTCTCCGCGCGCCTGGTGAATCCCGGCGAGGTTGTTCATCGTCGCCAGCGTGGTGGCGTGGGTCGGCCCGAGCACGGTGCGGGCGCGATCCATCGCGGTGATCAGCAATTCCCCGGCACGGTCCAACTCGCCTCTGGACTGATGCAGGTTGCCGAGGTTTCCGAGCAGATTAATCGTATTGGGGTGCTCGTCACCGTAAATCTCGCGCGCGACGGAAACGGCCTCCTCGAGGTACGGCAGGGCCTCTTCCGCCCGGCCGCACTGGCGAAGCGACACGGCCGCGTTGTTCAGCGCCTGGAGCGTCCGCGAGTGCTGCGGGCCGAACGCCGCGCGCACGCGCGGCATCAGTTCGACCAGGCAATCGGCCGCCCGGGCCGTCTGGCCGCGCTGCTGATAGATCGACGCGCGATCGATCTGGGCGCCGACGGTCTGCAAATGATCGGGGCCGAACGCCGCGATGTGCATCTCGATGGCTGCGTCGAGATCCTTTTCCCCGGCTTCCAGGTCGTTGCGCTCGATGCGCACGCCGGCAAGGTTCGCCAGCGCCGTCGCCGTATCGCGGTGGCCGGCCGGGAGCACAGCGCAGCGAATGTCGTACACCTGCTGATACAACTCTTGAGCTTCGGCCAGTTGCGAGTCGGCGCGGAGAAAATTGGCCAGGTTCTGCATCCTCGCCGCGACGATCGGATGGGAGCCTCCATATGCCGCACGGGCGAGGTCCAGCGCCTTCTCCAGGTGCGGCCCGGCCAGGTCGTGGAAGCCGAGCCGAAAATACGACACGCCGATCGCGTCGCGCACAGCGCTATCGACCTCGGGCGTCAGATCATCGCGCTTGTCGATTTCGTCGGCGGCGCGGTCGAGCACTTCGCGTACCGTGACGTCCCTGCCGCGGCCCTGATCGGGATCGACCGACGCCAGCATCCCGCGTAAGAAGAGGGTCACTTCGTCGGCCGCCTGTCGGGCACGGGCCTCCTGCTGTTGGGCCTCGACGGCCGAACGGCGCTGCGCGTCGAGACGAAACGAGAGCACGGTGGTCACGATGGCCAGGGCGAGCACCAGCATCGCGACAGTAGTGCCCAGCGCGAACGGCAGCCGGCGGCGGGCGATGAGTTTGCGAAACTGGTAGAACGCCGTCGGCGGGTGAGCGAGCACCGGCTCATCGGCGAGATAGCGCCGCACGTCGGCCGCCAGGGCATCAACCGAGGCGTAACGGTCGGCGGGCGACTTGGCCAGGGCCTTCAGCACAATCGCGTCGATCTCGGTCCCGAGCGGCGCGGCCAGGGAGGACGGGGGCGGCGGGTCGACGTGCTGAATCGCGTGCAACAGGTTCGCCAGGTTTCGGTCATCAGGATAGGGCAGCCGGCCGGTGAGCATCTGAAACAGAATGACGCCGAGGGCATACACGTCGCTTCGCAGGTCGATCGCCGACGCGTCGCCGCGCACCTGCTCCGGCGAGGCGTAGGCGGGCGTGCCGACGAAGTCCCGCGTGCGCGTCAGGTGCACGGCGGCCGAGTCGTCCTGGTGCATGAGCTTGGCCAGGCCGAAATCGAGAATGTGCGGCTGGCCGCGGTCGTCGACCAGGATGTTCGACGGTTTCAGATCGCGGTGAATCACGCCGCGCTGATGCGCGTGATGCACCGCGTCGCAGATGACGGCGAAGAGTCTGAGCGATTCGTCGACGCCGCGTCGCGTCCTCGCGTCACCGACGGCCCAGCGATCCACCGGCTTTCCGTCGATCCATTCCATCGCCAGGTTGGGCTGGCCGTCGACGATTTCGGCGCCGTACACCGTGACGATGTTGGGATGGTGCAACTCGGCGGCAACGCGCATTTCGCGCTCGAAGCGGGCACGCATGTCGGAGGTCGCGAAGCTGCCGGCGATCAGGCGTTTCAGCGCGATGTGGCGCTGCGTGTTGGGCTGGCGCGCGCGATAGACGATGCCCTGCGCGCCGCGACTGATCTCTGACTCGATCTCGTAACCGCCGACGGCGCCGGCCTGCGGATCGCGGCGCGACTGACGGATGCGCTCCAGCCACTCGTCGTCGGGCAGATCCAGGCCGAAGCCCCTGGGCAGATCGTCGAGCGGCGAGGGACGATCGCGGTCGGGTGGTGGGCTAGCCATCCGGGAAATCCTCCTCGCGAATCTGGGCCGCGATCAGTTCCTTCATGCGGTCGCGGATGCGCTGCTTGATCTTGTGGACCGCCTGCGCCGTCGTGCCGCACGCGGCCGCGATGTCGTCGATACGCTCGCCGGCGACGATGCGCTCGAAGATTTCGACGCTGCGCGGCTCAAACGTCGCGGCAATCTTCTTCATCGCGAGACGATAGTGGTGGTCGATCCACTCCTGTTCCCACACGGCGTCCGTCTCGGATTCGTCGCGCGCGGATACGACCGCCATCACGGAACTGTCTACCGCCGTCGCCGCGCGGCCTGGACGCGAAAAATGGTCGATGATGACGTTTCTGACGACGCGGCCCACGAAATCGCGGAACCGGCCGCGGAGCGGATCGTACTCAAACGTGCGCAGCGCGCGGGCCAGACGCATCATCACTAATTGACTGACGTCTTCGACGTCGGACGGCTGCAAGCCGCGGCGGCGGCAGTAGCGCGCGATCAGGCCGCCGTAGCGGGACTCGAACTCGGTCCACGCAGCGTGGTCCGACGTGGTTCGGACGCGGGAAAGCAGCGACGGGCGGGTTGCCTCGGCGTCTGACACGCTCGTTTCCCCCTTTCGCCCCGAACGGCCGCGGTTTTGACGTGACGGTGCTCCGGCCCCGAACAACGCTTCAGGATACCCGATGGACGCCCGAAAGCAAAGCGGTCGGCCCGATGTTCCGCGGCTGAATCGGCGAATCCAAGCGCCGACAGTCGGTCTCGCGTCCAAATGGTCTCGCCGCGTCGGTAGATGCTTGTGGAATTGCCACCGTACGGGCCGGAACTCGGGCTGAAAACCAGAAACCGCGTCGATGCGAGCGCTCGGCGTTGCGCGTGTCGACCATTTCGGAGGCAGGTCATGAGAGCTTTTCACTGCATCAGCGCTTGTTTGTGTATCACTCTCCTCGCTGCATCGCCTGCATTGGCGCAGCCGGTGGGCACGGCATTCAATTACCAGGGGCAGTTGAAAAACGCGGGTTCGCCGCTGACCGACCTCGCCGATTTTCAATTCTCGCTGTGGGACGCCGCGGGCGCCGGCAATCCACCGAGCGGAGGCAATCAGATCGGCTCGCTCATGTCCGTCGACAACGTCGACGTGGTCGACGGCCTCTTCACGGTTAACATCGACTTCGGCAGCGGCGCGTTCGACGGCCAGGCGCGCTGGCTGCAAATCGCCGTGCGCAGTCCGGCGGGATCGGGCGCGTTCACGACGCTGTCGCCGCGACAACCGCTGTCGCCCGTGCCCCATGCACTGGTCGCCCTCAATGCCGGTCAATGGGAGAACAGCGGGACGGCCATCATCAACACCAACACCGGCTTCGTCGGCATCAATCGCGATTACACGGTCGGGCTGGAATGGTTCGGCGTACACGCGCCGGTGAATTCCGGCTACGGCGGAATGTACGTAACCACCGAGGGCGCCGCCGGCTGGCCGTTCTACGGCTACAAGGCCGGAAACCAGGCCGCGTGGACGTATCTCGACGGCAACACCGGCGACTGGCACGTCAACGTCGACGGGAACAAACTGACCGTTCGGGACGAAGGCTTCGTTGGCATCCGCACGACCATGCCCGCCTATCCGCTGCACGTCGTCAGTACTAACACCGACCGGACGATCCACGGTGAAAACAGCACATCCGCCGGCGCTGCCCTGCGCGGCCTCGCGACTCACTCGACGGGATCGAACTTCGGCGTCTACGGCGAAACTGCGAGCACGTCGGGCACGGCGGTGTTCGGGACCGCCGTCGCCTCATCGGGGCAGACGTATGGCGGCCGTTTCAACAGCGACAGCCCCGGCGGCACAGGCGTCGATGCGGGCGGCGGCTTCATCGGCGTCGCCGGGTCCGCGTGGTCCAGCGCCGGTACGACCTGGGGCGGTCTGTTTCAGATTCAAGGGCCGAGCGGGGCGGGGGTACGCGGGCTGTCGAACAGCTCCAGCGGTACCGGCTATGGCGTGTGGGGAAGCAGCGCCTCGGCGGGTGGAGTCGGCGTGTACGGCACAAACAGCAGCACCGGATCCGGCGCCTACGGCGTTCTGGGAGAGCTGACGAACACGAGTTCAACCGGCGCCGGCGTGCATGGCGTTTCGCACTACTATGGCGTTTCGGGGCTATCGACTGGGTCCGGCGGCGTCGGCGTCGAAGGCCGAGCGGAAAACGGCCCGGGCGTTGGCGTAAGCGGCGTTGGCAGGGGATTCGGGGTGATGGGCGTTACGTCCGACCCGGCCTTTAGCGCGGGGATTGGCGTCCTCGGCCTTTCCGGGGTCACCGACAGCGGGATTGGCGTCTCCGGCATATCCTATTCGACCACAGGCACACCTCGAGGCGTGGAGGGCCACGTCAACAGTGCGATCGGCTACGCGGGCTATTTCACCGGCGGGCGCAACTACTTCGAGGGCCGCGTCGGCTGCGGCACGCTCACGCCCGCCAACCCGCTCTCCGTCGCCGGCGACGCCGACATCACCGGCCGGGTAAGCATCGGCGTCACCGGGGCCGACGCTCGGCTGCTCGTACGCGGCACGGCCGGCGAGGATGCCTTCCGCGTCCGCGTCGACACCGCTTCCAAACTGGTCGTCAAAGACAACGGCGGCGTGGCCATCGGCTCGAACTTCGGCACCGTGCCCGCCAACGGCATGCGCATCGCCGGCGCCGTCGGAATCGGCGCCGACCCCAGCGCGTTTACGCTCGTCAGCAACGGCGACGCCGCCAAGCCCGGCGGCGGATCGTGGTCCAACTTCTCCGACGCGCGGCTGAAGCGCGACATCCAACCGATCGCGCCGGGCATGCTCGATCGGCTGCTGTCGCTTCACGGCCGGACGTTTGAATACGTCGAGGACGCGATCGAAAACCGACTGGGTCTGCCGGGCCGCCAGACCGGTCTGATCGCCCAGGAGGTTCGGGAAGCCTTTCCAGAATGGGTCGGCGCCGACGATGAAGGATACCTGTACATCACCGAGCGCGGCCTGACGGCCATCGTCGTCGAAGCGCTGCGCGAACTTCGGGCTGAGAAGGACGAAGCCATCGCCGACCTGAAGAGCGACAACGATGAACTGCGTCGGCGCATCGAGCGACTCGAAACGTCGCTTTGCCGTCAGGCCGATCAGCGGAACGGCGCGCCGCGGTAGCGCGACGCGCTGTCACCCCGTCTCGTCGCCGTGACGGATCAAACGAGCCAAAGGAGGTCTCTTATGAAGTATTGGAGCCTGACGACGGCCTGCGTGTTGTTTGCAGTCCATAGTCAGCCGGCCGTCGGCCAGCAGGCGCTGGGCACGATGTTCACGTACCAGGGACAGCTAAAGATCGCGGGTTCGCCGCTCGACGACGTCGCCGATTTTCAGTTCACGCTGTGGGACGCCGCGGGCGCCGGCAATCCGCCGAGCGGCGGCAATCAGATCGGTTCGATGGTGTCGGTCGGCAACGTTGCGGTCGTCGACGGCATGTTCGCCGTGAACATCGAGTTCGGCGGCGATGCGTTCAACGGCCAGGCGCGCTGGCTGCAAATCGCCGTGCGCAGTCCGGCGGGAGCGGGCGCATTCACCACGCTTGCGCCGCGCCAGCGCCTGACGGCCGCGCCGCACGCACTGGCTTTACCCGGCTTTTATACGCGCAGCGCGGCGACGCCCAACCTCATCGGCGGTCACGCGAACAACAGCATTTCAACCGGCGTGTTCGGTGGCACGATCGGCGGCGGCGGAACGGCGGCCGGCGTCAACCGTGTGACCGACAGCAGCGGCACGATCGGCGGCGGCGTCGGCAATCAGGCCGGCAACGACGCCGGGACGACGAACGATGCATCGGAAGCGACCGTGGGCGGCGGACTGAACAACACCGCCGGCGGCCTGCGATCGGTCGTCGGCGGCGGGCAATCCAACACCGCGTCGGGCAACACGGCGGTCGTCGGCGGCGGCAACGGCAACGTGGCCAGCGGTATGTCGTCGACGGTGCCGGGCGGAAATCAGAACACCGCCGCGGGCAGTTACTCCTTTGCGGCGGGTCGACGCGCCAACGCCAATCATGCCGGTGCGTTCGTGTGGAGCGACTCGACGTTCGCGGATTTCACTTCGACCGCCAACGATCAGTTCCTCATCCGCGCCGGCGGCGGCGTGGGCATCGGGACCGACAGCCCCACGGCCCAGCTCGACGTGTTGCAGGCATCTTCGGGCGCCGTGGCGATCGCCGGCAGCTACACGGGCGCCAGCGGTAACGCGGGCTTGTTTGGCTGTACGAATGCGTCCAACAGCGAAACGGCGTTGAGCGCCATTCATGCCGGCGGCGGCAAGGCGCTGCTGGCCTACAACTACGGTACGGGCAAGGCGGCCGAAATCACGGTGGACAATCCGGCCAGCACCGCTCACGCGCTGGAAGTCATCAACAGTGGAACGGGTTTCGGTGTCAACGTCACCTCGGTCAATCACGGCATCTTCTCGTGGGCGTCGGGACCGTTCAGCATGGGCGTGGCGGCGATCGGCGAGTTGAACGGCGTTAACGCCACGGCCACCGGAAACTCGGGGACGACCTATGGCGGCTACTTTCAGAACGCCAGCACTGCGGGCGCCGGTGTGTTCGGGGGCGCGGGCGCGTCGACGGGCGAGGTTCACGGTGTGCATGGCCTGTCCTCATCGGCCCAAGGCGCCGGCGTTTATGGTCAGAATGCATCCACGGGCGGTTTTTCGTACGGCGTATTCGGAGAAATTACGAATTCCGGTTCGAACGGTGTCGGCGTCTTTGGCCTGGCGCCGTTCTACGGCGTCTTCGGCGAAGCGACCGACAACGGCGTGGGCGTCATCGGCCGCGCCAACACGGGATTGGGCGTCTATGGCGAATCGAGTGTGGCGAGCGGCACGGGCGTCATGGGGGCCAACACGTCCACCAGCGGTCAGACCTACGGCGTCTATGGCATTGTCAATTCGTCTGCGGGCTATGCGGGGTACTTCCAGGGAGGTCGGAGTTACTTCGAGGGCAACGTCGGAATCGGCGCCCTTCCGCCGGTATTTCGACTTGACGTGCGGCACGACTCGACGAGCGCCAACGTCATGAACCTCCAGCGCGAGTCGGATTCGGCCGCTGCTTCCGACCTGCTGCAAATGGTGATGGGCGCCGGCTCGTCTGACACGAGTCAGTTCATCGAGTGCGAGCGCGGCGCCGACATCAAGTTCCGCGTCTGGGGCGACGGCGATGTGACCGCCGACGGAACGTACACGTCGCCGGCGGATTTCGCCGAGCTGATTCGCGTCACCGGCGGAATTGAGACGGTCGAGCCGGGCGACGTGCTGGTGATCGACGTCGACAATCCGCGGGCCGTCGTGAAGTCCACCACGGCGCGTTCGACGCTGGTCGCGGGCGTGCACAGCACGCGGCCGGGCGTGCTCGGCTCGGAGCACGACTGGGACGAAGTGGCCCGCGATCTGGGCTTCGTGCCCGACGCGGCCGGCGAGATGCCGGCGATCAAGCCGATCACGCTGGGGCGGATGATCGGCGAAGCGCCGGTGGCGGTCGTGGGCATCGTGCCATGCAAGGTTTCGGCGGAAAACGGCGCGATCCGCCCGGGCGATCTGCTCGTGACCTCCACCATGCCGGGCCACGCCATGCGCGATGAAAACCCGCGGCCGGGCACGATCGTCGGCAAGGCGCTGGGCAGTCAGGGCGAAGGGACGGGCGTGATTCGTGTGCTGGTGACGCTGCATTGATTCGCAACGATGTCATGCGACACATTTACGAAGTAGGGTGGGTTGTACTCAACCCACCATTGCGGGATTCGCGCGTCGACCGTCGTTATGGTATCGTACATGCTTGAATACGGGTGCGCTTCACGGCCGTGCCGTCGCGGCGACGGGCGATCCTGCCGACGCCCGCATTTGGAATTGTCGAAGCAACAAGAAACGGTGGGTTGAGTACAACCCACCTTACGCGGGTTGTAGGGTGGGTTGTACTCAACCCACCATTGCGGCATTCGCGCGTCGGCCGTCGTTACAGCTCCGTGCATGCTTGAATAGCGGCGCGCTTCACGGTCGTGCCGTCGCGGCGACAGGCGATCCTGCCGACGCCCGCATTTGGAATTGTCGATGCAACAAGAAACGGTGGGTTGGGTACAACCCACCCTACGCGGGTTGTAGGGTGGGTTGTACTCAACCCACCATTGTGGCATTCGCGCGTTGTCCGTCGTTACAGCTTCGTACATGCTTGAATACGGGCGCGCTTCACGGTCGTGCCGTCGCGGCGACGGCCGATCCCGCCGACGCCCGCATTTGGAATTGTCGAAGCAACAAAAAACGGTGGGTTGAGTACAACCCACCCTAAGCGGGTTGTAGGGTGGGTTGTAATAAAGGAAGACCACACGTCTGAACTCCAGGCCCGCACGTACATCTAGTATGCAGTGTGATGAGGGGAG
>WYBU01000048.1 GCA_011525745.1 Planctomycetaceae bacterium | reverse complement strand
CTTACGTGCGCGTCTCGTTTTCGCGTGGCACGGGCTTGCAGCCCGTGCGAATCCGAGCCTCAAGCGCAAGCGCCGGGATTGCCCTCTCGCCGTGTCGTGACCACTACCCTGGCGCTAGCGGCTCGGATCATGACAAGTGCGGATTGTCACGGACTTCGATGTTCGTTCGGCCTGGGTAGAACGATCAGCCACACGGCCGCGCGTCACGGCGAGATGAGCGCGCTGACAAACGGCTGGATGTCCAACGCGTCGAGTTGCCCATCCGCATTCATGTCACCCGCGCAGAAGCCGGGGCCTGGGGGGCCGCCGGCCAGCAGAAAACTGGCAAACGGCGCAACATCCTCGGCGGTCAGCAACCCGTCGCCGTTGGCGTCGCCGCTACCCGTCGCGTAGACGGATAAGGCGACATCCGCGGTCGTAATCGAGCCGGCAGCATTGCTGACCACCAGGTTGTAGTCGGGCGCGGCGTCACTGATCGTCACGGGGTCAATCGTCAGCGCCGCTGTCTCAGCGCCGAAGATATGACCCCCGTCGGTCAAGTTGATCAAACCGCGACGCCATTGGAAGGTCAGAGGCGCGCTGCCTGAAATCACCGCAGCAAACGTCACCGCGCCGCCCTCACATGTCGCTTGCGAAACCGGTGGATTCGTGATGGTTGGAGATGAAACGTACTGCCACGTGTCGGCCAGATTGCCATTGCCGCCGCTATTGTCCCCGCCGAACATCACGGTGACGCGGTGGGTCGCGTCGTAGGTCATCGCGTGCACGTGTCGCGCCGCCGTTCGGCGGCCGCGCGCTGTTGCCACGCCGTCCCATTCCACTCCCACGTATCACCCAGATTGTTGATGCTATTGATCGCACCGCCGAAAAGCACCGCTACCTGGCGCGACCCGTCGTAGGCCATCGCGTGGTTACACCTCGGCGACGGACCCGCGACGGTCCGCTGTGTCCACTCGTTTCCATCCCATTCCCACGTATCGCCGACAATATAGGGACTGCTCAGGCCCCCGAATAAGACCGTCACGCCGCGAGCCACGTCGAAGACCATGGCGTGCCCCCAACGGGCGGAAGGGCCGGTCACGACGCGCTGCGTCCATCCGGTCCCGTCCCACTCCCAGGTGTCCCAAAAGGAGCAGTTACCGCTGTCAACTCCACCGAATAGAACGGTGACTCCACGCCTCGCGTCATAGGCCATTGCGTGCAACTGCCGGGCAGACGGTCCGACAACGTCGCGATGCGTCCATTCCGCTCCATTCCATTCCCACGTGTCACCGAGGCACCCTGAGTTGTAACCGCCGAACAGCACCGTCACGCCGCGAGCGGCATCGTAAACCATCGCATGGCAGTCTCTGCCGGGTGGTCCGTTCACGCTTCGCGGGGACCACGACGTCCCATCCCACTCCCACGTATCTCCGAATTCGATCCCTCGATGGTAACCACCGAACAGCAGCGTGCGTTCGCGCTCGCCATCGTGCACCAGTGCTGAACCCAATCTCGGTGACGGTCCGGTCGTCGCCAGCAACGTCCAGGCCGCTCCGTCCCACTTCCATGTGTCGCCGGGGGCGTAGTAGCCGCCAAATAACAGGATCGCGCCCTGCGCGGCGTCGTATGCCAGCTTATGACCGTTCCGGGGTGACGGCCCCGTCACGACACGCTGCGTCCAGCTCACGCCGTCCCATTCCCAAGTGTCGCCGAGAATGCTCGGTGTCGTAGCGCGGTATCCGCCGAATAACACGCTCACGCCGTGCGCCGCATCGTAGGCGATATCGTGGCTGTAACGTCCCGCTGGACCCGCCGTCGCGCGCTGCGTCCACGTCGTTCCGTTCCATTCCCACGTATCGCTGAAGTAGCTGTTGCTGTAGTGCTCGTGCCCACCAAAAAGAACGATCGCGCCGCGGGCTGAATCAAACGCCATCGCGTGAGCATATCGGGCCGGCGGCCCGACCGTAGCGCGCTGCGTCCACGTCGTTCCGTTCCATTCCCACGTATCAGCGAACGCAGTTTGGTTGCTGGCTCGGCCGCCAAAAAGAACGGTTACGCCGCGAGCAGCGTCGAAGATCATCGCGTGATAGGCCCGCGCGGCCGGTCCCGTCGTCGCGCGCAAGGCCCAGCTCGTTCCGTCCCACTCCCTGGTGTCTGACAGTGACCCGCCGGTTCTCGTTCCGCCGAACAGCACCGTCACGCCGCGGACTGCATCGTAGGCCATTGCATGCCCGGCTCTGGCGGCCGGGCCTGTTGCTTCGCGCCGCTGCCAACCGGTTCCGTCCCATTCCCATGTGTCGCCAAGAAAGATGCTGCTGATGCCGCCGTCTGCGCCGCCGAAAAGCACCGTGACGCCGCGTGCGGAATCATGAGCCATCGCGTGGCCAGACCGCGGCCCGATGCCGGTAGTGATCCAACGTGTGTCTTGCGCCCGGAGCGGCGTCGGTGAGGCGAGCGTTGCACCGATCGAGATCGCACCAGCGTACACGATGCTGAGTCGCAGGCGTTTCATTTAGCGATCCTCCGTTACGCGATTGCCAGATTCGAAGGCCTGTGCCTCAGCCCTCCGACTGCCGCGCGGGGGCACGAAGTGCATTGGGAAACGGGGCGGCTAAGGCCTGTCCGTTGGCCTGCCACGGATAAGGCGGGAGTGGGAGGAAACCAACCACAGCCCACTTATGCCTCCAGAAGACGAAGACCTGAGCAAAGAAGGAAACCGCGGGGGATGGACATATCGCACACCTAAGAATCACGGTAGCAAGCCGCGTGCCACGTGCGGTGTTTCGTGGGCGCTTCGCCCCGCAATCCTCCGCTCTTGGGAATCCCATGCTATGCCATCTCCGTTCGCCCGTCACTCCTCCGAATCTGCAACGGGCGGCTCCCCCGCTCTTCAGCCGAATCAGCAACGCTGTCGGCGCCTCTGCAGTTCCGCGCGACGGCCGCGCCGCCCTCCATACGGCGATAAGAACGGCACTGGCACGCGGCGTGCTGGGGCGTAGAATCAGCGTTTTTCAGCATCGATCGGACGGGGACGCGCGCTGCGCTTCCATCAAAACAGGAGCTACGTCACATGAAACGCGCCAAGATCACCATCATCGGGGCCGGCAACGTCGGGGCCACGTGCGCCCACTGGGCCGCCGCCAAGGAGCTGGGGGACATCGTGCTGGTCGACATCGTCGACGGCCTGCCCCAGGGCAAGGGGCTTGATTTGGCCCAGTCCGGGCCGATCGAGCGGTTCGACGCCCGAATCATCGGCGCCAACGGCTACGACGAAACGGCCGACAGCGACGTGGTGATCATCACGTCGGGCATCGCCCGCAAGCCGGGAATGAGCCGCGACGATCTGATGAGCACCAACATGAAGATCGTCCGCGAGGTGACGCGGCAAGCCGCCGCGCGCAGTCCCAACGCCGTGTTGATCGTCGTGTCGAATCCGCTGGACGCGATGGTGTTCACGGCGTGGAAGGAGTCGAAGTTCCCGACCCACCGCGTCGTGGGGCAGGCGGGCGTGCTGGACGTGGCGCGCTATCGCACGTTCATCGCAATGGAACTGAATTGCAGCGTCGAGGACATCGACGCGCTGCTGCTGGGCGGTCACGGCGACGACATGGTTCCGCTGCCGCGCTACACCAGCGTGGCGGGCATCCCGGTGACGCAGCTCATCGCCAAAGACCGGCTGGACGCGATCATCGACCGCACGCGCAAAGGCGGGGCCGAGATCGTGAATCTGCTGAAGACGGGCAGCGCCTACTACGCGCCGGCCGCGGCGACGATCGCAATGGCCGAAGCGATCATTCGCGACAAGCGGCGCATCCTGCCGTGCGCGGCCTACTGCAAGAGCGAGTACGGCGTGGGCGGCTACTTCGTGGGCGTGCCATGCATCCTGGGCCGGGGCGGGATGGAGAAAGTGATCGCGATCGAACTGAACGCCGAAGAGAAAGCGATGTTCGACGCCAGCGTCTCGCACGTAAAGGAACTGGTGGCGTGGGTGGAGAAGAACTGGGCCTGAGCGCTTTAGCGACGCTATAGTATCGGAATATGCGGGCCCTGTCATTCGAGCGCGCATTCATGGCCGCCGAGCACGTTCGCGGGCGTTTGCACCGAACAACGGCAGCCCTGGACCGCCATGGTGTTCCCTACGCGGTGATCGGCGGTCACGCCGTGGCCGCTCACGTGGCGCGCGTCGATTGCGACGCCGTCCGCAATACAAATGACGTCGACATACTTCTGCGCCGCGATGACTGGATGCAGGCGGTCTCGGCAATGCAGCAGGCGGGTTTCGATGCGGCCGAGGTCGCCGGGATTCCCATGTTCGTGGATCGCGACGATCCAAGCCCGCGTCGCGGCGTACACGTTGTCTTCGCGGCCGAGAGAACTCGCGCCAATGACGCGCACGCCGCGCCGGATGTAACCGATTTTGAGGTGGCCGAGGAAGGTTATCGCGTCGTGAACCTTCGCGCGCTGTTGATCATGAAGCTCACCGCATTCCGGCGAAAGGACCAGGTACACGTCGAAGACATGCTCGAACTGAACATGCTGCCGCGCGAGATGGTGGCGCAACTGCCGGCCGACTTGCGCGCCCGACTCGATGAGATCCGGGCGTCGATGCGACCCGAGGCGGACGGCTGATGGGTCCGCGCATTCTCGCCGCGCCGGCTACTTTCCCGCCGGTATCAGCCGCAGCATCTGTCGATACAATTCCGCGTATTGTCCGCTGTGCGCGATCCCGTCCTGCACCAGCCGGCGGGCCTCCGCCGCGTTGCCGATCCGCACGTAGGACATCACCAGCGCCTGATCGACCGCCACCAGGTCGGTCGACGTCACCTTGTCGCGCGCCGCCAGCAGACACGCAATCGCTTCGGACCATTCCCCGCGCAACTGGTGCAGACGCCCCATGAACCGCTCGGTCTGCCCCGATTCGGCCTTGCCGAATCGCAGGATCATCCGGCCGCGCTCGATCGCCTCGGCCGCCAGGCGGCGATCGCCATCATTCAGGCCGCCGTTGCGCCGCTCGCGGGCGGCCAGCAGAAAGTAGGTGTATTCCAGGTTCCACGCGTGATGCGGCGACACGCACCGCAACGCCACGCGGTAAAGCTGCTCGGCCTCGTCGTAGCGGCCGAGGCGGATCATCACCTTGCCGGCCATGCTCGACGCCGGCCGCTGCGTGCCGGGATGGGTCGTGGGCTTCTGCCACTCGTGCATGGCCTGACGGACATCGGGATGCATCCGCCGCTCAAGCTCGATCGCGACGTTGTTGAATCGGTCGAACGCGCCCGGATTGGTCCGGCGAATGAAGGGGATGTTGCACAACACGCGCAGCGTATGCGCCACGCCGTAGCGGTCGTAAGGATTGTCGCCCAGACGGTGCGCGAACTCTTCCCAACCGGGCAGCGCCTCGAACGCCGCCCGCGGCACGTGGAGCGGACCTTCAAACGTCGTCAGCGTTTCGACGACCGCGGCGGCCCACAGCGCCTGACCTTGCAGCGACGGATGAACGTGGTCGTCCATCAACTCCCAGCCGATGCAGCCGCCCGGGCTGGCCCGCCGAAACGCGGCCGCCAGGTCGCAAATCACCGCCCCCCCATCCGCCGCGGCCCGACGAACGGCTTCGACGGACCGTGATGGCGCGCGCCAGGGCATCGGATCGGCGTCGATGGCGGCCTGAAACTGCTTGGCAGCTTCAGCATGCTCGGCCAAAGCAAACATCGCCCGGCCCAGCGAGTAACGTCCCAGGGCGTGCATCGGCGACAGATCGACAACTCGCTGCAACTCCTGCTTCGCGCCGGCCGCATCGCTTTCAAGACGAGCCAGACCCTCCGACAGTGCCGCTTTCAGTTGCGCCTGCTCCTCGTCCGAAAGCGACGAGATGTCGTCGGTCCCGAGCGGGGCCAGATCGCGCTCGTTGCTCGGCAACGTGCAGACGATCACGGGCACGCCCGCCGCCTTGCATCGATCGACCATGGCGCGCGCATGCACACCGAGATTGCGCGCCGCCGCGTCGCGCAGCGGATCGTCCGGCGCGAGGTAGGCTTGTCCCATCATTGTTTCCATCAGCGTGCGGTCGTGGTCGGTGTCGTCGCGCGGGCCGAACCACTGCTGCGCGCACTGCACGATCCCCAGCGCCCGCAGGCCGCGCTGCAACCGGATCGCGCCGGGCGAATTGCCGGAACTATGCAGCGACGCTACGCCATACGCGCCGAAGAACTCGTTGTGGCCGCAGTGAATGACGATCAGGTCCGGTTCGTGCGTCAGCGACTCGGTCAGGATTCCCAGCGCCGGAAAGCTCGCAATCGCCGTAGTGCCGAGATTGATGACTTCGACCCGCCGGTCGGTCCACACGTCGCTCAGCATTTCGCCGAGAAACGACGACCAGGCGAATGCCGGCGGCTGCGGAAAGCCCTTCATCGCCGACTCGCCGACGCAGAAAACGCGAATCGTCCCCGCCGGTTTGGGCGCGACGAACGTGGTCTCGCCCATCGAGCCGGACTTGCTGCGGTTGGCGTAGAAATAGGACGACGGACCGCGGTTGTCGGTGGTCATCAGCGTTCCGCCGGCCGTCGGACCGACCGCGCGAAACGACGGCCGATACCCGCCGTAGCCCGCCAGGCGCAGCCCGCATTCGACCAGCGCGATCAGGATGAACGGCAGGCACAGCGCCGCGATGCGAAACAGGATGCGGCGTCGGCGCGACATCGCTCGCGCAGGCGAGGTGTTCGACGAGGGCGTGGCGCTGTTGTCGGACCTCGAGGCTGCCATCGATCGGACCCGCCAATGGGATCCAGCATTCTATCGACGGATCGTCGCCGCGATCGGAGTACCCTGCCTCACTTCGCCACGGCCGGGCAGGCGTCGAAACAAAGCGACCCATGCTTCCCGTATCAGGGAAACATGGGTCGTGTCTTGCACTTCCCCAGCCGGCCGCCTTGACAGGCACGGGCGACGCGCGTCGGAAGGAGTTACGTTTGTTGGTGGCGCCGGTTGTTAGCCCTTGGAGCGCCGCCTGCGAAGCAGACCGGCCGCGCCAAGAGCCAGCAGTCCGAGCGTCGTCGGCTCCGGTATCACCGTGTAGCTGACCACATGGGCAAACGAATGCTCGCCCCAGTCGCTGACCTGCTGGTTGGGGTTTCCGACCGAGTCGATCGCGCCGGGGTCGCCGTCGGCGCCGCTTGTAAACGCATCGAAGAAGAACGTGTCGTTGACCGCAAGGCCCATGTCTGCAAGCTTAGTGGTCACCGACACGGTGTTGCCGCCAAAGACGAAGCCGATGTTCGGCGACGGCGTCGAGTGCAGCAAATTCCACGAGCCGGTGTAGTCCCACAACTGGGCGCCGCCGCCCCAGTCGGTCCACGTGCCGATCCACAGATCGGCGCCTTCGGCCATCGTAATCGGCCGGTTCCACGGGTTGCCGATCGGCACCGTTGTGTCGCCGCCGGGAACCGTGTCGATCATGACCAGGTACTTGCCCCAGTCGGCGGCGTTCACGTCGCCGGCGAGCGTGAACGTAAACGTGATGTCGGTCAGATCGTTAGTCACTTCCACCGACAATATGTCCAGAATTCCGCCGCCCGCGCCTGTGAAAACGTCTCCGGCGGTGTCGACGTAAACGTCCGCCGCCGCCGGCGCGGCCAGCGCGCCGACAACGATCGCCGCCAACAGCCTCTTCATTTTCGTCCTCCTCGATGCAGAAGCATCGTCTTGAATTGTCATGTCGATACCGGACGCAATACGAACCGGTACCGCCCTTCTCCCCTGCAAAAACATTTTACCGATATCAAAAACGCGGGTCAATGGCTTTTCTGTCACCGTGTCGAGCTGCGACCCCTTGCCCGCCTTGTACTTACGTAAAAACTCGCCTGGCCGCGCAAATCCGACGTTGCCCCTCCCCGCGCGTACCGGCGTCCAACCTCATCCGTCCAATAATGCCTGCACGAACCCCGGCAGGTCATTCGAGTCGATCAGGCCGTCGCAGTTCATGTCCGCCGGCGGGCTGAACGTCGGGTTGATCCCATACAGCAGCAGCAGGAACAGCCGTATGTCCGCCCCGTCCTTTCGACCATCGCCGTTCAGGTCGCCCGGACCCGCCCCGTTACCCGTGATGGCCTGTATGCCGGTGAACGTCTGATGTTGCACCTGCCCGGTCAGCGATTCGTACGCCAGAATGTCGATGCGGTGATTGCCGCTGACGATGCCGCCGAAGCTCAGCGAGAACGTGTCGTAGTTTCGCACCGCCATGCCCTCGCCGGCGTCCGCCAGAAACTCGAAATCGGTCGTGGCGGGGAAATCGAGGAAAACGTGGACGCGATCGGCCGTGTTGTCGGGCGAACGCACGACCACCTCCATCGGATCGCTGGTCACATCGAACGAGCAGGTGTTCGTCGGCGACTCCAGCACGACCGACGGGCCGACGCGATCAACGTAAAGCACCTTGCGAAACTCGGCGAAAATCGGATCGCCGGCGTCGGAGCGATGCCGGAAGGCCATCACCGAGACGTAGTGCAGCCCATCGCCCAGCGCCGCCGCGTCAATGACCTGGCGATACTGGCCCTGCCCCGCGCCGGGGTTGAGATACAGCGGCGCGTTTTGCGTCAGAAAGTTCTCGTAACCGTAGCTGGGACTGTTGGTGTTCAGATCATCCACCGCGCCGTTTCCGTTGTAATCGACAAAACCCCGGTCGATGCGAAACCGCGCCAGGTCATCCGTATTCGGATCAAGCGGATCGGTTTGCGTCGTCGTGAGCACGATCTCAAATGTGTCGGCCGTGATCACGTCGATCGGCGTCAGCCGCCGCAGGTGGTTGGGCGTGCCGGGCGGATCGGGCGGAATCGTCTGCGAGACATTCGTCACGGTCAGCGTGCCGCTCGGAACCGCGGGGGCATAGACGACGTAGCCGCGCCCGTGATTGACGCCGTTGGAATTGCGATTGCGCGGCACCTTGATGAGGATTCGGCGGTCAACGTCCGTCGTCAGCACTTCCGCAATATCGTCATTGGGATTCGACGGCACGTCGACCACCGGATTAGACGCATTGCCGGTCTGCTCATGCAGGCGCGTGCCGGGAGCGAACGCCGTCTGCACCCAGCGCTGATCGGTGGCGTTTTGGCCGTTGGTCTGAAGATCGTTGACGCCGATGACGACGTTGCCCACCAGAGTTCCGCCGGTCAGCTCCTTGCTGTGTTGCATGATCAGGATGTCGTTAAGCGACTGGTTCACCGGATCGCTGAAATTCAGCACGTCGAACCGCCCGCGCACGAACTGGTTTCGCAGCCGCACCAGGCGAACGATCGCGTCGCTGCCCAGTCCCAGCGCGTCGTCGCGGCCGTGGCGGCGCGGAAAGTTGTTCGGGCTGATGCCGAACTGCTGTGCGTTGTGATAAACGATGCCGGGACCGCTGCGCATCAGCACGTAAGCGTGCGCGGTCGTGTCGAGATTGACGCCCGAGTTGGCGTTGTCGTGGCTCGAAACGTGGTGCACGCCCAGGCTGCCGTTGTTGAGGCCGAAGTCGCGATTGTCGATCGAGGCGTTCAGCGCATCGGCCCACGACCGGCTGGAAGGACTGTCGACCTGATCGCGCAGCGCGCCGGCCTCGTCGAGGTCCAGCGCGTCGCGGTTGCCGAAGCCGTCGTGCTTGCGCGTCCAGTCGTACGGATCGATGCCGCCGCCGCCGACCGCTTCGACGAACGAAAACGGCGTCTGAATCGTGCCGTCGAACGCGCGCCATCGCTGATAGACGATGGAATCCCATAGGTTGTCCCAGAACCACGTGGGAATGTGCTTGGCGGCGTCCAGCCGAAAGCCGTCGACCTTCAGCACTTCGAGGTAGTATTGCGTCGAGCGAAGCAGCAGCGCCGCGGCGTTCTCGATGACCGGATCGCCCTGCGCCGGATCGTTCACGTTGAACGGATACACCGTCCACTGGACCGCGCCCGGATTGCGCGTGGTGCCGGGATTCGTGAACGTAAACGGCGGAAGCTGCTGATCGGGATAAAAGCGACGGTTGGCCGCATTCGGCAGATTGGTGATCGTCCCGGCGGGGATGTTGTTCGGATCTCCGGCCGCGATCGGATGCCGGATGAACAGATGGTTCTTTTCCTGTGCGATGTCGATCAGATTGACCAGCCGGCCGTTGAACAAATCGTAATCTGGACCGCCGGGATTCTCGGACTGCGTGCCGGGCGGATGGAAGTCGCCCCACGGATCGCTCGGCGTTTCGAGCACGAAGCCGGGATAGCCGCCCGATTGCAGAAAACCCGGAGTAAAATTATCCAGATTGGCGTTATGGTTCATGATCCAGTCGACGAAAACGCGGCAGTGGGCGCGATGGAATTCGTCGACCAGCAGGCGGAAATCGGATTCGGTCCCGTAGCGCGTGGGGTTGTTCGCACTGCCCAGATTGAAGCGGTCGAACAGATCGTAGCCGACGCTGTTGGCATCAGCGCCGTTGCCGCCCAACTGCGGCGGCGGGAGCCACGTGGCGTTGTAGCCGGCCATGAACACATCGGGCATGCGATAGCGCATCGTGTTCCACGTGGCCTCGAAATACTGAATCATGATCGTGTGGTCTTCGGCGCGCGTGATCGATGCCGCACCGAGAAGAACCGCCAGCGCGGCCGTGAACATCCGTGCGGGCGTGCGCCGCCGCGGATCGTTATTCGTATGGGACGTCCATGGCATCGTCACGCTCCCCTCGCGTCGCTCGGCGCGGCAGCCGCGATCATTACTCGTAAAGCGCATCGACGAACGGCTGAACATCGTCGCCGTCGGCCGTGCCGCTGTTGTTGAAATCCGAGTTCGTCACGTCCGGCTCGTCGGTGTTGGTCCCCAGCAGAACCCCGACGAAATCAAGCACGTCCTGATTGTCCACGACGCCGTCGTCGTTGATGTCGGCCGGATGGCGCGGCTGCGATTCGACCAGCTCATACGTCAGGAACTGATCGCCCGGGAAGTCGCCCAGGTTGACGCCATCGGCAAACGCCAGGTTGCCCGCGTTGCCGACGCCCAGCGGCGGCAGGAACTGATTCGACAGATACCCGTGTCGGCCGGTGACAACCGCCATCAGCTTGACGGTGCCCAACTGTCCCGGCGTCAGGCCGATGTCCCCAAAGGCGACGTCGAACTCGAAGCCGGTGTCGGCGGTGTCAGCGTCATCGGCGCTGTTGTTGGTCACGCCGACGAAGTTGGTGTCGTCGAAGGCGACCTGCGTGCAGTTGGGATTTCCCGGATTGGGCAGCGTGTTGTCGCCGAAGCCGGTGTAGTTGTTCTGCGTGGCCACCGCCGCCCCGACGCCGCCCATGTAGCCGGGAATGTCCGCGGCGTCGAAGCCCGCCGGCGCCGACCCGGACGACGCGATCGTGTAGGTCGCGTACTGATCACCCGCCACCGCGTCGAGATTGGCGTTGTTGCCCAGATTGGCCATCGCCCCGCCCACGCCCGGCAGCGTCTGATTGCTCCAGAATCCGCTGCCTCCGGCCAGCACCGCGCAAACGCGGATATTGGTCCCGTTGGTCGGATTGCCAATGTCGCTTCGCGCGATCGCGAACTGCACGCCCTTCAGCGCCGACTGCGCGTTGATCGCCTGCTGGGTCGCGTCATTTGCGCCCAGGTTCTGACCCGTGACGCCCGCGCCGTTGCCGTTGTCGGCGAAGAAGACGTTGTCGCCGATCGTGTTCTGGTACGTCAGCGCCGTCACATCGTGAGTCGTCAGGTCGATCAACTGTGCATTGAACGTGAACAGCCCGGTGTGAACGAACGCAATGGCGAACTCCGGTTGCATCGCCGCGTCGAGCCGATCGCCGTTCATGTTGCGCAATCCGGTGAAGTAGCCGGGGAAACTCGTGCTGAGGATGTTGCTGCCGCCCGGCGCCGTGTCGAGAAACACCACAAACACGTCGCCGTTGCCGCCGCCTTCGGCGTTGATGTTGCCGGTCAGACCGACGTACAGCCGGTCGGCGTCGTTCTGCACGAACATCAGATCCAGCTCGTTGCCGCCGTAACTGGCTACCGCGTCGGCCAGAACGCCGGAGCCGGAATCGCGCACCGTGTAGCCGATCTTGCGCGTGAAGTTGGTCGTGAGATTGGTGATGAACACGTCGTTGTTTTCGGCGGGAACCGGAAATTGTGCGTCGCGATGGACCACCACGGCGTAGTCGGGATTGAATCCCGTGTCGAGAATCAACCCGTTCAGTCCGTCCGCGCCGCCGATGGGCGTCGGCGGAGGCGTGATGCCGGTGATCGTCTGATTGCCGCCCGGAACCGTATCCAGCAGCAGCACCACCGCGTTGCCGTTGGCCTCGAGGTTGCCGGTCAGCGCCACCTTCAGCCGATCGTTCGTGTTGGTCACGAACATCTGATCCAGCTCGCTGCCAGGACTGGGGACCGACGTATCGGCCAGCGTGGCGTCGCCGAAACACGTGTGGTTGTTCTGCGTCGCCATCGCGTTCAGCGCATCGTCGTCATCGAAGGCGGCCGGGATGTCCGTGCCGGTGAATTCGTCGGGAACCGGATACGGGGGCTGCGTCGGATCGAGCGCGAGGGTCAGGTACTGATCACCCGGATAGGCGTTCAGATCGACGATGTTCAGCGGCGGATCGCCCTCGTTTACGGGCGGAATCGCGTTGTGCTCGCCGATGCAGCCGACGTTGCCGCCGGGATCGTCGCGGATTTGCAGCGTCCATGACACGAGCGTGCCGGCGTTGCCGGCGACGTGATCCGTGATGACGAGCCGCCAGGGACCATCCGTCGGATCGACGCCGTTGAACGTCAGCAGCGACTCATGCGGCTGGAAAGTCCCGACGCCGGGCGCGACCCAGGTCGACAGATCGACTCCGCCCTCGGCAAACGTCGTGTTCATCGCTCCGCCTGCGGCGTTGCGATTCCACAGCCGCACCATGCGAGCCGAGTTGACGTGCTGAAGGTCGATCGTCAGCTCCGAAACGTCCGGGTGCGTCAGATTCACCGTCACTTCGATGCCCGTGACGCGATCAAAACCCGTCGTCGCCGTCACGTCCTGCGTGTCCGAGGTCATGGCCTCGTCAGCCAGCGGCAGTGACGGCGTGAACGTGTCGGTCATGATCAGCGGCGTCCCGGTCGGATTGAGCACCGGCAGGAACTGATTGCTGATGAAACCCGTGCGGCTGACGATGCACGCCATTACGCGCACGGTCGCGAACGGGTTGCTGATGCCCAGCGTGTTGAGGCGAACGCTGAACAACATGCCCGCGTGGGCCGTCAGCGCCCGCTCATGTTGCCGCAACGGATCGTCGCCGGGGATGTTGTTGACGCCGTCAACGTTGCTCAGATTGACGACATAGGCGTTGCCCGCGGTCACATGAAACTGCTGATCGATGCTGAACAGCAGATCGGTCCGCGCGTTGTTGACGATGTTCGACAGTACGGCGTTGTGCGCCCCGTTTTCGCGCCAGTATTGAATCGCGTAGCGCGGCCGGAAGCCGTCGGGCTGACCGGGCGTTCCATCGAGCTGAACGCCGTTCATCTCGCGCACCGCGCCCGATCCGCTCGTGACGCCGGTCGTTGCCAGCGTGTTGAGGCCGGGATTGGGCGTCTCGATGAAAACGATCACGGTGTTGCCGAACGTGTCGTTGATAGGGACGTTGCCCGTCAAACCGATGTACAGGTTCGTGAAGTCGCTCGTGACGTACAACTGGTTCAGCTCACTGCCGGCGTTGATGCCCGGCGTGTAGGGCGCGGCATCGCCGAAGCAGGTGTAGTTATTCTGCACGGCCAGCGGCGGGTTGTTGCCGAACGCGCCCGCGAGATTCTGCCCGGTAAAGCTCGAAGGCGTGAGCGTCGGTCCGGTCAGCGAGAACGTCACGTACTGGTTGCCGATGAAAGCGTTGAAGTCAACCGTGTTCCCTTCGGCGGGATTGTGAATGCCGATGCACCCCACGTTGCCGCCCGTCTGGCCCTGAGTCGGCCGTAGCGGCGGCAGGCACTGATTGCTGATGTAGCCGTCGCGATTGACGATCAGCGACTGCATGTCGACCGAACTGCCGGCGACCAGGTCGATGTCGTTCAGGGCCAGGCGGAACTGGAAGCCGGTCGTAGCCGACGCGGCGTTCTGCTGCTGAAGCAGCGGATCGTTGGAAGGCTCGGCGTTGACGCCGGTGAGGTTCGTATTATCGACCGCGAACTCGACGCCTTCGGTCAACGGCGTCGCGCTGACCGCCGTGCCGGCGGTCAGGTCGTAAAGCACTCCGCTGAAAACTCCGGCGACGTTCCACAACTCCACCACGTAGTCGGGGGTGAACCCGTTGTCCATCTGCACGCCGCTCATGTTCATCAGCGCGCCCGAGCCGGCCGTCGCGCCGGAGGTGTTCAGGACCGACTGCGCGGCGGTCTGATCGCTGACGTCCAGAAACAGAAGTACGGTGTTCCGAAGCGCATCGGCGTCGTCTCGCGGCGTGTTGCCGGTGATCCCGACGTGCAGATGCGTGCTGTCGTAAGCCGCAAACATGCGGTTCAGTTCGCTCCCCTCGGTGTCCTCCTGCGGTGGCAGCGCGTGATCGCCGAAACCGGTCGGATTGTCCTGTAGCACCGACGGGGCCTGTGCGTACTTGGTGCGCAGATTGCGCCCGTCGATGGGCGGCAGGCCGGTGCAATCCCCGGCCGGCGCGGGCCGCGTGAGAACCGCCGCGACGAGCGTCGCCGCGAAAAACGAAGAAATGCCGATGGCCAGCGATCGAGATCGCGCGTTCATTTCCATCCTCCCGGGCGGAAAACGAATGTGGTATGTCAGTCTCGCCCCTGCAAGCACCGGGCCAGTCGATGGCCCATCCCCCCATCAAGATGCGCCGTGGAAACGCGACATTAACTCATTCAATAGTCTGTACCTCGCGGTCGCGATTACCGGGCGTGCCCGGATAGCGGTTTCGCGTGTAGATGATCGGCCCCCAAAACCGACCGGAAAGCTCCTGCATGTCCTGAAAACTCCCGCTCTTCGGAGCGCCCCATTCGACGTGCGTGTCGAGCAGCAGGATGTTCATTCCCTTGGTGCCGTGATTGTCCTGCGGCGTCAGGCTTGTGAACGAAAGAACGGTCGTGTCGTCGCGGTTGCTCTGATCAGCCATCACGATGAAGTCCCCGCGATCGTCGTTCCGCCATAACGCAATGTAGAAGTAGCTGATGAACGATCTCTGCCGGGTCGCCTCCTCCGCCAGGTCCTGCGGCAGGTCGCTGAAATGATCGAGCGGCTCGGTCGGCCAGATGACGGAGTTGTCCTTCGGCCGATTATTCTCCTTGTCGCCTGGACACAACATGATCTTGGGCTGCGGTAGATAGGTCGGCGTGGGCTTTCCGCCGCGCGTATGAGCGCGTTCGACGACGTCGCGGATCATGCCGCCAAAATTCGGTCCCCACTCCGGCGAAGCCTGATCCTGAACGGTTGCAAGCTGATAAACCGGAGCCCCGGGCATGTTGAAGTCGGGCTTCGCCGGCAACCAACTATCAAAGTCGCTGGCATACTGGCTCAGCGCGGCGCCGAACTCGCGAAGGTTTGCCTGGCAGACTGTCCGCTTGGAGACCTCGCGCGCGGCGGACAACGCGGGCAGCAATATCGCGATCAGCAGCGAAATAATCGCGATGACGACCAGTAGCTCGATAAGGGTAAAACCGTATAACCTCACTGGCGAGCCTTGGCCGAACGGACAACGGTCGCGGTTGACAAACTGAGCACGAGGGCATGAACGGCGATTGGAGGACGGCATGGCTGTCTCCCATGGCGGAAAAACCGAAACAAGTGTGGGCAATTGATTTCGGCCGGTACCCCGCATATTCTACATGGTAAAACCTTTTACCAAGGCAGTCTAGCAGTTTGGCGTCGGAATTCAAGAAAAATCAAACCGCAGGTCGATCGGCGCGACGAGCCTACCCGATTCTAGCGTATCTCGCCGCTGATCTGAAACGGCTTTCAGGTCCCGGCTGCGGAGGCGGCTTAAGGAACGAGGTTGCAGATGGCCAAACGTAAGGCGTTCCGAATCCGGGACATCGCTCGCGAAAGTGGTGCGTCGCTCACCACCGTGTCCCTCGTGCTGAACCAGCGTGATGAGCGAATCAGCGAATCAACACGACAACGTGTGCTCGCAGCGGCTCAGCGCTTGGGTTATCAGCCGAGCAGGCTGGCGCAGGGGCTACAGTCCCAAAAAACAGGCATTCTGGCTGTCCTCGTGCCGGAATTACAGCACGTATTCGCTGACGTTTATTTTGGCGAGCTTCTGTCCGCCATTCACGACCATGCTTCAGCGGTGAATTACAAGGTTCTCCTTGAAGTGGCCCACCCCGACTTTGTCAGCCAGGCCAAGCACATCGAGCTTTTCGACCGCGACTATGTGGATGGCGTCTTGTGCATCGGCGTTACGAACAAGGACGACTATCTGGTGGACTTCGAAGATCGCTCGCGGCCCGCGATTATCGTCAATAACCACTTGCCCGCCAGAAAGTTGAACTTCGTCCGCTGTGACTACGAGGAGGCCGGACGACTGGCGGCTCAATACCTGCTGGGCCTGGGCCACCGTCGGTTTGGTCTGATTCACGGCGCTCCTGAAGTGCAAACCTCACTCGATTGGCGGGCCGGCGTTCTGATGGCGCTGGCAGCGGCCGGCATCGGGCCGACTCCCGATCACCTGGCGGACGGCCTTTATACCGAGGAAGGCGGCTTCGATGCGGCCATCGAGCTGCTGCGCCGCGATCCGGCCATCACCGCCATCCTGACCGGCAACGACAAGATGGCCATCGGCGCGTTGCGCGGGATCAAGAAATCGGGCCGCGGCGTACCGCTTGATGTGAGCGTCGTCGGATGCGATGGGATTCACTTGTCGGCGTTCACCGATCCGGCGCTGACAACCGTTCACACGCCGCTCTATGACATCGGCCGCGAGGCTTGCCGCTTGCTGCTCGACCTGGTGGACAATCGCATCGATCGCGCCGAGGTGGTGCGCCCGGTGAGTCTGACGGTTCGCGAGTCTGCGGCGCCGGCGACCTGATTGGGCCGCGCCGCGATGCGCCGATGCGCGCGACGCAGCGCGAAGCCGGTTGCCGCTGATTCAAGCCCCAAGTGCAAGCGCGGAGGCTGTCCGGGCGGGGGGCTCCGACCGCACTGCTCGCACTTGCGGTTCGTTGTGGGTAGGTCCACGATCATCTGATCCAGGGGCCGGCCGGCGATCTTGCGATCGCCTGGTGGGCGCTTCTTCCGTTCGCGCGTGCGACGTTGCGTCTCGGCTGAGCCTGTGCGACTCCTTATCATCCCGGCACGTCACGCTACCGATCGAGTGCGCTTTTATGAACACAATCCAGAGAGACTCAGTCGTAAGTGCCGGTCGCCGGTCGCGCCGCCTTTCGCCGGCAGGCGCCATCAGCCTATGCGCCTTCACGCTGCTGATAGCGCCGGCGAAGATGTCGCCCCTGACCGCACAACCCGTCGCTCACGCAGCCGACGGCGTCGTTCGCCTGGCCGGCTCGTTTAACGGTTGGAAAACCGCCGACGACGATTATCGACTGACCCGCGCGGGCGAGGCGCTCGAATTGCGCCGCCTGTGGCGCTGCGGCGTGCACGAGTTCAAGTTCGTTTACGACGGAAATTGGTCGCGCCATCTGGGGCAATTCGGCGAAAAGCTGGCGCAACCCGGACAAAACATCCCGCTGATCATCCCGCAAACCGGCTATTACCGGCTTTGGCTCAACGAAAGCGACGCCGCCTGGGGCTTTTCGCCATGCGGCGCCGATCGTCCGGCAGCGGTGATCCTTGCCTACGGCGCCGATACCGGCGCCGCGCGCGTCCGGCTCGTGGGAAGCGCCAGCTTCGCCCGTGCCGATCGGCCGATTCGCGATTATCGCTGGCGCCCCCTGCCGGGATCGGAGCAGGTGAAGATCACAGTCGATGAAAATCGTCCCGACGTGGCGATCATCTCGGCGGATCGACCGCTGCGATTCGCTATCGAGCTGACGGTGTCGGATGGCGAGCTGTCCGATCGCTCCGCGTTCTCGGGCAAAGTGGGCGGCGGTTACGACCTGATCAGCAACACGCCGGCTGCCATGGCGCCGAACGAGGCGCGCATACCGCGCCGCGCAATGCTGCCGCTGTCGCCCGGCCGCTGGGCGCGGCAGTTACCCGTTTTCGAGCCGCTGGGAATTGACGTCAGCATCGTTCGATCAGGCAGCGATACCGCCGTCGCGCAATTGAAGCGCCCTGCCGACCAGTCCGGCGAGACCATCGTTGTCTTTGATGAACGATCGAAAGAGGCCAGCGCACTGCGCGGCGGCTGGCATCGCTTTTATTTCGCCGCCCCGCAAGGCGTGCTGAAGGACGGCACGCGCGTCGAGACGGTTGCCGTGGCAGGATCGTTCAACGATTGGAATCCGGCGACGCTGCCGCTCTTCTCATCGTCCGAGGAAGGAACATTCGAGCGCCTTATCGAGCTTCGTGAGGGGTCACACGCCTACAAGTTCGTCGTCAACGGCGCGATCTGGATCGAGGACCCCGGTGCCGACGCTCGCCGGCGCACGCCGAACGGCAACGGCGGCTTCAACAGCGGTGTGCTGGTCGGCGACGACGCGACGACATTCGGCCCGCCGAAACCAGATGCCATCGTGCGCCCGGCCGTGCGGCATAATGCCGATGCGACCGAGTATCGCGCGCTGATCGCGCCCGGGCTGATCGACGTCAGCGTGCGAACGCTGGCCGATGACGTGCAATCGGTCGATGTAAGGTACTCCAGGACGCTGCCGACCGAAACGGCCCACACGACGTTCGCGCCCGCTCGAAAGGTTGATTCGCGAAACGGCTTCGATTATTGGACCGCACGAATTCGGGTCGATCCGTCGAACGCGTATTACGTCTTCGTGCTGAGCGATGGAAACGACGTCTATATGATCGACGACACCGGCGCGGCGGCGACGCCCGATGCGCCGACCGCCAACGAGCCGCCGACCGGCCGAGCGACCGCCGGCGCCGCGGCGCCGGATGAACAAGTAATGCCCACGCGCCAGCGCGATCGAGCCGTGATGCAGTCGCCCGACTTTCACACGCCCGACTGGGCCAAGACGGCCGTGTGGTATCAGATTTTCCCCGAGCGTTTCCGCAACGGCGACACATCCAACGATCCGCCCACGACGGTGCCCTGGCAGCACAAGTGGTACGCGCTGTATCAACCCGCGGATGACAAGCCGGACGGCTCGGCGGCGTTCGCCTCGGGCTATCGCGAAACGGGCGGCTTCTACGCCAACATCTACAACCGGCGATACGGCGGCGACATTCAGGGCATCCGCGATAAGCTGCCCTATCTGCGCCGGCTGGGCGTAACCGCCCTGTATCTCAATCCGATCTTTCAGGCCGAGTCGCTGCACAAGTACGACGCAGCGGACTATCGCCACATCGACGACGCATTCGGCGTACGCGACAGCCGGCTGAAGCTCAGCGGCGAGACCACCGATCCGGCGACGTGGCAGTGGTCCGAGAGCGACCGCGTGTTTCTTGAATTCCTGGCCGAGGCGCATCGCCAGGGATTCAAAGTGATTCTCGACGGCGTCTTCAACCACACCGGCCGCGAATTCTGGGCGTTCCGCGACATTCTCAAGCACGGGCGCAAGTCGGCCTACGCGGATTGGTTCGACGTCACGAGTTGGAAGCCCTTTCATTACAAGGCGTGGGACCGCGACGACGGCGCGCTGCCGCGCCTGAAGCACGACGAAGCGCTGGGACTGGCGGCGCCGGTCCGCGATCACATCTTTGCCATCACGCGCCGCTGGATGGACCCCAACGGCGACGGCGATCCGTCGGATGGCATCGACGGCTGGCGGCTGGACGTGCCCCAGGACATCGATTTGGTTTTCTGGCGCGACTGGCGGAAGCTCGTCAAGTCGATTAATCCCGACGCCTACATCGTCGGCGAAATCTGGACCGAAGCGAAGGAGTGGCTGCGCGGCGACGCATTCGACGCGGTGATGAACTACGAATTCGCGCGCAGCGTGCAACGTTTCTTCGTCAACCGGCAACGGACGATCACGCCGACGCGCTTCGACGATGAACTGCGCCGCGCGCTGGCGTGGTACGCGCCGCAGGTGAACCTCGTGCTTCAGAATCTGCTCGACAGTCACGATACCGACCGCGTGGCTTCGATGTTGTTGAATCCCGACCTGGAGTACGACCACGCCAACCGCATTCAGGACAACGGGCCGCACTACAACCCCGCCCGTCCGACGGCCGAGTGCTATCACCGAATGCGGCTGATCGTCACGTTTCAGATGGCCTATCTCGGCGCGCCGATGGTTTATTACGGCGACGAAGTCGGCATGTTCGGCGCCGACGATCCGTCCTGCCGCAAGCCGATGCTGTGGGACGACCTGCCGCCCAATGACGATCCCGACGAGGGCATCGAGCCGGGCTTGTTCGATCACTATCGGCGGTTGATCGCCATCCGCAACACGTTTCCGGCGCTGCAACTGGGCCGCTTCAATACGCTGGTGAAGAAGGGCGAGCCGCGCGTCTATGCGTTCACACGCTGTCTCGATGATGAAACGGTGGCCGTCGTCATCAACAACGGCGCCAAGCCCTACGCGATGCGTGTGCCGTCGCCCTGGCCGGCCGATGCGCGCATCCTGCGCGTGGATGATCCGGAGCATCTTGAAATCGTCGAGCCGCCCGCCGGCGATTTCCGCGGCCGCGCCACGGTCCGGCCCGTCGCCGGACGCGAATCGCCAGTGAAGATCGTCGATGGCCACATGACGGGCATCACGCTGCCGCCGCACACGGCTGCGATCCTGGCGCGGGCGCCAAGCGAATGACGTGCAGCAAAGATGAGCGGGCAGGTGCACACTGACGAGCACGCTGTTGGCTCAACATGGCCAAGCCCTCGTGAGCATCCGACAGAACGGGCGAGACGCCCGTACCACCCGTACCATGCGGGTCCGCTCGCACGAGGGCCGGACCATGCCACCCGCTGGGTCTGATTCATGCGTAATATCGTCAACATCCTCGCCCTGCTGCTGCTGGCCGCGCTGCTGTGGTGGCTCTATCCGCACCGTCCCGCCGCGCCGGGCGGGCGCGACGTGACCGAAATCACGATCTGGTTCAACGGCATCGTCGAGGGCCGGCAGATTGACGTGGTCGATGCCTTCGAGCGCGCGTTCCCGCAGTATCGCGTCATTCTCGGCTCCAGCGCCGCGCGAACCGGACTGGAGGGCGAGGGCAATCCGCAGCGGCTGATGTGCGGCATCGCCGGCGGCGTGCCGCCCGAAGTCGTCGAATACGACCGCTTCGCCATCTGCCAGTGGGCCGCCCGCGACGCATTCCTCGATCTCAATCCGCTGATTGAAGCCGATCGGCAGGAACTGGCTCGCATGGAAGACGAGCTGCACCGGCGGCGCGCGGCGGCCGTGTCGTCGCCGAGCGCGGCGACGCAAGCCGCCGTTGACGAGCAGCAGCACCGCATCGAGAGATTCCGCTCGCTGATGATTCTGCCCGACGACTTCTACCCCGCCACGTGGAACGAATGTCAATACCGCGACCCGACCGGCCGGACCGGGCAATTCGGCATTCCGAACTACATGGACAACCGGGTGATGTATTTCAACGAAGACATGCTCGTGCAGAACGGGCTGGTCGACGAATCCGGCCGTCCGCGCCCGCCCAGAACGTGGGAGGACGTGCTGCTCAAGCGCGTGGACGTGACCGACGCGCGCATCGACGGTATGCGCATCGCCTCGGAATCAGCCGACTTCGTCGCGGCCGGCGTGCGGCCGGGGGACACGCTTTCGCACGTTTCCGACCGCGGACTGGTGACGCGGGCCAGGGTGCGCGAAGTCGTCGGGCCGCGCGAGCTGATCGTCGAGTCCTTTTATCCACGTAAGCGGCTCGTGCTGCCGGACGGCGCGGGGAAGCACGTCAAGGTGTTCGATCAGAACAGCGCCGCGCTGCGCCTGTCGCGCTGGGACGACGAAGGGCGCATAAAGATCGTCGGCTTCGAGCCGCA
Source organism: Planctomycetaceae bacterium (assembly GCA_011525745.1). GTDB lineage: Bacteria > Planctomycetota > Phycisphaerae > UBA1845 > UTPLA1 > PLA4. The sequence continues at coordinate 6,568 of WYBU01000048.1, read as the reverse complement.
GCACGGCAACGCCTGGCTGTACCTGTGGGGCTGGACGAACGGCGGCGAGTTCATGGACGAGAGCGGTGAGTTGCCGCGTTGTACGCTCGACGATCCGCGCATCGTCGCCGCGCTGCAATGGACGACCGACATCTACGATGCCCTCGGCGGCGTCAACGACGTGACCGCGTTCCGCAAGGGCTTTCAGCGCGACAATCAGGACCCGTTCATCAACAACCAGATCGCCATGTTCGTCCACGGCGACTGGTTCCTGCGCGATCCGCTGGTGCGATATCGCCGCGACATGCGTTTCGGCGTGCATCCGCCGCCCGTGCCGCGGGCCATGATCGACGCCGGACGCGAGCGCTGCTCGTGGGTCGCCGGCTTCGCCTATTGCATTCCGGCCACGTGTCCGCCCGAGAAGCGAAAGGCCGCATGGGACCTCGTCAAGTTCCTGTCATCGCTCGAGGGCGGCATGATCATGAACGAGCACGATGCGCAGCGAGAGCGCGGCCAGGGGCGCTTGTACATGCCGCGCCTCATGGCCAGCCGCAAGCTGACGCAGGCGCAGCTCGAATGCTACGTCAACGTGCCGGAAATGCCGCCGCGCGTGCGGGCCGCCATTCAACTGCACCTGGACATGCTGCCCCACTGCCGCTACCGGCCGGTATCGCCCGAGGGGCAGAAGCTGTGGAACGCCCAGGCCGATGCGCAGGACATCGCCTGGAACCACACGATGACGCCGCACGCGGCGCTGGCCCATCAGGCTCGAAGTGTCAATCGCGCGCTGAACGAGTTCTATGCGCGGCCCGACAGTCCCACCCTCGTGCGCTGGCGTCCGCTGATCATGGCCTACCTGGCGGCGCTGGCGGTCACGGCGGCGGTCGCGATCGTTCGCTATCAACGTCGCTATCGCGTGCGCGGTTTTCATCGCCGCGAGTGGTACGCCGCCTGGGTGTTCATCCTGCCGTGGCTGGTCGGGTTTGTCGTACTCAGCGGCGGACCGATGGTGTTTTCGGCGGTCATGAGCCTGACCGAGTATGACGTGGTCAGCGAGGCGCGTTTCGTCGGACTGGACAACTACCGCGAGATGTTCACGATTGACTGGGGCGGGCCTGACGCCGAAGGCAAAGAAACGGTTCCGACCGGCGTGCGCAAGGCCCTGCTCAACACGCTGTTTATGGCCATCGGACTGCCGCTGGGGATGATCCTCGGACTGGGACTGGCGTTGCTGCTGGACACGGGCATTCGCGGGTTGAAGTACTACCGCACCTTCTTCTTTCTGCCCGCCATCATGCCCGTGGTGGCCGCCAGCATTCTGTGGATGTGGGTATTCAACGCGCACGGCGGGCTGCTGAACTGGCTGCTGGAGCGGCTGGGGCTGGACCGCGTCATCGACTGGCTGCACGCGACGTTCGGCTGGTTCACGCTGCGCACGCCGGTTAGCTGGCTGACCAATGCGCGGACCACGAAGCCCGCGCTGATCCTGATGACGCTTTGGGGCGCGGGTGCGAGCATCGTCATCTGGCTGGCGGGACTCAAGAGCATTCCCACGCATTTGTACGAAGCGGCCGCGATCGACGGGGCGGGGGCGATTCGCCGGTTCTTCCGCGTCACGCTGCCGATGCTGTCGCCGTACATCCTGTTCAACCTGATCATCGGGCTGATACAGACGTTCCAAATCTTCACGCAGGCGTACATCATGACGCCCAACGGCTATCCGGAGCGCTCGACGTACTTCTACGTGTACAAACTGTTTGACGAGTGCTTCTCATACTTCCGGCTCGGCTACGGCGCGGCCATGGCGTGGGTGCTGTTTGCGCTGGTGCTGGGACTGACGCTGATCAATATGCGGTTGTCGAAGAAGTGGGTGTTCTATGCGGGAGAATAGATCGCGTGTCGCTCGGGTGGTGCGCTGTATTGACCTGAACCGCCCGCGGCAGTTGTGTGCTGCTGGTCCGAACCGCGACCGTAAGGGAGCGGCGGAGAACGCAGCGCAACCGAAACCCATGTTCGAGTGCCGACAAACGGCGACGATGTGCGATGCCGGCGCGCGGTCCGTAATGAGGCGTTTTCCGACGCTCCCTTACGGTCGCGGTTCGGTCAAGAGACGTAAGACAGCATGAACCGACGTCTCGCCCACTGGCAGCGAACCTTCCTCCACGCCGTGCTGATCGGCAGCTCGGTCGCTTTTCTGCTGCCCTACGTCTGGCTGGTCGGCACGAGCATGAAGCTCGACAAGGAGGTGCAGCAGCTCGGCTTTCGCATCACGCCGACGCAGCCCCGGCCGCGCGATGTCAGCCCCTACGTCGATCCGCGCACGTTCGCCTTCGAGCGACCCGACGACATCGACCCGCAACGCTGGGACGGATGGCTGAAGCCGGTGCTCGAGCAGGAGATTGGCCGCGCGATCGATGAATGGCGCGATCCGCGCGCCGCCCCGCTCGATCCCGACGTGTTGCGCGGCCAGCTCATCGCGGGCGTCTTCCACCGTGTGCGGGCGGTGCTGCCGGCCGAAACGTGGTCGTCCGACGCCGAAGCCGTTCGGGCCGCGGCGCAGCGCATCGCGCCCGAATCGGCGGGCCGCGGCGACGCAAACGAAATCGTTCGCACGATGATCCGTCGCGCGGCGTCACGGGAGTTCGTGGCCGAGTCGTTCGAGCGCTGCTATCGCGAGTTCGCCGTCGGCAAGGTGCTGATGAAGGACATCGACTATCGCGTGCATGACCTGACACCGATGGTACAAGATGCGACAAATAAAAATGCGGCCCAGCTGCTCCCTCACAGTCGCGGTTCGGATCAGGAGCAGGGCGCCGGCGTCGCTTGGCACGTCGTCGAGGGGCCCGTGGGCCTCGAACCGCGCACCGAGGCGGAACGCACTGTCACCGTGCTGCACTACGACTTCTCCCGCGATGACGCGTTCGAAGTCGCCGCCGATCTTCCGCTTGCGGTGGCGTGGGATCGCTTCAAGCGCCTGGACATCAGCTTCCGTCGCGACGAGACCTGGCACGAGATGCGGGCGCTGCTGGAAATCAACGGCGTGCTCTATCGCTCGGCCGCGCCGCGCTATCTGGGCGAAGACACCTGGTGGGAAGCCTCGTTTCAACTTCCCGGACCCGACGACCAACGCCTGATCCCCCACCGCTACGTCCTGCTCGATCGCATCGACGCCGGGCCGCGTTTCGATCACGGTCGCGACGTGCTGCGCCTGCGCATCCGGTTGAGCCGCAGCAGCCAACCCGAGGCCTGGTGGGCCAAGGCGAGCGAAAACTATCGCAAGGTCTTCGAAGAAGTGCCCTTCCGGCAGTATCTCAAGACCAGCGTGTTTCTGGCGATCGTCAACATACTTGGCAACATCCTGAGTTGCTCGATGATCGCCTACGCCCTGGCGCGGCTGAACTGGCCGGGCCGCGGCCTCTGTTTCTACCTGGTGCTCGCCACGCTGATGATCCCGCCGCAGATCACGATGATCCCGTCGTTCGTCATTTACCGACAGCTCGGGCTGTACAACACGCTCGCCCCGCTGTGGCTGCCCGGCTGCATGGCGGTCAACGCCTTCGGAATCTTCCTGTTGCGGCAGGCGATGAAGGGCATTCCGCGCGATCTGGAGGACGCCGCGCGCATCGACGGCTGCGGCTACTTCCGCACGTTCTGGCACGTCGCGCTGCCCGAGATGAAACCGACGCTGGCGGCCATCAGCATCTTCACGTTCATGTACGTTTGGAACGATTTCATGGGGCCGCTGATCTACGTGAACGATCAGCGTTTGTATCCCCTGGCGCTGGGGCTGTTCAGCCTGACGGTCGGCAAAGACGGGGTGATGTTCACGCTGATTATGGCCGCCGCGACGATCATGACGCTGCCGGTGATCGCGCTGTTTTTCGTCGCGCAGCGGTATTTCATTCAGGGCGTGACGATGTCGGGATTGAAGGGGTAACGTACATCGTTGCAGCCTAACTCGCCCGCTCCACCACGAACCGCGCCAGCTCGCGCAGCGGCGCAGCAGCGCCGCCGAAAGGCGCCAAAGCGTCGGCCGCGTCGGCCGCCTGCAATTCCGCGATGCGCCAGGCCTCTTCGACGCCCACGATGCGCGGCAGCGTCTGCTTGCCGGCCGCGGCGTCCTTGCCGGCTGTCTTGCCGAGCGCGCGGCTCGTGCCGGTCACGTCCAGCAGATCGTCGACGGCCTGAAACGCCAGCCCGAGCTTCAGTCCGTATGCCTCCAGCGCCGCCAACTCGTGTTCCGCGGCGTCGGCAGCCAGCCCGCCCAACCGACAAGCCGCCGCGATCAGCCGCGCGGTTTTCTGCTCGTGAATCCGCCGAACCAGTTCGATACCAGCGGGCGCCGCTGCCGTCGCGTCGTTCGCGCCGCTGATTCTTCCCTCGGCCAGCAAGTCGAGCACCTGGCCGCCGATCATGCCCTGCCGGCCGGTAGCGCGGGCCAGCGTCAGCGCCATGCGGCAGGCCTTTTCGGACGGTTGGGCATGCCGAACGATCAACTCAAACGCCAGCGTCAACAACGCATCGCCGGCCAGAATCGCGGCGGCCTCGCCGAAGACCTTGTGATTCGTCGGCCGGCCGCGCCGCAGATCGTCGTCGTCCATCGCCGGCAGGTCGTCGTGGATCAACGAAAACGTATGGACACACTCGATCGCCGCCGCCGCGGGCAGCGCGTCACGGTCCTGGCCGCCGCACAGGGCGCAACACTCGAGCGCCAGAGCCGGCCGGACGCGCTTGCCGCCGGCCTCGATGCTGTAGCGTATGGCCTCTCCCAGCCGCAACGGCACGTCGGGCTGGTCGGCCAGCCATTCGCGAAGGGCGGCCTCGACCTGGCAGGCGCGGCGGCTGAGCAATTCGGAGACGTTGTCGGTCATGCGCGCTGAATTGTACCGATGCGCAAAAGAAAGCGGACGGCGCCCTCGACAAGGATGCCGTCCGCTTCGGTTGGCTCGGACTCGCTGGAGAGGGCTTCGACGAAGCGAAGCGATTCCGGCGAGTCGGGGATTACTTGCGATTCCGGCGGCGCAGCGCCAGAGCGCCCAGGCCCAGCAGGGCCAGCGTGCCCGGCTCGGGAGTGAGCGTCAGGCTGTAGTCGCCCGTGGCGGTCGACGTCGAGGTCACGTTCCAACCGGTGGCGCCGAACGTGGTGTTGAACGCACCGACGGCGACGTAGTACGTTCCCGGCGCCAGCCCCGGCAGGTTCAGGAAGCTCAGCAGGCCGTTCCCACCATCATCGTCATTGGCGATCAGGTTGCCGGACGAGTTGTAAATCCCGATCTCGGTGTCGCCGCTGGACAGCGGATTCGGCGTATTCGGCGTGTCGTTCGTGTCGATCGTGATATCGACGAAATCCCAGATGGTAAAGCTGTACCAGTGGATCGCACCGGCGGCCAGCGTGCCGATGGTCTTCGAGTTGTACGGCGAAACTGGCGTCGAAACCGGCGCCGTCGGCTCAACAAATCGAAGGAAATCGAAGCGAATGTCGGTCCAGGTCGCGTCGATGCCGGGGTCGTTGTACGTTTCGCAGAAATCGAACGTCCATAGTCCGACCGGGTCGTTGATCGCCGCAAACGCGCTCGTTGTGCCGGTGAAGTTGCGCGAACCGGACCAGGTCGTGCCCGTACCCAACGTCACCAGCGCCGTCGTGCTGTCCGGCGCGGTCAGCCGCACTGCCAGCTCGCTGCCGAACGTCCCGGTACCGCCGGACACGGCGTTCCCATTCCAACTGATATTGTCCAGGTTGTATCCACCCGCGAGGTTCGCCGTGCGAACGTCAACGCCACCCGAGCAACTGGGATTCGAACCGCCCGGCCCCGAACTGTCCGAGATGACGTTCGTAAATGTGACGGACTCCTGGGCCATGACGACGCCGGCGGAAAGCGTCAGCACAGCCAGACTCGCCAGCAAGTGTTTCGACAGCATCGTTTCACTTCCTCCTGGGACGTGTCCTGTGTAATAACGAACCAACCCGTTGAGGGTGTGGTTGACCCATCCACACGAATTCGGCGCAACAACGTGCCGCGCCGCACTCATCGTGTGCGAACACAAAATGAACTGACCGTCTCATCGAGAGGTAACCGACCCGCGCTGCGCTGACCGTACTTTGAACCGATCGAAGAAGAGCCAGTCACGCACTGCGGCGGAACAGCAAATCTGCGCAGCGATCGTTACCTGGATCGAATGGCGCTTCTTTCCATTCGCTCCTGAACCGATTGTACCAAGCCGAAACAAGGTGTTCAATCCATTCTCAACCTTTTTCTTGGCAAAATGTTACATACGTCGATCGACCGCACGTCCTGTTATTAGAGGACTTTCGTACCAGTTCATGTACATAGCTCACCTGGCGTTCAACGCTTGCGCTTCTCATGAAACTGGAGATAAGTGGTTTCCTTATCTGCTAGTTGATCCAATCTGATCGGTTACGACGTGAGCGATTCCGCGATGATGGGGTTCATTCCCCCGGATCTGAGAAAGTGTTTGAAAAGCGAACTCACCCTGGACTGAGCCGATGCAGCATCACATTGATCATGGCAATGAGGATCATCGCTTCGCTGCTCGACGTGAGCGTTTCGTAGTCCTTCGACAGGCGCCG
>WYBU01000047.1 GCA_011525745.1 Planctomycetaceae bacterium | reverse complement strand
CGGCTGTGAATGGGGCACAGCCGCCCTCGGCTGTGAATGGGGCACAGCCGCCCTCGGCTGTGAATGGGGCACAGCCGCCCTCGGCTGTGACGGCAACGCATACTTACGTGCGGTCTGCCATCCCGCGTGGCACGGGCTTGTAGCCCGTGCGTGTGAACCTCATTCAGAGCCGCGCAGCGTCGGCAAGCGGGATCCGCAAGCCACGTGCACAAGCGAACCGTTCATTCGCGCATGAGCGTTTCAAGCCTCACTCCGCGCCGAATGCTCGCAGCGCAATCGAAGCGTTGCATCCCGGGTCCGGACGGCCCGATCCCGCTCGCTTACGCTTCGCGGCTCCGATCACCGCAGCGCTGGCGCTTGCGGCTCGGAACAGGCAACGCATACTTACGTGCGGTCTGCCATCCCGCGTGGCACGGGCTTGTAGCCCGTGCGTGTGAACCTCATTCAAAGCCGCGCAGCGTCGGCAAGCGGGATCCGCAAGCCACGTGCACAAGCGAACCGTTCATTCGCGCATGGGCGTTTCAAGCCTCACTCCGCGCCGATTGCTCGCAGCGCAATCGAAGCGTTGCATCCCGGGTCCGGACGGCCCGATCCCGCTCGCTTACGCTTCGCGGCTCCGATCACCGCAGCGCTGGTGCTTGCGGTTCGGATCAGGCAGCGGCGCTCAGACGCCCGCACCGCGCGCCGCCAACACCGACTCATCCTCGCCGCACAGGCACAGAAAGATCTCGCTCAGCCGACTGCGTCCGCTGCGCGCCCGCAACGTCTCGAGGTCGCCCTCGGCCATCAGCCGCCCCTGGTGCAACAGGCCGAAGCGGTGGCACAGCCACTGCGCGTCGTCGAGATAGTGCGTCGACAGAATGATCGTCTTGCCGCGCGCGCCTTCCTGACGGATAAAATCCAGAATCACGCGGTTCGTCAGCACGTCCAGCCCCAGCGTCGGCTCGTCGAGGATCAGCACGGGCGGATCGCCGATCAGCGCGCGGGCGATGCTCGTGCGCTGCTTCTGACCGGTCGACAGCCCGCCGCAGCGCAGATCGAGGAACGGCCGCATGTCGAGCCAGTCCACCAGCTCCTCGATGCGGCGCGCCAGCGTGACGTCGCCCAGTCCGTGCAGCCGGCCGAAATACTCCAGTGTCTCGCGCGGCGTCAGCCGCTGATACAAGCCGGTGCTGGCCGTGAGATAGCCCAGCGAGCGCTTGACCGCCTCGCGGTCGACGTGCGCGTCGTGACCGTTGACGCGCACCGTGCCGCTGGTCGGCGACAGCAGCCCGCTGATGATGCGCAACGTCGTCGTCTTGCCGGCGCCGTTAGGCCCCAGCAGGCCATAAACTTCGCCTCGATCGACGCGAAACGACAACTCATCAACGGCGCGTTTCTCGCCGCCGTCGGTCGTCGGGAAAGTTTTCACCAGGCATTCGACTTCGACCATCGCCGCGTACTGTAGGAGCGCCGCGCGGAATGGCAAAGGGCCGGCGCGCTGCGCCGATCCCCGACCGGTGCCGCTACTCGCGTGGCGCCGTTCGTAGGGTCCGCCGTACGGACCGCTCTTCCGCGTGGCACGGGCTTGCAGCCCGTGCGAATCAGAGCCGCGAAGCGTCAGCGAGCGGGATCCGGCCGTCGGGCCTTCAATGCGACGGCTCGATCGAAGAATGGCCGTTCGGCGCGCCGCCAGGCGTCGAACGCCGGTGCGCGAGCGAACCGTTCACGGGCGAACGCGAGCGGGCGCATCCCGCTCGCCGATGCCGCGCAGCCCGTACAGTCGCGCGAATTCGCCCCGGGCTGGTGCCCGGGTTTCCGATCGGCGCGGGCTACAAGCGCGTACCACGCCGACTGCCGCAATGCCGCCGCTTCGCGGCTCGGATCAACAGCGGCGACGCGGATGACACCGCCACCCGAGTGCCGACGAACGTGCCGGCCAATCGCAGCCGGACTGCTCGTGACACGGACGCGATCACCGCCGGAAAACCTCTCGCTTGGCGGGCAAACGCGTCTTGCTCATCTTGACGCTGGCATCCTTCTTCAACCGGCCCTCGCAGCGGTCGATGACGCGCCGATACTCCGTCACCAGCCTCTCGCCCGCCTCGTTGGCGGCGGCCATCATGTCGATCAGCGCGTTGTGCCGCTCGACCACGTGGGCGGGCAGATACCCGCGCCGCCCGCTGGTTGAGTCGCTTCGCGAACTCATCTGGCCGGTCAGATCGCTGACCAGATTGCCTACCCGGGCAATGTAAACGTTGATGTCGCGCACCTCCGCGGCCAGCGACGCGGCGTGTTCAACCAGCGCATCGGATTCGGTCTGGCGGGCCTGCGGCAGGTCGATGTACTCGAGCAGGTGCAGCGACCGGCGGATCAGCTCAAGCTCGATCGAGATCTTCGACCATTGTTCCGACACGATCGTGCGCACCAGGCGCTGATGGCCGCCGCGCGCTTCGCCGGCAATGTCGGCGGCTTCCCGCAGCAGCGCATCGCGCCAGCGGTCGGCCTTTCGCAACGGCCAGTCGTCGATCCGCTTTTTCTGCCAGCGCGAGGCGATGTCATACAGGACCTTGGCACGGTGCGCCTCGCGCGGCCGATCGGCCATCTTGCTGAGCGGCAGCAGCAACTTGCGAGCCTCTTGAACCTGGCCGTCGCGCAGAAGGACGAAACCCAGCCCCAGGCGCAGCTCGTTGAGCTGGTCCAGCGACGGCCCCTCACGCCCACGCGTCAGTTCGCGCAGGCGCGTAACGGCCTCGGCGCCTTTACCGGCCTCGACCAACGCAACACACTCGACGACGCGCGGATCGTAAATGCGAATTCCCAGCAGCGGTTCCGGCGAAGTCGCGGCGGCGGCTTCCGGCGGTTCGACCGGCGGCTGACTCGCCGCAAGACAACTCTGCCGTACGCCGGGCGAATCGGCGCCGAAAAACATGGCCGCGACGGCGATGACGGCGGGATACGTACGCATGGCCCACAAGGAATCGTAATTCCACCGACCGCGGCCGGCAATTCAAGTGCGTCGGCGTGCGTACGGACGACGATCGGTCCGATCAAAGGCCGTCGCGGCGTGCGCGTGTTGCGGGGCTTCACACGGCCAAGCCCTCGTGCGACACGCCTTTCGGAATCGACACGCCCGTCATGAACGAAGGCCTGACCGTGCCGCGCCGGCGAGGGCCTTGGCGTACTTCAGAACCTGAGCACCGAACGCTGACGGCTGATGGCTGACGGCTGACTGCCCATCATCTGACAACAGGCAACTTCTCTACGACAACAACACTTCCAGATCCTCACGTGTCAGCTCGGCGATCAGGCTGGAGGCCTCGGTGATGATCGACGCCGCCAGATCGCGCTTGCGAGACTGAAGCTCCAGAATCTTCTCCTCGACCGAGCCTTTGCTGATCAGCCGATAGGCGAAGACCTTCTTGTCCTGCCCGATGCGGTGCGTGCGGTCGATGGCCTGCGCCTCGACGGCAGGGTTCCACCACGGGTCGAGAATGAACACGTAATCGGCGGCCGTCAGGTTCAGCCCGAACCCGCCGGCCTTGAGACTGATGAGAAACAGCTTGCAGTCCGGATCATTCTGGAAGCGGTCGATGCGGCTCTTGCGGTCGCGCGTCTTGCCGTCGAGATACTCGTACGTGACATTCTTGGCATCCAGCAGCTTCTGCACGAGCGCGAGAAAACTCGTGAACTGCGAAAAGACCAGCACCTTGTGCCCGCCGTCGGTGACTTCCTGAATCATCGGCAGCAGCGCGTCCATCTTGCCCGAGTCCTCGGGCTTGATCTTCGAGTCCAGCAGCGCCGGATGACAGGCCGCCTGCCGCAAACGCAGCAGCGCCTCGAGCACGTGAATCTTGGCGCGGGCCAGCCCCATTTCCGCCACCTTGCCGAGCACCGCGGCGCGATAGTACTCGCGCAGCTCGGCGTAACGCTTCGCCTGGCCGGGCGTCATCTCGCAGTAGAGCGTCTCTTCGGTCTTGGCCGGCAACTCGGGCGCTACGGCATCCTTCGTGCGCCGCAGCAGGAACGGGCGAATGGCGCGGCGCAGCCGCTCGGAGCGGCCGGCCTCGGCGTCGTCGCCCGCGTCGAACGCCTCGCGGAAAGCGTTGACCGTCCCCAACATGCCGGGGTTGAGAAAGTCGAAGATCGACCACAAATCGGCCAGCCGATTCTCGACCGGCGTGCCGGTCAGCGCCAGCCGCCGCCGCGCCGTCAACAGGCGCACCGCCTTGGCCGACTGCGCCTTGGGATTCTTGATCGCCTGCGCTTCGTCGAGGATCACGTAGTCGAATTTCGTCTTGATGAAGTCGGCCACGTCGACGCGCAGCGTGTGATAGGTCGTAACCACGAGGTCGTATTCGTGCAGCTTGTCGAGCAGTTCGTGGCGGTCGTTGCCGTGATAGGAAACGACCCTCAGCGACGGCGCGAACTTGCGGGCCTCGTCCAGCCAGTTGAAGACGACCGAGCGCGGCACAACCGCCAAAGACGTCGGACGCGGCGTCTCGTTCGCCCGTCGCATCAACCACGCCAACACCTGGACCGTCTTGCCCAGACCCATATCATCGGCCAGGCAGCCGCCCCACGCGAACTGATCGAGGAACTCGAACCAGCCCAGGCCGACCTGCTGATAGGGCCGCAGCTCGCCGACGAACGCGCCCGGCGCGGTCATCGGCCGAATGCCCTCAAACGCGCGGACCTTCTCGCGATACGCCGCGAATTCCGCGTCGAATCGCGCCGCCGGCTGCTGCGCCAACAGCTCGTCGATCAGCAGCACCTGCGTGCGATGAAAACGCAGCTTGCCGCCTTCGATGCGGCCGAAATCCAGCACCGCTCCGTGAAGCCCCAGCCACTCCTCCGGCAACATGCCCCACGAGCCGTCGCCCAGCCGGACGTATTTCTGCCCGCTGCGCAGCGCCTTCAGCAGATCGGGCAGCGGCGCCGTCAGATCGTCGTACGTCACCGTTCCGCCGACGTCGAACCAGTCGATGCCGCTGGTGACCTCAAGGTCGAGATGGGCCGGCCGTCGCAGCACGCCGCCGTCGGCCAGCACCGTCCAGCCCTCGTCGCACAGCGTCCGCACAATGTCGGGCACGCGGCGCGAGTCGGTCGCCATGCCCTTCTCAAAGCGATCGTCCTTGAATCCCATCCGCCGCAAGTCCTGCTCCAGCGCCGCCTCGGCTTCGGGATTGCGGACGATCTGCCGACGTTTTTCAGCGTCGATCACCACGCGCCCGGCGCGAATCGCCGGCACCACGACGTCGTCGTACACGTACGAAACCTGCGCGAAGACGTCCTTGTTGTCCATCGTCAGCTCGAGCTGTCCGCGCGGCGTCACGTCCCGCCGCACGCTCAACTCGGGCTGCCCGGGCAGCGACAACAGCGGGACGGTGGGCAGCTCGCTCAGAACGCGGGCGGCTTCGGGCACGTCCTTCGCGCGGACGCGGATCGGTTCCTGTGAAACATGCCGGACCAGACTCACCGGGCAGCCGAACGTCTCAAGATCGCACAGCGTGTCGTCGATGAGGCAGAAGCCCGGCTCGCCGGCCAGCAGCAGGGATACGTCCCCGACGCCGCAGCGCTGCTCGCCGCGCCGCAGCTCGAAGTTCAGCTCGCCATCGCGGCGTTCCCCCTGCTTCAGCGCCAGCACGAGTTGCCACGGCGGACCGTCGTCGAGGACCACCGGCGCGGGATCGGGATTCTGCGTCGACAGCCGGAACTGGAACCGCCCGGTCGCGTTCAGGTACGGCAGCAGGGCGCGCAGCAGCAACGAATCGATGCACCACGAGTCGAGCGCGTCGCCGAACAGCGGTGCGTAACCGTAATACTCCGACGTCGTCTGCAACTCGGATGCGCCGCCCAGCAGAGCGCGAATCGCGCGGTCGGCGGCGTAGCGCGGCGGAATGTTCCGCACCGGCCCCAGCCGCGCCGAACGAAGCACGCCCAGCCCGCCGTTCTTAAGCTGCTTGCGCGTGTACGTGGACAGATAGACGGCGCCCTGGCGAAGGCACGTCTCCACTTCCAGGACATAAAATGGCGGCTTCCATGAGCCGCTTCGATAGACACCGGACGACGGCGTCGGCTCCGATAGCGGCTGATCGAGGACGTCGATCAGTTGCCGCCACGCGGCCTGTCCCGTCGGGCGCAGCGAGCGCAGTACGCCGGCCGCATTCTTGAGAATGCCGCCGACGGCGGACCAGTCCGATTCATGCGAACCCGACGCGCGGCCCCGCCCCCGGCCGTCGCCCAACCACCGGTTCAGTTGTCCCATGACGTCCGCCGGCGGCGGCAAGTCCCTCACGTCGTCCTCATCCCAGCCGTCCTCTTTTTCTACTTCGTCGTGTTCGTCGACGTGATCGTCCGCCTCGGCTTCGAGCCGCTCCACGAAGCTCCTGAATCGGCGGCGGTCCTGCTGATCGCGCGCCCCGCCGTTGGCCATCTTGTCGATGGCCCGCAACGTGGCCCAAATATGTTTGCAGTAGCCGTCGTAGGAGTGAGCGGCCGGACAATCGCAGTCGGCGTCAAGCTCGCCGCCGGCCGATTCGTAAATCACGACGTCGTAAGGCCCCGGCTGCGAGCCGCGCACGTGAGCCGTAACGGCGCCATCGGAAGCCGGCGCACGAACCGTGACGCGGCCCTGCCGAAAATACGCGTCTCCCCGAGTGCAAGCCTTGCCTGAAAAATATTCTCGGAATGTGTCGGTGAGCGACATGGCCCTCCTAGCCCGCAATGCGCGTCGAATTTGACCGAATATTCTACCGCCGCCGCATCAGCGCCGACAAGCAAAAAACATCGCGCTCCGCTTTGTTTTCCGCGCAACGCCGCGCATCCATATCCTCCAAAGCAGCCTCATCACCCGATCGACGGAATACAAAAAGCCCGATATGAGGCCAGGAACGTCATCTGTGCCATCGCGCCGGCGGCGTGAATCGTGTCGCGCGTCTGGCCGCCCCAGCGCCGCGCCAGCAGCAGCGCCGTCAGATAAGCCGACAGAAAGACAATCAGCGATGCAAACAGCCCCTGGAAAAACTGTCCCTCGCGGTTCATATACACCGCAAAAACCGCCAGCGGCACGAGCAACGTGCGCAGCACGCGCGCCGGCCGCACGGCGCGGCACAGCGCGCGCGTCAGCTCGTCCGCGTCCGGCGCCGCCCGCCCCACGCCCGCCGCCAGAATCATCGCCCAGCGGCCCCACAACGGCGCCAGCAACAGCGGCCGATATGTCACCTGCGGGTATAAGGGATTCAGATAGGACCGCCAGTCGTCGTGCGCCGGATACCAGCCGATCCGCTCCGGCAGACTGATGAACAACGCCAGGTGCGCCGCAACGGCGAGCATCAGAATCAGCGGCCCTCGCTCGGCATGAGCCGTCGCGCCGGCCGGCCCATCGTGCCGAACCGCGCTGCCCGCCGCGCGCGACAGGCCGACGATGAGCAGATAGCCGGTCAACGTGCATTCCAGCAGCACAACGGCCAGGGCCGGCAGCGCGCGGACTCGCGTCATTTCCGGATCGCCGAAGAGGCGCCACGCGACGCGAAAGACGGTCATCCACGCCGCGCCCACCAGCAGGCCCCAGGGGATGATCCAGCGCGCCATGGCGTCGCCGTCGGGTACGCCGATTCGCCCGCGCGGCGGCATGGACGCAAGCGTGAATTCAAGCAAGTCGCGCACGCCATTCAGCCAGCGCGATCCTCGCGCATCGGCCGGCGCCTGCGTCGAAGGCGTCTCGTCGCCCGGCGGTGTTGAGGCGGATTGGGGCGGAAGGCTCATGTGCGCGGTCGATAGCGTCGAGGAAACCCCCGCCGGCCGCAAGTGCTTGGTTCCGATGGTGCTGCGCCGCTACGATGTCGACGGTTTGGGCCATCCCGAACGGCTGCGACCGTCGGCGAGACTCTCGGTGGGCGTGAATCGACACAACATGACGTCGGGCGGCAATTGTCGCGGCGCGCGCCGCGCGGCGGCGCTGATGGCGCTGTGCGCGACGATCGGCGTCGTGCCCGGTGTTCATGCGCAATTCCGCGGAACCGCCCGTCGCCCCGCGGCCCCGCCGCTGACGGTCGCGCGTGATCGCGACGCCGAAGCCTGGCTGCGAAAGGCGCGCGACGCCGCCGCGTCCGGCGAATGGAAACTGCTGGCCGACACGCTGCACCGTGTCATTGACGGGCACGGCGCCAACACCGTCGCGCTCGAGGAGGACACCGAGGCGCCCGCCGCCATCATGCGCTACGCGACCGCCCGCACCCGCGCGTGGCGCATCCTCGCCGCGGCGCCGCCGGCGGCGATCGAGACGTTTCGACTGACCTACGAGGCCGAGGCGGCGCGCCTGCTGGCCGATGCGCGGACGCGCCACGATGAAACCGCCCTGCGCGACGTGGTCGCCCGCTTTCTTCCGACCCGCGCCGGCCAGGCCGCCGCGGATGAACTGGCGACGTGGCTGGTCGACGCCGGCCGCTGGCACGAGGCATGGGACGCCCTCGACCTGCTCGATGCTTTTCCCGATCACGGTGTGCCGCGCTGGTCGATCGAGCTGCGCCGCGCCGCCATCTGCCTGCTCACCGACCGGCCCGACCGCGCACGACCGCTGCTCGACAGACTTCGCGCCGCGCCCCCGGCCGACGCTCCGCGCGATCTGGCGGAGCGCCTGCGAGCGATGGAAGCGCTGGCGATCGCGCCGCCGACCGATGAATCCACCGACACCGCGGCCGACTGGCCGGCGCTGCTCGGCGACGCGCGCCGCGCGGGTCGCATGCCCGCCGTCGCGCCCAATCTGTTCGACGATTCGGCCCGGCGAATTGAGTTCTCGGCGGCCGAGCCGCCCGACCGCGACGAAGCGCTGCGCGTCGCCCTCGAAACCGGCCGCACACCCGTGTGGCAGGCGCTGACCGACGGTCGTACGCTGTTCGTGGCGACCCCGCAGGGCTACTCGGCCCTCGATCCGGTGACCCTTTCGGTCCGCGGCCGCTTCGGCTCCGAGGAACGCAACCGCACGCGCCCGCCCCCACCGTCGATGAATCTTCCGCGCTTCATGGGGCTGCGGCGCGCCCGCGTCGAGCGCCCGTCGATGTCCGCGGCGACGCATCGCGCTTTGTTCGACGAGCCGGCCGGCGCGATGGCAATCGTCAACGGCCGCGTGTTCACCATCGAGCAGCCCCACGTACGCCCCTCGGAGGTCGACGATCTCGAAGCCGCGCTGACCGGCGCGACCGATGAGCTGGTGCCCAACGTGCTGGCGGCCTACGACGCCGTCACCGTGAAGCTGCTGTGGTCCAAGGGCGGCGCCGGCCCGCCCGAAGACGGACTCATCGGCGCGCGGTTCCTGTCGACGCCGGTGCGGATCGGCGCGCGCCTGGCGGCCCTCTATCAGCTCGGCGCGGATCTCATGCTGCTCGAGCTGCTGCCCGACGGCACGATCCTGCGGCGCATCACCCTGGGCAGTCTCGCCGATGCCCGAACGCTGGCGCGGCGCGTCCTGCCGATGAACGCCACCGAAGACACGCTGTGCGTTCAGACCGGCATGGGCGCGATCCTGGCGATGAACGCCGGCGATCTGTCGTTGCGCTGGGTCTCGACCTATGAGCGCGCGCTCCAGCGCATGCTCGAGCTGCCCAACGGCGTGCGCGTCCCGCTCGACGGCGACGGCATGCTGCCCGCCGACGGCTGGTTGCAGAACCCGCCCCTGATCCGCGACGACCTCGTCATCGTCGCGCCGCCCGACTCCAACAGCCTGATCGCGTTCGACCGCCGCGACGGCCGCCCACGTTGGGAAGCGCATTGTCCCGCCGCGCGGCAGGTCGTCGGCGCCGACGCGCGTCGCGTCTACGTCGCGGGATCGCAGATCGAGGCCTTCGATCTGGCCGACGGCAAACGAACCTGGCGCGAGGAATGCGCCGGCGTCATTGGCCGCGTCGCGCTGGCCGACGATCGGCTGCTCGTGCCGACCGACGCGGAAATCCTGGTGCTCGACGCCGCCACCGGCCGGCGCTTGCGCAGCGGAACGGGACGCTCGGCGGCCGGGCCGTTCGGCAATCTCTTGTCGTGGAACGGCGCACTCTACAGCGTCGAATGGGACGGCCTGCGACGGTTCGGCGACCTGACTCGCGAAATGCAGGAAGCCCTCGATCGGCTGCGTCGCCGGCCCGACGACAACGACGCGCGTCTCAAGGCGGCGTCGCTCTACGCCATCCGCGGCGCATGGCGCGACGCGCTCGATCTGCTCGACGAAGCGGCCGGAACCTCCGGCGAAGACGCTTCCCGCAACGCCACCGATGCTCAGTGGACCCGCGAGGCGAACCGGCTGCGCGTCCGCGCCCTGCTGGGTCTCATTCACGATCAGCGAGAGCAGGCGCGACAGTCCGGCGCCGACGCGGTGCAATCCGAACTGGAGCCGTTGCTGGAACGGGCCGTGCAAATCGCGGCGCATGCCGAAGATCGACTGGCGGTGACTCTGGTCAACGCTGATCTGGAGTGCGCCTGGGGTCGGGCGGCGGATGCGTTCGATCGGCTGCTGTCGTCGGTCAACGAGTGCGGCGAAGTCGTGATCGACGAAAACGGCGTGCGGTCACGCGGCGTGGTCGACGTGGCTCGGCGGATGACGCCGGCGTGGGCTGCTCTGGACGATGCCGCGCGTGCCGCGCGACTCGATGCCGTGCGGCGCCGTTTCGCGGAACGGATCGACGCCGGCGACGTCGCGGGAGCGATCATGCTGGCCGATGTCCTGGGCTTCTGCGAGGCCGGCGCCGAGGCCGACCTCGCACTGGCGCGGCGCGAGCTTCACGAGCGCATGCCCGAGTCGGCCGAGTTCTACCTGCGCCGCGCACTGGATCGGCCCGGCTCGACCGGCGTTGCGGCCGAGGCCGCCGCCCGTTGGGCGCGACTGCTGACCACGGGCCGCGACGTTGAATTCAGGAACAACGGACCGCTCGCCCGCTGCATGGCGCGCCTGCGCGAACTGCCGGCCGACGCCGCGCTGCCGTCCGACGTATTCGCGTCGCCTCCGTCGGGAAACGCCGACGTTGGCGCGTTCCTCGAACAACTGGCGGGCCTCGAGTCAGCCGCGTCGCGGCAAGTCGCGGCCCGGCAGGATGGCTCGACCACGACGCTCGACGGCGCAACGACTTCGCCCGCCACCGATTTTGTCGCCTGGCGCCCGGACGAATCCGACGATCCGCGCATCCTCCGCACCGGCATGATGACCACCGGCGACGGCCTCTATGCAGTCGAGCTGGCCGGGCCGGGGCTGGGCGGCGTGCGCTGGCAGATGCTGTTGCCCGCAAACGAAGCGGATTCGGAAGGCCCCAGGTTCATGGAACCCGGCTTGCCGCTCACCCGAATCGTTGCGGGCCTGGCGCGCCCAGCCGCGGCCGGCGCCTATGCCGCCGTACCGACGCCGCAGGGCGTCTGCTTCGTCGGCGTCAACAGCGGCGCGGCGATGTGCCGGCCGATCACGCCGCCGCTGGGGCGGGCGCATCAAATGCCCGACAATCCCGTGGCGGCGGCCCGGGGCATGTTCGTCGTGGCCGTGTCGCCCAACGCAGTCGCCGGCCTTCCGGCGCGAAACGGCGCGTCGCCGCTGTGGCGGCGCACGTTAGGCCTGACGCGCCTGGGCGGCCTGCACGCGATCGATGACGCCGTCGTCGCGTATTCCCCATTGAAGGACGTCTTGTGGGTGCTCGATCCGTTCAGCGGCGAGACTTTGCGGCGGCTCGACTTTCCCGAAGTCGCCCGGTCGATCGCGCAGGACCAGCCGCCCGATCAACGCGTCGTGCTCAACAATAACCTGGCCATCCTTCTGCTGGCCGAGGGGCTGCGCGCGGTCGATATGACGACGGGAGAAACCGCATGGCGCGTGGATGTGAACAACGTGGGGCCGGAGCTGTTCGCTTCAGGCCCGCGGCATGTGACGGTCCGCGAAGGCCTCGATGGGCTGGTCGTGGTGTCGGTCGATGACGGCGCGAGGGTCGGTCGCATCTCGGCGACCGAGCGCGAGGGAGTCGTGGAGTCGGCGGTCATGACGGACGCG
Source organism: Planctomycetaceae bacterium (assembly GCA_011525745.1). Classification (GTDB taxonomy): domain Bacteria; phylum Planctomycetota; class Phycisphaerae; order UBA1845; family UTPLA1; genus PLA4. The sequence goes on along the minus strand of WYBU01000047.1, from coordinate 30,390 downwards.
GGCCGGCTGCTGCTGGTGCGCGAATCGGTCGAGGCCCGTCCCGAATTGCGGCTCGAATGGTATGACGTCGGCTCGGGCGAAAAGGTGCGCACGCTCGGTCCATGGCAGTTGGCCCTGCTGACGCCGCACATGCTGCTCGCCTCGCCGTCGGTGTTGCCGGTCGTGCGGCTGGACCTCGCGCATTCCTTCGACGAAGCCAGCCAGGCGTTCGAGTCGGCGGTCACGACGCGCGTGGGGCTGTATGACAAGTCCGGCGGGCGACGCATCGGCCGGCCGGTAGCGCTGGATCCCAGCGAAGTGTCGCCCTATCTGGCCGATTCGAGCGTGCTGGAGGTCGTTCCTTCGGGCAATCGCGCGCTGGTTGTGACGCCGGAACGGCGCTTCGTGGTCCGCTTCGATGAGGATGAATAGCCCATGACAAAGCGATATGGCGCGGTGACGGTGCTGCTGGTGCTTCTCGGCGCGGCGTGGGCGCGACCCGCGCCGGGCGCGGCGGACGACGCCGCGCCCGCGGCGCCGCTGCCGCCTTCGCTGCCCAGGCACGTGACGCGCGAGACCGATGAGGCGATTCGCCGCGGCCTGTCGTGGCTGTCGGCGCGGCAAAGCCGCGAAGGCTTCTGGTCCGAGGAGAGCGGCTACGGCAGCTATCCGGTGTCGATGACGGCGCTGGCCGGTCTGGCGATGCTGGCGTCCGGCAGCACGCCGACGCAGGGAACCTACGCGCCCAACGTCTCGCGGGCGATGGGTTTCCTGCTGAGCTGCGCCCAGGACGACGGTCTCATCAGCCGCGGCGGCGTCGAAGAGACCCACTCGATGTACGGCCATGGATTCTCGATGCTGTTCCTGGCCGAGGCGCACGGGATGGAAGAAGACGTCGACCGCCAGGTGCGCATCGCCCGCGTGCTGGAGCGCGCGGTGCGCCTGACCGATCGGGCCCAAAGCTCGCGCGGCGGCTGGTACTACACGCCGTCGTCGGATTTCGACGAAGGCTCGGTCACCGTGACGCAGGTGCAGGGGCTGCGGGCTTGCCGCAATGTCGGCATCATGGTGCCCAAACGCGTCATCGACGACGCGATGCGCTATCTCGAAAAATCGGCCCTGCCCGGCGGCGGCATCGCCTATCGCGTGGGCATGACCGATCCGCGCCCGCCGATTACGGCCGCGGCCGTCGTCTGCTGGTACAACGCCGGCCAGGCCGATCTGCCGCTGTGCCGGCAGAACCTGCGCTACATCATCCGCACGATCGGCGAGGGCGAAGGCCCGGCCTGGATGCAGGGGCATTTCTTCTACGCCCATTTCTACATGTCTCAGGCGATGTACCTCTCGGGCGAAAAAAACTGGGAAAGGTACTTTCCGCGCATCCGCGACCGGCTGCTGGCAACACAAGGCGAGGACGGCGCATGGCTCGGCGACAGCGTCGGCAAGGTCTACGGCACGAGCCTGGCCCTGGTGATCCTGCAATTGCCGTATCAGTATCTGCCGATCATGCAGCGGTGAGCAGGTGGACTCCGCCGCCCCATCGGGTGCCCCACCGCTTCAGCGGTGGGGTCACGATGATAAGAACTCGAGTCGACCGCCCGACAACGGCGATGACCCGAGCCGCGACCACTGTGCATAAACCGAACTGCGACCGCTCTGCATGAACCGAACCGCGACCGTGAGGGAGCGGCGGAGAACGCACCAGCGTCGCAGACGTCCTCCAAGATCGCAGCCCCGCGTCCCCCGCGCGAATGCGGGACGAGTCGGCGCCTATGCGCCGTCCCCCCGGCGCTCCCTCACGGTCGCGGTTCGGATCAAACCCATGCCGGCTGCCCCACCGCGCAGCGGCAGGCTCTCGAAGATAAGAACCCTCCGCGATAGCGTCGACACATGCTCATGCGGCGGTTCCCCACCACACAACGCACCCCAAGTGCCCGATGCGCCGCAATCGCCTATCATGATGTCGCCCGCCCTTGAGAGCGGCGCGGGCGGCACGCTCCAAAACGTCGTTCAGGAGACTCAACTTGAGTGCACATCTTCCAGCGTCCGCGGGCCACGACGCGGCGACGCCCGCGGCGACCGATGCCGATCTGGCCGCGGCGCAACGTCTGCGCGACGCCTACGGCCGAATTCTGGCGGAACTGCGAAAGGTCATCGTCGGACAAAACGAGGTGCTCGAACAATTGCTCATCGCGCTGTTCGCCGGCGGCCACTGCATACTCGAAGGCGTGCCCGGCCTGGCCAAGACGCTCATGATCAGCAGCCTGGCCCGCTGCCTGAGCCTGTCGTTCAACCGAATTCAGTTCACCCCCGACCTCATGCCGTCCGACATCACCGGCACCGAGGTGATTCAGGAAGACGCCGCCACGCGCCAGCGGGCGTTCAAGTTCCTGCCCGGGCCGATCTTCGCCAACGTCATCCTGGCCGACGAAATCAACCGCACGCCGCCCAAAACGCAGGCCGCGCTGCTCGAAGCGATGCAGGAGCGGCAGGTGACCGTCGGCGGCCGCCGACACGAACTGTCGCCGCCGTTCTTCGTACTGGCGACACAGAACCCCATCGAACAGGAAGGCACTTATCCGCTGCCCGAGGCGCAGCAGGACCGCTTCATGTTCAAAGTGTTCGTGCGTTACCCGTCGTACGAAGAGGAATACCAGATCGCGACGACGACCACGGGCGAGCGTCTGACGCAGGTCGAGCCGGTGTTGTCGGGCGACGAGATCGTCGCGCTCCAACAGCTCGTGCGCCGCGTCCCCGCCGCGCCGGCGGTGGTGCGCTACGCGCTGGACCTGGTGCAGGCCACGCGACCCGATCAGGCCGGCGCGCTGCCGATCATGAAGCGGATGGTGAGCTGGGGCGCCGGTCCGCGCGCCGTGCAGTTTCTCATCCTCGGCGGCAAGGCCCGCGCCGTGCTGCACGGCCGTTATCACGTTTCGACCGACGACATTCGCGTGCTGGCGCAACCCGTGCTGCGTCACCGCGTGATCACGAACTTCTCGGCCCAGGCCGAGGGCTATCCGGCCGATCGTTTGATCGACGAGCTGTTGGCCGCCGTCCGCACGCACCCCGGCGCGCTGTCCGACGACCCGCGCGTCTCGAGCGTTTTTCAGCCCGCCCCGGCCGGCGCAGCGGCCACGTAACCGTCCGCCCATGTGACAGGAGCGATGTGTTACTACCGACAACGGATCTTCCGTATGGCTGACGGCTGACGGCTGATGGCTGATCGCTGATGGCTGATAGCTGATAGCTGATAGCTGATGGCTACTCGGTCCGCTCAACGGACCCTACAAACAACCGCCCTCAATGACCGACGCCCCCTCCAAATACCTCCGACCCGACGTGTTGGCCCGCCTGACCGGCCTCGAGCTGCGCGCACGGCGCGTCGTCGAGGGGTTCGTCTCCGGACAGCATCGCAGCCCTTATCGCGGCTACTCCGTCGAGTTCGCCGAGCATCGCGAGTACGTGCCCGGCGACGACATCCGCCACATCGACTGGCGCGTCTATGGCCGGGCCGATCGCTTCTTCATCAAGCAGTACGAGGAAGAAACCAATCTCCGCACGTATCTTCTCGTCGACTGCTCCGCGTCGATGCGCTATCCCGAGCATCCCGAGGGCGGTCGGCTGACCAAGTTCGAGTACGCCGCCACCGCCGCCGCGTCACTGGCCTTTCTGCTGACGCATCAGCAGGACGCCGTGGGCCTGACGCTGTTCGACCATGAAGTGCGCACCGAGCTGCCCCCGGCCAGCAGCCCGGCCCATCTGCGTGGATTGTTGTCGGCGATGGAGGCCGCGCGGCTCGAAGCGCCCTCGCGCATGGCGGACGTGTTCACGTCGCTGGCCGGGCGGCTGCGGCGTCGCGGGCTAGTGGTGCTGATTTCCGATCTGCTCGCCGATCCCGACGAAGTCATTCACGGCCTGGACCTGCTGCGCTTTCATCGGCACGACGTGGTCGTATTTCACCTGCTCGATCAGGACGAGCGGACGTTCCCGTTTCAGGACAACACGCTGTTCGAGGGGCTGGAGCGCCCGGACCAGCAGTTGTTCGTCGATCCGCCGTCGCTGCGCGCGGCGTATCTGGATGTGCTGGACGAATTCGTTCGGCGGCTGCGCGACGAGTGCGTCGATCGCCGCATCGACTACGTCGACCTGACCACGGCAGAACCGCTCGACGTCGTGCTGCGGCGCTATCTGGCCGCGCGGGCCAGCGTGCGGTGAGGAGGCATCCGCGAACACGCGACACCCGTTCGCCCGGAAGGTGGCACGGTCAAACCCACGCGCAGGGCGAGCCTATGCGGCTCGCGTGGTACGGGCATCCCGGATGGTACGGGCGTCCCGCCCGTCTCCTCGGGTGGTACGGGCGTCCCGCCCGTCGCTTGAGCCTCCGCGACGGCCTTGCCGTCTCGAGCGCCGCCCCCGTACGGGCTTGCAGCCTGTGTTGTTCCACGCGAACGCGACACAGGGTCTGATTGCGAATCGAATTGCCTCGCACAAGGATACGCAACCGCGTGATTCAAAACTGACGTCCCATGTTCAACTGGCTCTCGACATGGCTGCTGCACCCCTTCATGGCAATCGGCGCCGCCGCCGTCGCGTCGCCCATTCTGATCCACCTGCTCTCGCGCCGCCGCTTTCGCCGCGTGAAGTGGCCGGCGATGGAGTTCCTGCTCGCCGCCCACACCAAGAACCGCCGCCGCGTGCAGATCGAGCAGCTCATCCTGTTGGCGCTGCGCTGCCTGGCCATCGTGCTGCTGGCGCTGGCGCTGGCGCGGCCGTTCGTCCGGCCCGGCGTGGCGGCGGCGATCTTGGGCGGCGGCGCACGAACCGAACGCGTCATGCTGCTGGACGACTCGTTGTCCATGACCTGCGCCGACGGCGACGGCGCCGTATTCGAGCGCGGCGTCGATGCCGTGCGCCGACTGACCCGCTGGATCGGCGCCGAAGCCGAACGCGACTCGCTGTCGCTGTATCTGTTCTCGAATCCGTCCCAGCCCGTTATCACCTTGGCCAACTGCGACGACGCCGCGCTCCAGCGGTTGCTCGACCGGCTCGCGGCGCTTCGCCCCACGCAGCGAACCGGCCGGCCCGCGCGCGCAGTCGGCGAGGTCGCGAACATGCTTCGCGCCCGGCCGACGCAGGCGGCGGCGAGCGTATACATCGTCAGCGATTTTCAGCGTGCCGAGTGGCTGCCCGATGTCGAAACCGCGCGGACCAATGAACCGCCGGCTCGGCCGGTCGACCCTGATCGCGAGGAAGCCGGTCCACTGGCGCCGCTGGTCGATCTGGCCGACGCGGGGCGCTCGCTGCGGCTGGTGCTGATCGACGTCAGCGCCGCGTCGCCCGGCAACATGGCCGTCACCGACGTGCGCCCGTTGTCGCCTCAGATCGCCGCCGGCGTGCCGACGCGCGTCGCGGTGGAAGTGGCCAACTTTTCCGGCGCGGATCAGTCGGGTCTGGAGTTGGCCGTATCGGTCGCCGATCAGATGCTGCCGCCGGTTCCGCTGGGCACGCTGCGCAGCGGCGGCGTGACGCGCGAAACGCTGGAAGTGACTTTCCCGCGCGTGGGCGCCGATTACGTGCGCGTCGCCCTCAACCTCCCGACGACGCAGGACCAGCGCGCCGCCGCCGTCAACGGCGTGACGCTCGACGATCAACGCGCCGCGGCGTGCCGCGTGCTCGAAGGCGTGCGCGTGCTGGTGATCAACGGCGATCCCAATCCCGATTCGTTCCGCGATGAGGCCTTTCTGCTGACCACCGCCCTGCGGCCCGAGGGCCGCGCCTTCAGCGGCAACGACGTGCGCGTCGTCGACGAAGCCGAACTCGACACCGCCGACCTGTCCGACGTTCACGTGGTCGCGCTGGCCAACGTCTTTCGTCTGACGCCCACGTCGGCGCAATCCCTGCGCCGTTACGTCGCGGCCGGCGGCGGGCTGCTGATCTTCTCGGGCGATCAGGTCGACATCGCCCACTACAACGAACTGCTCTATTCCGACGGCGAGGGTCCGCTGCCCGCGGCGATGATCGAGGCACGATCGGCGCCCGACGATCGCCTGGGCGGCGCTTACGGCCTCGATCAATGGGACGAGTCCCACGCGCTGTTCCGCTCGTTTTCCGGGCCGGCGGCCGAGCTGTTGCGCGGCATTCGCGTGACGCGGTTCATTGCCGCTCAGACCGAGCCGCCCGCCGCAACGACGGTTGCCACGACCTCGTCGGCGCCCGCGAATACTCAGCCCGCCGCTCCGACGGTGCTGGCGCGATTGAACGACCCGGACCGCTCTCCCCTCGTGATCGAACGCGCGTTCGGCGAAGGCCGCGCGCTGTTCGTGGCGACCACCGCCGATCTGGACTGGACCAACTGGCCGCGCGATCCCAGCTACTTGCCGTTCGTGCTCGAGCTGACCTCCTACGCCGCACGCCGATCGGAGCAGATCGCGTCGTTCGGCGTGGGCGACGTGATCCGCCTGCCGCTCGATCCCAATCGCTTCGCGCCGCGCGTCGCGGTGCAGTCGCCCGGCGGCGGCCTTGAAGCGGCGGTGCAGATCGAGGCGCGCGTTTCGCCCGACGGCGGCACGCTGATCGAGTGGGAAGAGACGGAACAAAGCGGGGTGTACGCGTTCGACCTGACGACGCTCGGCGGCGAAACGCTGCGGCAGTTCGCGGCGGTCAACGTCGATCCGCGCGAGGCCGATCTGACGCCCGCCGGCCGCGATGAGCTGAAGCGAACCGCCGGCAAGCTGCCCGTCGAATACGTACGCGACCTGGCGGCCTTCGCCGGCGACTCGTCCGACAGCCGCCGCGAGATGTGGTGGCCGCTATTGATCCTGGCGGCGGGCGTACTCATGCTCGAGCACGCGCTGGCCTGGCGTTTCGGCGCGCGCACAGCGTGAGCGCCGAAACGCCGAAATCAGGGCATGTCGGCCGGATGGCCATGCTGTGGTTCGCAAATGTGTCTCACGAGCCGGGAAGGCGCCGATTCCGGAAGGAGACCTGCGTGAATGGCATGGCGCGATGCCCACGGAACTGGTTGACCACATCTCATATCTCGAATCTCAAATCCGAAATCTCAAGCCTGTAATCCCAATTCTCCCCGACGCTGCGGATCCACGATGCATCGCCCCTCCGGCGTTCATCGCATCACCAGCCACGTCGTTCCCGCCGCGGCGATCGCGAGCAAAATAATCAGCATGAAAATGATGGGGGCCAGACCGCCGCGCGGCGCTGGCGCGGGCGGCGGCGGCGGGACCGCCTGCATCGGCTCCTCGCGCGGCGGACGCTCGAACACCTGCGTCTCGGCCTTCGAATTCGCGTGCGGCGGCGTCGCCATCACGTCCGGCGGCACCGGCCGCGCCAGCCCGGCAGGCAGATACCGCGATTCCTGCGCGGCCAGTTCATCGAGAAGCTGATGATCCCGTGGCGCCTTCGATCCGGCGATGGCCACTCGGATCACGAAGTCGCCAATCGTGAAATGCGCCCCGTCCTCGACCAGTGCCGTCTTGATCGCCCGGCCGTTCAGTACCGTGCCGTTGGCGCTACCCAGATCGTGCAGCCGCCAGCCGTCCTCCTCCCACCGCAGCACGGCATGATGACGTGAGACGCGCTCGCCGGGGATGACCAGTTCGTTGTCCGCCGCGCGGCCGATGCGCAGCTCCACACCGGGCGTGAGCAGCACGCGCGTTCCGACCGCGCCGACGCCCCATTCGACGGTGAGGTGACCGGCGCCGACGGGCACGGGGAAGGGTTTGCGGCAGGCGTCGCACGTGACGCTGAAACCCGCCGCGCTGCGGGATACCTCGCCGTGCTGACCGCAATTCGGGCATTGGATGACGATCGGCATCGGCGACGCCCCGGTCGATGTTGCACGCCCGCCCGCAACGTATCCGACCTTTCGCAGCACTTCAACCACGCGCCGGTCTCTGCGCGGTGGCGCCGGCCGCCGTTGCATCGCGATCCCCGAGGCCGCGTCATCATCGCGACGGCGCAAACGCGGCCGCGCAGGCGCCCGAGCCGGCCGCTTCGAATTCCGGTCCGCACGTCATTATTGTTGATAAATAAAATCTGTAATAGCGCGTTGAAGTGGCGGACGCGCCGCCCGCGCGGAACCGGGTGGTCCGCTCCGGACGTCGGCGTCGGCATGACCCTCCGGCCGAGGCCCGCCCGGACGCGGTCCGGATCGGCGCTTCACCGACGAAGAACGTGCAGGAGAAGCCCCCGACCCCCTGGGGGCGGGAGCCTCTCGAGCGCCGTCAATTGCGTGTGCAGGCTGCGGCGAGGCGGCCTTAACGCCGCGCGCCGCCCCGGTCTACGCGCGGTTTGGCCTCATTGACCTTGAGCGCGCGGCCGCCGTGCTCCTTGTTGTCCATTGCCCCGATGGCGGCCTGAGCCTCGGCGTCGGAACTCATCTCGACGAATCCGAAGCCCTTGCTGCGACCCGTGTCGCGGTCCATGACGACCTCCGCGCTGACGATGTTGCCGTGAGGCGCAAACATTTGCTGGAGATCGGAGCTGCTCACGTCATAGCCCAGATTTCCGACGTACAGTTTCTTACCCATGAGACGTTTCCTCGAACGTGGATGGATCGACCCGTTGTTTTTCTTTCAGGGTCTTGGCGAAAGGGTTCATCCTTCTGAACCAGAATGGTGGAGGAGCGAGAGAGAAAAGCAGGCAAGAGAAGCCGTGAACCGGACGCCCGGCCTGGAAACTCGTTCGTCGAACCAACCGGCCGGACTATAGGTTCGATTGCTCCACAAGTCCAGCCACAAAAAACCGCGTCGCCGCGGAATGCGCGGCAGGCCGCGAAACGCCTGATCGGCCGCCGGCACGGGCCTTATTGTTCGTCACGCAGCGGCAGACACCATTGCAGCACCGGGCTGACCTGCCCGCAGCGCGGACAACCCGTCTCCGCAAACCCCCGCCGGCAGCGCGGGCAGGTCCACCCGCGCGCGAACGTGTCGAACCGCTCCCCGCACACGCAAGTCCAGAACGCCCCGGCCGGCGCCGCCGTGCGGCAGGCGGGGCAGGCGAACTCCGGCCGTTGCGGCGCATCGCGCACGGCGGCGTGCAGCCGCGCCGCCTGAAGGCCGGCCCAGCTTCGCGACGCAGCGAACAACGCCATGATCACCAGCCACACGTCCCGCGCCAGCGCCGCCAGCACCAGCGCGCCCAGCGCGCCGATCAGGCCGATCGTCGCGGCGATGCCCAGGCTGCGAATCGGCCCGACGACCAGCCACAGCAGCCCACGCACGATCTGCCCGCCGTCGAGCGGATAGATCGGCAGCATGTTGAAGACCAGCAGCAGGATATTGATGAACGCCATCGCGAACAGGAACCCGTCGGCGTCTTTGGAAAGATCGGGAAACAGCGCGCGGGCGCCGATCAGCACCCCCAGCGTCACGGGGATCAAGCCGACGTTGACCAGCGGCCCGGCCGCGATGCTCCACAGGTACGCGCCGGGCCGCGGCGGCGGCTGCACGAACGCCACGCCGCCCAGCGGCCACAGCAGAATGCGATCGGCCCGCCCGCCGACCGAGCGGCAGGCCAGGGCGTGTCCGAATTCGTGCAGCAGCACGATGCCGAAAAGCGAGACGTACTCCAGCGCGTTCCAGAGTTGATTGCTGTAGACGTTTTCGCGGAGCAGCAGCAGGATGACGGCGACGATCAGCCATGAGTTGTGCACGAACAAGTCGACGCCCAGCAGGCGGCCGATGCGAACGGCGCCGGGCATCCGTGGAGGCGGCTGGGGCGGAGCGTCTTGGTGCGAGGGTGGCGTGTACATGTCGGGCCGCCGGCGGCGGTGGTGCAGGATAGTCGGCGGGGGACGTGGATGCCATCGGAAGTAACGGACCGCGAGCAGTGCAACCCACTTGCATTCATGGTTCGTGTGCGCGAGTCGCTTGCATGTGAAAGATCGGCACGCCCTCTGCCTGCCGACGGCCCTCCAGCCGAAACTCATACGCGGTACCGATGATTTCATCGTGTGCCGCATCAAACAGACGTACCGGGCTGTGCACAAGGAAGTTTACTTCCTGTCCTTCGGCGACTCCGGGGAGCGGCTGATGCTGCTGATCGACGCGAACGCACACGATCCATCGCGCGTCGAGACCGACGACAAACGCCTTGACGCTTTTCCCCTGAGCGATGCCGACGGAACGCACTGTTCCGCGAAACGAGCAGGTCAGCGTTGATTCTTGCGTCTGCGGATGGGAACTTGCAGGGCCGGCCGCTTGCCGCGAGTCCGGCGCATTCTGGCTGGGACGTTGTGAATTGCACGCGACGGGCGCGCTCATCGCCAGCGCGATGGTCATGGTCGTTTGATGGCAACGTAAGCGTCCTGGCATCTGCATTGAATTGCGCCGCGCAATTCGACCACGCCTTTCGCCCAATTCGTTCAGCTCGACTGTGCTTCGTTGCGAAGGGCGAGTTGTCTCACTTTGATTGAAACAAGTCAATTCGTCTCCTCGGGAAGGCGTTCCATCACTGCCGACAACACAGCGTCCGCCAACTGGATCGCTTCCTCGGTTTCGTCAAGCGTCGGCTCATCCGGCTCACCCGGGTAGCGATATCTCCAGCCGTACTCGGTCAATACCGCGGCACGACCGAAGAGCGTGTCGAGCGTCGCATCGATCGCGGTGCAGCCCCCACCGATTTCAACGAGATTGTGCGTCTTGCGGAACGGACGGTTGTGGAACGTAAGAAAGCCCTTCATCGCCTTCTCGGCTGATTGCTGCGCGTGATAGACCGCCTGATCCAACAGCGGAGGATGGGCGTCGCGAGCAATTCTCGCCATGCGCAGATCGCCGCGGGCCTTGGCGAGCCAAGCGCGGGTTTCGGCCATTCGCTCGGGATCATGCGGCATAGAGCAGCTTGCCCTCCCGAAGAATGGTCGCCGGCAACGAAGCCGCCAGGTGAACGCGGCGATCAAACGCGCTCCGCGTCCAGACCAGCACGTCCGCCGCCGTGCCGGTGCCCCACAGCCGCTGATAGGCGAGGTGGGCGCGCCGTCGATCCGGCGGCGCGTCATCGGGCACGATGACCATCAGGTCATAGTCGCTGTCCGGCCCTGCGTCGCCGCGCGCGGTTGAACCGAACAGGTAGATCCGTTCGGGCTGATAGGCGGCGATCAGGCGCCGAAGGACCTCGGTCAACTTCGCGTCAGAAATAGGTGCAAGTGTGCTCATGACTTCGCCCGCCGATCCTGTTGTAGCGCGACGGTCTCCATCCGGACGATTCGTCATTCCCGCCGCTGGACACGCTCTGGTAGCCTGCCGCTCCCGCTGGCATGTCTCGAACATAACGGCCGGGCGATCAGCCAGACTGAGCAGCAGGTTCGCCCAGCGCCTCGGCCAGCGCGGCGTAACCGTCCCGAATCGCCAGGCAGGCGCGAAGCATGTGGAGTTCGAACATCATGTCGTCCGCGGGAAAATCGCGGCGTATCTGCCGCGACAGCGCGTCAAGCGACTTCGGTGGAACGGCCGCCTCGCTCGCGACCGTCGCGTAATTGAAGTATTGAACAAGATTCAAGCCGCAGCACCCCGCGACTGTTTACGGGGCCGATTCCGTCAGGGATTCAACGGAGCCGGCCCAGCATCAAAACACCTCCGCCATCCACTCCCCGCCGTGCTCCGGATTGCCGACCAGCTTGTGATTCGCCGTGTCGATCCACCAGTCGAGCGTTTCCAGCGGAATCTGCCCCAGCAGCGCCTGTCGGCCGGCCGGCAGGGGCATCACTTCGACGCTGCATGCGCGGCCCTGCACTTCCAGCCGAGCGGTGCGGTAAACGTCCAGCGCGATTACGCCCGTGACGGTCAGCGAATCGCGCGTCCGATCGAAGCGCAATCCCAACTGCTGAACGAGCGGCGCGGGCAGGCAGAGAAATCTCGCGCCGGTGTCCACCAGCGCGTCGACCTCGATGCGGCGCACGTCTTCGCGCGCCATTTCCCCTCGCTCGGCGCGGTCGCGATCGTCCATGTTCTCGACGACGATGGGAACGACAATCCGGCCCATTTCGACTCCCGGCTTTGGCTCAACGATGGCCGTGCTCACGACGGTTCTCCCGCTAACAACGCTCACCTCGCCCCCGGCACGTCTACGCCCCCGCCTTCCTTCGCCACCCACGTCAGGTGATAGTCCTTGTCCTCCACTTCGTGAGCCGCCGTCGTCAGCCGAAGCTGCTTGTACGTGTCGCACATCACCGCCAGCTCGCTCGTGCGATCGTGGCCAATGCTCTTCTCGTACGTCCCCGGATGCGGACCGTGCGGAATGCCCGCCGGGTGCAGGCTGATCGAGCCGCTGTCGATGCCGCGCCGACTCGTGAAATTCCCGTCAACGTAAAACAGGATCTCGTCCATGTGCACGCTGGCGTGGCCGTAAGGGCACGGAATCGCCTTGCGCCCCTCGCGGTCGTAATAATCGACCTTGCGCGGCACGAATGAGCAGATGACGAACTCGTTGCCGGCGAACGTCAGATGAATCGTCGGCGGCAGGTGAATCGTGCTCGTCTTGGGCTGATAGTCGTGGATGTTGAACGCGACCGGATAGACCATCCCCTCCCACCCGACCAGCTCGTACGGAAAGTGCGGGTGCAGATGCACCGTCAGCACGTCGGCGCGCTTGACGACCAGTTGGAACGGCGCCGTGCCGTGCGCTGCCCGGTCGTACGCCAGCAGCGTCCGCGGCAGGACGAAATCGCGGTGCGTATAGGGGGCGTACATCGTGATCTGCCCGTGGCGGTTGCGCCACTCCTTCGGCACGTCGATGAACCCGCGCCCCTCGAATACGAAAAACTCGGGATTCGGCCCGTCCCAGTGAATGCGGTACGGCACGCACCGCGGAACGATCACGTAGTCGCGCTCGCGGAAGGGCAATACGCCGAAAAGCGTCTCGAATCGCCCGCTGCCCTTATAAACGAAATAACACTCGTCCCCGTCGCCGTTGCAGAAGAAGCGCGACGTCTTCTCCGTCGGCTTGACCATGCTCATCTGCACGTCGCTGTTGAACAGCAGCACCCGCCGCGCATCCAGAAAATCGCCGCGCAGCTTCAGGTCCTGCGTCTTGATGTGCCGCCGATACAGCGGCTGCTCCGCCAGCGGCTCGAACGGGCAGAAGCCGGGAACGGCCAGACGCTCGACGGCGTTCTCGTCCGTCGGCGGCACGCGGTAGTAGAGAATGCTGAACGGCCCCTCGAAACCCTCGCGCGTGTGGCAGTGCTCCATCAGGAGCTTGCCCTCTTCATAGAACGCCGTATGCGGCTTGGGCGGATACTTGCCCAGACTGTGCCAGTGAATCATGATTCGCTCTCCATCGAAACCAGCGTCAACGCGATCGTTTCTCGTATTATAACGGACGCCGCGCACCCCCGGCGCCGGATGGGGCACAGCCGCCCTCGGCTGTGACAATGGGGCACAGCCGCCCTCGGATGGAGCACAGCCGCCCTCGGCTGTGAGAATGGGGCACAGCCGCCCTCGGCTGTGTCACGCGGCGCGGGCTTGCAGCCGTGCACATCAGACCGCGCCGCGCAAGCGGCGGGACGCTAGCGCTACCGGCGCCGCGGACGTATCATCGTGACCCCACCGCAACGCGGTGGGCCACCGGGGCGGCGCACTGCCCGCCGCCCGCGCGCTGTGTTTTGACAGGGAGACGGACCAACATGCCGGCGACACGTCGCACAAAGCGATCCGCAGCGATCCGAAAGCCCCCCGCTAAGTCCGCGCCCGCGAAGCGCGCCCCACGCCCGAGGACGCCCCGCCCGCGCGAAACGCTCGAAGCCCGCCGCGCGCGGGCCGGGCGCATCCTGGCCGAGCTGCACAAGCTCTATCCCGCCGCCGACTGCGCGCTGCACCACGCCGACCCGCTGCAACTGCTCGTCAGCACGATCCTCTCGGCGCAGTGCACCGACGAACGCGTCAACAAGGTCACGCCGGAGCTGTTCCGTCGCTATCCGACCGCGCGCCATTACGCCCGGGCCGACCAGGCAGAGCTTGAAGAACAGATTCGCTCCACCGGCTTCTTCCGCAACAAGGCGAAGAACCTCATCGGCATGGGGCGCGTGCTGTGCGAACGCTTCGACGGCCGCGTGCCCGACACGATGGCCGATCTGCTGCACCTGCCCGGCGTGGCGAGAAAGACGGCCAACGTCGTGCTGGGCACGTGGTTCAAGAAGAACGAAGGCGTCGTCGTCGACACGCACGTCGGCCGCTTGTCGCAGCGCCTGGCGCTGACGTGGCGCTCGCGCGATGACAAGGACGCCGCCGCCATCGAGCCGGACCTGATGGAAGTGCTGCCACGCGATGAATGGACGTTCGCCGGCCACGCCCTGATCTGGCACGGCCGGCGAATCTGCCAGGCGCGCAAGCCCAATTGCGCAGGCTGCTCGCTGGCGGGGGATTGTCCATCCGCGTTCTCGTTCGATTGACCGACGGGAGGAAAGCCGCCCAGCGCAGGCTGTGCCTTCGTTTCGACGTTTCGCTCGCCACAATGCCAACGCGCCGCCGACGATGTCGACGCTATCATCCCGTGCAGCGCAGGCAAGACCGATCATGCTCCCGCCCTATTACCCGATCAACGACTTCGGCCCCGTCATGAAAGGCCTGGTCATCGGCGGACTGGGAATCTTTCACGTCTTCCTCGCGCAGTTCGCCATCGGCGGCGGCATGTTGATGTGCTGGTTCCAGCGCCTCGCGGCCACCGGCCGGCTGCCCGAGGCGCGGCGATTCCTCGACGGCTACTTCCGCTTTCTCGTGCTCGTCAGCTTCGTGCTCGGCGCGCTGACCGGCGTGGGCATGTGGTTCACGACAATTCAAATCAGCCCGCGCACCATCGGCCTGATGGTGCGCGAGTTCCACTGGATCTGGGCCATCGAGTGGACCTTCTTCTGCGTCGAGGTCGTGGCCGGCTACGCCTTCTATCGCTACGGCGCCCGATTGCCCGATTCGACGCGCATGAAGCTGCTCGTCGCCTATACGCTCGCCGCCTGGTTCAGCCTGTTCTGGATCAACGGCATCCTTTCGTGGCAACTGACGCCCGGCGGCTGGCCGGCCGGCGGCGTGTGGAGCGGCTTCTTCAACCCGAGCTTCTGGCCGTCGCTGCTGTTCCGCACCATCACGTCGATGGGCACTGCCGCGCTGATCGCCTGCGCCGTCATCAACGCCATGTCCGACCTGGAACGGCCGCAGCGGGCGCGGCTGATCCAGTCCGCCGCCTGGTTCCTCTCGCCCATGCTGTTCATGCCCGCCCTGGGCGTGTGGTACTTCCGCGTGATTCCCGCCGACAGCCGCGAATGGGTGCTGGGCGGCAGCGTGGCGATGACCCTGTTCTTCTCGCTGGCCATCGGCGCGTCGCTGCTGATCGCCCTGTACGCCCTGGTCGGCCTGCTGCGACAGAAGCTCTACATCAACGGCGCGACCGCCACGTTGCTCTGCGCGCTGGCGTTCGCGGCGACGGCCGGCGGCGAGTTCGTTCGCGAAGGCGTCCGCAAGCCGTTCACGGTGCGGCAGGCGCTCTACTCGAACTCGATCACGCCCGACGAAGTCGCCCGCCTGCGCAAGACCGGCTCCGTCACGCACGACCCCTACACCCTGCGCGACAGCGCCGCCTACCCCAACGAACAGTTGCGCCTGGGCGCGCGGGTCTATCGCTTTCAGTGCTCGATTTGCCATACGCTCGACGGCGCCAACGGCCTCGAACACCTGACCGGCGCCTGGACGCTCGAACAGAAGCGCATGAACATCGCCAAGCTCCAGCACACCAAGTCGTTCATGCCGCCGTTCGCAGGCAACGCGGTCGAGCTTGAAGCGCTCGTGCAGATGCTGACGTGGCATCACGCCGGCCGGCCGGGAGACTGGCCCGACTCGGACGACGTGGCGCCGTACGTGCAGTTGCAGCACTGGCTCGACGAGGCGGGTACGCAACCGGGCATGGCGCTGGCGCCGGCCGGCCCGCCGTCGGAGGCGCGCTGATGGATGCGCCTTTTCCCTTTGGATTCCCCACCGCCACGGCGTTCTACCTGACGCTGTACGTGCTGACGCTGGTGGTACACGTTGTATTCATGAATTACGTCGTGGCCGGCACGGCGTATCTCGCCTGGCGTTCGTGGCGCGGACCCGTCGCCGCCGGCGGCGCCGGCGATCCCATCGCCGAAGTCCTGCGCGACTGGATGCCCTTCGCCCTCAGCGCCGCCATCACCGCCGGCGTCGCGCCGCTCTTATTCGTCCAGATTCTCTACCAGAGGCCCTTCTACACCGCCAATCAGTTGCTGTTTCATCGCTGGATGGCCATCCTGCCCGTGCTGATCGTGGGTTTCTACCTGCTCTATTTGCTCAAGAGCGGTTACGCGCGGCGCTGCGGCCCGCTGCCGCGCGGACTGATTGCCCTCGGCGCGGCGGCCTGCTTTCTTTTCACCGGCTGGTCGTGGACCGAGAACCACCTGCTCAGCCTGCGCGAATCTAGCTGGCCGCGGTTCTACGAATCCGGGCGAATGATGCACTACGAAGCCGCGCTGCTGCCGCGACTGGGCGTCTGGATGATCGGCTCGCTTCCAACCATGGCCATGCTCGTCGGCTGGCAGCTCCACGGCCTGCGGCGCCGCGGCGCCGCGATCGAGTCGCCGGCCTTGCGGCGGCTGGCGTGGCTGGCGCTGGTCGGAATCGCCGGCAGCGCCACGATGTGCGTGACGCACGACACGATTTCGGAAGGCGGCCTGAAAGACGCGCTGCTCGGCCCGATGGGCCGCCCGTGGGCCGTGCTGCTCGCCGCGGGTGTTGCGATGCAGATCGTCGCATGGGCCGCGCTGCTGCGCCGGCCGGAATCGTGCACCGTGCCGTTATCGCTGGCTGCGGCCGGCGTCTTGCTGAGCATCCTGGGCATGTCGATCGCGCGCGAAATCCTGCGAATTCGCGCGTTATCGGTCGATCGGCTGTTTCAGCAGCACGAAATCGCGATGGGAGTGGGCGGCTGGTGGCTCTTCGTCCTTCTTGCGATCGTAAACATCGGCGTGATCGCGTGGGCCATGACGCTGGTTCGCCGCGGCTTGCGCACGGCCGGCGATCGAACGCCGCAGGAGTTCACATGGTGACAGGCTCGGGACGTTGCACGCGACGACCCGATCGGCATAAAATAATCGCCCCGACAATTGCCTCGCGCATTGCAGCCTGCACCCAAGGAGCCGCCTCCGATGACCACGCAGCTACTCGACCTGTGCAACGCCGTCGCCGCCATTCTCGACAACCTCCTCGTCAGCGTGCTGTCGTTCCTGGCGCCGCTGTTCAGCCTGCTCGGACAGTCCGTGCCGGATTTCACCTTCGCCGACGTCTGCACGCAGCTCTTCTCCGGGTTCGGCGGCGTCTGAGAACTTGATCGACGTAAGCTTGACCGAACCGCGACCCTGAACGCGCCCAAGGCGGAAGCGTGAAGGAAGCGGCCGGTTGTTTTCGCGAACAGGGACAGGCTCGACTGCGACTGTTTGTCTCGTTTCGGGCCTTTCAATCTCGCTCTGACGCGTAATCGCCGACACGAAAACACTGGCCGCCCGTCCGGAAAACCGTTCGGACGGCTGGCCGCGGATTTTTCAGGGTAACTGAACCATGAGCACCAGTGCGGCCCAGATTTGCACCGCCTTCGCGTCGTTAATTGACCAGTTGCTGATCATCACGCTTTCGGTCGTCGGCGCGCTCTTCGGCATGACCATCGACCGCCCGCCGTTCAGCTTCGCCGACGTGTGCGTCATCTTCGAGCCGTTCACCTGATCAACGACGGCGCCCGGGTACGTTTTGGTCCTTTACGTCCATGGCGTCCCCTGCCTTCTTACGCCGTCGCGCGCCGCCTCGGCCCCTCGACGCGCCCGCCCAAAAATGCTAGCCTTTCCCATTCGCGCCTTGCAGGCGAGGGGGATCCCCGCGTCGTTGGGACCGGGTCGACCTCGTCCCGCCCGCCCGAGGCGGGGCGCATTGCGCGCTGCTTCCCACCGAAAGGAAACTCCACATGACGCGTCTGATCCGCGTGCTGCCGGCCGTGTGGCTGGCGGCCGCCGCCACTTTCGCCAACGCCCAGGACCCCCAATCAAAGCCGGCCCAGCCGGTCGACGCCTCGCAGCCGGCCGCCAAAGGCATGAAACCGCACGTCAAGATGGAAACGTCGCTCGGAGATATCGTCCTCGAACTCGACGCCGAAAAAGCGCCCGTCACCGTCAACAACTTCATTAAGTACGCCGAGGACGGGCACTACACCGGCACGATCTTCCACCGCGTCATCAGCAACTTCATGATCCAGGGCGGCGGGTTCACGCTCGAGATGGAGGAAAAGAAGAAGGACCTGCGGCCGTCGATCCTCAACGAGTGGACCAACGGGTTGAAGAACGTTCGCGGGACCATTGCCATGGCGCGCGTCGGCGGCAACCCCCACTCGGCCACGGCGCAGTTCTTCATCAACGTCGTCGACAACGCGCGGCTCGATCAGCCGCAGCAGGATGGCGCGGCCTATTGCGTGTTCGGAAAGGTAATCGCCGGCATGGACGTCGTTGACAAGATTCGCGACACCAAGGTCGTCTCACACCCGAAGTACCCGGCGCCCCAGCCGGTCACGCCCGAAACACCGGTCGTCATCAAGTCCATCAAGGTCATCGGCGAGTTCGATCGCACGCGCACGGCCGAGCTGGCCCGCGCGGCCGAGGCCGGGCGCACCGCCGCCGCGGACGCCAAGGCGGCCCAGGACGCCAAGGACGTCGCGGCGGCGATCGAAGCAATCGAGAAAGAAGCGGGCAAGAAGCTGACGCAGGCCACGACCGGAGTGTCCTACGTGATTCTCAAGGAAGGGACCGGCGCGCCGCCCACGCTGAAGGACAAGGCCGAGTTTCACGTCATCGGCTCGCTGCCGGGCGGCAAGGTGTGGCAGGACTCGCGTCAGCGCGGCCAGGCGATCATCGTCGAAGTCGAGCGCCTCGAGCAGTTCAAGGGCTTGCAGGACAGCATCCTGGCGATGAAGCCCGGCGAGCGGCGCAAGGTAGTCTGCCCGCCGGCCACGGCGTTCGGCGAAAACGGCGGCGGCCCGATTCCGCCGAATTCCACCGTGCTGCTGGACCTCGAACTGATCAAGGTAACGACGGAGGCGGATGTACACGCCGAGTTACAGAAGAAAATCGACCAGTTGATCGCGCGCGTCGAAACCGAGACCAAGCAGAAGCCCACGGCGACGGCGTCGGGACTGATGTATGTCATCGTCTCGGAAGGCGCCGGCGCCACGCCCAAGCCCGAGAACACCGTCAAGGTGCACTACACCGGCTGGCTCGCCGACGGAACGAAATTCGACAGCTCGCGCGATCGTGAGCCGGTTGAGTTACAGTTAGCACGCTTCATACCTGGCTGGATCGAAGGCGTCGGCATGATGAAGGTCGGCGAAAAGCGCATGCTGATCATTCCGCCGGAGCTGGGTTACGGCGAACGCGGATATCCGCCCACGATTCCGGCCCATGCGCCGTTGCTGTTCGAGGTCGAGCTGCTCGAAGTCAAATAGTGCGGCGAGACGTGACTTGCCCGTTCGCCGCTCTTGTTGGGTGGCCCGGGCTTGCTGCCCGTGGGAAACTGAGCCCCAAGCGCAAGCGCCGGGGGTCAGCGTCGCAATGCACCGGGACCGCAGCGCTGGCGCTTGAGGCTCGGATCATTCCGCGGGCCACGCGCTTGCGGCCCGTGCAGTTCAGCCTCCCCCGGCTGTGGTCCGCCGCGCGCAAGCGACTTCATCGCGCACCATGGCAATGCCTCGCACTCAATCAAGGATGCGTTCCATGCAATCTCGCCGCCGATTCCTCCGCACCACCGGACTGGCCGCCGGCGCCCTGGCGCTGGCCCGTTTCCGTAACGACGCCCAGGCCCGCGCCGCCGCCTACGACCGCCTCGCCGGCGACCGCTCCCCGGCCGAGTTGGCCGGCGACGAGGACTTCTGGTTCGCCGCCCAGCAGGCGTTCACCGTCGACCGCAGCATCAATAATCTCAACAACGGCGGCGTCTGTCCGTCGCCGCGCGTCGTTCAGGAAGCCCATCGCCGCCACATCGAGTTCGCCAACAGCGCCACCGCCTGGGCGTTGTGGCAGATTCAGGAACCTCAGGTCGAGACTGTCCGTCGCCGGCTGGCCCGCCATTTCGGCTGCGACGCCGACGAAATGGCCATCACGCGCAACGCCAGCGAATCGCTCGAAACATGCCTGCTCGGCATCGACCTCAAGCCCGGCGACGTCATCCTGACCACCAACCAGGACTATGGCCGGATGCTGACCACGATTCGCCAGCGCTGCGCCCGCGAAGGCGTCGTCATGCGCACGTTCCCCGTTCCGACGCCGTCGAGTTCGATGGACGAGCTGTACGAGCTGTTCGAGCGGCACGCCACGCCCGACGTCAAGCTCATTCTGATGTGTCACATCGTCAACATCACGGGGCAGATCTACCCCGTGCGGCGCATCGTGCAGATGGCCCGCCAGCGCGGCATTCCCGTCGTCATCGACGGTGCACACGCCTTTGCCCACTTCTGCTTCACCCGCGATGAGCTGGATTGCGACATGTACGGCGTCAGCCTGCACAAGTGGCTCACCGCCCCCGTCGGCACCGGGCTGCTCTACGTGCGCAAGAAGTTGATCCCCGACATCTGGCCGCTGATGGCCGCGCCCGACGACATGCGCGACAACATCCGCAAATTCGAGGAAATCGGCACCCACCCGGCCGCCGAGCGACTGTCCATCGCCGAGGCGCTGACGTTCTGGGAGGGTCTCGGTCCGCCCCGCAAGGAGGCGCGGCTGCGCTATCTGCGCGACCGCTGGGCGAAGCGCCTGGCGCAGGACCCCCGAATCGTGCTGCACACCAACCTCGATCCGGCCATGTCGTGCGGCATCGCCACGTTCGCGGTGCGCGACGTCGACCCGACCGCGCTGGCGGCGCATCTGTGGGGCAAGTACCGCATCCTCGTCACGCCGATTATTCACGACGATTTTCAGGGCATTCGCGTGACGCCCAACGTCTATTCGACGCTCGACGAAATCGACGCCTTCTGCCGCGCCGTCGAAGAGGTCCTCTCCCACGGCCTGCCGACCACAACCGCCCCCGCCGGGAAATGATGTCGGGCAGACGTGGATTCGCACGGGCGACTGCCTGAACCGAACCGCGACCGTGAGGGAGCGTCGAAAGAGCGTCCCACAGCCGCCCTCGGCTGTGTCGGTTGGGGCACAGCCGCCCCCGGCTGTGTCGAATGGAGCACACCCGCCCTCGGCTGTGTCGAATGGAGCACACCCGCCCCCGGCTGTGTCGAATGGAGCACACCCGCCCCCGGCTGTGTCGAATGGAGCACACCCGCCCCCGGCTGTGTTGAATAGTGCACAGCCGCCCCCGGCTGTGTCGAATGGGGCACAGCCGCCCCCGGCTGTGTCGACTGGAGCACAGCCGCCCTCGGCTGTGTCGGTTGGGGCACAGCCACTCCCGGCTGTGTCAATTGGACCACAGCCGCCCCCGGCTGTGTTGAATAGCGCATCGCCGCCCCGGCTGTGTCGGCTGGTACGGGCGTCTCGCCCGTCCCCGCGTGGCACGGGCTTGTAGCCCGTGCGTCACAGGCGCGACTGCGATGGCCGCGACATCCGCCCAGCGTCACGCCCCACCTCGCCGACGGCTCGTACGAACCACACCGCCGTTCACGGCGACAACTCCAACACCGGCCAGTCCGCCTGCACCGCGCCATAGCCGACCAGTTCGCCCGCGCCCTGCCGCATCGGCCGCGCGCCGCGATCAACCACAAAAACCGACGCCGCAATCCGCGCCCCGGCCAGCGGCTCGATCCACGTGTCGTCGTGCGGAATGGCGAACTCCAGCAGGTAGCCCCCGTCGCCGCGCGCCAGCGCCGCGCGGGCCGCTCGCGCCGACGTGAAGCGATGCTCCGGCGCACCGCCGCGCACACGCGGATTCTGATGATGCAACTCCACCCGACCGGCCAGGTCGATCGACACGTGCAGATCGGCCGGCCCATAGCCGCGCTCGGCCGCGGCCGGCAATGGCGTGATGAACAGGTCGACGTGATCGCCGGGATGCGTGTGCGGCGTGGCCGGCGGGCCGCTGTCGCGCTCGATCTGCGGATCGACGACGTTCAACAGCCCGTACAGCGCGCGATCGTCCCATTGCCAGCGGATCGTCGCCGGACCCTCGACGAAGCGAATAGGCGCAATCTCCCGCCATTCGTCATCGCGGCCGTCGATACGCATCTCGCCGGCCGCGCGCGCAATGCGGGCCAACACGTCTCGCGGCGCCGCCGACGCCGGCCGCGCGGCGGCCGCGGCCTGCTGAAGCTCGCCCTGGTCGAGGTAATACCGCACCACGCGCGCCGCCACTCGCCGCGCCGCCCGCTCCGCCGGCGCCGCGTCCGCCGGATCCTCCGCCCGCAACGCCGCCTCCAGCGACTCGATCCGCGCCCGTTGCTCGTCGACCGTCGGCGGCGGACCGTCGGCGAACGCCACGCGGAACAAATCCACCCGATCGAGCCGCGGCACGAACGCCAACCCGTCGCGCCACGCCGGCGCGGGCTTGGCGATGCCGTCGTAAGACTCGGTGTCGGTCCCGCGCGGAAAAAGCGGCTCGCGCCAGGCCACGCGCGGCGCGCGCGGATCGCGCACGTCGGCGATCCACGCCCCGCCCTGCTCGGCCGTGCACAGCAGGTACGGCCGCGGCGACAATGCGCACAGATTTCGCGTCACCCACGATTCGACCGGCTCGGTCGGAGCGCGCAACGATCCTGCCAGCCGCGCCCGGCCCGGTTCGCGCAAGTCATATGCCAGCAGCCACGACGCCCGCCGCCGCGCCGATTCGTCGATCGCGTGCAGATACAGATGGCCGCCCACCCACGCCAGCGCCCGCCCGTTCTCATAAGTCGGCCGCACCGCGCCGCCCGCCTCCAGCAGATCGACCCGCGGCAGCACGCGCGGCTGATCGGGCGACGAAATATCCACCGAGTACAAATGCAGCGCACGCGTCCCGGTCGGCCGCTGCTCGTCCGCCCCATCGCGGCCGGCTTCGGCGCGCACCGTCTGCAGCAGAAACAGCCGATCATCCGCGACGAGAAACGCCGCGCCCCAGCCCCAGCCGATGCCGGCCGCCGGCCGGCCGATGTCGATGCGCCTCAACGGATGGAGTCCGCGGCCGTCTTCGACCGGCTCATATACGAGCACGCACGCGTCGCCGCCGCGCACCGCCAGCACATACAGCCGCCCGCGCGACCAGCCCAGATCGCGCCCGCCCCAGCCCGTCGGCAGCGGAACGAAACCGGCCACGCGTCCAGCGGCGGCGAAATCGAGAATCACGATGTCGCGCGCTTCGCGCGGCAGGCCGTAGAGATAGCGCGCATTGGGACCCGCCTGCGGAAACGAGGCGTCCCAGCGACCGAGCGCGGCCAGCGAAGGCGAAGCATCGACGACGGGCCGGCTTTCGACGAACCGTGCCTGAGATTCGCCGCCAGGCGGCGCGGGAGCCGAATGCGGTTGCGACCCGGCGGAATCGCCCGGGATATTAGCGACATGATATATCGACTTGTCCAGCCCCGCCGTCAGGATGCAGGGCATGTTGGCGATAATCATGTCCTCGTCGCGCGGAACGACCCCGCGCACCTCGTGTGACACGGTCCGCAACCCGCCCAGCATTCGCGGCCGCGCCGCATCGCGCACGTCGATCGTGCGAATGCCGAAGTCCTGATCCGCCACGTACAGCACGCCGTTGTCCAGCGCCATCGCGCGGCAGACGGCGTCGTCGAACAGCCCGCTGCTGAACGGCAACGCCAGCCGCCCGACGCAGCGCGGCGCGGCGGCATCGGACGCGTCCAGTACGTGCAACGCCGTGCGGCGCGCATGCCGCGCCCGCAACGCCGGCGGCATGGGTACGCCGTCGATGTGCAGCGCGTCGTCCGGCGTGCGCTCCTCGCCCATCAGATACAGCCTCGCGCCGTCCGACAACATGCGCTCGGGAACCTCCATGTCCCGGTACAGGCCGACCGGCCGCGGCGCGGCGGCTTCGGACACGTCCAGCACCAGCAGCGCCGCCTGTCTGGCCGGATTGGCGCCGCGCCCCCGCCAGCGATTGTTCATCGTGACGAACAGTGTCCGCCCGCGCAGCGCCAGCCCGACGACGTTGACGTGCAGATCGTGGCAGAACAGCACGCGCGGCGCGGCCGGATCGCGAACGTCGAACGCCGCCAGTTGCGTGCCATAAGAAGTGAACAGCCGCTCGCCGTCGAGGACGATCTCCGCGTTGGGATACCAGTTGTGCCGCCGCCGCATGATCGCGACCGACTCGGCGCTGATGCGATCCGATAGGTCGACTGCGCCGAGCGGTTGCGGCGAAAAGTCGCGCCGTATCTCGTAGATGCGCAACGCCCGCCGCGGATCGCCGCACGCCAGATACAGCAACCGCTCGCGACACGCGAAGCGATAATGCGGCGGCACATTGGCCGCGTCGTCGTCCGGCTTCCACAGGCAGCCGAACGCCAGCCGCGGCTGTTCCGGCCGGCGAATGTCGACGGGATTGATCCAGCGATAGCAGTTGATCAGCGCGAATTCCTCGAACAGGCACAAATTGCGCGCGGCGTACATGCCGCCTTCGGTCTCGGCCACCACGCGCAGGCCGGCCGGATCGCGGGCATCAACCACGAGGAATTTTCGCTGACTTTCGGAACCGCTCACGTACAGGTAGTCGCCGCGCTTGACGAAGTCGACGCCCCAGCGATGCGGCGTGCGAATCGTTGCCGCCATCAACACGTCGGCGAGATGGCTTTGCGTCGAGGCCGCCGGCTCGGCCGGCTGCGCCATGAGCGGCGCGCCGGCGGCCGTCAGGATTGAAATGAGCGCGGAAGGCGCGACGCCACGCGAAGCGAATTTCGCCATGCAATCCGCATTGTAACGACGACTTCAGAACCCCGGGCTGTGATGAATGTGGCACAGCCGCCGTCGGCTGTATCGCGTGGCACGGGCTGGCAGCCCGTGTGAATCCGAGCAACAAGCGCAAGCGCCGGGGTTGCCCGCTCGGGGTGGCGTGACCGCAGCGCTGGCGCTTGCGGCTCGGATCAAACGACGTGGCACGGCCCCCGCCTTCGCCGGGGGGGCCGAAGATGAACGCGCGTTCCGTGCGTGCGTGCCTCCGTGCCTTCGTGCCTCTCTCCTGTCCCCTGTTCCCTACTTCCCTGCGAGGGCTTTCACTTCTCTCGCCGCAAGCCCCGCCCGCCCCGCGCTTACAATACGCCGCCATGACCGAACTGGCGCACTACGCCGTCCACGACGATCACGCCCGCGTCCGCCGCCATGACGAGCCGCGCGCCGCCGGTCGTCCGCCATTTGCGCTCGACCGCCATCGCATCCTCCATTGCACCGCCTTTCGCCGGTTGGAGCACAAAACGCAGGTCTTCGTCACGCACGAAGGCGATCATTACCGCACGCGCCTGACGCACTCCCTCGAAGTGGCCGCCCAGGCGCGGCGACTCGCCGACGAGCTGCGCCTCAACGCCGCCTTGGCCGAGGCGATCGCCCTGGCCCACGACCTGGGCCATCCGCCCTTCGGCCATGCCGGCGAAGCGGCGCTGGCCGCGCGAATGCGCGATCACGGCGGTTTCGAGCACAACCTGCAATCGCTGCGGGTCGTGGAATATCTGGAGCATCCCTATCCGGAATTTCGCGGCCTGAACCTGTCTTGCGAAGTGCGCGAAGGGCTGGTCAAGCACCGCACGACGTTCGACCGCCCACCGCCGGAGGCCGACGACCGCGCGATCGCGGCCTGGTTCGACACCGGCCCGCATCCGACGCTCGAAGCCCAAATCGTCAACCTCACCGACGAAATCGCCTATGCCCTGCACGACGTCGAGGACGGTCTGATGCACGAACTGATCGACGAGGCGGCCCTGTCCGACAGCCGCCTGTGGCGCGAGGCGATCGGCCCGCTGCGCGAGCGATTCCCCAAGCGCCATCACGGCGCCGTCCGCCGGCCGGCGCTCGACACACTGTGCGATCGCCTCATCGCCGACGCCGTCGCCGCCACACGCGCGCGGCTGGCCGCGGCACGGCCGACGGACGTCGACGCGCTGCGCCGCCACCATTCGCCCCTGGCCGGATTCTCCGCCGAAGGCCGCGCGGCGCTGGATGAGTTGCTGGCGATCCTGAAAAAGACGCTCTACACGCACGATCACGTGCGCCGCATGGACCGCGAGGCGGAACGGATCATCGCCGCGGTGTTTGACGGCTACGTCGATTCGCCGTCCCGGCTGCCGCCGCGCTTCGCCGCGCGCATCGACGAGCAGGGCCTGCACCGGGTCGTATGCGACTACGTCGCGGGCATGACCGACCGCTTCTGCCGCCGCGAATATGAGGAAAACCCGCCGAAGTGAAAACTATCTCGTGGCGACCCTGCGCCCCGCCACGTTCAGTCGCTCGCCGCCGCCCCGTTTCGACCCCTATTCGATCGCCACCTGATGACAGCTCAGACAATTCGGCGGATTCAATTCAAACGCCGGATGATTCTCCGGCTGCGGCAAGATCGGATCATCCCCCACGTGACACAGTACGCACGCCTCCGCCTGGTCGGTGTGGTTGGAGCCGCGCGTGGCCGTGTACCGCGGCGTGCGCGACCGCAGCTTCATCCAGCCGCTCGTCGTGCCCGCCACCTGCGCGACCAGGCCGCTCAGCGCATAGTCGCCCTCCTCGCCATAGACCGTTACGTCGGCCGCCGGATCGTATTCGCCGTTGGAGTAGAAATGCACGGGGAATTGCACCTGTCCCGATCCATCCGCCGGCGTCACCAGCGCCCGCCAGTCGCCGCAGCCGCACGTTGCCAGCAGAAAGTCCCCCTCTTCGCGCCCCAGCCCGTCGGCCGACAGCAGCTTTCCCCAGAACGGCTGCTGATTGGCAATGCCGCCGACCACCGCCGTCATATTCTGCGGCGGCGCGAAAACAACCGGGAACAGGTTGCAGCCCAGGGCCGCCGCCAGAAGCAGCGCGAATGCCCAACGCAGGCCGCGCTGAAAGCCGTACTTGCGAGTGAAGACAGCGACTTTTTCTTGACAACGCATGGCGGGTCCCCTCCGATGGACGGGCACTCATCCATCGTACTCCGCGAAGACGCCTACTTCCAGATCGGCTTCGGCGGAACGTTCTCGACGGCGGCCGTCCGCACCTGCTCGCGCACGATGCCCAGTCCGTACATGCAGGTCTCAAACTCGTCGCTCAGCAGCTTCAGCAGCGACGCCGGCGGCTCGGCGCCGGCGTCCGACAGTTCCGACGCGATCGCATAGGACCGTTTGCCCTGCTGCGTGTAGTCGAGCAGGTGATCCTTGCGATGCCGCGCCCGCAGCCGCCGCAGGTTCTCCGGGTAGATGCTGGTCCAGAACAGCGTGAAATCGCCGACGTGTCGATGGATGACGCGATCGCGCACCTGCGGCGCGGGACTGGGCTGATGCAGCACGTGCTCCAGCAGCTCCGCCACGTCCTCGATCGGCTTGCCCTGCGCATCGCGGAACGGAAAGATGCGATCCGTGTGGATGAACTGCGTCAGCAGTTCGGCCAGATAATCGACCAGCGTCGGATCGCACAGTCCGACATCCGCGTACATCGCCTGCTGCACCAGACCCGAGAACCAGCGGTGCAACGCGTGATCCGGTGGAATCGGCAACCTCATGATTCCGCGACCTCCCGTCGTGCGGCGATTCGCCTCCGGCTCCGACGGATACATCGGCTTCTCTACATCAATACTAGGAATCATCGAATGCCAGGTAAAGAAAAACCTGGTCGGACGTCGGCCCCGCCGCCCGTCCGGAAACAACCTCCGCGGCGATGGAGCACACCCGCCCCAAGCTGTGAAATCGGTGCGGCAACGTCAAGGCCTCGCGCGTACAAGCGCCCGGCATGCGAAACCAACGTTTCTCGCGACGGCTCGGACATGTTGAGCTTCCGCGTGGCACGGGTTTGAACCCCGGGGCTTCCCGGCATTCCCACGAAGGCGGGAATCCAGTCCTCGGCGATCTCTGCGCCGCTGCGTGAACCTCTTGTTTCGACTTTCGACTCTCTGCTTCCCTTCCTCGCTTCGTCGCTCCGTCGCTTCTCCCTGGTCCCCGTGCCCTCCATCCCCCCGCGCGCGTACCTTGTCGCAGTTTGATGTGCTATGTTCTCAACGTGAAAACCGCTCTGCTCGACTACGACCTCCCGAACGAGATGATCGCACAGCGGCCCGCCGTGCCGCGCGACGCCGCCCGCCTCATGCGGGTCGACCGCGCCGCGGGCAGTCTGTCCGATCATCGCATCGCCGACCTGCCCGGCCTGCTGCGCGCCGGCGACCTGCTCGTCGTCAACCGCACGCGCGTTCTGCCCGCGCGCTTCATCGCGCGCCGCGCCGCCGGCGGACGCATCAACGGACTCTTCCTGCACGAAGATTCGCCCGGCCGCTGGCACGTCCTGCTGGCTGGCCGCGGACGCATCCGCGAAGGTGAGACGCTCGGCCTGCAAGACGGCCGCTGGCGCCTGACTCTGGAACAGCGCGGCCCCCGCGGCGCCTGGCGCGTCGCCGTCGCCCCGCCGGATCCGGCCGAGCAGGTGCTCGAGCGCGTCGGTCGCATGCCCCTGCCGCCGTATATCCGCCGCGAGCGCGAGGACGATCCCGAGCTGGACGCCATCGACCGGGCGCGTTATCAGACAATTTTCGCCAGCGAAGCCGGCGCGGTCGCCGCGCCGACCGCCGGACTGCACTTCACTTCCGCGCTGCTCGATCGCCTGCGCGACGCCGGCATCGAGTTGACGCAGCTCACGCTGCACGTCGGCCTGGGCACGTTTCGCCCGGTGGAAGTCGATGACCTGAACGACCACGTCATGCACGCGGAGTGGTATCGCCTGCCCGCACACGCCGTCGCCGCCATCGCGCAGGCAAAATCACGCGGCGGGCGCGTCATCGCGGTGGGCACGACGGCGGTGCGCGTGCTCGAGACGGCCGCAAGAACCGACGCCGTGGCGACGGACCAAGTGCGCGGAGGCAAGCAACCCTTCACACGCGGCGCCGCCGCGCGCACCGCGCCGACAACCGGCGCGACCTCATCCGCTGCGGCGTCTACCGCGATCGAACTGGCCCCCTGCGAGGGCTGGACCGATCTGCTCATCCAGCCGCCGTTCGAGTTCCGCGTCGCCGACGCCCTGCTGACGAATTTCCACCTGCCGCGCAGCACGCTGCTGGCGCTCGTGTACGCCTTCGCCGGCGCAGACCTCACGCGCCGGGCCTACGCGGCCGCCATCGAGGGGGGATACCGCTTTTACAGTTACGGCGATGCGATGTTGATCGAATGAAGCCGTCAAACGGCCCGGATGACTCTTCAGCTCACACGGCCCTTTATTGCTCCGCCCGCGACAATCGTCCCTCACTTCACCAACCTCAAATCTCAAATCGCCGAAGCACGTCTTGTATTCCCTTGCCCGCACAACCCGTTTCACTGATCCTCTTCCCGTATCACGTCATCCGGCTCCAGCTTGTACAGCCCGACCACGTATCCGTTCTCGATCTCCTCCTTCACGCGCAGCGTGCCGCGCACCATGATCGGCACGTGCTTGTGATACTCGAACGTCCGGCCGTCCGGCGCGGCGCATTCGATCAGTTCGTTCGGCTGCAACGGCCGGCCGTAACAGCAGGCGATGATGTCGCCCATTAAAAAGAACCGGCTCACCCTTCCGTCCTGGAGATCGAACGGGGCCATGAAGCCGCGGATCTCGATCCGCCGTCCGTCCATCGCCTTGATCTCGGCGGGAACCTGATCCAGAGGCGGGGACCGAAGATTGTCGGGATCGACCACCAGCTTCTTGTAGGGAAAGCCGCCGACGAAATCGAACGACACGACTTCATACCCGTCACGCATCCGGCGCGGACGCGACTTCCGCGTTTCGCCGCCCGTCCGGGCCGCGACCGCCGGCGCCGC
Source organism: Planctomycetaceae bacterium (assembly GCA_011525745.1). Lineage (GTDB taxonomy): Bacteria > Planctomycetota > Phycisphaerae > UBA1845 > UTPLA1 > PLA4. The sequence goes on along the minus strand of WYBU01000047.1, from coordinate 483 downwards.
CGGCGGTTCGCGCGGCGCGGCCGCCGCGTCGCTCGACGCATCGTCCTCGGGATTCGCCTCGGGCGACGACGGCGCGATCGCCGGATTCGCCTCTTCGCCGGGAGTTGTCGCCGACGCCTGCGTCGTCGCCGCCGGCGCAGCCGCCGCGTCGCGCCGCACGAACGACGTGCCCTGCACGGCCGGAGACACCGGCGGCGCGGGCGACTCGCGGCAACCCGCGCCCAAAACAACGACTACGCCAAGCAGCGGTTTTCTCATGGATGAAGCGGCGACAGCGGCGTCCCGGCGCGGCATCAACGCCAGGATGCGCGACTCGACTCAGTCGGCCGATACCCGTCGCACCGACATCGCACCCATTCTAATACGACAGCGCTATTGTTGCTCAAGTTTTTTGGGGTGTCGAGCCGATGGGTCCTTGGAAGGCAATGTTGGGAGCGCGCTCTCCTGAAGCCAAAATCAGGAGACCCTGTCATGACTGCGGAT
>WYBU01000046.1 GCA_011525745.1 Planctomycetaceae bacterium | reverse complement strand
CTAGATTCAGGTTCTAGTGAACGTAAGTTCGTGGAGGTTCGACTCCTCTCGGCCGCAGTTCCTCTCGCAGGTGATATCGTTCCGATTCCTCATCCAGGCCGCACAGCGCACGCGCCGCCCGCCGTGCCGACCGCCTTCGGAACTCGCTCATCCGGTGATCGCCGCGCCGCAAGGTAGGTCCGCACGCGCGAACCGGCTATCATCCCCCCAGCCCGCGCGAGTGGCGGAACTGGCAGACGCGCAGGACTTAGGATCCTGTGGGGCAACCCGTGGGGGTTCGACTCCCCCCTCGCGCAATTCTCTTTCCATCTCGCATCCGCCGCGCCGGCACGGGCGAAACCGGCCGGTTTGGACCGGCCGAACTCCGCCGTTATGATGGAGATTGTTCCGCCCGTATCACGAAGCGGCGCGGCCTGCCGGCGGCGAGCGCCGATGGCCGCGCACGCGGCGTCGCAGCGCGCATCGCCGGTCACGGCGGCGGAGTCCGGATCATGCCGCGCATTTTCGACAACATCGAGCAGTCGCTCCTGCCGGCCCTGCGCGACACGCTGGGCCTGTCCAGCCGCGCCGATTTCTGCGTCGGCTACTTCAACCTGCGCGGCTGGAAGCAGATCGACTCGTACATCGAGCGCTGGTCTGGCGGTCCGGAGCAACGTTGCCGGTTGCTGGTGGGCATGCACCGCACGCCGCATGATGAACTGCGGGAGGCACTGAGCCTCGCCAAGGGCGACGGCGCGATCGACAACCAGAGCGCCGCTCGTTTGAAGAAGAAGCTGGCCGAGGAGTTCCGCGAACAACTGACCGTCGGCGTACCGACCAACGAGGATGAAGCCGGCCTCCGGCGCCTGGCCGCACAGATCACCGCGAAAAAGGTCGTCGTCAAGCTGTTCCTCCGACACCCACTACACGCCAAACTCTACATGCTCTTCAGGCCCGACCCAGTGAGCCCGCTCGTGGGATACCTGGGAAGCAGCAACCTGACGCTCGCGGGCCTATCCCAACAAGGCGAACTGAACGTCGACGTGTTGGATCAGGACGCCTGCCAGAAGCTCGCGCGATGGTTCGAGGACCGTTGGGATGATCGCTTGTGCATCGACATCTCAGATGAACTCGTGAAGATCATCGACGAAAGCTGGGCTCGTGAGCAAGCGATTCCACCATACCACATTTACTTGAAGATCGCGTACCACCTGTCCCAGGAAGCCCGCGCCGGGTTAGCCGAATTCCGCATCCCGCGTGACTTCGGTAACGAGTTGTTCGAGTTTCAAGTCGCGGCGGTCAAGATCGCCGCACACCATCTAAACAAACGCGGCGGTGTGCTGATCGGCGACGTCGTCGGCCTGGGCAAGACTCTCATGGCCACGGCGCTGGCTCGTATTTTCGAGGACGACCAAGACCTCGAAACGCTCATCCTTTGCCCGAAGAACCTGGTCCCGATGTGGGAGGATTACCGCGAGCGCTACCGGCTTCGGGGCAAGGTACTCTCGACGAGCCAGGCGCAGAAGCAACTGGTCAACCTGCGCCGTTACCGGCTGATCATCATCGACGAAAGCCACAACCTTCGAAATCGGGAGGGAAAGCGTTACAAGGCCATTAAGGAATACATCCAGAAGAATGAGAGCCGCGTCGTCCTGCTTTCGGCCACGCCGTACAACAAGACCTACCTCGACCTTTCCAACCAGATTCGACTCTTCATCTCCGAGGAAGAAGATGTCGGAGTCCGGCCGGAATGCCTGCTCAAGGAGCTTGGCGAGACAGAGTTCATCCGACGACACCAGTGCTCCATCCGATCGGTTGCAGCCTTTGAGAAGAGCGAGTACGCCGATGATTGGCGCGAGTTGATGCGGCTGTACCTTGTTCGCCGGACCCGCAGCTTCATCAAGGACAATTACGCCTTCACGGATTCAGCGACCAAGCGAAAGTATCTGGAGTTTGCCGATCACACTCGCTCATACTTTCCGGAGCGGGTGCCGAGGACCGTCAAGTTCGCCTCGGCGGATGCCAAGGCCGGCGGGCAGTACGCCACGCTTTATGCACCGGATGTGGTCGACTCCATCAACGATCTCAATCTGCCGCGATACGGTCTGGCGAACTACGTCGCCCCGTCGCCGCATCAGCCGCCGACGCCAAAAGAAGCCAAGGTCCTCGACGACCTATCCCGCGCCGGCAAGCGCTTGATGGGTTTTTGCCGAACCGGTCTCTTCAAGCGACTGGAGAGCAGCGGACAGGCCTTCCTGCAATCGCTGGAACGCCACGTCCTTCGCAACTTCGTTTTTTTGCACGCCATTGAGAACGGACTTGATCTGCCCATCGGAACACAGGACGCCGCGTACCTTGATGAGCGCCTGTTCGACGACGATGTGGAGGCTGTCGCCGGTACGACGGATCTTTTCGACGACGATGAGAACGATGATGCGTCCACCGGGTCGAGCAGCGGAGCCGCGGCGCTGCGGACCGAGGATGAATTCAAACGGCGCGCTGCGGAGGTGTACGACGAGTACCGGAAGCACTACGCACGTCGGTTCCGTTGGCTGCGCTCAAACCTGTTCGACGCAGGGCTGGCCAAAGATTTGAGGAGCGATGCACTATCGGTCATCAAGCTGTTGAACAAAGCGGGGACCTGGGACGCCGACCGCGACGCGAAACTCGCGGCGCTCACCGCCTTGCTGACGAAGAAGCATCCGAAAGAGAAGGTACTGATCTTCACGCAGTTCGCCGATACCGTGCAGTACCTCACCTCCGAGCTGAAGCGTCGCGGCGTCACCGCCATCGCCGGCGTCACGGGCGGCGCCTCCAATCCCACGGAGCTGGCCTGGCGCTTCAGCCCCGTCAGCAATCGTAAGCGCGAGCGGGTTTCTCCCGAAGACGAATTGCGGGTCCTCGTGGCCACCGACGTGTTGAGCGAAGGCCAGAACCTCCAGGACGGCGCCGTCGTCGTCAACTACGACCTGCCCTGGGCCATCATCCGCCTCGTCCAGCGCGTCGGCCGCGTCGACCGCATCGGCCAGCAGGCCGAAAACATCCTCTGCTACTCCTTCCTGCCCGCCGAGGGCGTCGATCGGATCATCCGGCTGCGCGGCCGCCTCCGCCAGCGGCTCCGGGAGAACGCCGAAGTCGTCGGCACCGACGAGGCCTTCTTCGGCGACGAGCGGAACGACAGGGCCATCACCGACCTCTACCACGAAAAGGCCGGCATCCTCGACGGCGATGACGACACGGAGGTCGACCTCGCATCCTACGCCTTCCAGATCTGGAAGAACGCCCTCGACCGCGATCCGTCCCTCCAGAACGTCATTCCCGCGCTGCCCTCGGTGGTCTATTCGACCAAGCCGCACGCGCCGTCGCCCGCCTCGCCGGAAGGCGCGCTCGTCTACCTGCGAACCGCCGACGGCAACGACGCCCTCGCCTGGGTCGACAAGGACGGCAACAGCGTCAGCGAATCGCCACTGGCCATTCTGAAGGCCGCCGCCTGCGAGCCAAGCACGCCGGCGCTGCCGCGCCACGACAACCACCACGAACTCGTCGCCAAGGCCGTGGCCGCCATCGCCGAGGAGGAGAAATCCGTTGGCGGACAGCTCGGCCGGCCATCGGGGGCGCGGTTCCGCACCTACGAGCGTCTGAAGCGCTGCGCCGAGGATATCAAGGGGACCCTGTTCGACGCCCCGGAGTTCCGCGACCAACTGGTAAAGGCCATCGACGAAATCTACCGGTATCCGCTGAAGCAGGCGGCCACCGACATGCTGAACCGCCTGCTGCGCAGCGGCATCGACGACATCATGCTGGCCCAGCGAGTCGTCGAGCTGCGGCAGGAAGACCGCCTCTGCCTGATCGAACAGGAATCAGAGTCACGCGAGCCGCGGATCATCTGCTCGCTCGGCCTGCGGAAGCCGCATTGAGCATAGGAGAACCCGCCGACGATGGGCGTCAACTTCGAAGCCATCCGCAAACGCCTGGCTGCATTCGACTTCCAGAAACTCTTTATTGAGGAGCTGGGCTGGTCGAACCCGCCGGGCCTTGCGCCGACGACGATGACGGTGGACGGCTCCTCGATTGTGCGAAGGCAGATCGCCCACCTGGCCGGCGTGGTGGTCTTTGAACTCACCGCCGGGGATGGCCGCATTCCCGACGCGAAAACCCGCCTTACTCTGCACCGCGAGATCGCCAAGCTTCACCACGAACACCTGCTGATTTTCGTCAATGCCGACCGCTCGCAGAGCCTGTGGTACTGGGTCAGGCGCGAGGACGGCAAGCTCCGCCCGCGCGACCACTACTACTTCCGCGGACAGCCCGGCGACTTGTTCATCGGCAAGCTGACCGCAATGGTCTTTGACCTCGGCGAGCTGGATGAGTCAGGCAATGTGCCTGTCGTCGAAGTCGCCGCCAGATTGAGAAAGGCGCTCGATGTCGAGCGCGTCACCAAGCAGTTCTACCGCGACTATCAGGAGCAGCACCTCGCCTTTCTCGAATTGATACATGGCGTCGCCGATGAACATGACCGTCGCTGGTACGCCTCGGTTCTGCTGAACCGATTGATGTTCATCTACTTCCTCCAGCGCAAGGGGTTCATCGACTACAGGAACCCGACCGCGCGGGACGGCAACCAATCGTACCTTCAGGAAAAGCTCGCCCAGAGCAAGGCGCAGGGTCGCAATCAGTATTTCACCCGTTTCCTGCGCACGCTTTTCTTCGAGGGCTTCGCCAAACCCGAGGACAAGCGGTCTGCGGCGGCCAGGAAGCTGCTTGGCGCAATCCGATATCTGAACGGCGGTCTCTTCCTTCCGCACAAGGTCGAGCAGGAATGCCCGAAGCTCGACGTCCCCGACAAGGCGTTCGAGAACCTCTTCGCGCTGTTCGAGCGCTATTCATGGAACCTGAACGACACGCCCGGCGAGCGGGACGACGAGATCAGGCCCGACGTGCTCGGCTACATCTTCGAGAAGTACATCAACCAGAAGGCGTTCGGCGCGTACTACACGCGCACCGAGATCACCGAATACCTCTGCGAACAGACGATTCATCGCCTGATCCTCGATGCCGTCAACACGCCCGGCATTCCCGGAATGACACCGGCGCGGCAATTCGACTCGGTCGGCGATTTGCTCATGAACCTGGACGCCAACCTGTGCCGACGGCTTCTGCTGGAGGTCCTGCCGGGCTTGAGCCTGCTCGATCCCGCCTGCGGCTCCGGCGCGTTTCTCGTCGCGGCGATGCGGACGCTGATAAACGTCTATTCGGCCGTGATCGGCAAGATCAAGTTCGTCAACGATGGGACGCTGTCCGATTGGCTCACGAAGCGCGAGCGGGAACATCGGAGCCTAGCCTATTTCATCAAGAAGACCATCATCACCGAAAACCTCTACGGCGTGGACATCATGGAGGAGGCGACGGAAATCGCCCGGCTGCGCCTTTTTCTCTCCCTCGTCGCGTCAGCCGAATCCGTCGATCAGTTGGAGCCGCTGCCCAATATCGATTTCAACATACTTGCCGGCAATTCACTGATCGGCCTGATGCGCGTCGATGACAAGTCCTTTGAAAAGCGGATGGAGGGGCAGCTCTTCCGCCAGAGGTCCTACCGCGCCATCGTCGACGAGAAGAACCGGCTCGTCGAGAACTTCCGTCACACGGCCACCTACGCGGACGACCTGACGGCCCTGAGGGATTCCATTGATGAGAAGAAACAGGCGGCTCGCGAGATCCTTGACGATCTGCTTCTGGCAGAATTCGAGCATCTGGGCATCCGGTACGAACAGGCCGCGTGGGACGAGGACGAGGAAGCTGAGGGGAGGCCCATCAAGCGATCGGTGCGGGTGGATGACATCAAGGGGCTGAAGCCTTTTCACTGGGGTTACGAATCCGACGAGATTCTGAATCGCCGGGGCGGCTTTGACGCCATCATCACCAATCCCCCGTGGGAGATCTTCAAGCCAAACTCCAAGGAGTTCTTCGAGGACTACTCGGAACTGGTCACGAAGAAGAAGATGACTATCCACGAGTTTGAGAAGGAACAGGCCAAGCTGCTCAAGGATGAAGACATCTGCGCCGCCTGGTTGGAGTACCTCAGAAAGTGTTTGAAAAGCCCGGAGAATGCCGATGAATGGGAATGGAACGGAGTTCTTACCCATCCGACGTGACGGACGGTCAGTGGAACCTGATCGTGCCGTGGATTCCGCCGGCAAAGCCGGG
>WYBU01000045.1 GCA_011525745.1 Planctomycetaceae bacterium | reverse complement strand
GGCTTTGCCGGCGGAATCCACGGCACGATCAGGTTCCACTGACCGTCCGTCACGTCGGATGGGTAAGAACTCCGTTCCATTCCCATTCATCGGCATTCTCCGGGCTTTTCAAACACTTTCTAAGAAACGGTAGGCCCATGCCGTGCGTTTGTCGAGCGCGGAACTGGGCAGGTGGGGCCGCCACCCCCAACTTGTTGACCGCCAACCAGACCGGCAGCTTGGGCTACCTCGACGCCGATCGCACCTACGCCTACGACACGCTCGACCGGCTGCTGACCGCGCGCCCGACCGACACGCAGAACTGGACCGCCGCGGCGGTCAAGACGAGCTGGTACCAATACGATGACCTGGGCAACCGCATCAGCGCCGTCGATCGCGACAAGTCCGCGGTCGGCTATGCCCACGACCTCCAGAACCGCATGACCACCCACGCCGGCCAGACGCAGAATTACGACCTCGCCGGCCGGCTGACGCTGACCTACAGCCCATCCGCCAACGCCTCGTACCAGTACGAGTACGACCATCTCGACCGCCTGACCGCCGTGTACGACGCGACCGGCGTCACGCGCAAGGCGGCGTTCACGTACGACGCCCTCGGCCGGCGGGTCGAGCACGTCAACGACGTGCTGGGGCGGACGACCGATTATTACTTCGACGGGGGCCTTCTACCTTCGCCGTAGTATCGCCTGGTACCTCTGGCCGAATTCCGATGGAATTCCGCCGCCGCGGCAAGGCGCCTTTGTCGCTCGGGCAGTTGCGGAAACAACAACTCGGCGCGACACTTCAGCATGCCATCAATGTCCATCTACAATCTATCGCCGGAAAGACCGACAATGTGTATCGTGTAGTTCATAACGGCCCCTGAGCCGCCCGGTTACATAGGATCGGTTGATGCTCGTGCGACTGTCTCATCCACGAATACGGCCAATCAGACGAAGCAGTCCGTCCAGGATGGTCAGCGGGTGCGGAGGACAGCCGGGCACATACAGGTCCACTGGGAGAATGCCATCGACTCCGTCGTGTACTTCGGGACTGCCGCAAAACGGCCCGCCGCTGATCGCACACGCGCCGACGGCAATGACGATCCGCGGCTTGGGAACGGCTTCATAGGTGCTCAGTAATGCAGCGTGCATGTTGCGAGAGATCGCGCCCGTCACCACCAGGCCGTCCGCGTGACGGGGCGACGCCACGAATTGAATCCCAAACCGCGACAGGTCCCAGCCCACAGTATTGAGCACATTGGTGTCGAGGTCACACGCATTACAGCTTCCCGCACACACTTCGCGCAAGCGCAGGGCGCGACCCAGAACGCGATGAAGATCATCGGCCATGCGCTGCGCCAGCTTCAAATCGCCGTTGCTCAGCACGAGGTCGGTGCGGCGTGACGTGGCCAGGCGATAGTCCTGCGTGTAGCGCAGGGCGCCCTCGGGACAGGCGTCGACGCACTCGGTGCAGAATAGGCATTTTCCCAGGTCGAGTTTCAGACCGTCGCCCGCGCTGATCGCCTGGGTGGGGCAGGCTTCGACACAGTCCCGGCAACCGTCCGGGCACTTCGACGCATCGATGGCCGGCCGGCCGCGATACGGCTCGGGAAGCGTAGGAAGCACGAGGGGGAACTTCGTGGTCCGATGCCCCTGGCGCAGTCGCGTTCTCAATATCTGCAACATCGTCTGTCCACCATCCAGTGTTCATGCCGGCGACCGTGCCGCCGGATCACAGGTCGTGTCCCGCATAACTCAAGTTAAAGCTCTTGTTGCAAACGGGAAAATCCGAGATAGCCGCGCCGCGCAGCGCCAGCGCCAGACCAAACCAGTTGTGAATCGACGGATCCTTGACTTTCGCCGATGCGAGATCGCCGCGGTCGTCCGTAAACACGACGTGCATGGCCTCCCCGCGCCAGGTCTCGGCGACGCCGAAGGCCATCGAATTCGGCTTCAGACTCCCCAGCGGTTCGAAGGTCTTGCCCTCCGGCCTGATTCCGAGCAGTTCCAGCAGGAATTCGAGCGAGCGTTGCACTTCCAGCCAGCGCACGACGGCGCGGGCATAGACGTCCCCGGTCGTCTCGACCGCGATGGGAATGTGACTGAACTGAAACACGCCGTGAGGGTGATCGCAGCGAACGTCGCGACGGCACCCGCAGGCGCGGGCCGCCGGACCGACCATGCCGATCTCATCCGCCTGGGCCTCGGTCAATGCGCCGATGCCCTCGAATCGCGAAAGCACGGAGGATTGATCGAACATCAGGTCCGGCACCTCGAGCGTTTCGCGCTGCAAGTCGTCGAGGCGTTTTCGCACTCGCTCGGCGGTCTCGAGCGGAATGTCGAACCGCACGCCGCCCGGTCGCAGCAGGTTGCGGCCGAAGCGGTTTCCGCAGATTTCAAGCGTCAGATTCAGGTATTCGCCCCGAAGGCGACCGAGGTATGCCGAGGCGGGCAGGAAGGCGACGTCGGTACAGAGCGCTCCCAGATCGCCGACGTGGTTCGCCAGACGCTCCAGTTCCAGCGCGATGCCGCGAATGGCCGCCGCACGCAAGCCGATCTTCGCGCCGGCGAGGCCTTCCAGTGCCGCGCAGTAGGCCGTCGCGTGCCCGATCGACGCGTCGCCGGCGATCGTTTCGGCGACGATTGCGGAGCGAGTCGCGTTGCGATGAGGCAGCAGCCGCTCCACGCCCCGGTGTTGGTAGCCCAGCATGATCTCCAGGTGCAGGACTTCCTCGCCATGGCACTGAAAGCGGAAGTGTCCCGGCTCGATGATTCCCGCGTGGACCGGTCCGACGGCGACCTCATGAACCTCCTCGCCGTCGACGCGATAGAACGGGTAGTCCCCCGGAATCGGCTTGGCCGGATCGAACGGTCCCCAGGGGGCCGGCGTTCCGTCATCCGTGGCGTGGTAGCGCAGCGGTTTGAGCCACGGGTGTCCGAGAGGATGCACGCCGTAACGTTCCGCGATTTCGCGCTCGAACGCCTGCGCCGCGGGCCAGTGAGCGGTTATCGATGGGTATGCCGCCGCCGCGGTCCCGCCGGTTTCACCGCGCCGCACGTCCGCCGAGCAGACCTCGAAGCGACTTGCGGAGTCGAACGCCACAAACGCATACAAGCGGATCACCTCAGCCGACAGCCGTCGACCGAAGAGATTCGCCAGACGCCCGCCCCGCGCGCCGCCCGCCACGACATGGCCTGCGAACGACTCCGCCGGAACCGACGGAATCGCGGCGATGTCTACCGCCTGTCCCGGACGCATTGGTAGCCATCCGCCGCCGCTGTTCACGGTCGCCCCCCTTCCGCCGGTGCCCATGCGATCGGCTGGACATGCGGCCGGTAGACCGAGTCCGCAGCCCGCACGAGCGCATCGCGGACGGCCGGCGGTTGATACGCGCCGAGTCCGAGGCCGAGCATGAGCATACCGGTCGCCGCGCCGAGCATCGTGAATCGGCGCCAGCGGTGAAAGGGAACTTCTGAAGAGCTGACGGCCGCGGGCCTGGGCGGATCGCCGAAGACCATCGGCAACATGGCTGTCATGACGCCCACGAAGACGACTGCCAGCGTCAGCACGAACAGCCCCAGCACCCACCAGCGGCCCGCTTCCGCCGCCGCCAGAACGATGCCCAGTTCGCTGAAGAACATGCCGAACGGCGGCAACCCGGCCGTCGCGCACAGGGCGGCCAGTAGAAGGACTCCGGCCAGCGGACTGCGGATCAGGGTGCCGCGAACGTCTCGAATGTCGTTGGTTTCGTAGAGTCGCCAGATGAATCCCGCCAGGAAGAACATCGCGCCTTTGTTCAGCATGTTGTGCATGGCGTGCAACATACTGGCATAGCTTCCGGCCGTTCCAAGCCCGACGCCGACCACCAGCACGCCCATATGCTCGACGCTCGTGTATGCAAGAACCCGGCGGTAGTCGTTATTGCCGACGACAAACACCGCGGCCGTTGCAATCGAGAGCAGACCGAAGACGATCAACCAGGAACCGGCGAAAAAGCTCAGGCCGGCAGCGGCGCAAACTTGGAACATGCGCAGGATTCCGGCGAATGCGCCGAGCGTCATGCCGCCGGCCATCAACGCAGCCACGGGGGGCGGCGCTTCGCCGTAGGCATCCGGCTTCCAGCTATGCAGCGGCGCCAGCCCCATTTTTGTGCCAAAGCCGACGAGGCCCAGCAGGAACCCGACGCGCAACCATGTTGGATCGAGGCGCGTCGCGTTGCGGACGAGATCCGCGACGGTGAGCGCGATCGTATCGTCGTGGCGCGTGGTCGCAATCGCCACACAGAAGATGCCCAGCAGAGCCAGCGCGACGCCGACCGAATTCATCAGCAGGAATTTCCAGGTCGCCTCCAAGGCCCGTGGTCCCAGGCGAAAGTAAATGAGCGGCGTTGTGGCCAGCGACGCCGATTCCAGTGCAACCCAGAGAAGTCCGAGGTGCTGACTGATGCACAACAGGCTGAGCGCCGAGAGCAGCGCCAGGATGCACGCCTGGAACACGCGTTGCGAGACGAGCCGCTTGCGGTGGTAGCCGACGAAGTACACGGCCGTGGCGGCGAACAGTACGCTGATGAGCGTCAGGAACAGATGCCCGAGCGGGTCGAGGCCGACGAAGTCGCGGCTGCCAGGCGCCTCTGTCGCCGGCCAGGATCGAATGACCACGGCCAGGTGCGCGACGGCGCCTGCGACCAGCGCCGCCATGCGGAGCGGGGACGTGGGCAGCGCCAGGCACAGAAGCCCGAATAGGAGCGGAATGACAACGAGCAGCAGGAGCGTCACGTCATGTTTCCTTCAGCGCATCCAGCAAGTGCGTATCCATGTGGTCGAACTCGCGCCGGATGTGGTAGACCACAATCGCCATGATGAACACGCCGACGAACAGGTCGAGCAGGATTCCCAGCTCCACGAGCAGCGGCGTTTGCTTCAACAACAGCAAGCCCAGAATGAACACGCCGTTTTCGAGCACCAGAAAGCCCAGCACCTGCGTGATCGCTTTCAGACGGCTGACGAGCGTGAGCAATCCGAGCAACAGCGTCGACAGCGCCACCGGCACGATCAGTTTCGACACCGGGGGCGTCGGCAGCGGTAGACGCAGCGCCACGGCGAAACTGCCGATGACCAGCATCGCACCGACGAACACGGACGCCGTAAAGCCGATGAACGGCTCGACTTCACGATGCACTTCGCCGGTGCGCAGGATGCGCAGCAGTATGTAGGGGATCAGGATCACCTTCAGCGCGATCGTGCCGGCGGCGATCAGGTAGGCGTGCATTCCCGGTTGGCCGGCTTCCAGGACCTCTTCGGCCAGCGGCAGGAATGCCAGCAGCAGGCTTTGGAGCGCAAAGAGCCGGATTCCCATCGCCAGTCGGCTGACCGCGAGCATGCCGAGATTGAGCAGGAGCACCAGAACCAGGACGGCGTTCGTGGTCACTTGTGCGCTCATGTCATGCTCCCCGTCAGGATCAGCACCGCGGCGAGCGCCGCCAGCACCGTAGCGCCGGCCAGCAGCAACGGCACGCGATTCAATCGCAGGCGCGCCATCGAGGATTCGATCACACCGACTACGGCGGCCAGCACGACCAGCTCAACCAGACGCAACGGTACATCGACCCAGAGCGGCCAACCCGGATGCGGGAATGCGGCATGAAGCAGGATCGAGCCCAGGAGCAGGAACTTCAGCGCAGCGGCGTAGGTGATGTATGCGAAGTCCGGACCGCTGTGGTCCAGAACCATGACTTCGTGAATCATCGTTAGTTCGAGGTGCGTGGCCGGATCATCCACCGGTACGCGGCAAGTCTCGGTCAGGAGCACGATGAGCAGCGCGCCGACGACGAGTAGCATGGCCGGTCCGACCGCGCTCCACGCCGCGAAGAGCTGTGGTCCCACGATCTGGCTGAGTTGGAGGCTTCTGGTCGCGATGGCCATTACGATCAACGACAGGAACAGCGCCGGTTCGGACATCGTGCCGAAGGTCACCTCGCGCGACGCGCCCATGCCCTCAAAGCTGCTGCCGGTATCCATCGCCGCCAGAACGGTGAACATGCGCCCGAGCGCGAAAAGATACGCCACCAGGATCACGTCACCCGCAAATCCCAGCGCGGAGTCGGACGACAGAACGGGGACGAGCGTTGCGGCCGTAAGCAGCGCCGCCAGGTTCACGATGGGACCGGCACGAAACACCCAGGTCGTCGTCTTGCTGTACACGACGCCCTTGTTCATGAGCTTATGCAAGTCGTAGTACGGCTGAAGCCACGGCGGACCGACGCGACCCGCGAACCAGGCCTTGGTTTTGGCGACGATGCTGAACAGCAACGGCGGCAGCGCCAGGACCAGCACGGCTTCGGGAATCGCCGCAATGACACGGATGGGGCTCACTTCAAGACTCCGTTGACGCGGTGAATCGCAGGGGGCGCAGGCGGCGCGGACGAATCGGGCGACTCCATCGCCGCGACCAGAAAAACAACCAGCAAAGTCAGCACCATGAACGTCATATACAACTGGACGCGCCCTTGCCGCAGTGCCGTCAGCACGCCGACAACCAGCACGCGCATCGGTCCGACGCGACCGCCGCCTTCGACCGGCTTCGTGTGAAACGCCGGCTCCCCGCTCCACGTGACGTTGCGGATCATGCGGAACATCCGGCTGGCGCCTCGAAATAATGGTGAGAAAAAGTCGTGCTCCGCCATGTCCGGAACATGAGTTTCGAGTTCGGCGTGCGCGGCGAACGGACCGGCGGGCGATACGACCCTGCGATGCGGCCATAGCAGACTTCGAAAACTGTGGATCAGCGACCACGCGAACGACGACGCCGTGTACTGCATTCTCTCCGACGGGTGCGCGTATCCACATCCCCACGTGACGACCGGTGACGTTGCCGAGTCGCGGCCGCGCAGGAGAAGCCGCCTGATAAGACCAAGTCCTGTGATGATCGCCAGCAATACAGCCGCAAGGAGCGTCAGTTGCCCGACCGACGACAGCATCGACTGCATGTGCCGAATGGTTTCGCCCGTTTCAAGCCCCGCCACGACGCGGACGCCCCCCGCCGTCAGCGGGACGAAGGCGCCCGGCAAGATGCCGATCGCGACACAAAAGACGGCGGGAATGAACATGCCGATGCGCATGAACGCAGGCGTCGGATGAGCCTGAATGGTCCGGTCGCGCGGCTCGCCCAGAAACACCGCGCCGACGACTTTCGCAAAACAGGCCAGTGCCAATCCGCCCATCAATGCGAGCGACAGCGCACCCATCGCGGCAACCCATGCCACCAACCGCGACGCGCTCCATGTACCGCCGAACAGCGAACCGTAGAGCAGCCACTCGCTGACGAAGCCGTTGAACGGCGGCAATCCGCAAATCGAAACGGCCGCGAGGAGAAACATCGCGGCGTTGACCGGCGTCTTTCGCGCCAATCCGCCGAGACGTTCGATGTCGCCGGTGCCGGTTGCGTGGATCACCGCCCCGGCCGACAGAAAGAGCAGTCCCTTGAACAACGCGTGATTGAGGACGTGCAGCAGCGCCCCACCATATCCAAGCGCCATCAACGCCGGTTTCTCCAGCGTGTGGCCGAACATTCCCATCCCAATGCCGAGGCCGATGATTCCGATGTTCTCAACGCTGTGGTAGGCCAGCAGGCGCTTGATGTCGTGCTGCGCCAGCGCATAAAGCACGCCCAGTACTCCGCTGACCATGCCGAAAGCGAGCATGATCATGGCGCAACTCATCGACAGCGCAGGCAGCCAACCCAGCAGCCGGAACAAGCCGTAGATGCCCGCCTTGATCACCACGCCGGAAAGAATCGCCGAAACCGGGGATGGGGCGGCCGGGTGCGCGACCGGCAGCCAGACATGCATCGGCATGAAGCCCGCTTTCGTGCCGAAACCGAACAGACCAAGCAGAAAGAGCACCGTCGTTGTACCCTCAGGGCTTCCCGCCAGCGCCGGTTGAAACGCCTGGAACTCGATGCTTCCGGCTTTCGCCGCGAGAATTCCAAAGAGCGGCAAAACGAAGAGCGCGGTTCCGAGGTGATTTGCGATCAGGTATGTCCACGCGGCTCGGCGAACATCGGCCCGCCGATGGTGAAATGCGACCAGGAAGAACGACGCGAGCATCAACAGTTCCCAGCCGACCAGGAACAGTGCAACGTCGGTGGCCGTGACGACGAGAATGAGCGCGCCCACCAGGATGCAAAGAAACGCGCCCAGCACGGCAACCGGCTCTTTCCCGATCTCGGCCCGCAGGTAGGACCACGCGTAGATCGCAACCGCGCCGCTCAGTAGAGCGATGGTGGCCAGGAACCAGGCCGACAACCCGTCCAGCGCCAGGCGAGCCTGTCCCAGCGGCATGGGCCAGTCCAACGAGATCGGCTGCGCGTCATGCCCCTGGACCAGCAGCGGCAGCGCAGCGATCAGGCAAAGCACCGACGCCGCGACGATGGACAGCATGGCGATCAGCAGGCCCGGGCGCGGCAGCCGTGCGAGCAACGCGGTCAGGGCCGCGCCGCCGAGCAGCACCGCAAGGCTTGCGAGGATTGCGTTCACGGCGCCGAGTGACCTCCGCGCTGATGATGCTCGCCCGGCGAGCCGCGCAGCGTCATGTCCGGCGGCGGTTTGCCCGGCGAATCGACCGAGAATGGCGACAGCCACGCCTCGGCCGCGAAGACGATCAAGAGCGTCGCGACGATGTACATGAGGTAGAGTTGAATACGACCATGCTGGAGCGGCGAGAGGCGCTCGCATCCTCGCGCCGCGAAACGAAACATCGGGCGGAATCCCATTTCAAACGCGGCATCCGCCGTTTGCGTCTCCAGGCCGACCGGCGCGGTGAAGCAGCCTGCCGGTCGAGTCGCATGACGCTGCGGCCGAAGCAGGCTGCGAAAGCTGTATGCCAGCGTCCAGATGTACGATGATCCTGAGTATTGCATGCGCGCCGTGGGCGTCGCAAAGCCGCATCCCCACGTGGCCTGGCGATCGGTCGCGGCTGCGGGCATGACGTTGCGGCGACGAAACGCGAGCAGCGCGCTTGCGATGCCGAGTGCGACCAGCGACATGATGCTGACCCGGACGAGCGGTGCGACGATCGCGTCGAAACTGGCGTGCGTGTCGAATGCTGCGCCGGCGACTACGGCGAGAGGGGCCGACAACATGCCTGCAAAAAGCCTCGCCCCCAGGGCGACCGCGATACATCCGAAGGCCAGAATCGCCATCCCCGCCAGCATGGACACGGGCGTCGCGTGCAAGTGAACGCGCGCGTCGCGCGGCTCGCCGAGAAACATTACGCCAAAGAGCCTGGAAAAACCCGCCAGCGCGAAACCGCCGATCAGCGCCAGCGCCGCCATGCCGACCAGCGCGATCGCGGTGACAAACAGCGAGTCGGCGGCAGCGCCCCGCAGCAGGCCGCTGTAGATCAGGAATTCGCCCACGAATCCATTCAGCGGCGGCAGACCGCAAATCGCCACGCAGCCCAGCGCGAACAAACCCGCGTTCAGCGGGTCACGCCGGGCGATGCCGCCGAGTCGCTCGATGTCGTCCACGCCGGTCGCATGCAGCACCGCCCCGGCCGACAGGAACAAAAGGCCCTTGAACAGCGCGTGGTTCAGGACGTGCAGCAATGCGCCGCCGAAGCCCAGCGCCTCCAGCATCGGCTGTTGCGTCGTCCGTCCCAGCATTCCCAGGCCGATTCCCAGCATGATGATGCCGATGTTCTCGACGCTCGAATAGGCCAGCATGCGCTTGTACTGCCGCTGCGACAGTGCGTAGAGAATTCCCATCACGCCGGTGACGATCGCGACGGCCACGACCGCGACGGCGCAGGATCGAGGCAACGGCGGAAGCCAGGTGATCAGGCGCAACAGACCATAGATGCCGGTCTTGATGACGACGCCGGACATCAGCGCCGAAACGGGGCTGGGCGCGACGGGATGTGCTTCGGGCAGCCAGACGTGCATCGGCATGATGCCGGCTTTAGTTCCGAACCCCAGCAGTCCGAGGAAAAACAGGACCGCGCCGACGGCCGTCGGTGAGGAATTGAACGCGCCCGCGAAACCGGCGAATGCCGTCGAGCCGGTCGATGCCGCGAACGCGCCGAACACCGGCAGTACGCCGAGGGCGGTACCGAGATGCGTGGCAATCAGGTACATCCACGCGCCCCGCCGCGTCCGCGCGTCGCGATGGTGAAATCCCACGAGCAAGAAGGCGGACAGGCTCATCAGCTCCCATCCGACCATGAACAGGATGATGTCGCCCGCGCAGACGGTGATCACCATCGCCGCCACGAGCGCGTTGAGCAGTGCGGTCGCCGCCCAGACCGCCTGTTGTCCGATGGCCGCGCGAAAGTAGTCCCAAGAGTAGACCGCAACGGCCGTGCTGACGGCGCCGATCACCAGCAGGAACCAGGCCGACAGTCCATCCAGCGCGAGCGTGGCCGAGCCGATCGGCAGCGGCCAGTCGACGACCGCGACCGGCCCCGGACCGCCCCAAAAGGTTCGGATGGCGACGCCGCAGCAGACCACGCCCGCGGCGGCCATGCTCGCCAGCGAGATGAAGAGCGCGGCACGAGGGCGTCGCGCCAACGCAATCGAGCCGGCTGCGCCGCCGCCGAGGACAACGAGTGTCAGCGTTATGGCGCTCACGGCGCGGCCCCGCCGGAGTTGTCGGACTGAATCATGCGTCGTTCGATTTCCGCGGACTTCGCGATGATCGCCTCCTCGCCGGCGCGCCGATCGAGCAGGGCGCGGAACTCGGCATCCTGGAGCGCGAACATGAGATGACTGAGCAGCATCAGATGAACGTGCACCGTCGTGCTGATGATGACGAACAGAATGTCGACCGGCTTTCGGTCGATCGCACGGTAGTCGATCGGCTCGCGCAGGAACGCGAGCGTCACGTGCGGTTCCGCAAGACCGAGCACGATGGGACCGCGCGGGTGCGGAATGGCGATCCCGTTTCCGATGCCCGTTGAACACAGCGCTTCGCGCGCCACGAGCACGCCGTGCAGCTCGTCGCGGTCGAGCTGGGGCGGCAATCTCAGCCGCGCGCATATTTCCTTCAGCACGGACGACTTGTCCGCGCCGGCAACCTCCGTCAGAACGCCGCCATGCATCAACGCATTCGTCAGCACCAGATCGCCGTTGGTTTCCTGATTCTCGCGGAAGAACTCCGGCGCTACCTTGATGCCGCGCGCCGCCGCCCACTCGAGCAGCTCGACGCGGTTCAGCCGATACCGGTCCTTGATTCGATAGCTGGGCAGCGTGCCGTTGCGAATCCACGCGTATATCTGCTCTTCCGGAAGCTTGAGCAACCGTGCGGCATCCTTCGCCGTCAGGTCCATGACCCTGCTCCTGTGGCAAACCCACTGTTATGAACGGCACGCCGACGCAACGAACGTGCGGCCAGGAGGATTGCCCGAAAACCTCTCCACCGTTCGTTCACTCGGCCGTCTCCGCCGCCGGTTGTTCCGCGGCCGGCTCCACAAAAGTCGATTCAACGCGCCGCGCCTCGCGGAAGATCTCGTCGCGCGATGCCTCACCCAGGACGGCCGCCTTGAAGTCCGTGTCGCGCAGCGCGAAGGCCAGATGGGACATCATGTGAAGGTGCGCACGGATCGTCGGGCTGATCATCGTGAACAGCACGCGCACCGGCCGGCCGTCGAGCGCGCCGAATTCGATGGCCTGTTCCAGAAAGCAGAGCGTGATGCTCGGGCGGGGCACGTGCAACACGATGGGATTCCGGACGTGCGGGATCGCGATGCCTTCGCCGATTCCGGTGGAACCGAGCGTCTCGCGCGCGACCAGCACGCGCAGGAGGAAGTCGCGGTCGACCTCGTCCGGCAACCGCATGAGTTGAACGACGCCGCGCAGCGCGGATTCGCGGTTGTGCCCTTCGACGCGATAGAACACGCCGCCCGCTTCCAGCGCTTCCGCGATTCCCGGGCAGGGCAATTGGCCGCTTTCAGGCTCGGCGAGGATGTCGACGGAGACCTTGATGCGACGCGATGTGGCCCACTCCAGCAGCTCGGCGCGGTTGAACCGGTACTGGCCGTTGACCAGGTACGCGGGCACCATGCGCTGTTCGATCCATCGATAGACGGTCTTTTCCGAGACCTGTAGCAGCTTCGATGCGTCACGAACGGTGAGCTTCATTTGCGACCAGAAACGCCAGATTGACCGGATAACCGGTAATTGTGGACATGATATTGTTAATGTCTATAAATGTCAATGCGGTCGTTGGTCAAAGCGGGCGGGCGAACAGTTCGCGATTGCCCAAGACGCCTCAAGTCGCGCAAAGGAGCGTTGTTCAATGTCATAAATCATTTATTTATATTATGTTACGATCATAACATGACAAAAGCCACGTCACCGCTTCTTGCCGCCTGCCAAGCAACCATGTGCATGAACGGCACGAGGTTCGAGCGTGATGTCGTACAAATGGCCAAAGCTTAACACGTCTCGTGCGTCCACACCACATGCCCCGACATTCGTGTCATCTCGGAGTCTCAATGGACATTCGTTGACACCCGGTGGTGAACGGGCCTACATGCGGTTCGATCGGCCATCGCCAATACCTGCTCGTTGCGTTGAAGCGGTCGTCGTTAAACAGGAAATGCTCGTCGCGCGAACGCGGACCACCTTGGGTTGCGTGGTCGTGCCGTTGCGCGCCGCCCACCGCGGCCAGCCTTGGCGGCGTCGGGCGAACGTCGGCGACGTTGGCGAGTTCCTCGGCGCGGCGTAGCGCCCGCTCGCTGTGGCCGCCTTCCGCGTTGGCTTGCAACCGCCACGCAATCCGTCGAATCAGGTACGCCCGGTGCCGGCTGCGCACCAGTTCGCCGACATTGTTTGTGACGAGGACCCGACGCCGGCAATCATGGACCATCGCGATCTGTGGAGCGGCTGCATCGCCGGAGCGTTCCACGAGGATCGCTTACTGGAGCACTTCGAGCAGGCCGGATTCAACGGCGTGGAGATCCTTGCCCGGCGGGATCGGACCTGGCAGGTGATCGAGGGCATCGAGTTCCGCACGGTGACCGTGCGGGCGTTGAGGACGACATACCCGGCCAGCCGAGAATGGACTCGGGCTTGGCGGCCTGGAGTTGACGACAGGACCGCGCGGTCGTGCCGCGCGTCGTACGCGGACGGGCGCTCGATACTTTGGGCCTTTCACTTGTCCCTGCCGGAGTCCGGTCAATTCCGCTGCTGCGAACCCATCGATCGATCGCATGACTGTTTTCATTTGGCTCCAAGGGAAACCGTCACTTTTCGGCACTCTCCATGCAGCCCGGGCTTTCGTGCCCGACAAGGAAAAAAAATTGTGAGTGGCCTTGACATAGACAGACCTGTCTGTATAATACGGGCATGGGAGCGAAACTAGCCGCCAAATCGCAAGCCAGGCAGCGCCTCTTGGAGACCGCGGACCGGCTGTTCTACCAGGACGGCGTTCGAGCGGTGGGGATTGACCGCGTGATCGCCGAGGCCGGCGTGGCCAAGATGACCCTGTACACGCACTTCCCGTCGAAGGACGACCTGATTCTGGCCGTCCTTCAGTACCGCGAGGAACGCGTGCTGGAGTTCTTTCGCTCGGCAATGAAGCGACACGCCGGGCGGAACCAGGACAAGTTGCGGGCGTTCTTTGCCGCGCTCAAAGATTGGTTCGAGTCGCCGGGGTTCCGCGGCTGTGCGTTTCAGAACGCCGCCGTGGAACTCGCTGACCCCGCCCACCCGGGGACGCAGTTCGTCCGTGACCACAAGCGGCGGTTTGCCGACATGCTACGGGGATTGGTCGAAGAATCCATCGGCAGGGGCGCCGCGAAGGTGGCGCCGGCGGTCGCCCTGCTCGTCGAGGGGGCCATCATGACCGCCGTGGTCCAGGGGACGCCCGACGCCGCCGGCGTGGCGCGGGACGCGGCGATTCGGCTCGTCGAGGGCGCGAAACGAGCGTAACCCTCTTTCTTTTTTTGGCATCAAATATACAGACCTGTCTGTATATACAGCCAGGCCCGAACGCAGCGACCTCGGAAGACGGCCATTCGGCACGTCGGGCCGCTGCGAGGACCGTTAAGAAAGTGTTTGAAAAGCCCGGAGAATGCCGATGAATGGGAATGGAACGGAGTTCTTACCCATCCGACGTGACGGACGGTCAGTGGAACCTGATCGTGCCGTGGATTCCGCCGGCAAAGCCGGG
>WYBU01000044.1 GCA_011525745.1 Planctomycetaceae bacterium | reverse complement strand
CCGGCTTTGCCGGCGGAATCCACGGCACGATCAGGTTCCACTGACCGTCCGTCACGTCGGATGGGTAAGAACTCCGTTCCATTCCCATTCATCGGCATTCTCCGGGCTTTTCAAACACTTTCTTAGATCGAAAGACCGTAGTGCCCGACAAGCCTCGCACAAGAACCCATTGCCTCATCGTGAATGTGGTGACTGCCGCCGCCCGCCGCTTGCGCGGCGGGTTCTGATGCAAGCGACGCTTGTGCGGTTCGCCCTCGCGCCAATCTTTTCCAAGCAGAGGAAGGCAGCGCACGGGCTGCAAGTCCGTGCCACGCGAATCCGCCCGCACAAAGTTTGAGAATTCATTGACAAAAGGGCCATTTCGACCGCGTTTTCAGGGCTGAAAACGCGGGTGGAAACGGCAAATCGACAATGAACTCCCAAGCTCACAGCGGACCCTACTTGTCGGTTTCGAGCGCCTCCATCGACAAGCGGCCCATCAGCGGCAGCAGTTGCAGCGAGGCGTCGGCCAGGCTGGATTCGTTCAGGTCCAGGATCGTCATGGCGATATGCGTCACGTCGCACTCGGTCTGCCGCAGGGCGGCGTCGATGTCGATCCAGCGCCCGTGCAGCCAGACCTGCGTCCACATGTGATAGCCGAAGTCGCTGGACTGACCACCCGGCGACGGCACGCGCACGATGCCGCCGACGCCGCGGGCCGGGATGCCGGCGGCACGGGCCATGGCGGCGAGCAACACGGCGTGCTCGGTGCAGTCGCCCTCGCGCGACTCGGCCACTTCCGACGCGGTTGCAAAGCCGGTCGAGAGGTTCTTTTCGCTTACGTACTCGCTGACGAAGCGACGCAGCTTGTCGGCGCGTTCGGCCGGCGACGCGGCGTTCTTGATGGCGCGCTCGGTCAGCGATTTGATGCGCGTGTCCCTGGCGTCGGCATAGAGCGATGCTTCGAGAAAGCGTCCGACGTCCGCCGGCGGCTTGGCGTCCGGCGCATCGGGCGGAGCCTTTCGCAGCGCGTTCCAGTCGCTGCGCTTCACGATGAGTCGTGCCGAGCGGTCGTCGATGCGCTCGAATCGCTGCATGTCGGTCGTCGGCAGATCGGGCAGCGGTTCCGCGCCGCTGACGGAGAACTTGTAGACGACCCGCCGCGCATCGGACTTGAGCTTGCCCTTGAGCGGGACAAACAACGAAAGAAACAGCTCCGGCGGCTTGCCGTCGGCTTCGGCTTCGGCGCGGCTGGCGCGCAGCATGCGCATCTGAAGGCCGCCCAGCAGCGTGTCCATGCGCACCGGGCTGAGC
The DNA here is from genome assembly GCA_011525745.1 of Planctomycetaceae bacterium. Classification (GTDB taxonomy): domain Bacteria; phylum Planctomycetota; class Phycisphaerae; order UBA1845; family UTPLA1; genus PLA4. The sequence goes on along the minus strand of WYBU01000044.1, from coordinate 12,163 downwards.
TGATCGTCGACCCAGGCGTCCGAGGTGATCTCGGTTCCCATCATCGCGGCGGCGGCAGCGCCGGCCGGGCCTGGGGCCGCTGGGGGCTGGTCGGGCCGGGCCGCGATGTTGACGATCTGTCGCACGCGCGTGGCGCGAATGCGGCGGCCGAGCACGTCGACGTCTTCGGGGCCGATGACTTCGACTCGCGTTTCGATGGGAGCATCGGGCCGCAGCGAAGGTTCGTAGGTCAAGACGTTGTATTTCGTGCCCGGCTTGAGACCGTGCTTGTGCTGTTCGAGAAGCAGGCCCCACGTGAGCCTGGTCGCGGGGTCGAACGGATAGGTCTTTTCGCGCTCGACGCCGAACTGTTCTTCGGTGATTCGCACCTTGCCGTTACGGATCTTGCCTTTCATGCGCACGGGGACGTTGGCGAGCGTCATCGTGTGCTCGAATCCGACGGGCGTACCATCGACCAGTTCGCGCGACTCCTGTTCGACGTTCATGCGCACTTCGGCCTCGCCGCGGCGGATGGCGAGCTTCAGATCGGTGCGCGACGTAATGCGGTCGCCGTCACGCGTCACGGTCGTGTGGCCGTGACCGGCCTTACCGCCTTGAAGCTCGATGATGAACCAGTCGTCGATGAAAACGCCCTGTGGAGGATTGCCGAGGTCAACGGGCGGCTCGGCCCCGGTGTATGACGCAACGGCCGCGAGGACGAGCGCGGCGAGCGTGAAGGTGGGCCGGCTGCGACGTGATCGTGGACGCATGGGTGCTCCTTTGTTTTCGATGGGGATGGTAGCCCGGCGCGAGCACTGAATCGAATGGCAGTGCGACGCAATCAGTGCCGTAAGCGCCAGGGCCGCGGCCTCAGCATCCAACGAGGTTGACCCCATCGTTTGCGATGGAAGCTCAAATTGAAATACCCACGGGCCAAGCGCTGATCGTCGCGAAGCGGCAGGTTTCGAGGACCACGGCCCGCGGCCGTTTGCGCGGATACACTATGAATGCGGCAAAGTGGGCCAGGCGGTCGCTCCGTCCGAGGTTCGTACGGAACTCGTTTCCGGCCGGGCGCGGGCGGGGAGGAAAGTCCGAACTGGACAGGGCACGGTGATGGCTAACGGCCACCGGTGGCGACGCCAGGGAAAGTGCCACAGAAAACATACCGCCGCCGACCTGCTTCGGCATGTCGGAGGTAAGGGTGAAATGGTGCGGTAAGAGCGCACCGCGCGACCGGTGACGGTCGTGGCAGGGCAAACCCCACCGCCAGCAAGCCCACATAGACGGCGAGCGTCGGCGCGGCCGTGATGCGGTGTGTCTGTCGGCACGCCTCGTCGCGGCCGCGCCGGCCCCGACGCGGCCCGCGTCGGACCACGCCGCGGGTAGGGTGCTCGAGCCGGCGGGCGACCGTCGGCCCAGATAAATGACCGCCACCCGGCGTTTCGGCGTCGGGAACGGAATTCGGCTTACCGGCCCACTTTGCCGCGTTTGTTTGTCCGGGGGATGGCGCGATGGAGCGCGTTGTTCCAATACCCATCATCGCGAGCCACCGCTGAAGCGGTGGGCCACCCGGCATGATCGGAACCGCAAGCGCCGGCGATGCGGTCTCGCCACGCAGCGAGGCGAACCCCAGCGCTTGCGCTTGGGGCTCGGATCAGTAAGCCCACCGCTGCACGGTGGGCTGCCCATAACGGTGGGCTGCCCGATTACGGTCCCGTGCCAATCAGCGTTGCGACTGGAGCGCGGCCAGCGTGGCTTCGACGCCGGGGGCGTCGGGATTCAACTCGTAGGCGCGCTGCAATGCCTGAATCGCTTCGGATCGCTTGCCATAGCGCGCGTACATTCGACCCAACTCGGCGTGCGGCGCGGCATTGTTCGGCTCGACTTCCGCCGCTTTACGCAGAATCGCCACCGCCTCGTCGGCCTCGCCGCGATCGGCGTACTCGCGGGCCTGAAGAATGAGGAACTTCGCGCGCGGACCGCACGCCTGCGCGGCCCACGCGGCCAGCGCCAGCGCCGACTCGTGCTGCCCCTTGCGCTTCAGCGCTTCGGCCTTGGCCTCGATCGCCTGGTAGAAGCCGGGAAAAGCTTCGTGCGCCATCGTGAACGCCAGGATCGCCCGGTCGCAGTAGCGGATGGCGCCGATCAGATTGTCCTGCCGGAACTGTTCCTCCGACAGCGCCAGGTAACAGCGCCCGAGGTACAACGCCGGCTCGGGCGCTTCGCGATTGAACTCGCGCACCGTGTCGAACATGGCGATGGCGTCCATGTAGCGGCCTTCGCGGTAATACTGGCGGCCCAGCCGCTCGGCCCGTCCGGGATCGGGCCGCGGATCGCCGCAGCCGTTCATTGCGATCAGCACGCCTGCCAACACGGTCGACGCCGCTCGAACCAGACGTTGATTGTGTTTCATGGCATTATGATGCTAAGCCGCGTCGCGGAGGGCTGCAATTGCGCTTCGTCGTTCACCATCACATCCTGGCGGGCGGGTCGCACTGGGACCTGATGTTCGAGGCAGGCGCCGGGCTGGCGACGTGGCGGTCGCCGGTTCCGCTGGCGCAGGTCGATGCGCGGCCGGTGGCGATCGAGCGCATCGGCGATCATCGTCTTGCGTATCTGAGCTACGAGGGGCCGGTGTCGGGCGATCGCGGGCGGGTCGAGATTCACGAGACGGGAACGTACGAAACGCTGGACGTTACGGAGCGGGAATGGCGGATTCGCGTCAGCGGAAGCCTGACGCATGCGGCGTTTCTGCTGTGCTCCAGCGGCGGCGCGTCGGGTGAGTGGACGATACGGCGGACTGCGGATGAGGTGGCGCGTCCGAATGAAACGCGCGTCTGAACGCAACGGGCGACGCAGGGCTTCGGCGCCGTTCAACTGAACCCCTCGCGCTGCGATGAAGCGCCGCTCCCTCACGGTCGCGGTTCGGTTGACTGATGGATGGCACTTGGTTCAGCGGCGCTGGTGCTTCGGACCGAGCGGCTCGATGTCCAGCGCGATGACTCCGGCGGCGGTGCGAACGTCGCGCGTCTGGAAGAGGCGCTCGCCGTTCCACCAGACCTGGCGACGCGGGATGTGAAGCCCATCGACGACGTTACCGCGCAGGACGCGAGATTCTCCTTCCGATTCCGGCGGCGACAGTCGGCGAAGCCAGGGCGACACGAGGCACAGCGGCGCGGGCACGGATCCCACGCGGCAGCCGGTCGCGCGCAGGACCACGTCGTCGCCTTCGACGGACACCGCGAGCGACATCGACACGATCGGCTCGCCGGGAGCGCCGACGAACCTTGCAGCGATTTCGATGTGACCGGGCACGAAGCGTACGAACGGATCGTGCCAATCGGGCGGCAGCAGCCGACGCGCGGCGGGCCAGATGTGCTCGCGGGCGGCCAGCCACTCGTTGAGCGTGGTCTGGGCGAATTCGAGGCGGAACGGCTCGCGGCCGAGCAGAAGCTGGGTGAATTCGTCGGCGGTGGTCTGTAACCCGTCGCGCAGACGCTGGTGCTCGCCCGCATCGACGCGCGGCGGCGCGTACCAGGCGGGCGTGCGGAACGTCAGCCATGCGGTGCTCAGCGTTACCGCGGCGAGGATGAGCGCGGCCTGCATGCCGCGCGAGCGGCGCCAGCGCGCCGACAGCGCGGCGAGCGCCGCGGTCGCGATCGCACGCGCCGACTTCGCGCCGCGGCGCGTTTCGGTCGGAACGGGCCGGGCCGCTCGCTCGGCGGTCGGCGATGTCTGCGGCGGCTGTGCTTTTGTCTGCGACTTTCGGCGTCGCGACGGCTGGGAAGAAGCGGACCGCGGCGCGGCGCCGGGCGGGGCGGCGGACTTGTCGGCCGGCGCTGATTTGTGGGGCTTTCCGTGCGCAGCGGCACCGGAGGCGCCGGTCGTGCCGCGTGGAACGGCCCGGGTGCGCCGCGTGCTGATGCGTCTTCGCGCCATGACGTGCGGGGGGAATCCGCCCTCCATCATGCCCATACGCTGACGGATGACGGCGGGGGATGTCAAGCGCGGTACGGGAGTGGAGAGGAACGAGGGACGAGGGACGAGGGACGCCGCCGATGGGACGCGTCCGCGTACGCGCCCTTTTTCGGAGCGTGGTACACCTCGTCCGGGGTGGAGGTACTTGCCTGTCACATTGATTGCGCGGGCATCGGATAAGTTGACGACGAAATACGGGCCGCGGATGAATCGAAACCACTCGTTCAGCTCAATTGGAAGCACAAGCGTTCGAATATTTCGCATCCGGACTTCGGCGCACAACTGATCGCGGGCGGTTCGCCAGCGTTGCGTCGGTCGGACCAGCAAAGTTCTGGGAACAGGCGTGCACGTTGTCAAACTTATGGGATAATACTGGCTGCGCGAGGCCCATAAGATTGGCGACGAGCACCGTTGCGGCCACGTGCCGCCGCACGCAGTAACGTCGATCATCCCCCCACGACTCACAATCCATGATTGTTCCGAGGTCCTGCCGGACCTAGAATGAGTGGCCATGACCAAAGTCGTTGAAGCCATCTACTGCAACGGCCACTTCGAGCCGCTCGAATCGTTGCCCCTCGCGAATCAGGAACGGGTCACGCTGATCGTTCAGCGACACGAGCCGAACCAGACTGCCCATGGCGAGGCCACACCCAAAGCAACCACGAATTCTACGCCCGAGGGTGTCGCCACGTTGGCAGATAATGGATGTGTCCCTGGGACCGGCGACGCCGACTGGCCCGCAATGGAACCCAATGACGGCGCGCGACGGGCGGTTCTTGATGAGCTGTTTTCCGACATCGATCGTGCCAACCTGCAACTGAGACTTCGTCTTCCCACTCGGGACGAAATGCATGAACGCCGTTGACACGAACATCCCTCTCTATGCGTGCGATCGATCGGACTTGCGCAAGAACGCGATTGCCAAGCATGTCATACGTCAGACCGAAGGAGGACCGTTGCTGTGGCAGGTGGCGGTTGAGTTCATCGCCGCGTGCCGCCGACTGGAATATCGAGGATTCACGCCCACGATGGCCTGGTCAAGACTCCATCAGTTCGCGCGGGTTTACCGGCTCATTCTTCCAACCCATGACTGCCTGACACGCGCCCGTCATCTGCACGTTGAGCAGAGCTACTGTAGTGTTTCACACAAAATGAGACACTCAGCCTGTTCGGCGTAAGCATAGTTCCCGCTGCTGCTCTCGGCGACCCCCAATGCCGACGGCGGTCATGCCACGATCGTTACAGTCGCGGGCAACGCGCTGCGTGTTCAGGCTCGCACACGTTGGAATTGCACGAGTAGTCCACTCAGCGCCAGTAGTCCTGACATGACCAGCCCCTCGCGACAATTTTTCATTGGAATCGACAGACCCGCCTCGCGCGCGGCCTGACTTTGGCATGACTCATCCGTTCGTTCAAGCTCGTTCAGCGCGAATCGAAGGCGCGCCGTCGCCGTCGGCGACGGACTACGGATCACATGCGAATCGAAACGAGTCGTCCAGATCGAGCGGCAGGATGAGCGTGCGCATGTTTCGCATTCGCGCATCCGTGCATATCTGATCGCGCGCGGCAGCACTATTCACGAATGTAGCGTGGTACTCCGCGTTGAAGGCGGGCTTGCCGGCGTCGATGAACGGTTTCAGCGCATCGCACTCGTTGAATTCGTGGCACTGCTCGTTGACGGCAAAATCGAAGTAAGCGACGAGCTGCGGAACTTGATCCAGATCGTTCTTCAAGCCAACCGACAACCCGCGGCGATGGGCCTCGTTGGCGACAAAACGGTTGAAGGCGAGCTGATCGTCCGCCGTCAGCGGGAAACCCGAGTTGTTGGTGTATCCGTCGACGTTGTCGGGCTCGACGCCGTCGAAGCCACGACGCGCCGCGAGATCCAGCCGCGCCTGCATGATGCGGAGGACGTTGGCCGAGCGAACGTCGAGCCAGCGTTCGTTCGGATGATCCGCGAGCGTGTTTCCCATGTCCGACGACTGAAACTCCGTGAAGTCGCTGCGAAACGACTCGGACGTGCCGGCCGAGAAATAGGCGATCACCATTCGGCCCTGAGCGTGCAGGTCGGCAATGACGGAATCGGGAGCGTCGAACAGGTCGATGTCGTAAACCTCGACCGCGTAGCCCGTGTTGATCCGGCCGGCTCGGTCGGGCTGTAGCTGCCATTGCCAGCGGTCGCTCACGGCCGGACGCCGCCACGGACCCGCCGTAATAGGCGGCTGCGTCGGGTCAATTTGCGCGTCCGGTTGCGAGTCCGTACCGAAAAGCTCGCAGCCGGAAAGGATGGCCAACGCGCTCAGCAATGCCAACTTCGACGCCCAGTTCGGCCGGAACGAACTTCCCGTCGTAGAGTTGTTCACGCGCTCTTCCTTCGGACAAGGGGTGGCTTCCACCGACGACGCAATCCGCAGCTCACGACAACATTCCGCATGACGATGCCTGTATCGGCGTCCGAGGTGTACGCACGCACTCATCGAGGCCGGCGGCGCAACGAGCAACATGCATCATAACGGAGAACATCGCTGCCCGTGATGAAGCGCATGCGAAGGCAGCGGGAAATATGTTTCATTCACAGCCGGGGGCGCGAGTGCTCCATTCACAGCCGGGGGCGGCTGTGCCCCATTCACCGCTGCGCGGCGGCTGTGCCCCATTCACAGCCGAGGGCGGCTGTGCTCCATTCACAGCCGGGGGCGGCTGTGCTCCATTCACAGCCGGGGGCGGCTGTGCCCCAGACGTGGCATGTTTCTTAGCCCCCGCGCGGCAGGTCGGGTGTGACGGCCTGAAAGTACAGGACGCTCCAGGCGATGCATGCGAGCGTCAGCCAAGTTCGCCGGCCGCCGCGCGTGTGGCGGGCGATCAGAGCGAGCCAGATGGGGATGAAGTCGAGGGCGAAGCGGTGGTAGCCGGGTTGCAGGAAGCCGGGGGTGTGGTAACAGAGCAGGCCGGTCATGACGAGCACGGTGCTCAGCAGAAGCGCGGTTCGCGCCACTCGGTCCAAGGGTTCGACACGAGCGCCTGGCTGAGCGAGGTTGCCGCGAGCCTCGCGAGGGAAAGCGAGTGGATCCACAGCGCCGTTGGATACCGTGTCACCCGGCGATTCACGAGCCGTACCTGTCGTCTCGGGCGAAAGATTTCCACGCGCGATGATGCGCCTGCCGGCCTGCGCAAAGCACGGCAACACGAACAAAAGCAGCGGCGTGGTGACCCAGATGCTCGTGCCCATGCCGCCGGCGATGATCGTGTAGCCGGTCAGGCCCACGTCGATTTCGGGCCACTGCACGTGCATGTACCACAGGTTCTCGGGCACGAATCGCGGAGAGAACGTGCCTTGCGCGGCGCAGCGCTGTGCCATCGGATCGTCACGACCGGCGTAGATGTGGCGATAGCCGAAGTTCAGCGGGTTGCCGAACTTCAGCGCGTTGAGCGTCAGCAGCGGTGCAACGATGACGATCAGGCCGCACAGCGACAGCCCGAGCGCCCGCCGGCGCGATGCCGCACGACGCCCCGACCACACGATCCACAACAGCGGCAGGGCGTAAAGCAAAGTCATCTGGCGCGACCAGCCCGCAATCGCCAGACCGATCATCGCCGGCCAGATGCGCCGCCGGCCGAGCAGATCGGCCGCGAGAATGAGCAGTCCGATTTGCGATAGTAAATGATTGATTGCGCCGAGCTGGCCGCCGCGGGCCAGGTTCAGGCAGGGCAGCACGCCCGTGCCGGACAGATACGCGAACGTCAGCAGCGCCGCCCAGGCCGAGTCGCCGGTCTGGCGACGCAAGGCCACGAACGCCGCAATCGGCAGCGGCCAGAAGAGCAGCGGTACATAAGTCCAGGGCAGCCATCGCGCGGCATCGCCGGAGAGCCATTCGTGCAGCGGCGACAGCAGCACCGTCAGAAGTCCGATCAACGGTGGAAAGACGTTGTACACGCGGCCGTCGAACAGGGCGGTGTCGTGCGGCCGATCGCGCAGCGGGTCGCGACCGGGCGGCTGCGGCAGGTCCAGCCGGCCATCGATCCAGGCGCCGGCCTCGGCGACGCCGGCGTTGGCCTCGGCGGAAAGCTCCCATTGCGAAAGCCGTATTTTCGGTCCCGCCACGGCCTGCACGGCGGCGAGCATCAGGACGAAACAGGCGATCGGCCGCCAGCGAGGTTCGCGTGGCTCATCGGCGGCGGGCGCGGGGTGCGACATGCGCGTCAAGCCTATCGGCAACGGTGGCGCCGCACCACGCCGGCGCGGGCGCGGACCGGGCCGGAAACACCGGATGTTCGGTTGATAAGCTGCCGATATTACGATGACACGGTATATCGTAATTTGACGTTGCGGCGGCGTCGGAAATCGTGGCGGTTGAGGCAGACGGAGCAGGCGATGGCAGGTCCCGCGGGTAGCGCGACGCGGCCGGCGACGGCACAACGATCCGGCACGCCGGATGAAAGCGCGGCCCCGATGCGCCTGCCGTCGCATCTGGACATGGCGCGGCTCAACGCGTTGCTTCGCGGCGTCGAAGCCGGCGCGCCGCTGGAGCCGGCGGCGATCGTGCCGTTCACGCAGTCGAACGACCGCGCCGCGCGGGGGCTGGCCAAGCGGCTGCTGGCGATCGTGCTGCTGAAGTCGGCGCGGGAGAACGCCGCGCGGCTGCTGGACGAGGCGTGCGATGATCTGGACTTTCAGTATCCGGTGATCTTTCAGGAGGCGCTGGCACAGGCGGCCGAACTGAAGGATCTCGATCGCGTCTTCGATCTGCGCCTGCGGGCAGCGGCGCAAGCTGCGGGTCGCGACGATCACCTCGGGGCGCTGATTCAGCTTCTGAACGCCGCCGCGGAGGACTTCCGCGCCGGGGCCAAGAACACCAACGATCCGGCCGGCATCCGCCGCATGGTCGAGGTTTACGAGCGCGTCGCGCAGATGACGCAACGGCGGCTGGGGCTGGCGCAGGCGGCGCGGGGCGTGCGGCGCTCGCCAACCGGCGGCCGGCTGCGAATGGCGCACGTCGTGGCGCAGCTTGTCGACGGGGGGCATTCGACGTCGCGGGCGGCGCAGACGTTCCTGAGGTACGCCGATCGCGAGCGATTCGACGCGTATCTGTTCGTAACCGAATCGCTGGCGCGGTTCGACCAACATGCGGGCCAGGTAATCGCTTCGGACTTCAGCGACCGGCGGGCGCCGCAGCGCATTCGCATGTTCGAGCAGGAGCTGGGCGTGCCGGTGATTCTGCCGCGGGCACGGACGTCGCTGCTGGACGCGGCGGCCGAATTGCATGAGCGGATGGCGGAACTGCGGATCGACGTGGCGTTTTTCCACGGTTCGCTGGCGACGCCGATCGACTGGCTGCTGTGCGCGTGGCGATCGGCGCCGTGGCAGTTCGACCGCGCGTTCGGCGGGCCGCTGTTCTGCCCGGCGGTCGATTACCAGTTTTTCGAGTTCGCCGGCACGATGGAGAAACTTGCCTTTTTGTGTCGCGAGCGGGGCATTCCGTATGGTCCGCTTCGCTACGGCGGGGCCGACCTGTCGCACGTCGCCGACGCGGAGCCGATCCCGCGCGCGGCGATGGGCGTTCCGGCCGATCACGTGCTTCTGGGCACGATGGGCCATCATCTGCCGGCGCGGATGAGCGAGCGGTTCTGCCGGACGGTGGCGCGGGTGTTGCGCGAGCGGCCGCGCGCGACGTACGTGGTGGTCGGCCCCGGTCCGTTTGGGGCGCAGGCGGCGTGGTTCGGGGCCGATTTGTGCGGGCCGACGCCGTCGGCGGCGCGGGTGCGGTTCGTCGGTCCGACGGACGTGAGCGAGCGCTTCGCGCAGGCGTTCGATATATACGTGAATGAATATCCGAATGGCGGCGGCGTGGCGGTCGGCGAGGCGATGGCGGCGCGCAAGCCGGTCGTGTGCGTCAAGGCGGGCGAAACGTCGCTGGCGATGGCGGGGGCGTTTTACGTCGGTCCGGAGCACCTGGTGACGCCGCCGACCGACGAGGCGTATGCGACGCGTCTGGCGCGGTTGATCGACGATCCGGAAGAGCGTGCGCGAATGGGCCAGGCGCTGCGGGCGCGTTACGAGGCCGAGTTCGACGGTCGCAAGCTGACGCAGGATGAGACGGAGCGCATCTGGCGGGTGATTCATTCGTCGCAGAAGAAGCCGGGGTAGATGGTGAATGCATATTGCCACGACCGGTAGCTCAGGAAACAGGGAACGCCAGAGAGCGACGAAGCAACGAACGTAAGACATTTACAGGCAGTCGCCGAATCCGCTTTCGTGCGGTACGGGTTTGAAGCAATTCCAGGCGAGAGGTGAGTCGCACGGGCTACAAGCCCGTGCCACGCGGGAGAGTTCACGGACTTCACAGCCGCGCAGCGCGGTGGGGCCGGGCGTGCGGCGCTGCGCTTGTCAATCGCCGGTTGGGGCCGCGACAATCGGTCGCGATGCCCGTGACACATTCGCTGCCGATCGTCATGCCCTCCGTGCCGCGGCAGCGCTGGTCCTGCCGATCGTGCACCCAATGCTGCCGCGAGCTGGTCGTACATCTCAGCGAAGCGGACCGCCGCGCCATCGACGGACAGGACTGGGCCGGCACGCTGGATCGGCCGGCCTATCTGCGCATCGGCTGGCAGTTCGTGCTGAACAAGCGCGACGACGGCGCGTGCGTGTTTCTCGACGAGCCAACGAAGCTGTGCCGCATTCACGCGCGCTACGGCGAGGCCGCCAAGCCGCTGGCGTGCCGCATGTATCCCTTCTCGGTTTTCGCCGCGCCCGACGGCTGGCGGGTGTCGCTGCGATTCGACTGCCCCACCGCGCGGAAATCGGACGGCGCCCCGCTGGTGTCGCACCGCGATTCAGTGGCGGACCTGCTTCGTCAATTGCCGCGGGGCGCCGAGGCGGCCGACGGCGCCGAACTGCCCGGCGGCATTCGCGCGACACGCGCTGAAACGAAGGACCTGCTCGATCATTTCTCGCGCTGGATGATCGACGGTCAGCACGAGCTGCGCAGCCGGCTGGAGGGCGCGGCGTGGGTGGCGCAGATGTTGTTCGCGGCGCGGTTCGAGAAGGTGCGCGGGCAGCGCCTGGCGGAATTGCTGACGCTTTTGTTCCAGAACGCCGCGGACGAATCTTCGGCCGCCGCCGAAACGGCGCCTTCGCCGCGGCAGTGCGCCATGCTGCGGCAAATCGTGTTCGCCCACGTCGAGCACGTGGGCCTCGCCGACCTGTCGGCGGCGTGGCCGCGGCGGCTGGCGCGGCAGTGGCGGCAGGCGCGGATGGCGGGCGTGTTTCGGCGCGGCCGCGGAGACGTGCCGGAGATGCCTGGATTCGAGCCGGGCGTTTCGTTTGAGGCCGTGGAGGCGGTCGCGGGGATTGAGGATTCGACACAGGCCGAAGCAGCGGGCGAGTTGTTGACGCGGTATGTCATCATGCGGCTGGAGTCGGGCACGGTGTACGGTGCGGGCTACTACGGGTGGCCGATCGTCACCGGCCTGCTGGCGCTATTCGCATCAATGGCGGCGATGGGCTGGCTGGCGCGGCTGTACGCGGCGGCGGAGGGGCGTGCGGCGCTGTCATTCGACGACGTGTCACGTGCGCTGTGCCGCATCGATCGCGCCGCCGGCCGGCTGCCGGCGCTGGGGACGGCGGCGGAACGGTTGAGGTTGAGCTACCTGGCGCGGGAGGAGGGGGCGGTGCGGCTGATTGCGCGATGCAGGGTTCTTGAATGAAATCGAGTTTCACGCGGAGACGCGGAGCACGCGGAGAATACGCGGTGGCGGTTCTTGGTCTTCCCCGCGGTCCCTGTGCCTTTGCGATAGATTTTCACATGAATCACAACGACATCACAGGAATCATCATCGACTGGGCTATCCACGTTCATCGCCAACTCGGACCGTGACTGCTGGAATCCGTCTATGAGGCGGTGATGGCGTACGAATGGCGCAAGCGCGGCTTGAGAGTTGAGACGCAAGTTCCGATTGCCGTCACTTGGGAAGACGTTCGATTAGAACTGGGATTCAGGGCAGATCTGATTGTCGAGGCCGCAGTGGTCGTCGAACTGAAATCGGTCGATGCGATTGCGCCCGTACACAAGAAGCAGTTGCTCACTAAGAAAGTGTTTGAAAAGCCCGGAGAATGCCGATGAATGGGAATGGAACGGAGTTCTTACCCATCCGACGTGACGGACGGTCAGTGGAACCTGATCGTGCCGTGGATTCCGCCGGCAAAGCCGGG
>WYBU01000043.1 GCA_011525745.1 Planctomycetaceae bacterium | reverse complement strand
CTTGACGATGCCACACGCGGTGAACGTGGGTCGTTTGTTCTCGCGAGGTTCTTCGTCAGCCTGCACCTTTCGGCGGGCGCAGGCCGAGGTGCGGTAGGGTGGGTTGTACTCAACCCACCGAACGCGCATCGCGCGCGAGGGCTTGACGCTGCCGCACGCGGTGAACGTGGGTCGTTTGTTCTCGCGAGGTTCTTCGTCAGCCTGCACCTTTCGGCGGGCGCAGGCCGAGCAGGTAGACCCAGGCGGCGGCGCAGGGGGCGGTGACGTAGCCGGGGGTATGCTCAAAGAAGTGCGAACAGACCAGGCGGACGACGCTGTGCGACTGCGACTCGCCAGCGGCATCGGTCACGATGACGCCGACGGCCAGGTAAGCGCCGATCAGGCAGGCCAGCGCCAGCGCGATCAGCGCGGGGCGCAGCGCGGACCGCGGCCGGTTCACGCCATCGAGTGAAGCCGGCGCATCCAGCGCGGCGTCCGCGCCGCACACGCGCCGTTCGAGGAAGAAGCACGCCCCCAATGCGAGCGGGATGGTCGTCACCGAATGCGTGAACAACTCGCGGGCCTGGTGGCCCAGCACGCGGCCGTCGACGAACGGCTCGCGGTTGAGGACGAATAAGACACTAAATAGAATAAATAACAACATCGCGCGGACGAAGCAGCGCAGGCCGGCGCGGTCGGCCGGCCGTGCGGCGCGCGCGGTCGCCACGGGGCGCAGGCCGGCCAGCGCCAGTGCCAGCAACATCAGGGCGATCTGGCAGAGGAAGTGGTAGCGCCAGTGCGCGCCCCAGACGAGCGGCGCGCCGGCGCGCGTGTGCATCTGCGAGAGGTTGTCGATCAGGCCGTCGAAGCCGGCCGCCGCGACGCAGCCGATCAGCGTGGCCAGCACCGTGGCGACGGCGGCCGCGGCGGCGCCATCGAGCCATTCGTGGCGGCGGCGGCGGGCGGCGGCGGTCCAGTGGATGGCGCGCGGCCTGTAGGTCAGGGCGGCTGCGGCGGCGGCGACGCCCATGAGCAGATCGAGCGGCAGTTCGCGGGCGGCGTGTTCGAAGTAGAAGATGGTTTGCAGCAGTGTGCGGACGCCGTCCTCATGGGCGACGCGGTTCCACGGCCAGGGAGAGCCGACGTGGACGCAGATTGCGACAAAGGATGTCAGCAGGACGAAGGCGGGCAGACAGCAAAGAACGGCCCGTTCGAGCGGTGCGGCGCGCGGGGCGGTCGTTTCGGCGTCATGATCGCGGCTCATGCGGGCGGCGGCTCCAGTGGATCGCGGCGTATCTTACAGGCCGGCCGGCTGAAGGGGGCGGGCGGCTGTCGAGCGCTCAGTTCTTGCGGAGGATTGGGGGGATTTGATATTTGAGATTTGAGATGTCGGCAATATACGGGGTGCGCGGAGGATGGGGCGTTTTCCGCCGCTCCCTTACAGTCGCGGTTCGGATCAAGGAGCTGTCGCGGTTCGGTTCATGCGCAGCGGTCGCGGTTCGGATCATCACCGTTGTCGGGCGGTCGATCCGCATTCCTATCATCGTGACCCCACCGCTGAAGCGGTGGGCCACCCGGCACGGGTTGATCCGAACCGCGACCGTGAGGGAGCGCCGGGGGGCCGTGCATGGGGGCCGACTCGTCCCGCATTCGCGCGGGCGACGCGGGGCAAGGATTACGGGTGACAGCTCTGACATTTGTTGCGATTCCAGCCGCTCCCTTACGGTCGCGGTTCGGTTCCGCGAGCGGCGCGGGCGATAAGGAGGGAGAGGCCGCCGCAGGTGATGCCGCCGGCAATGAGGACGGTCTGCCACAAAAGGCTGACGGCGACGGTCTGGGCGGCCTCGGCGCCGAAGGGGGCCATCAGGCCGGCGAGGACGAACTCGCGCAGGCCGATGCCGCCCTGACTGACGGGGGCGAAGGCGGCGAGCTTGGCCAGCGGCCAGGCGAACATCCAGACGCGCAGGGGGAACGAGAAGGGCGGGTTGCAGCCCTCGGCCAGGGCGACGTTGGAGAGCACCAGGCCGGACTGGGTGAGCACGCCGACGCCCAGGGCGAGCAGGATCAGTCCCGGCCGGCGGCGGGTGGAGCGCAGGGCGGCGCGGACGCGGACCATTTTTCGTCGAATCTTTATCGGAAATCTGCCCCGTCGCAGTAACAGCGCGGCGGCGACGGCGACAACAATCAGGCCGGCCGCGCCGGCGGCGGCGAGGCCCAGGTAGATGCGGCGATAGCGTTCTTCCTCGAACGCTTTGGGCACGAGCAGCGCCGAACCGCCGACGAGCAGGGCCAGGGCGGCCAGGTCCAGCAGGCGGTTGATGAACGCGCCCAGCACGAGTCCGGCCGCGTTGCGCGCCCGGCGCAGCGCCAGGGCAATGATGAAGGCGTCGCCGCCGATGATCGAGGGCAGCAGCAGGTTGCCGAACAGGCCGGCGTAGTAGCAGCGGATCGACTGGGTCAGCGGCAATCCGCCGCCGGCGGCGTTGACGAGCAGGTGCAGCTTGGCCGCGCCGAGCAGGTGCGAGACCATGTAGCCGGCCAGGGCAAGCAGCCAGACCCGCCCGGAGACGCTTTTCAGGGCGGGCCAGAGTTTTTCGCGGGGCAGGATGTAGAAGAGGATGGCCAGGAGGACGAGGCTGCCGATCGGCTGTAGCCAGGCGCGGAGCCGGGATTTGCGTTTGGGCGGCGGCGTCATGGGGCGGATCGAGCGTTATGGTGGCGCATCGCGCCGGCGGCGGGATGCGAAAGGGGGCATGGTAGCCGGGAATCGGGGGGATGCCAGTTGTGCGTTGCCGGTTGTCTGGTGTCACGCGGCGGGCGGGGACTCGCCGGTCGCCATCGGCCTGTGCTGCCGCGTTGCGCCGATTGAGGAGCGAAGATCTCGGATTAGAAATCTGAGATTCATGATTCAAGAGGAGCGATATGCGGAGTCGGTGCGGGATGGCGCATGGGGGACAGGCTCGAAAGCATGATGGCCGTTCCCCATCTTATCATCGTGAACCCACCGCAACGCGGTGGGCCACCCGGACAGGGGCGTCTTCAGCCGTAAGCCGCAAGCCAGGAGCCGGTCGCCGTCGGATTGCGGGGATTTAGGATTAAAAATCTCTGATTACAAATCTGAGATTCATGATTCAAGAGGAGCGATATGCGGAGTCGGTGCGGGATGGCGCATGGGGGACAGGCTCGAAAGCATGATGGCTGTTCCCCATCTTATCATCGTGAACCCACCGCAACGCGGTGGGCCACCCGGACATGATCAGAGCCGCAAGCGCAAGCCCTGCGGTGGACTCGCGTTCGTGGGGGCAACCCCGGCGATGGCGCTCGAAGCTCGGATCAGCGTGTGGACCCGGCGCCTGGGGGAACGGAGCGGATTGCCTTGTGCGGTCAGTCGCCGAGGTAGCCGAGCTTGCGGAGGTTGCGTTCGGCGGCGCGGTCGAGGGCGGGCGGGCGGGCGTTGGCGGCGGCATCGGGGCTGCCGGAGAAGTGGCGCTGCTTCTTCATCCAGTCGCGGGCGAAGGCGATCATGGCGGCGGCGCGATCGGGCTGCTGCGGGGCGACGTCGATCATTTCGCCCGGATCGTTCTCGAGGTCGTAGAGTTCGAGCGTGCCGACTTCGACGTTCCACACTCCCTTGAAGCGGCCCTGTCGCAGGGCCACGTTCAGATCGCCGCGGCGCTCCTTGAACGGCCGGTAGTGCTTCGTACGGTTGCTGCGCATCGAGACGACGTGCACGGCGTCGTCGCGCGGCGGCGCGGCCGAGCCGTCGATGAGCGGGAGCAGGCTGCGCCCGCGGCAGTCGGCCGTTTCGTCTTTCATCCCCAGCGCGTCGAGAATCGTGGGCATGACGTCGATGAGGCGCGCGACTTCGCGCACGCGGCGACCGGCGGCGGCGTCGCGCGGGAATCGGATCAGCAACGGCACGCGCACGAGTTCTTCGTGAAGAGACTGATCGTGCAACCAGCCGCCGTGCTCGCCGAATTCCTCGCCGTGATCGGAGAGCAGGATGAAGAGGCAGTCGTCCCAGACGCCGGCCTCGCGCAGCAGGTCGACGAACTCGCCGAGGCGGGCGTCGGCCTGGGCGACGTGGGCGTCGTAGAGCACGCGCATGTCGGGCCACACCGCGGCGAGGTCGGCCATGAGGCGGTCCTGCTCGTCGCTGTTGTCGACCGTTCCGGGTGCGCGGCCGGACTGAAGGTCGGCCATGGTGGCGTCGCGATAGGCGCGCATGGCGGCGTTGACGGCGCGGCGCCGATCATCGGACACGGCGCCGAAGCGGCCGATCCACTCGGGCGGAGCGATGAAGGGGTTGTGCGGCTCGGTCGTATGGACGTAGAGATGGAAGGGGCGGCCGGCGACGGAGGACAGCCAGGCGCGGGCCACGTCGGGCGGCAGCGATTTGTCGATAATTTGCGCCCGCTGATAGCCGCCGCCGTCGCCGGTGATGTAACTGGTGTTGGCGTTGGCGGTGAAGGCGGCGGTGGCGTAGCCGGCGGCGACGAGCCGGCGAGCCAGGGGGCGGAGCGTGGGGTTCATCACGCGGCGCAGGTCGACGACGCCGTGTTCGGTAAGGAAGGTCGACGTGAACAGCGAGGTGACGGAGGGCAACGTCCAGGGGGCGGGGGCGTAGGCCTGTTCGAAGAGGACGGAGCGGGCGGCCAGGGCGTCGACGTTGGGCGTCAGTGCGCCGCTGCCGCCGTAGACGCCGATGCGATCGATGCGGAGGGTGTCGATGAGGTAGATGACGACGGGGACGCCGGGGGTAGTCAGGGGCGACTGTTTCCGGAGGAGCACGGTTTTCGACAGCGCGCCAGCGGACTTTTCGGGCGACGCGGGCAAGAGCACGCGGAGGGCGGCTTCGATGGGGGCGGACCGGCAACCCCAGACGGCGAGCGCGCCGAGCAGTGCGGCCATCAGGAAACGTCGATGCATTCGGGACTCCCGTTCACTCAGGACAGACCCGGCCCGGCGGTCATGGTTGGGCGGGCGGGAAGTGTAATCGGACGCGGGCGCGAGTGTGGGGCGACGAGGCGGCATTATGGGAGATATCGGCGGGAATCAGTTGTCAGTTGTCAGGGACCGCCATCAGCCGTCAGCAAACAGCGGTAAGCCTTAAGCGTTAAGCCTTAAGCTGAACGCGGGGCACGGGCATGGGCGGGGCGGGGCGGCGGCGGCGGCGGGCCGAGATTCCAGATTCGAGATTTGATATGTCGGGAATGCGGGCACCGGGCGCGCGGCGGCGTTTTCCGCCGCTTCCTGACGGGCGCGGTTCGGTTGGGACGCAGCGTCGGGTCGCTTTTGCAGAGGCCCCGCGCCCGTGCCGCGCGACGGCGAGTAGAATGGGGACATGGCGAGAGCGGCGGTGTTTGTGACGCGGCGCGTGCCGGAGGCGGGGCTGGCGGTGCTGCGGCAGCGCGGGGTCACTTTCGATCTGCATGATTCGGATCTGGCGATGTCGCCGGAAGCGTTGCGGGCGGCGGCAATCGGGCGGCGCGGGCTGATCGTGCAGATGGGCGACCGGATCGATGCGGCATTGCTGGAGTCGGTGGCCGCGACGTGCAGGGTCGTCGCGACGGTGTCGGTCGGGTTCGATCACATCGACGTGACGGCGGCGCGGCGGCTGGGGATTGTCGTGACGCACACGCCGAACGTGTTGACGGAGACGATGGCCGATCTGACATGGGCGCTGATGCTGGCGACGGCGCGGCGGCTGGGGGAGGCGGAGCGCGACTTGCGGGCCGGGCGCTGGCGGGGCTGGGGACTGGAACAGTATCTCGGCGCCGACGTTCACGGCGCGACGCTGGGGATCGTGGGCGGCGGGCGGATCGGTTCGGCGGTGGCGCGGCGCGCGGCGGGATTCGACATGCGCGTGTTATGCTGCACGCGGCGGGCGGAGGCGTCGGCGATGCCGGCGGGGGTGAGATTCGTCGATCTGGCGACGCTGCTGCGTGAATCGGACTACGTCAGCCTGCACGTGCCGCTGACGGACCAAACGCGGCGCCTGATCGGCGCGGCGGAGCTGGCGCTGATGAAACGGACCGCGTTTCTGATCAATACGTCGCGCGGCCCGGTGGTGGACGAGGCGGCGCTGATTTCGGCTTTGCGGGAAGGTCGGCTGGCGGGAGCGGGGCTGGACGTGTACGAGAACGAGCCGCACGTGCCGGCGGAGCTGCCGGCGATGGAGCATGTGGTTCTGCTGCCGCACATCGGATCGGCCAGCCGCGCGACGCGCGAGGCGATGGCGCGAATGGCGGCCCAGAGCGTGGCGGCGGTGCTGGCGGGGGGCACGGCGGAGAATGAAGTGAGAGCGTGAAAGTCGAAAGTCGTAAGTCGAAAGTCGAAATAAGACGTCGAAACGCCGAAACGTCGAAACGCCGGGGGAAAGGCACGAAGGCACGAAGGCACGGAGGCACGAAGGGGGGAGAAAAGTGGAAAGTCGAAAGTCGAAATAAGACGTCGAAACGCCGAAACGTCGAAACAAAAGGCTAGGAACAGGGAGGCTCACGCAGAGGCGCGGGGATTGCGGGGAGCTTGGATTCCCGCCTGCGCGGGAATGACGTCATTGGTCCGCACAGCGGACCCTACGCTGACGCTGGATTCCCGCTGGCGCGGGAATGGCGGAAAGGGAGGCGATGGCATGAACGGGCATTATTCACGACCGTTTTTGGCTTGTTGCGCGGCGGCGGGGCTGCTGGCGGGCGGGTGCTCGATGTACCCGGTCTCGGCCGGCGCGCCGTTCAGCGAGCGGGCGGAGTGGAGGGACTTCGACACGCTGTCGGTCGAGACGCGCAACGGGTCGATCGAGGTGGTGTGCGAGGCGCAGCGCGACGACGTGACGATCGCCGGGGAGCGGCGGGCGCGCGGAAAGAATCATGACGATGCGCTGGCGGTGGCCGAGTCGATCGAGATCGAGGCGGGGCCGGACGCGGCGCGGCCGCGCGTGCTGCGGGTGGCGGCGCGGTGCGACGGGATCGATCCGGACCGTAATCCGGGGGCGTCGTTCCGGATCGCGATGCCGCGCGGCGCGGCGCTGCGGCTGTCGACGGGCAACGGCACGGTGGAGGTTCGCGGCGCGGCGGGCGAAGTGGACCTTCGCACGAGCAACGGGCGCGTGATGCTGACGGACATCGAGGGGAACGTGCGGGCCGAGACGAGCAACGGGGCGATGTTCGCGCGGAACGTGGCGGGCGACGTCGATCTGCGGTCAAGCAATGGACGGATCGAACTGGTGAGCGTTGGAAAGGCTCACGTGCGGGCGACGACGTCGAACGGATCGATTTCGGCGGTGGCGGTGCGCGGCAACGTGCAACTGCGGTCGAGCAACGGGCGAATCGAGCTTCAGTGCGCGGAGCTGCCCGATCCGCCGCAGGTGCGCGCGGTGACGAGCAATGGCGACGTGCGGATCGAGGCGCCGGCCGGCGTTCGCGCGGTGCTGCAACTGCACACGTCGAACGGGCGGATCGAGACCGATCTGAAGCGCGCGACGGTGTCGCGGCTGGAGACGCAGCGCGGAATGCTGCGGGCGGTGCTGAATGAGGGCGGGGGGTCGATCCAGGTGGAGACGACGAACGGGACGGTGGTGTATCGGGCGACGGGGGAGTGAGGGGGAGTCGTCGTCAGTTGTCAGTGAGATGACAGGCGGCGCCGGCGCGCGGGCACATGATGCACCGTTGGAACGATTGCTCGAAATCCCATCATCGTCAGCCCGTCGCTAAAGCGGCGGGCCACCCGGCGGGGGGGCGGGGTTCGGACTTTTCGGCGAGCGGCGTTATCATTTCGACCTCATGCAACCGAATCATTTGATCCTGCGGCGGGAGGGGGCGGTGGGCGTCGTGCAGCTTCACCGGCCGGATGCGATGAATGCGCTGTCGCTCGAGTTGATGATCGAACTGGTGGACGCCCTGGAGGCGTACGACCGCGACGGCGACATCCGGTGCATCGTCGTGACGGGCGGGCCGAAGGTGTTCGCGGCCGGGGCGGACATCCGCGACATGGCGGAGGCGACGGTGGCGGAGATGGTCCGGCGCAATCAGTTCGCGCGGTGGGAGCGCATCCGCAACATCAGCAAACCGGTGGTGGCGGCGGTATGCGGGTACGCGCTGGGCGGCGGGTGCGAGCTGGCGATGCTGGCGGACATCATCGTGGCGTCGGAAACGGCGCAGTTCGGGCAGCCGGAGATCAACATCGGGGTGATGCCGGGGGCGGGCGGCACACAGCGGCTGACGCGGGCGGTGGGCAAATCGCTGGCGATGGAGATGGTGCTCAACGGCCGGTTCATCGGCGCGCGCGAGGCGCTGTCGGCGGGGCTGGTCAGCCGGGTGGTGGCGGCGGAGACGTGCCTGACGGAGGCGATGCGGATCGCGGAGGAGATTTCGCGTCGCGCGCCGGTGGCGCTGCGGCTGGCGAAGCAGGCGGTGCTGGCGGCGTATGACACGACGCTGAGCGCCGGGCTGCTGCACGAGCGCGCCTTGTTTTATTCGCTGTTCGCGACGGAGGACCAGAAGGAGGGGATGGCGGCGTTCATTGGGAAGAGGAAGGCGAAGTACGAGGGAAAGTAGAAAGGCGAAACGTCGAAACAGGGGAACAGGGAACGGGGAACAAACAGCAACGAGAAACGGGGCGGCGAAAGGGGTAGAGAGTCGAAACAAGACAGCTCACGCGGGGGCGCGGAGATCGCGGAGAATCCGGTTTCCCGCCTGCGCGGGAACGACGGCTTTCGGCGGAAAGCCGATGGCGGGCGGCCGACGGCCGATGGTTGTTGTCTGTCAACCGACGTGGCCGACGCCGAAGCGCGCGGGCGAACGGAAGTGCCGAGGAATAGAGTCATGAATACGCTGCTCATCAACGACGACGCTCAGGGGGTTCGCACGATCACGCTGAACCGGCCGGAGGCGCTGAACGCGGTGACGGAGGAAATGACGAGCGAGCTGTCAGCGGCGCTGAAAGATGCGGCGAAGACAAAAGGCATCCGTTGTCTGGTGCTGACGGGGGCGGGGCGGGCTTTTTGCGTCGGGCAGGACCTCAAGTCGCTGCGCGAGAGCGCCGAGAAGGGCGCGCCGATGGACTTCGCCGCGGCGTTGCGGCAGCGATACAACCCGATCATTGGGCGGCTGGCGGACATGCCGATGCCGGTGCTGGCGGCGGTCAACGGGGTGGCGGCGGGGGCGGGCTGGAGCCTGGCGCTGGCGGCGGACCTGCGGATCGCGTCGGACAAGGCGAGTTTCGTCAGCGCGTTTTCGAAGATCGGGCTGATACCGGATTCGGGCATGACGCAGACGCTGACGCGGCTGGTCGGCCCGTCGCGGGCGCTGGAGATCGCGTGGCTGTCGGACGGAATATCGGCCGAACTTGCGCGGCAATGGGGGCTGGTGAACCAGGTGGTCGAGGACGCGCGGCTGGCGGAGGCGACGGCGGAGCTGTCGCGGCGGCTGGCGGCGTCGGCGACGAGGGCGTTGGAGATGACGCGGCGGGCAGTGCGGGCGGCGCTCGCCAACGACCTGTCGGCACAGTTAGAATACGAGGCCCAGTTGCAGGGCGCGGCCGGAGCAACCCGCGACCATCAGGAAGGCGTGGCGGCGTTTTTGGCCAAGCGAGCGCCGGCGTTTACGGGCGAATAGTGGAGCGAACAGCGTGGCGGAACAGTTGCTGATCGGAGTCGTGGGTTCGGGGACGATGGGCGCCGGGATCGCGCATGCGCTGGCCGAGCACGGCTACGACGCGACGTGCATGGACACCGATCCGGCGCTGGTGGAGAAGGCTTTCGCGGCGATCCGCCAGCGGATGGATGCGCGGGTGGAGCGCGGCAAGCTGAGCCGGTTTATGCGCGACGCGACGTGGCGGCGGCTGCGCGTGGCGAAGTCGATCGACGATTTGGCGGCGGCGGACATGGTGATCGAGGCCGTCGTCGAGGACTTGTCCGCAAAGCGCAAGTTGTTCTCGCAGCTCGATCGGACCTGCCGCGGCGACGCGATTCTGGCGAGCAACACGTCGTCGCTGTCGATCACGGCGATCGCCGAGGCGGTGCAGCGGCCGGAGCGGGTGATCGGGATGCACTTCTTCAATCCCGCACCGGTGATGCCGCTGGTGGAGATCATCGCCGGGGCGAAGACCGGTCAGCAGGCGGTGGTGTCGGCGGTGTCGCTGGCGCGTGGGCTGGGCAAGACGCCGGTCAAGGCGAAAGACCGGCCGGGATTCATCGCCAATCGGGTGGCGCGGCCGTTTTATCTGGAGTCGCTGTCGCTGCTGGAGCGCGGCTGCGCGGACATAACGACGATCGACGCGGCGGTACGGTCGGGCGGGTTTCCGATGGGGCCGTTCGAGTTGCTGGACCTGATCGGGCTGGACATCAACCTGGCGGTGACGCGGTCGGTTCACGCGGGCTTCGGCAACGCGCCGCGGTTTGCGCCGAATGCGATTCAGGAACGGCTCGTGTCGGAGCAGCGGCTGGGGCGCAAGACGAATCGCGGGTTTTACGATTACGCATCGACGCCGGCGACGCCGGCGTTCGAGCCGCCGCTGAAGGGGGTGGCTTCGGCGGCGTTGGGCGAGAAGGCGCTGGGGGCGTTCGCGAAGGCGATGGAGCGCGAGCCGGACGCGGCGACGTGGATTCTGGCTCGGATTCTGCTGGCGGTGATCAACGAGGGGGCGATCACGGCCGGCGAAGGGACGGCGCTGCCGCGCGACATCGACCTGTCGATGATGCTGGGGTTCAACTATCCGGAAGGGCCGATGAGCCTGGCGGATCGGCTGGGGCTGGACCTGGTGCTGGATCTGATGAAGTCGTTCGACGCGGACGGATCATCGGGGCGGCACACGCCGGCGCCGCTGCTGCTGTCGCACGTGGCGAAGGGGGAGCTGGGGGAGAAGAGCGCGGCGGGGTTTTTGAGGCATAGCCTGTAGCGCGAAAAGTCGAAAGTTGAAAGTTGAGGGTCGAAAATCGAAAGAAAACGTCGAAAAGTCAACAAGCCGAAAAGTCAAGACAAGGTACGGTCGGGCGATGTGGTGGGAGGGCGGCGCGCGGGCGACAAGTCTGAAGGGTTATCTCAGTTCATATCTTCGTGACCCCAGCGCGACGCGGCGGGCCACGCGGCCGAGGATGGCGCCGAAAACGGCGTGGGCGGCGAGGGTGACGGCGATGAATGTACCGGTCACGGTGATGGCGAAGACGGCGGGATAGGGCGTCAGCAGCATTCCCAGTTCGAGCACGACGGCCCAGGCGACGGCCCAGAACCAGGAGCGGCGGCGCGGGTCGCCGATGAGGGCGAGATACATCACGCCGAAGGTTGCGCCGTTGCTGAAGTGATAGATCCAGCCCCAGAAGTGGGCGGCGGCGGAGTAGGTCGGCTGTTCGAGCGGCTGGCCGAGCAGCATGGCGCCGAATCGCGGGAAGACCTTGAACAGGTTCATGGCGGGGACGAAGGCGTCGATTCCGAGCGGCGCCGCGTAGACGAAGGGCAGGCGGAAGAGGTCGTAGGCAACGGCGGCGATCAGGCCGGCGGCCGCGCCGAGGGCGACCGGGCGGGCCACGGCGGCACATCCGCGACGGAAATCCCAGAAGGACCAGCCGGTCAGCGCTGCGAGGGCGGGCAGCATGATCCAGGGGGCGGCGATGCGCATCGAGCAGAGGCCGTAGAATTCGGACAACAGACATCCGATGGATGAGCCGGACAGCAGGAAGGCGGCCAGGCGCTGGGTCGGTTGCCAGTATGACGGCGGGGCGGCTTGCATTGAGAGGATTGTACAGGCGCGGCCGGTGCGGGGGCGCGATGGGTTTGTTTCAATTCGCACGATCGTGACTCCACGTGGTGCACCGTCGCACTCAACGTTTCGGTGTGCATAGTACGGCCGTCTCGGCTGTACGAAACGGGCAAGATGCCCGTACCACCCGAAGAATCAGCCGTGATGGAACACCAGGCCGAATGGGACAGCCGACGTTTCGTGCTCGGATTCAGGGTGTAGCGCGGGAAGGGATTCCCGCGAAAGTCGGGTGCGAGAAAGGATTCTCGCACCAGCGGCGGGTTTCTCGCACCAGCGGCGGGATTTTCGCACCAGCGGAACGGGCACGATGCCCGTACCACCCGAAGAATCAGCCGTGATGGAACACCAGGCCGAATGGGACAGCCGACGCTTCGTGCTCGGATTCAGGGTGTAGCGCGGGAAGGGATTCCCGCGGAAGTCGGGTGCGAGAAAGGATTCTCGCACCAGCGGCGGGATTCTCGCACCAGCGGCGAGATTCTCGCACCAGTGGCGGGATTCTCGCGCCGGCGGAAGGACTCTCGCGCCAGCGGTTTTCGCAACAGTTATTTTGAGCCGGCGAATTTACGCGTCAGTCCGTACTCGGGTTCCTATCATCGTGACCCCACCGCGACGCGGTGGGGCGTCCGGCGGTTGGTGGGATTGGGCGGATTTGCCTATCTTCGCCTACGCGGCGGGGTCTATACTGTATTGAGAAACCAGGCTGCCGGGTCGGGCTGCCTGGTCGTGAACGACCGCTGTCCTGATCCGGAGTTTGCCCATGTTCTCCGCGCGGCCCTTTCGGTACGTTTATCCCGGACTCTATTGCTTCTTCTTCATCGCGGCCGCGACGGCACAACAGCAGCAGCCGGCGACGGAAGACCCGAATGCCGGGAAGCATCCGGGGAGCGGTCCGTACATCATTCCGCCTTCGCCTGGGCAGGCGACGCCGCTGGTGGATGGCGAGCCGGCCGACGGCCCGCTTGATCCGGGACCGTGGGTGACGCAGCCGGGATATTTCACGAAGCGGGCGGTGGAACTCAACTACAACCGCACGCCCTTTTTCAACAGGGGAGGCGCATGGGGGTATCGCGGGTGCGATCCGCATGACGGCTCGTGGGGCCTAGGCCAGTCGTACTATCCGGGCGTTTACCCGTATTACGACGCGCAGGCGCACTATCGGTGGTACAAGGCGTACAAGCGCGAGCGGAAGCTGGTGACATCGGCGCGCGAGATGCGCGAGGACGGGCGCGAGCGGTTCGCGGCCGGGGATTACGAGACGGCGGCGGTGCGGTTTCTGGGGGCGGCCGAGCTGGATCACGGCGACGCGGCGGCCCGCATTCACGCGGGTCATGCGCTGTTTGCGCTGGGGCGGTATGCGGATTCGGCGGGGCTGCTGCGGCGCGGGCTGGAGTTGCAGCCGACGCTGGCATACGCGGCGTTCGATCCGCGGCTGGATTACGGCAATCCGACGGATTTCGGCCAACATATGTCTCGATTACGGGATCGCGTGACGCAGCATCCGGGCGACGCGGGGGCGCAGATCGTGCTGGCGTACATGGTGTATTACACGGAGGGTCCGACGAAGGCGCGGCCGCTGCTGGCGCTGGCGCGGGCGATTTCGCCGCGCGACAGCCTGGTGGAGCGGCTGTGGCGCGTGGCGGACGTGGCGTCGTACAGCGACGAGTCGCTGCGGACGGGCCGGCCGGACATGCGGCCGTACGATCGGATGAACATCCGGCCGCAGCCGCTGGAGCCGTATGATCGGGAGAGCCGGCCGGCGTCGAAGTCGGGAAAGCGGGCGAAGTCGGCGGCGGCCGAGGAAGCGCGAAGGCGGGCGTAAGCGCGGACCGGCGGTATCGGCCTTCGGCTTCGACCGCCGGCTCATGTCTTTGAACCTTTCACGTTGAACACCCGGCAATCAGGCCAAATGAGGTTTCGGCGCGCGCGATGCGCGGGGGGGGGGGGAACCTGCGCGGGGTCTGTCGGCAAGGAGTCATGCGGATCCCAACGGGGTCCCGGCGGGCGTCGCGCGGCCTTCCGCGACCCCGCCGGGGTCGATTGGGCTTTGGGGGGCGACGGTCGCGGGGTTGCCGCGGCGTGGCGCGCCGCTCGAACCTGGGGCCGGAGGACGCAACGCCGTCGGCGTTGAATCCGGATGGCGACACGGTCCGGAAAGCGGACCGTACGGCTGCCGCGCCGGGGGCGGGCGGCTGGACAAAACAGTTCGATTGTCTACACTACTTCCCCCTTTTGAATCGGGGCGTGCCGGGTCGACCGCGGATTGCGGGGCCGGCGAAGGCGCTTGAGAACATTACGCAACGAGGAAGGCTATGTCCGTTAACGGCAAGAACATCGGCAAAGTGACGCAGGTGATCGGCTCGACGCTGGATGCGGAGTTCGCCGAAGGCCGCCTGCCCAAGCTCTATAACGCCCTGTCGGTGCAGATCAAGCCCATGTCGGGCGAGACGGAGAGCCAAACGCTGCATTGTGAGGTGGCCGCGCACCTGGGCGGAGGGCGGGTGCGGGCGGTGGCGCTGGGCAGCACGGACGGCCTGGCGCGGGGAACGCCGATCGAGGACACGGGCAGCCCGGTGAGCGTGCCGGTGGGGCCTGAGACGCTGGGGCGGGTGTTCAACCTGGTGGGCGAGCCGATCGACGGGCGCGGCGCGGTGGCAGCCAAGGCCAGCCGGCCGATCCACCACGAGCCGCCGGAGTTCGCCGATCTGACGCCGAAGACCGAGCAGCTTGTGACGGGGATCAAGGTGATCGACCTGCTGGCACCGTTCGTGCGCGGCGGGAAGACGGGGCTGTTCGGCGGGGCGGGGCTGGGCAAGACGGTGATCATCCAGGAGATGATCGCGCGGATTGCGCGTGAGCACAGCGGCTATTCGGTGTTCGCCGGCGTGGGAGAGCGGACGCGCGAGGGGAACGATCTGTGGCTCGAGATGCAGGAGGCGGAGTTCAAGGACACGGCCGGCAAGACGAAGAAAGTCATCGAGCACACGGCGATGGTGTTCGGGCAGATGAACGAGCCGCCGGGCGCGCGGTTGCGCGTGGCGTTGTCGGCGCTGACGATGGCGGAGTATTTCCGCGACGAGAGCGGCGCGGATACGATGTTGTTCATCGACAACATCTTTCGATTCAGCCAGGCGGGTTCGGAGGTGTCGGCGCTGCTGGGGCGCATGCCAAGCGCGGTGGGTTACCAGCCGACACTGGGCACGGAGATGGGCGAGCTTCAGGAGCGGATCACCTCGACGAAGCACGGGGCGGTGACGAGCGTGCAGGCGGTGTACGTTCCGGCGGACGACCTGACCGACCCGGCGCCGGCGACGGCGTTTACGCACCTGGACGCGTTCATCGTGCTGGCGCGGAGCATTTCGGAAAAGGGGATTTACCCGGCCATCGATCCGCTGGCGTCGAGCAGCCGCATCCTGGACGCGAACTACATCGGCGAGCGGCACTACGGCGTGGCCAAGCGGGTGCAGCAGACGTTGCAGCGCTATCGCGACTTGCAGGACATCATCGCGATTCTGGGCGTGGACGAGCTGAGCGAGGAAGACAAGCTGCTGGTGGCGCGGGCGCGGAAGATCGAGCGGTTCCTCAGCCAGCCGTTCTACGTGGCCGAGGTGTTCACGGGCTTTGCGGGCAATTACACGCAGCTTGAGGACACGATCCGGTCGTTCGAGGAGATTTGCGAGGGAAAATGGGATCATCTGCCGGAAGGCGCGTTCATGTACGTGGGCAAGGTCGAGGAGGCAGCGGAGAAGGCGGAGCGGATGGCGAAGGGCTGATCGCCAAACGCTATAATAGCATCATGCCAGTTTCAACGGACCGCATTGAGATCACGCCCGAAACCTGCGGCGGGAAGCCACGAATCGCCGGGACGCGCATCCGCGTGCAGGATATTGTGGCGTGGCACGAGGTGCACGGCCGTTCGCCGGACGAAATCGTGTCGGGGTATCCGCACATTTCGCTGGCGGATGTGTACGCAGCACTCTCTTATTACCACGCCCACCGCGAGGATATCGCGCGACAGATGAAGGACGACGAGGAGTTCGTCGATTCGCTTCGGTTGGCAACGCCTTGACGGCACTGCGTCCTCGCAGCAATCCTTCGCGTCATGGCGACGCCGATTCGGTATCACCTTGACGAGAACGTCGACGGGGCGGTCGCTGACGGATTGCGCCGACGGGGCATCGATGTCACGACGGCGGCTGACGCAAGGTTGCCTGGCGCCGTGGATGAGCGGCATCTGCACTTTGCCGTGCATGAGGGTCGCGTTATCTTTACGCACGACGCCGATTTTCTGAGGCTTGAGGCGAAGGGCCGCGAGCATCCGGGTATCGTGTTCTGCCACATCCAATCTCGCTCGATCGGACAGATGGTCCGGGGCTTGGCCGGACTATGGCTGCGCTCCAACACCGAAGAGATGCGCAACAGGATTGAATATCTGTAAACGATTCCGGAAGTTGAGGACCGGTCGGAACCCCTTAATGGCCGGACATGGCCGGGTTCTCGAAATGACTGAATCTCGCACCCGGGTTCAGCACGCGCGTTGAGCCGCGCAGTAATGCAGCAAGATCGCGCGGTTCCTGAGCCAGCCGTTCTACGTGGCGGAAGTGTTCACGGGCTTTGCGGGGAATTACACGCAGCTTGAGGACACGATCCGGTCGTTCGAGGAGATTTGCGACGGGAAATGGGATCATCTGCCGGAAGGCGCGTTCATGTACGTGGGCAAGGTCGAGGAGGCAGCGGAGAAGGCGGAGCGGATGGCGAGGGGTTGACGCCATCTCCATTTCCTGACCGCCGCCGCCTCGGCTATCATTCATCGAATGGCACAGGCGGAGTACATCGAAACCTCCGTCCCCAGCGCGTATTTAACGACGCGTACGGACCCATCGAGCCTGCATCGCCGCATGGTCACGCGCCAGTGGTGGGAGTCGCAGCTTCGGTTGTACGACGTGTGGATCTCGCAGAACGTCGTTCTCGAACTGTCGCAGGGCGACTGGCCAGGCAAGGCGGAAGCGCTCGGTCTCATCGAGCCGCTGCGGCGGCTTGAGATCGACGAGGAAGTCCGGGCCGTCGCGCAGCGCTAAGTCGAAGAAAGGCTCGTGCCTGACGATTTGCCCGGCGACGCGACCCATCTTGCGGTCGCCTGTGTGCAGGAGGTGGATTTCCTGCTGACATGGAATATCCGGCATCTGGCAAACCCCAACAAACTGGATCACCTGACCATCATCAACCGCCGGCTCGGCCTGTTGACACCACAGATCGTCACCCCGGAAATGCTCTGGGAGGAGTGAACATCATGAACCCTTCCGACGTCGCGCCGGATGACCCGCTGATCGAAGAAGTGCGCCAGCGTCGCCGCGACCTGTTCGACGCCTGCGGCCGCGATTGGGACAAGTTTTTCAAACGGATCGAGCGCACGCAGAACGAGCACCCGGAAAAGGTGTGCGACCGCCGCAAGCGGCGGAGCAAGGCAGCAGCGCGTTGATCATCGATCGTTGCTCGCCTGGGGGGCGCCCTGCAATGGATTCTTCGTCACGCCCGTGATAACGTGGGGCGGATTCAGGTTCTGCCCCCTCCGGCCGGACGTCTCCGCCATGCGGCCACGTCGATCATGCACTCTGGGTGGTATAGAAGTCCCGGCGGTCCTCGGCGGTACGGGAGACTTCCCGGCCCTGGGTGGTACGGGCGTCCCGCCCGTCA
Organism: Planctomycetaceae bacterium; assembly: GCA_011525745.1. GTDB lineage: Bacteria > Planctomycetota > Phycisphaerae > UBA1845 > UTPLA1 > PLA4. Next base: position 39,250 of record WYBU01000043.1, on the reverse strand, counting down.
TCCGCGGCGCCGGACTCCCGACGGCATTGCGTACCCCCGCGTTTCGAGCCGATGCCTTCTGAAAGTGGCGCCGGTTTCCAACCGATGGCCCCGATCGCTCGCCATCGCGCCGTACGAAGAGATTCTGGACGGGTACCCGGACTTGGAGCGGGAGGACATTCAGCAGGCCGTCGAATACGTGGCCTGGGCGACGCAGGAGCAGGTCCACATCGCATGAAGGTCTGGACATGCGCTTTCTCGCGGACATTGGGGTTCGGCACCGCGTCGTCGGCGTTGTGGTCGGATTGGCGGAACGGGGGATCCGCGATAGAATGAGTCGAACGGCGGCAGAACACAATGATTCGCACAACTAGAACGATCAACCATCCAAGCGCCGCCTTGGAACCGTTCGCGCCGCTCCCCGCGGACATACTCGCGCGACGCCGGGTGGTGCTTCGCGAAACCGCGGGCTGCTGGAGCGATGAAGAGGCGCGACGCATCGTCGCCGAGTTGCACGCGCTCTTTGATGCTCCTGACGACAGCAATGGGGCCGAGACGCCTTAATCGCCGACAGAAGCCTCCTCATCGCACACCTGCGCGGGGATCCGGCCGCGACGCGGCTGATCGACCAAACGCCGGAACTCATCATTCCCTTCGTCACCGCGGCAGAATTGATCACCGGCGCGCTTCTGGCCGACCAGCCGCAGCGCGAGCGTGACCGCATCCGGGATCTGCTCGCGTTGTTCCCGATCCTGTGGCCCGACGAGACAACGCTCGAACGCTTCGCCGCGGTGCGCGTCGCGCAGCGCCGGGCAGGCACGCCGCTGGGTGTGCGTGACAACTGGATCGCCGCGCTCGCCCTGCAATACGACCTTCCCGTCGCGACGGACGATGCCGATTTCAACCGCGTCGAGGGATTGCGGATCGCCTCCTGGAAATGATCGGCCCGCCGCGGCACGGCATGCGCGGTCGCGAGCCGCAGGCCGGCCGAATCAGGTTGCAACAACAAGCGTCGCAGTCGATATTGACCATCCGCCGGTGAAACGGAAGGGGGCTCTGGAGGCGTCCAACCCGCCAGGGATAGCCGGCCGGGTGTGCGACGAATGGTCGCGTGAGGCGGACAACGCGATCCGCCTCCCCACCCCCTCACCCCATTCAGAGCATTCCCCCTGCCTCAAAAAACGCAAGCGTCAGACAGCGATGTCTACGTAAGGCGCGTGACCTTAGGAGTCGCGCACAAATAACCTGAACAATTATCCTGGGTGGTACGGGCATCTTTCCCGTTCCGGACGGGCGGGACGCCCGTACCACCCCTCTGCAATTCGTTCACCTTATTTCCGCGCGATGCCTTAGTCCATGCTACTTCGACGCGCCTCCCAGTGGCTGTGGCGGACCATGTTTCAGCGACGATGAGTGCGAACCGGGGGAATGTTGCACGTATTGTGGCTGCATCAGCTGCGACCTGCTCGGCCAAGCTGCCTTTGATGCCGACAACATTCAGATCATCGTCAATGGCCTGTTGGACGAATCGATCCCCCTGCCAATGGTGCAAACGTACTTCGTACCGAGCCTGCTGGGCTACATGGGGCCGTAACTATTGCTTCAAGCGTCGCCCGCGCCCGCAAGATTGAGCGCTTACTGCCGCAGCCCGCGTTGCTTGCGCAAGCCATCACCGAGCGCAGGCCTTCACCGACTTCGCCGGCGACTAGAGCCGATCCCGGCTGTGCCCCATGACCGGCAGGGGGCGGCCAACCTACTCGACACCGTTGGCTCCCACTGGGGGGCGGCGCGACCTACTCTCCGAGGCGCTCCAATGTGAGCGCCGGAGGCGCGTGGCGCGCGCCATCGGGCGGGATGGTTATCGTCCGCTCCTGCGGCGTCGGCCGGGCGGCGGGCCGTGGCGGCCGTTGCTGAGCGTTTCCAGTGCAGCGATGTGCAGGTACGGGATGTACACGGACCGATCCGAATGCGGGAGCGCAATAAACAGACGGCTTTTCATCAGTGCAGCCGACAGCGGATCGCGGACGTCGTAATGGTCGCCGCTGCTGAGGCGTACCCGAAACGGCCTGAAGGGGTCGCGCGTCAGCAATTCACGAATGTCATCCGTCGCCATGTTTTCATCATAGGGACCGGCGGCGGCGGATGCAAGCATCCGGTCGGGAGGACGAACGCGCTCTCGGCTTCAGAATCTGCGACGGCAAGTCGGACGACCTGCCCGACGGCGCGTTCATGGGCGTCGTCAATGCGGGTGCAGGCGGGTGATTCTGAGAGCGCGGGTGCGTCGCCAGGCTCAGTGTACTACGGGTTCGCCCTCGGACTCGGTGAGGCGGCGGAAGAGCGCGGTCAGGCGGGCGGTCAGGGCGCCGGGGCGGCCGGGGCCGATGGGGCGGCCGTCCACGCGGATGATGGGGGCCCGTTCGCCCATCGTGCCGGTGCAGAATTCATCGTCGGCGCGGTACAGCTCGGTCAGCGAGAGGTCGCGTTCGGCGTGGGGGATCGCCTCCCGGCGGCACAGCTCCAGCACGGCGGCGCGGTCGATGCCTTCGGGCCGTTTGTCGCGCTGCTGATGATCGCGTGAATCGCACCGGGGTGCGCCGTGTTTGTCACTCCCAAGGTCTTCACGGCGACGCGGGAGGAGAGCTCGAAGCCCGTCGCGACCGGATCGGGCGGACGCCTGGGGTCTCGATTGCGACGAGGATTGGTCGCATGCAGTGGGGGGCCGCGCCGGCCGAGCTGAACCGGGCCTGTCGGCCGGATGTTATAATAATGACGGTGTCTCATGGCCGGAACGGCGACGAAAGCGCGGTACAGCGCTGCAGCCTTTGAAATGCGATTCGGCGACGCGCCCTTGTGCGAACTGGAGCGCGGGGAGGTGATTCGCTTGTCACCCGGCGGATTGGATCACGGCCGGCCCGCGATGAATATCGCTTTTTTGATTGAGGCGTGGGCGCGGCAAGCGCGGCGCGGTCGCGTGTACACGAACGAGACGGGCGTTGTGACGCAGCGCGATCCCGACACGGTCCGCGGGGCGGATGTTGCCTACTTTTCGTACGAGCGGCTGCCGCGTGAAACGCGCCCGCGCGGCTTTGCGACGGTGGCGCCCGAGTTGATCGTGGAGGTCGTCGGCAAGAGCCAAGGCTCGGGGAAGATGGTGGAAAAGGCGGGGGAATACTTGCGGATGGGCGTCGATCGGGTGTGGATCGTGAATCCCGATACACGCACCGTTCACGTGTTCCGGCCGGATGCCGAGCCGCAGCGATTCGGAGAGGCGGACACGCTGGCGGATGGGGCGGTGCTTCCGGAGTTCTCGTGCGGCGTGGCGGAGATTTTCGAGGATTGAGGGCGGGCAGGACAATCCATTGATAAGGCATCGCGCGGAAATAAGGTGAACGAGTGGGAGAGGGGGGATACGGGCGTCCCGCCCGTCCGGAACGGGCAGGATGCCCGTACCACCCAAGACAATCGCCTGAAACGGGCAGGATGCCCGTACCACCCAAGACAATCGCCTGGAACGGGCAGGATGCCCGCACCACCCAGGACAATCCTCCGGAACGGGCAGGATGCCCGTACCACCCAAGACAATCGCCTGGAACGGGCGGGATGCCCGCACCACCCGGGACAATCGTTCTGGTTCTTTGTGCGCGTGAATCGGACACCGGCCGCGCAACACCTGGAATCACGGCCGGGGGCGGCTGTGCTACATCCGCGCGCTATTTTTTCCAGAACGACGCGTAGAACAGCACGAGCACTGTCGAGATTTCGAGACGGCCGAGGAGCATTACGAGGCAGAGCACGATTTTAGCGAAGGCGGGCAGGCCGGCGTAATTGTCCATCGGGCCGACGGCGCCCAGGCCTGGGCCGACGGTGCTGAGGCAGGCGACGACGGCTGAGCCGGCCGAGACGATGTCGACGCCGGCCGCGTTGAGCAGCAGCGACGCGACGATGAACACGCCGAAGAAGAGCACGGTGAACGCCAGCACGTCCTGCATGATGTCCTGCGACACGGGGCGATGATCGAGGCGCAGCACGCGCACGTGGCGCGGATGCAACATGCGGGCCGTCTGCAACAGCGCCAGCCGGATCACCAGCACGAAGCGCACGACCTTGAGTCCTCCGGCGGTTGAGCCGGCGCAGCCGCCCACGAACATGACGGCAAACAGCAGCCCCTGGGGGAAAATGTGCCAGCGCTCGTAGTCGGCCGTCACAAAGCCGGTCGTCGTAACGATCGACGTCACTGTGAAGGCCGAGTCGCGCAGGTTGAGCAGCGGGCCGCCGTAGCGCGGCCAGTTGAACAGGAAGATGATCAGCGTGATGCCAACCAACAATCCGACATAAACGCGAAACTCATCGCTTTGCCAGAAGCCGCGCACGCGGCCGCGGAGCGCGTAGAAGTGCAATGAGAAGTTTGCGCCGCCCGCGATCATGACGACCATGAGAACGATCTGGCTGTAAGTGCCGAACGCGCCGACGCTGGCGTTGCGCGTGGAGAAGCCGCCGGTGGCGACGGCGGCGAACGTGTGACAGAGGGCGTCAAAGAAGTCCATTTCGCCGAGCCAAAGGAAGATGACGCCCACCGCGGTAATCAGCGCATAGACGCCCCACAACAGGCGGGCGGTGTCCTGAATGCGGGGGGCCAGTCGGTCGGCCGTGACGCCGGGGGCTTCGGCTTCGAAAAGCTGCATGCCGCCGACGCCCAGCAGCGGCAGGATGGCGACGCCGAGAACGATGATTCCCATGCCGCCGATCCAATGGGTCAGCGCCCGCCAGAAAAGCACGCCGCGGGGGGCGGCCTCGACATCCGTGAAGACCGAGGCGCCGGCGGTGGCGAAACCGGACATGGACTCGAAGAACGCATCGACGGGATTCGCCAGCGTGCCGGAGAACAGGTAGGGCAGAGCGCCGAAGAGCGCGACGCCGATCCAGCCGAAAGTGACGATGGCGAATCCCTCGCGCAGCGTCACTTCCTGGCGTTCGCGGCCGCGGAAGCGCCAGAACAGCAGTCCGCCGGCCACGCCGGTCACGGCGGCCGAGAGCAGGAAGCACACCACCTGCCCATCGCGGTAGTAAAGCGAGAAGGGGATGGGCGTGAGGAGCGTCGCTCCGAGGAAGAGCAGAAGGCCGCCGAGCACGTGGAGAGTGAGGCGCGGGTTCATGATCAGGAAAAGAACTTCTCCACGGCGGGTATCGCTTCGGGCAACGTGAAGACGATGATGTGGTCGGCCGGTTCGATGTGATCGTCGCCGCCGGGGATCACGATATCGACGCCGCGCACGATCACCCCGATGAGCGCGCCGCGCGGCACTTCGATTTCCTTGAGCGGTCGGCCGAGGATGGGGCTGCCGGCGGGGACGGCGATTTCGAGCACTTCGGCGTTGCTGTGCTCGACGGTGGCGAGCGAGGTGACGCCGCGCGGTCGGACGTAGCGCAGGATGGCGCTGGCGGTGGCGAGGCGCGGGCTGACGCAGGCGTCGACGCCGAGCGAGGGTGCAAGCGTGACGAATTCGTGGCGGTCGACGAGGGCGATGGCGCGGCGGGCGCCGTAGCTCTTGGCCAGCAGGGAGCAGAGGATGTTGGCCTGCTCGTCGGCCATGACGGCGACGAAGGTATCGCAGTCGGCGATGCCCTCGTGCTTGAGCGTATCGACGTCGGTTCCCTCTGCGTGCAGGACGGTGACGTCTTCGAACTGCTCGGCGAGTCTCTGGCAGAGGTGGGCGTCGCGCTCGATGAGTTTGACGCGCGGGCCGAGGCCGACCATTTTTCGCGCGAGGGCCTCGCCGACGCGTTCGCCGCCGAGGATGAAGACGTTGCGCAGGGGCTGGCGGGCGAACTCGAAGAGGTAGTTGATGGCGGGGACGTCCTGCTTGTTGCAGACGAAGTAGACGATGTCGCCTTCCTGGATGACGTCCTCGCCGCGTGGAATGATGGTTTCGTGCTTGCGGGCGATGGCGGTGATGACCATGCGGTAGATGCCGCGGATGTCGACCAAGTCTTTGAGCGAGATGCCGGCCAGGGGACTGTTGCGGCCGATGAGATATCCGAGGAAGACGACGCGGCCGTTGGCGAACTCGGCGGCTTCGCTGGCGGCGGGGTAAGAAACTACTCGATAGATTTCATCGGCAACCACGCTTTGCGGATTGATGAGCAGGTCGATGCCGAGCTTGCGGGCGTTGTGCGCCCATTCTTCGGTGGTGTATTCGAGGCTCTTGATACGGGCGACGATGCGGCGGGCGCCGCGTTCGTGGGCCAACATGCTGGCGACGAGGTTGACCTCGTCCTGATCGGTGACGGCGACGAAGAGGTCGGTGTCCGCGACGCCGGCCTGTTCGAGGACGTCGGCGCTGGCGCCGCTGCCGGGGACGACGAGGGCGTTGAGGCGGGATTTGAGGACGTGTTCCTTGTCGCGGTCCTTTTCGATGACCGTGACGTCGTGGCCCTCGTTGGAGAGGCGTTGCGCGATGTGAAAGCCGACCTCGCCTGTGCCGGCGACGATCACGTTCATGTTGAATCCAAGCCAGGGTTCGAGTTTGCGGCCGGTCGGCGCGGCGACGGCGGCGATACGGGGGATCATTCTGCGCGCGGGGCGGGCGGGGTTCAATAGCGGATGAAGGAGTGTGGTTGAACCCGAGGTCGCGTCGCGTCAGAATAAGCGGGGCGGCTACGATTCGGATAGGACCGATTGGACTCATGCGATCCATGCACGACGCTGCGCGGCCCGAAAGCGGTGACGGACTGATTCCCGCACACGGTGGTTACCATCAACTCAAGTCTTTTCAGCACGCCGAGCTGTTGTATGACGCAACAGTGAAGTTCTGTGAGCGGTTCATCGATCGGCATTCGCGTACGTTCGACCAGATGGTGCAGGCGGCACGCAGCGGCCGCCAAAACATCGCCGAGGGCAGCCAGGTGTCGGGCACATCAAAGAAGCTTGAACTGAAGCTGGTGGGTGTTGCGCGTGCCAGCCTGGAAGAGTTGCTGCTGGATTATCAGGATTTTCCGCGGCAACGTGGATTGCCGCTTTGGCACAAAGAGCATCCCGCGGCGCGGACGACACGCGCGCTGGCCTACCGCGCGGACAGGTCGTACGGGAATTACAAGTCCTATATCGAGGATGCTTCGTCCGGGGTTGCGGCGAATACAATGGTTTGCCTTAATCACCAAACCAACTACCTGCTTGACCATCAACTGCGGCAACTTGAGAGGGCATTTCTCAGAGATGGCGGGTTTACGGAACGAATGCACCGCGCGCGTACGGTCGCGCGGAGATATCCGCAGAAGCAATAGGTCAGATAGGACCAATAGGGCCTATACCGTACTTTCACTCATCGTCGCCTTGTTGGGCTGCCGATGTTCCGAGTTGGGAGATGCCGCGCGCCGCTCCGTGGCGGCGCCGCGCGCGCCGGGAGGCCGAACATGTTTTACGCCGCCGCCACTTTGTGGCTGATGCTGATCGTGCTGCTGGCCTGGGGCGTGCACGATCTGTGGAGCGGGCTGGTCAAACCGCGGGTGGTCAATTCGCTGCTGTTGCCGGGGACGCTGGTGGCGCAGCTCGGGCACGTGCTGGGGCTGCTGGTCACGGGCGGAACGGTCAACAATACGGCACTGATGAAGGACGATGAGAGCGGCGCGCCGGTGGCCGAGGCGGATGCGCGGCCGCGGTTGCCCGTCTTCGGGCCTATCATCGTGGCCCTGCTGCCGATCGTGGCGCTGGGGGGGGCCATTTACGTGTCGGCCGGCCAGATCGGCGGGCCGCTGCTGGCGCAGATGCCGGAGATGTCGGCGGACAACACGTATGTGGCGCAGCGCGTGCCTGACTCGCTGCCGTTTTTCTGGGCGCAGCTTCGCGATCTGATCACGCTGATGGAGCGCACGGTGGAGGCGCTGCGGCGCACGGATCTGATGGATTGGCGCAACGCGCTGTTCGTCTATTTGCTCGTGTGCATGTCGGTGCGGATGGCGCCGCTGCCGGGCAATCTGCGCGGGCATCTCGGCGCGGTGCTGCTGACGGGGCTGTTCGCCGGGGTGCTGGGGTCGTTCGTTCCGGCGGTGCCCGAGGCGATTCACAGCGCCTGGCCGGTGGTGACGCTGACGGTGGCGACGCTGCTGTTGCTGCTGGTGGCGAGCCTGATCGTGCGGGGGGTTACGGGATTGATTCGGATTCTTGCGAAGGGGTGAGCGCGGGGTGCGATGAGGCGCAGCCGCGGGCGGAGGGGTGCGTGCAATCCTATCATCGCGAACGCTCCGCTGCGCGGTCGGCCAACCGGACTCAATCAGAGCCGCCAGCGCCAGCGATGCGGGCACATCACGAAGCAAGGTTGACCCCGGCGCTTGCGCTTGGGGCTCGGATTATGGAACACATTGCCCGGATCATGGAACACATCGCTCGGATCCTGGAACCTGCCGCTGCGCGGCGGGCCGCCCGGTGACACGCGGCGCCGCGATTGTTCTCCGACTCGATTTTCGCCGGACTTTCGCGATTCCGGCGGCGCATAACAGCGCGCGGCCCATACAGCGCCGCGCGATTATTCCGGACGGTCCCATAGGACCGCACCGGCGCGCTTGGGCGCCCGCCGCCGCTCCGCGCGACGCGTTTCTAAAAAATCTAAAGCCCCCCGAATCGCGCGACGATCAGGCCTGCGACATGCCCGATCGAACCGGCCGCGGACATCCGCACGGACCGGACGATGCGAGGCGGGGATTCGCCGAAGCAAGCAAGCAGATTGCCTCAGGAGGCAACACCACATGAGCCGGATCAACACGAACGTTTCATCTCTCATCGCCTCGCGCGTTCTCAACACGCAGACCGACGCGCTGACCCGATCGCTGGAGCGGCTGAGCACCGGCGTCAAGATCAACCGCGGCGCCGATGATCCGGCGGGGTTGATTGCTTCGGAATCGCTGCGGAGCGAGAAGGCGGCGATCCAGGCGGCCATCGCCAACGCGGGGCGCGCGGCCAACGTTCTGTCGGTGGCGGAGGCGGGGCTTCAGGAAATCAGCTCGCTGCTGCTGTCGCTGGAAGACTTAGTCGACCGAACGTCGAGCCAGGCGGGGCTGTCGAAGGACGAGGTGCGGGCCAATCAGCTCGAGATCGACTCGATTCTGAGCACGATCAACCGCATCGCGGGATCGACGTCGTTCAACGGCGAGAAGCTGCTGGACGGCTCGCTGGGCTATACGACTTCGGGCATCAACTCCTCCAATCTGGCGGCGGCGCGGATCGCGTCGGCGCGCATTCCGGACAACGGATCGACGGCGGTCGTCGTGCAGGTGACGCAGTCGGCGCAGACGGCGCAGTTGCTCTTTGCCGGCGCGGGGCTGGCCGCCAGCAACAACGTCACGCTCGAGGTCGGCGGCATTCACGGAACCGAAGTCTTCTCGTTCGCCGGCAGCGCCGCGGCAAGCGCGATCGCGTTTGCCATCAATCAGACGCGCGATCTGACGGGCGTGTCGGCCACGGCCAGCGCGACGGGGATTCGATTCAACAGCACCAACTACGGCAGCGACGCGTTCATCACGGTTCGCGCGATCAGCGGCACGTTTACGGTATCGGGCGGCTCGTCGGCGGATCGCGACGAGGGTCGGGATGCGGGCGTGCTGATCAACGGCGTTGTAGCGAACACGCGCGGGCTGGACGCGAGCGTCAACAGCAGCGCGTTGGGCGTCAATCTGACGCTGTCGTCGACCTTCGGCACGGCGCTGGGGACGACGTCGTTCTACATCAAGGGCGGCGGCGCGGGTTTCGCGATTGCGCCGTCGCTGGAGCTGTCGGGCCGCGAAAGCCTGGGCATCGACGCGGTGACGCCGGGCAACCTCGGCAATTCGGTCGCGGGATTCCTCTCGTCGCTGGGGACCGGTCAGACCAATCAGCTCTCGGCCGGGAACTTCGCGCAGTCGCAGCGGATCATTCGCGCGTCGATCGACCAGGTGTCGTCGCTGCGCGGGCGGCTGGGGGCGTTTCAGCGCAATACGCTGGAGTCGACGGTGTCGGCGCTGGGCGTGGCGCTGGAGAACACGACCGCGGCTGAAAGCGCGATTCGCGACACGGACTTCGCGGAGGAGACGAGCCGGCTGACGCGGGCACAGATCCTGGTGCAGTCGGCGACGCAGATTCTCCAGCTTGCGAACGCGGCGCCGCAGTCGGTGCTGTCGCTGCTGCGGTAGGCGCTTGCAGCGCGGCGCTTCGGTATGAGTTGAGCGCGTCGCGTGAGTGAATGGCCGCACACGGGCTACAAGCCCGTGCCACGCGATTGGGTGGCACCGTCAAGCGCACTCGCCTGGCGGTGTTGAACGCGAGGCGCGTTCGGCCCGCCGCTTGGCGCGGCGAGCTCTGACTTGCACGGGCTAGAAGCCCGTGCCACGCGGGGACGGGCGGGACGCCCGTACCACCCGGACGCAGCCGAGGGCGGCCGGTCTGCAGGGGCGGCGGTGACGCGGGGGCAAAATCTGCGTCGTCCCATAAGGGGAATTTTGAGGGGGTCAGGCCCGAAATACTTAAAGGGGGTCTGGAAGAGTAGACGAACACGGTGTTGAATAAACGAGTCGTTCGCAGCGGAGGGGAGCGGACGGCGAACGGCGCGCACGGTGGCGCGTCGGCCCGCGGCGTGATTCAAGCGTCGCCGGTATTCAGGGAGGAATCATGAGTCGCATCAATACGAACATTTCCGCGCTCCAGTCGATCAACCGATTGACCTCGAACCAGCTTGACCTGTCGCTCCGACTGGAGCGGCTGAGTTCCGGGCTGCGCATCAACCGCGGCCGGGACGATCCGGCGGGGCTGATCGCCTCGGAGTCGCTGCGTTCCGAGATCCGCGGGCTGGAGAAGTCGATCGAGAACAGCTCGCGGGCGATCAACGTGATCTCGACGGCGGAGGCGGCGCTGGCGGAAGTGTCGGCGCTGCTACTGGACATTCGCGGTCTGATCAACGCGTCGGCGAACGTCGGGGCGCGGTCGGACTCGGAGATCCAGGCCGATCAGCTCCAGATCGATTCGCTGATCGAAAGCATCGACCGCATCGCCAACACGACGCAGTTCAACGGCAAGAAGCTGATCGACGGGCAGCTTGCCTACACGACTTCCGGCGTGAACACGACGGACATCACGCGGCTGCAACTGTTCGGCGCGCGGCTGCCGGAAGGGGCGGCGCTGCCGGTGACGTTGCAGGTGACGCAGTCGGCCCAGACGGCGACGCTGGCGATTCCGGCGTCGGCGGCGCACGGCCTGTCGGCCAACGGCACGCTGTTGCCGACGAACACGGTGACGATCGAAGTGCGCGGCCTGGACGGCACGCAGACGTTCACGTTCAACGGGGGCACGGTCAACTCGGCCATCCGCGACGCGGTGAACAACTTCAAGCAGACGACGGGGGTGTCGGCGTCGCTGAGCGGCAACGCGCTGCGATTCAACAGCGTCGATTTCGGATCGGAGGCGTTCGTGTCGGTGCGGGCGCTGAACGGGACGTTCACGGCGCTGGCCGGCGATGCGGGCGACACCGAGGACAAGGGGCGCGACGTCGGGCTGCGGATCAACGGGCAGACGGCGTCGGGGAAAGGATTGCAGGCGAGCCTGCGGGCCAGCGGGCTGGATCTGTCGGTCGATCTGGGCACGACGTTCGCCACGACGCTGAACGCCAGCACGACATTCGGCATCAAGGGCGGCGGGGCGACGTTCGCCATCGGGCCGGACGTGAATTCGGACGGTCTGGTGAGCGTGGGCATTCCGTCGATCGCCAGTTCGGCGCTGGGCAGCGCCACCGACGGGTTCCTGAAATCGCTGACCAGCGGCGGGGCCGCCACGCTCGTCGGCGGCGAGTTCCGGAAGGCCGAGCGCATCGTACGGGCGGCGATCGAGCAGGTGTCGATCCTCAGCGGCCGGCTGGGCGGGTTTCAGAGGAACCAGATCGAGACCAACATCAACAGTCGACGGATCGCGCTGGAGAACGTGCAGGCGTCGGAGTCGGCGATTCGCGACGTGGACTACGCCCAGGAGGTGTCGCAGTTGACGCGGGCGCAGATTCTGGTGCAGGCGAACACGCTGACGCTGGGCATCGCCAATCAGACGCCGCAGAACGTGCTGTCGCTGCTGCGAGGATAACAGTCGGCAGGCGGGCGGCGGCCTCGGCGGGCGCTGCGGCTTGAGGCGCGCCCGGGCGTGCGTTGCGCGAGGAAGGGCGCGGCGCGCCGCGTGAAGTGGCAAGGCCGCGGACGAAGCGCCGCGCTGCGATCATGCGGCGGCGAGATTCCCTCGATCGTCGATGCGCTTTCGCATCAGAACACGAATCAAGATCACGTGCGCGACTCTGTCGCAGGCCGCCGCGACGCATTCGCGCGCAGCAAGGCGCCGCGCGGCCAGGCCCTCCCGAGAGATGGACCCGTCGTGCGGGACGCCGGTACCGCCTGAAACGCAAGTGCGCACTTCGCGCGAGGGCTTGACCGTGCCACACCATCGATATCGTGCGGGCCGTCACCGGACGATTCCTTAGTCATATTCCGGGCGAAATTGACCGATATCAACCCATGAGCGCCCGCCTTCGGCCGTTCTGGCCGGATTGCGCGGTCCCGCGGGAGCCTGTCGATGGAACCACGCCGCCCCTCGCATGTGAACTGTCGGCCTGTCGGGTTCATCCTGACGTGCTATCGCGACGGACGCCGGCTGTTTCGTCCGGTGATTCCGGCCAATCTGCCGATATATGAGTGGCAGGACGGCATCCGGCCGTTACGGGCGGGGGAGCGCTATGCGCCCGCGGTTGAGATTCCGATGAGCGTCGGCGGAGGCAACGAGGCGCGTACGTAAGTAAGCGTGCTTTCCGCTTGCGAGTTGCGCGGCCACGCCGAATCCAAGACGCGAAAACTGACTGAGGCCACAGAGTCCGCTCGCTGACGCTTCGCGGCTCTGATTCACACGGGTTGAGAGCCGGTGGCGTTCGGGAGGACGGGCGGAACGCGCCTGCCGCCCGGAAACAGCCGGGGGCGGCTGTGCTCCACGGACGGGACGCCCGTACAACCCCAACGCCGCCGAGGCAAATCATGTCGACGATTTCGAGTTCCGTCGGGCTGATTTCGGGCCTGCCCATCGCCGATCTGGTCGATGGCCTGATCGCCGCGCAGCGGCGTCCCATCACGTTGATCGACACGCGGCTGGGCGAGCTGACGGCGCTGCGAACCGCGCTGGTAGACATTTCGGCGCGGGTGGCGGCGCTGAAGGGCTTCTCGGCGATCTTCAAGAGGTCGGACTTTTTCCAATCGGCGGCGGCGACTTCCTCGCATGAGAATCTGATCCGCGCGGTCGCGAGCGCCGGCGCGTCACCGGGCACGTACAGCTTTCGCGTGCGGCAACTTGCATCGACCCATCAGGTCGTTTCGACCGGTTTCGCGACACGCGACAGCACTTATCTGAATCCGGGCACATTGACGATCGAAAGCGCGCTGGGCCGGCTGGACCGCAGCACGCCGCTGTCGCTGGTGCGCGGCGGGCAGGGGGTGCGCGGGGGAGTGATTCGCGTCACCGATCGATCGGGCGCATCGGCCGATGTCGATCTGACGGCGGCGCGAAGCGTCGAAGACGTGTTGCTGGCGATCAACAATCAGTCGTCGGTGGAGGTGACGGCGCGGGTTTCGGGCGATCGCATCGTGCTCGAGGACGCCACGGGGCTGGCGTCGGGAAATCTGATCGTGGCCGACGTCGGCGCCGGGCGGGCGGCGAGCGATCTGGGGTTGGCGGGCAGCGACGCGACCGGGCGCATCGACAGCGCCGATCTCGTGTCGCTGTCGGGATCGCTGCGGCTGGAGTCGCTCAACGACGGGAACGGCGTGCGGCGCACCAGCGCCGGGGCGGATTTCCGCATCGGGCTGGCCAACGGGTTGTCGTTCGACGTCGATCTGTCCGGCCGGTTGTCGCCGCAGACGACACTGGGCGTGCTCAACAACGGCGCGGGCGTCGCGGCGGGATCGATTGAGATTACGAACCGCGCCGGCGCCAGCGCGACGGTGGATCTGAGCGGCGCGCACACGATCGACGACGTGCTGACGGCGATTAACACGGCGGGCGTCGGCGTGACGGCGGCGCTGGTCGGCGGCGGCATTCTTCTGACGGATTCGTCGGGGGGCAGCGGGTCGCTGACGGTCGCGGAGGTCGGCGGTGGGACGACGGCGCGCGATCTGGGGATCGCGGGTTCGTCGACTACCGCGGCCCTGACGGGATCGACGATCCATCGCATCGAGACGCTGGGCGACGTGCTGCGGGCGATCAACGGGCACGTCGCCAACACGGGGCTGTTGACGGCGTCGATTTCGGCCGACGGCGATCACGTCGTGCTGACGGACCAGACGAGCGGCGGCGGCGCGCTTCAGGTGACGGCGCTGAACGGCTCGCGGGCGGCGGACGATCTGGGGCTGACGAGCAGCGTTGCGGGTGGCGCGATCACGTCGCGGCGGCTGCTGGCGGGACTGGACAGCGTGCTGCTGGGCAGCCTCAACGGCGGCAAGGGGATCACGACCGGCGTGATTCGCGTGACGGACCGGGCGGGCGCGACGGCGGACGTCGATGTATCGGGGGCGGCGTCGCTGTCGGAGATCATCGAGGCGATCAACGCCGCCGGGACGGGCGTGCGGGTGTCGCTGTCGGACTCGGGCCTGGGACTGGCGGCGACGGACACAAGCGGGGGCGGCGGCGCGCTGGTGATCGAGGATGTCAGCGGGGCGACGGCGGAGGGGCTGCGGATCGCGGTCAACGCGGCGACGAGCCTGGTGCGCAGCGGCAATCTTCAGCGACAGTATATATCAGAAACAACACGTCTGGATCGCCTTGGCGGCGGGGCGGGCGTGCCGCGCGGCAAGTTCCGCATCACGAACGCGGCGGGGCAAAGCGCGGTGGTCGACCTGACGCAGGGCAACGAGGTGACGGTCGCCGACGTGATCGCCGAGATCAACTCGCGCGGCATTCAGGTGACGGCGAGGATCAACGACGGCGGCGACGGGATTCTGCTGGAGGATGAGTCGGGCGGCGCGGGCAGCCTGCGTGTCGCCGAGGAAGAAGGCGGCGCGACGGCCAGCGCGCTGCGGATACGCGGGACGGCGGCGCCCGGCTCGAACACGATCGACGGGTCATTCGAGACGCGCGTGACGGTCGGCGCCAACGACACGCTGGACACGCTGCTTCAGAAGATTCAGGCCAGCGGCGCGGCGGTGAATGCGGCGGTGTTCAACGACGGATCGGCGGGGCAGCCGTTTCGGCTGAGCCTGACGTCGACGCGCAGCGGCGTGGCGGGGCGGCTGGCGATCGACGCCGAGGCGATCGGCTTGGGCTTTTCGGCGCTGTCGCGGGGGCGCGACGCGGTGCTGGAGATCGGCGGGGGCGCGGATGCGACGCCGCTGGTGCTCGGTTCATCGACCAACACGTTCGACAACACGATCGCGGGGCTGCGGCTGGACCTGCTCGGCGCGGGGCCGGATGCGGTGACGATCTCGGTGTCGCGCGACATCGACGCGATTGTGCGGAAACTGGACGAGTTCACGCAGGGGCTGAACGCGGTGCTGGGGCGCATTGACGATCTGAGCAAGTTCAACACACAAACCAACGCGCGCGGCGTGCTGCTGGGCGATCGCTCGGCGGAGCAGGTGCGTTCGCGGCTGACGCGACTGTTGACGCGCGAGATCGCGCTGCCGAACGGCGGCAGTGTGCGGCTGTCGAGTTACGGCTTTTCGTTCGCCAACGGGCGGCTGGCGTTCGACGCGGAACGGTTCCGGCGGGCGTATGAGGCCGATCCCCAGGCGGTGAGCGACTTTTTCACGACGGCGGAGACTGGTTTCGCGGCGGCGCTGGAGCGTGAAGTCGACGGGTTGACGGGCGCGGACGGCGGGGCGCTGACGCGACGGCAGGAAGCGCTGAGCCAGACGGAGGAATCGTTGAATCAGCGGCGCGGCCAGTTGGAGGTGCTGCTGGAGAAGCGGCGCGATCGCCTGACGGCGCAGTTTTTTGCGCTTGAGCGGGCGCTGGCGCAGCTTCAGTCCCAGCGGAACGCGTTGTCGAGCTTGTCGAGCGGGATCGCGAGTCTGGGGGCGGCGAGCAGCGCGGGGCGGGCGTGAGCCAGCCGTCGGCTTTCGGCCATCAGCAAACGTGGAGGCGGCACGCCGCTGCTTTTTTATCTGAGATTTGAAATATCGGATTATTCGGGAGGGGACGGGGGGTTCGCGAGCGGAGACCCCGTGCCGGGTGGATGGGCGGGCGGCCAGACCCCGCTCGCTGACGCTTCGCGGCTCTGATTCACACGGGCTACAAGCCCGTGCCACGCGGTGACGGGCGGGACGCCCGTACCACCCAGACAAGGCGGGCGAGACGACCGTACCACCCCGGGGAGGCGCGTGGTCCGGAATTAGCTCAACCCGGATGGGCGGCTCGACGATTCAGTTCACGATGACGGGCACAGCCTCCAACGAGTATTTGAAGAACGCGGTGCTGACGGCGTCGCCGGAGCGGTTGCAGCTCATGCTGTATGACGGGGCGATCCGTTTTGCGCGGCAGGGGCGGGATGCGCTGGCGCGGAAGGATTATTCGACAAGCTGCGAGAAGCTGCTGCGGGCGCAGCGAATCGTGGTGGAGATGGAGGCGGGTCTGCGGCACGACGTGAATCCCGAGCTGTGCCAGCAACTCGCGGCGTTGTATCACTTCGTCTATACGCGGCTGGTGGACGCCAATTTGGGGCACGAGACGGCGGCGGTGGATGAGGCGTTGCGCATTCTGGAGCACCAGCGCGAGACGTGGATCATGCTGATGCAGAGAATCGCGGGCGCTGACGAGGGAGATGGGAGCGCGGTCGTTGGGGCGGAGACGCGGGTTTGAGGATGTCGGCAGGGGGCCGCAAGCCGGCATCGTCGTCACGCGCCGGTGGTCAGTTGTCGTTATTCGATCGCAGGCGGAAATCCAGCGACCCCGCCGCCTCGGGTTAGCCGTGGACGGCACGGATGCCATGGACAGGGCGGACGCGCGAACCCTGGTCCGCCACTTGGGTTTTTTCGGTCACTTGGTCGCCCCTCACTCCCGTGCCTGCGCGGCGGCGGCTTCGACTCGGCATGTTGTCGCCCTTTGCAGTTCACTGTTCCCTTGAATACGGTTTCGGGGTTCCGCTGCTGCGCTTGAACGGCGTGGCCTTTCGGGCTATATGCTCCTGAACGAACATGATCTTTCCAAGCAGGTTGATACGGCGCGGCTGGATCGCGGCGGTTCTTCTGCTCGCCGGAGCGGCGGGCGGCGACGCGGCGGCGCAATCGACGCAGCCGTCGGGCGTTGGTCCGACCAGCGCGCCGGCCACGTCCTCGGCGCCGGCGGGACCGGCGCCGGGTGAGTTGCCGACGGATCAGGAGGCGGAGCTGGCGCTGCGGCTGATCCAGGAGGGGCGGTTTCCGGATGCACTGAATTACGCGCGGTCGGCGTACACGCGCGCGACGTCGCCGCGGCTGGAGCTGCTGGCGTTCGGCACGGCGCTGGACGCCAACGGCCATAGTTTCGAGGCGGTTGATTATCTGAAGCGCTACATCGCCTTTCGCGAGGGCGATCGGGACTGGCGCGGTCATGCGCGACTGGGCAGCCTGTATCTGCGGATGGGGAACTTCGTCGCGGCGATCAAGCATCTGCGCAAGGCGGCGATGAACCCGACGCTGGGTTCGCTGCCGACGGAGCGCGTCTATGTCATGGCCGATCTGGCGCAGGCGCAGATCGGCAATCATGAGAGCCGGCAGGCGCTGGAGACGTTGCGGTCGGTGCAGGGCCGGCTGGTGGAATTGCAGGATCCGCGGTTGGGGGTTTTGTTCACGCAGGTGTTGTACGAGGCGAGCGGGGGCGTCACGGGCGAAGTGCTGCGTTCGATCGAGTGGTCGACGCGGCTTGCGGTGGTGAAAATGGGGGCCGCGTCGCCGGATGATGCGTCGGCGCTGGTGAACCTGGCGCGGTGTTACGACCTGCGGCGGCAGATGCTGACGCGCGACATCGAGGCGATCGAGGCGGCGAGGGCGGCGGGGAACATTGATCGCGCCAAGATGACGAACCTGGTCAACTTCAAGATCATGCTGGCGAGCCAGTCGCTGGAGGTTTCGGACATCGAGTCGCGGGCGCGGCTGATCGAGGCGCTGGGGTTCGCGCGGGCGGCGTTGAAGGATGATCCGCCGAACGCGGCAGCGCGCGAGATGGTCGGCTCGCTGACGGTGCAACTGGCGGATGCGCACCTGCGTACGGCGGCGGTGCTGCTGCAAAGCAAAGAAGCGGCGCCGGCGCGGGCGACGGTCGAGGCGACGCGGACGTTCGTCCAGAAGGCGGCGGAACGACCGGACGCCACGGTCGGCGTGCGAATGATGCTGGCCCACGTGCGTCGGCAGATGGGGGATACGCCGGCGGCAATCGCCGCGCTTGAGGCGATTGTGCGGGATGTACCGGATCATGTGGGTGCGAAGCAGATGCTGGCGGCGATCGTCAGCGCGACGCAGCCGGCGAGCGCGCCAGCCGGTACGCCCGCCAGCGCGCCGGCGACGCAGGAAGCGGTGGCGCCATAAGGTTCGTTCGGGATCGGCGTAAATCAGGTACGCTGTCCGCGTGTAGCGCGGCTCGACACGGCCAAGTTCTCTCGAATCGTGTTCTTCCGAGTTGCCCGGCCCGTGGAGCGAGCGGCCTGACCGCGCCGCGCCTGAAACGGCTTCGCCCCACGGCGCCGTGAGGGTCCATCCGCGTGAGCGCACGCGGCGCCGGAACGTTCATTCGAGTTCCTATCATCGTGAACCCACCGCATCGCGGCGGGCCGCCCGACATGACGCTTCCTCTTGCCTACGGCCGCGGACCCGAGGATGAACGGCGCGGCGGGACGTTCAGCCCCGCCGGCGGCGGGCCGCTGACGGTGTCGCAGCTTACGGCGTTGATTCGCGGCGCGCTGGTGGATCATCTGCCGGCAACGCTGATGGTGATGGGCGAGCTGTCGAACGTGTCGCGTCCGGCGAGCGGGCATCTTTACTTCACACTGAAGGATTCGGGCAGCGAGGCGCGGTGCGTCATGTGGCGCAGCGCGGCGGCCGGGATGCGCTTCCGGCCGGTGGACGGTCTGGCGGTCATCGCGACGGGCGGCGTGGATGTTTATGAGCCGCGCGGCCAAGTGCAGTTCTACGTGCGCAAGCTGGAACCGCGCGGCGTGGGGGCGCTGGAACTTGCGTTCCGGCAGCTTCGCGAGAAGCTGCAAAAAGAGGGGTTGTTCGATCCGGGGCGCAAGCGGTCGCTGCCGCGCTTTCCGCGGCAAATCGCGGTGGTGACGAGTCCGACGGGCGCGGTGTTGCGCGACATCATTCAGACGGTGCGGCGGCGTTATCCGTGCGTGACGTTGCTGGTGCATCCGACGCGCGTGCAGGGCGACGGAGCGGCCGAGGAGATTGCGGCGGCGATCGGCGCGATCAATCGCAATTCGCAGCGGCTGGGCGGGATCGACGTCATGATCGTCGGGCGCGGGGGCGGCTCGCTGGAGGACCTGTGGCCGTTCAATGAAGAAGCGGTGGCGCGGGCGATATTCGCGAGCGACATTCCGATCGTGTCGGCGGTGGGCCACGAGACGGACGTGAGCATCGCCGATCTCGTGGCGGACGTGCGCGCGCCGACGCCGACGGCGGCGGCGGAGCTGGTCGTGCCGTTGCGGGCCGATCTGCTGGCCGATCTGGACGAGCGCGCGGCGCGGCTGCGACGGGCGGCGGGGCATCGGATCGAGGCGCTGACGGCGCGGCTGGCGCGGGCGGCATCGAACGAGTTATTTCGCGATCCGCTGGCCTGGATCGGGCGGCGGTCGCAGCGGGTTGACGAGGCGGCGGCGCGGCTGCGTGCGGCGGTGATGCATCGGTTGGCGGGCGAGCGCGCGCGGCTGCACCGGGCGGAGGTGCGGCTGAACCGCAACCGGCCGGAGGCGGTGCTGGCGCGGCGACGCGAGCGGCTGGGGGCGATGGCGCATCGGCTGTTCTGGGCGCAGGGTCACGTGAACGTGCTGTCGGAGCGGCGATTATCGGCGGCGTGGATGGGACTTCTGGCGGCGTCGCCATCGAAGCGCATCCGGGCGCACGGGGTGTTGCTTGAGCAGTTGCGCGGGCGGCTGGGTCGGGCACAGACGGAGCAGCGTGCGCGGGGGATCGCGGCGCTGGCGGCGCTGGCGGCACGGCTGGAGGCGGCGGATCCGAAGCGAGTGCTGGCGCGCGGGTTCAGCATCACGCGGTCGCGCGGGCGGATTGTGACGCATCCGGCGCAGGCGCCGGCGGGGGAGAAAGTGACGACGCAGACGGCGGGGGGAGAATTCGACAGCCGCGTATTGGAGCGGGGGCAGGGGGAGTTGTTTGAGTGAGGCCGGGGGAGAAAATCGAAAATTGAAACTTGAAAGTCGAAATAAGAAGATCGGCGGAATCTACCCATTCGCGAATCAGTTGCGAGGAAAGCCCAGTCAGATTCGGGAAGCCGGCAGCGAGATCGCGGCGCCGGTGCGGGCGGATTCGTAGGCGGCGTCGATGATTTCCATCACGTCGATGGCGTCGGCGATCGTGACGGTGGGCGGGCGTCGGTCGCGGATGGCGTCGCTGAAGTCCTCGATCGCGTCGGCGAAGACGTGCGGGTATGAATCCTCGACCGTCTCGGTCGCGCTGTTGTCGCCTTCGTGGCGCAGCGCCGTACGGTAGAACGCGGCCTGTTGCAGCGAACCGTCGGCGATGAACGTGCCGCGCGAGCCGTACACTTCCAGCCGTCCGCCGTAAGCGTGCGCGCAGTAGCTCATTTCGATCAGGCCGATTGCGCCGCGCGCGAATTCGAGCCTCATGTGGCAGAAGTCCTCGACACCGTACTTGAAGTTGAGGTTCGCGCCGATGGCCGACACGCGCGCGGCCGGACCACCGACCTCGATGGCCATGTCGACGGCGTGCGGCGCCAGATCAATCGCCGCGCCGCCGCCGGAAACGGCGCGATCGAGCCGCCAGTTGCCGTTGGGGGGGTACCAGATTCCTATTTGAGCGCGGATGATGAGCGGCCGACCCAGCGCGCCATCGTCGAGCAGCCGCAACAGATGTAAATTGGCGGGATGGAAACGCTGCTGGTGCATGACGCTCAGGATGCGGCCGGCGCGTTGGGCCGCGTCGGACATGCGGCGGGCTTCGGCGGCGCTGACGGCCAGCGGCTTTTCGACCAGGACGTTTCGCCCGGCTTCGAGACAGGCAATGGCTTGATCGGCATGGAGGGCGTTGGGCGTGGCGATGTAGACCGCCTCGACGTCGGCATCGCGGAAAATCTCTTCGATCGTCCCATAGGCGCGGCGGGCTTCGTGGCGGCCGGCGAATTCACCGGCACGGATGAGGTCACGCGAGCAGAAACCGACCAGCTCCGCGCCCTCGGCGCGTCGGATGGCCGGGGCGACGCGTCGATCGACGACGCGTCCGCACCCGATGATCGCCCATCCGATGTTTCGCTCGGTCATGGCAGATCAGTCCTCTCCGCGCAGATCGCGGCTCATCAGCTCCGTCAGCGCGCGGAGCATGTCCTTGCCCCCACATATTACGTCATAGACGGCCTCGGTGATGGGCATTTCGACGCCGTGACGGCGGGCCAGGGCCAGCGCCGCGCCGGCCGTGGGGATGCCTTCGATGACGCCGGCGACCGAGGCGATGACCTGCTCGACGGGCTGACCGCGGCCGATGGCCTCGCCCGCGGTGCGGTTTCGGCCGGAAGGCGAAATGCACGTGGTCACGAGATCGCCCAGGCCGGCGAGGCCGGCGAAGGTTTCGCGGCGAGCGCCCATCGCGACGCCTAGCCGCGTCATTTCGACCAGGCCGCGCGTGACGAGGGCGGCCTTGGCGTTGTCACCGGCCCGCAAGCCGTCGATGATGCCGGCGGCCAGGGCGATGACGTTCTTCAGCGCGCCGGCGAGTTCGACGCCGAGGATGTCGGAGTTGGTGTAGACGCGCAACCAGGGGGTCGAGAAGGCCTGCTGGACCCGCTCGGCGAGCGTGCGATCCGCACAGGCCGCGACCATTGTGGCGGGCAGTCGTCGGGCGAGTTCCTTCGCGATGCTGGGGCCGGACAGGGCGGCGACGCGCACACGCCCCAGCAGGTCGCGCAGGATTTCCGAAGGACGCATGAGGGTTTCGATCTCAATGCCCTTGGTGACGCTGACGATCGGCAGTTGGCGCGGCCAGGTGGCGGCGAAGCGCGACCATACGGGGCGTATGTGCTGGCAAGGCACGGCCGAGACCGCGAAGTCGGCGCCGACGAGCACCGCGGTCGGGTCGCCGGTAAAGGAGACGCGATCGGGGATTGGCACGCCGGCGAGGTATTTGCGGTTTTCATGGGCGGCGCGAAGCTGAGCGGAACGATCGGGATCGCGGCTCCAGAGTCGCACGCGCATGCCCTGCTCGGCCAGCACGATGGCCATGACCGTGCCCATCTGTCCGTCGCCGATGATGGCTGCCTGTTCGAACATCGGGGTTTGGGTTCATCTTACCCCGCGGTGCGTCGGAGGGCGATTGTCCGCGGCCGGCGGGATGGGTAGGATTCCGGCCCCGGACCGGAATCGCGGACGAATACGGCCGCAACGAGGAGGCGCAGAACAATGTCGCGGCTGAGCAACGAGGCGTGGAGCGAGTTGCTGGCGTACGTGCGACAGCACTACTCGGAATTAAACGGCTGCGGGATCGAGAACAGTCCGGGGGCGACGCTCAGCGGCGGCGTGCTGTGCGTTTTCGCGGAAGATGAGGCGGCGGCGGCGCAGCTTGTGCGTCATGCGCGACGCGCGCTGGCGGATGCGGCGCAGAGCGTGTGGGGGCATTTGGTTGCGATCGAGTTTCGCGCGGGTTTGCCGCCGGCTGAGAGCGAGGCGGCCCCGCATTCGGGCAACGGGCAAGTTGTCGCGGAGGACGGCGGAAGAGGGGGGAGGCTCTGCGACGATCGGCCCGCGTTGCGGTTGAATCCGGAATATCGCTTTGAACTTTTCATCACGGGGCCGGAGAACCGGTTGGCGCATGCGTCGGCGCTGGCGGTGGCCGAGTCGCCTGGAGCGGCGTACAACCCGCTCTTCATACACGGGCCGTCCGGGCTGGGGAAGACGCATCTGCTTCAGGCGATCTGCCATCAGGTTCTGGAGGCGCGGCCGGGCGCGCGGATCACGTATTTACAGTGCGAGTCGTTCGTCAACGAGTTCATCGAGGCGGTTGAGCAGGGGCGGATGCACGAATTTCGGCACCGTTATCGCGAGTCGGATCTGCTGCTGGTTGATGACGTGCAGTTTCTGAAGAAGGGCGAAAGCAGTCAGGACGAATTTTTCCACACGTTCAATGCGCTGTACCAGTTTCAGCGGCAGATCGTACTGTCGGCGGATTGCGCGCCGGGGGAGATTCCCGACCTGGCCGAGCGACTGGTCAGCCGGTTCAAGTGGGGGCTGGTGGCGCGGCTTGATCCGCTGTGCCGCGAGACGCGGATCGCGATTTTGCGAACCAAGGCGCGGCGGCGCGGGCTGACGATCGCGGATGACGTACTGGACGCGATCGGCGAAACGGTCAAGGGCAACGCGCGCGAGTTGGAGGGGGCGCTGATGCAGGTGTGGGCCGAGGCGCGGGTGCAGGGCGCTGCGCCGTCGCCGGAGTTGGCGTTGCGCATCCTGGGGGCACGGGGTCCGGAGGGCGACGGGCGGCGGTCGCCGACGCTGGAGGAGATCGCCGGCGAAGTGGCGTCTCAATTCGGATTTCGCATATCTGATATTCGCGGGCGACGGCGACATCGCCAGGTGGCGACCGCGCGGCAGTCGTGCATGTACCTGGCGCGCAAGCTGACGGCGCACAGCCTGGAGGAGATCGGGGAGTTCCTCGGCCGGCGGGATCACAGCACCGTGATTCATGCGGAGCGAGCGATCGCGAAGCGGCGCGAGGCGGATGCGCGGTTGCGGGCGGTTCTCGATCGGATCGAGGCGAAGCTGGCGGGGAAAGTCGAAGGCTGAAACGTCGAAAACAGGGCAACCAGGGTCGGGGAAGAAAAGACGGTTGCACGGCTGCACAAGGCTCAGTTGCGTTCCGGCAAGCTTGGCAATCCGCCCGGTACCCAGCGCGAACGGCGAGGGCCGCGGCCTGTTAACAATTGGCAGCAAAAGCACGGGGCGCCGTTGATGCGGCGGCGGGGCGGGGCTGAGTATTTTGTGGATAAGCTGTCATGATCGGCGGTGAAGGAAACAGGGTGGCGATTGTGGCGACAAGTCGACGCGCATTGGGCGATCGCGGCCGCGGTGCGCGACATGCGCTGCAACAGGTAATTCACAGGCGACGCGGCGGAACTGCGACGTAACTCTTGTCGGCACAAAAGGCCACGCGGCAAGCAGCACGAATCGAACGGATTTCACAGGCGCTGTGACTATGGATGACTGTGTATTTACACGTTAATCTGATTGCTCAATAGCAGCACCCATCGGGTACTCTGCTGGTTCTCACGTGAGGGCATGCCATGAAGCTGATTTGCGACCGACCCGTATTGTCAGAGGCCCTGGCGGCGATCTCGGCCGTGATCGTGACGCGTACGCCAAAGCCGATTCTGCAATGCGTGCGGCTGACGGCTGATTCCGACTGTCTGACGCTGACGGCGTATGACCAGGAAGTAGGGATGCGCTATCGGGTGACGCACGTGGAAGTGTCGCAGCCGGGCGAGACGCTGGTGATGGCGGAGCGGCTGACGTCGATCGTGCGTGAGAACACCGATGAGACGCTGGCGCTGGAGACATCCGACGATCTGCTGCACGTGCGCGGGCGTAACGCGCACTACCAGATTTACGGCCAGAACGTTCGCGAGTTTCCGCCCGTGCCGGACTTCGAGGGGGAACCTGATTTTCGCGTGCCGATGGCGAAGCTGGTGGGGGCGGTGGATCGCACGGTCTTTGCGGCGGCGCGCGAGAGCACGCGTTATGCGATCAACGGCGTGATGTGGGAGTGGAAGGGAAAGAAGCTGCAATTCGTGGCGACTGACGGTCGGCGGCTGGCGTGGACCGGGTTTTCGATGGACAAGGCGGCCGGATCGGACGGAAAGGCGATCGTGCCGGTCAAGACGCTGAATCTGCTGGCCAAGCTGCGGAGCGAGCCGGATGACGTGATCGACGTGAAGCTGGAGCCGAATCAGCTCCTGCTGCGGACGCCGCGGGCGACGATCAGCTCGGTGCTGGTCGAGGGGAACTTCCCGAATTACGAGGATGTCATTCCGCGCGACTGTACGCGGACGGCGGAGATGAGCACGCAGGAGTTTCTTTCGGCGGTGCGGCAGACGGCGCTGCTGACGAGCGAGGACTCGCGAGGCATCCGGCTGAGCTTCGGCGAAGAGGGGCTGGTGCTGAGCAGCCGGGTGCCGGAGCAGGGGGAGGCCCGGGTTCAGACGGAGGCGAAGTTGAAAGGGAGTCCGATCGACATCGGGTTTAATCCGATGTATCTGCTGGATGCGCTGAAAGTGTGCCAGGAGACCGTGACGCTGGAGATGAAGGAACCGAGCAAGCCGGGCGTGCTGCGCAGCGGACCGGAGTTCCTGTATGTGCTGATGCCGTTGACGTTGTCGTGAGCGTGCGTGCCGGAACAAGCGAAACGTGGAAAAGTCGAAATCGAACGTCGACAAGTCGAAACCGGGTCACAGCGCCGGCGGCGCCGGCGAGCTAATTGGTGACACGAAAAGGCACGAATGGAAGTAAGGCCGTGCGGTACAACCGCCGGTCAGTCGATGCTTTGCCGTGGGTTGTGCTGCGCCGTGTTTGAAAATCGTCGCGGGACGCGAGTCAGTGCCGCATGAGTCGTGCAAAAGGACGACAATCTGCGCTGACATGCGTGATTGACTTGACCTTGTGAAGGCGCGGGGCGCCGGGCATGGGAGCGGCCGGGATGAGCGGGTCGGACAGGGAAGGCCGAAGCGCAGTGTCGGGTTCACGCGTGGCGGATTCGCGGGAGGCGATTCGCCGGGCAGGGCTGGCTTATGCGCCGCGCGAAGTGCGGCAGGCCTTTTGGATGCAGCATAACCGGCAGCGGCGCGGGCGGGCGGCCGCGGCCGGCGAGATCGTCGCGCAGATGTGGGCAGGGCAACTGGGGTCGATGCTGCGGAAGCAGTCGCGCGCGGCGGAGATTCTGGAGCGCGAGCTGCCGGCTGAGCTTTTCGAGGAGTTGACGCTGGGGCCGGTCCGCCGGGGGGTGGTGCAGCTTTTTGTTGCGTCCTCGTCGCTGGCGTTTCAGTTGCGGCGCGATCTGGCGCCGGCGTTGGTGCGGCTGTTTCAGCGCGAGGCGGGGGATTGGCGCATCCGTGAAGTTCGAATTCAAGTAGGGTCTCCGCCGGCGGGCGGAACGGCCTGATCTCCGTTATAATATCGGTTGTACCAAAGCCGCGGCCGCGCGGCTGATTGTTTATTTATGTAAGGTAGTCGCCGCACGCTTTCTGACGAGGGCGGCAGGGACTGTCGGGCGGCGTGATGCGCGCTTCGGCCCCGTCGCCGGCGGGCGGTGCGCCGCACGATGCTCGCACGTTGAGGTTGGCCATTCATGACCGATTTGGCGCGATCCTATCCCGATTCTGAGACCGTCGTACACGCCCGCGAGAAATTGCCGCCGGAGAAGCCGATGGATGACGAGCTTCCGACCAATGGTGATTACGATGCGTCCAGCATCCGCGTGCTCGAGGGCCTCGAGGCGGTGCGACAGCGACCGGCGATGTACATCGGCGACACGTCGCACACCGGCCTGCATCACCTGGTTTACGAGGCGGTCGACAACGCCATCGACGAGGCGATGGCGGGGTACTGCCGCAACATCCGCGTTGAGTTGCACGCGGACGGCTCGTGCAGCGTGGCGGATGACGGGCGGGGCATTCCGGTCGATGCGATGGAGGACGCGGCCAATCCGGCGATCCACGGCAAGAGCGCGCTGGAAGTCGTGATGACGGTGCTGCACGCCGGCGGCAAGTTCGATCACGGCACGTACAAGGTATCGGCGGGCCTTCACGGCGTAGGCATTTCGGTCGTCAACGCGGTTTCGGAGTGGATGACGGTCGAGGTCGATCGTGAGGGCAAGATTCACACGATGCGATTCGAGCGCGGGCGGACGGCACAGCCGGTGCAAGTCATCGGCGCCACGCGGCGGACCGGCACGCGCGTGCGCTTCAAGCCCGACGCGGAGATTTTCTCGGAGACGAGCTTCAAGTTCGAAACATTGGCGCGGCGGCTGCGCGAGCTGGCGTATCTGAACCAGGGCGTGCACATCACGATCAGTGACGCGCGCACCGGGCGGGCCGAGGAGTATCAGTACGAAGACGGCCTGCGCGAGTTCATCAAGCACCTCAACGAGGGCAAGGAATCGCTGCACAAGCCGCAAGTGCTTCACGACGAGGACGAGTCGCAGAAGCTGGTGTGCGACATCGCGTTTCAGTACCACTCGGGATTCAACGAGACGCTGCTGGCGTATGCGAACAACGTTCACAACATCGACGGCGGCACGCATCTGACGGGATTCAAGGCGGGTCTGACGCGCACGATGAACGCTCATGCGCGCAAGGCCAATCTGCTGAAGAAAGACCTCGTGCCCAGCGGCGACGATTATCGAGAGGGACTGACGGCGGTTATTTCGGTCAAGGTGCCGGATCCGCAGTTCGAGGCGCAGACGAAGGTGCGACTGACGAATCCGGAGGTCGAGTCGTTCGTCGAGCAGACGGTCAACGCGCAATTGACGAACTGGCTGGAAGAGAACCCGGCCGACGCGAAGCGCGTGATCTTGAAGGCGGCGCAGGCGGCCGAGGCGCGCGAGGCGGCGCGCAAGGCGCGCGAGCTGGTGCGGAAATCGGCGATGTCGACCGGCGGGTTGCCGGGCAAGCTGTGGGACTGCCGCAGCAAGGATTCGGAGGAGAGCGAACTGTTCCTGGTCGAGGGCGATTCGGCGGGTGGATCGGCCAAGGGCGGGCGGGACAGCGGGACGCAGGCGATTCTGCCGCTTCGGGGCAAGATCATCAACGTCGAGAAGGCGCGGCTGGACAAGACGCTGGCGCACGAGGACATCCGCAACATCATGCAGGCGGTCGGCTGCGGCATCGGACAGGATGAGTTCGACCTGGCGAAGCTGCGCTACGGGCGGATTATCATCATGACCGACGCCGACGTGGACGGCAGTCACATTCGGACGCTTTTGCTGACGTTTTTTTTCCGCTTCATGCGGCCGCTGATCGACGCGGGTCGGGTGTATATCGCGCAGCCGCCGTTGTTTCTGCTGAGGAAAGGCAAGAAGAGCGAGTTCGTTCTGAATGAAGAGCGGCTGAATCGCAAGTTGACGGACTGGGGGATCGAGGCGACGCGGCTGTGCATCCGGTCGGTTCCGGGGCGCGACTATGCGTCGGACCGAACGGTGGAAGGGGCCGATCTGCGGTCGCTGGTGGAGACGCTGGACGAGATCGAGTCACAGGCGCGGATTCTGTCGCGGCGGGCGATCGAGCTGGCGGCCTTCGTGCGGACGCGGCGCGACGCGGGGCGCGGCGGGCTGCCGCTGTATCGCGTGGTTCTCGACGGGCAGGAGCGCTATCTGTACAGCGAGGAGGAGTGGCGGGCGTTTCAGCGCGACATCGAACAGGGCGGTGCGGAGGTCGAAGTGGTGGAAATGTCGCTGCTGACAGGCGGCGATTCGGGCGGCGATGGGCGACCCGGCGGCGGCGGCGGCGGGCAGGTGCGGCGCGTGGTTCGCGAGGAGCTGAGCGAGTCGGCCGCGCTGGAGGCGCAGTTCAGGCGGATCGAGCAGCTCGGCCTGTCGGTGGACGACTATTTTTCGCGGCGGGAGGAGCAGATTACGGGCGAACTGACGCCGGCGAAGTTCGTGCTGATTCCCGAGAGCGGCGAGCCGCTGGAGTTGGACGGCCTGGCGGCCGTTCCGGAGGGCGTGCGGCGGCTGGGCGGTCGCGGCACGGAGATCAAGCGGTTCAAAGGTCTGGGCGAGATGAACGCCGAGGAGTTGTGGGACACGACGCTCGATCCGGCGAAGCGCTCGCTGCACAAGGTGGTGATCACCGACGAGCCGGCCGATGCGCAGCAGTTCGAGATCGACGCGCACGAGGCGGACCGGCTGTTCAGCATTCTGATGGGCGACGACGTCGAGTCGCGGCGGATGTTCATCGAGGCCAATGCGTTGAGCGTGAGGGACCTTGATGTTTGAACGTCGTAAGTCGAAAGTCGATACGAAGGCATGAAGGGAAGAATGACCTTGCGAGACACTCGCTCGTCAGTCGGCGCCCTGGTTTTAGTTGTGTGGTGCGAACTTTGAAAATCGCCGTGCGACGCGAAGCAAGCCGGCATTAGTGGTAGGGAAGGTGGAAAGAACGCGGCGGGGCGACATAGGGGAAAAAGGACTCAAGGGCGAAAGGGCTGTTGGCTGATCGCTGATGGCGGACGGCTTTTCTGACAACGGACAACCGCCTTCGGCCAATTGCTTAAGGCTCCTTTCAGGCGGCCTACCTCGCTCTTACCGGAGGTGTCGATGGGCGCCGGATTTCTGCTGTTCGTCGTCTTCGGCGTCGTGGGGGTGTCGGCGGTGGCGGGCGCCGTGCTGTTGTTTCGCGCGCGGCGGATGGTGGTGGGAAGCGGGCCGCCCGTGTGCGGACAATGCGGGTACAACCTGACGGGATCGGAGTCGAATCGCTGCCCGGAGTGCGGGAAGCTGTTCATCGAAGCGGGGGTCTATCGCGGGGCAACGCCGGCGCATGAGTCGGCTCGGAAGCGGCTGGGCTGGGCGTTCATTTCGCTGCCGTTGCTGCTGATTCTGCTGCTGACGGGCGGGCTGCTGATTGCGCTGGCAACGGCGCGGAGGGCGCGGTTGCAGGCGCAGGTGGCCGCCGCGCAGGCGGCGACGGCGGCCCAGCAGGCGCGCGCGCAGCAGCAGTTCACGAGAGGTTTGCTTGAAAAGGCCGAGGGGCGGTCCGACGAAAGCGGCGAAGCGGCCCCCGCGAAGGCGGGGGCGGAACGGAGCGACGAAGGGAATTGATGCCGGCCGCGGCGATCGTCGGCGAATCGAAGTTTGCTGACCCGGGCAAAAACAAGCTTTTTTGTATCTTGTTTCATGCCTCGAGGAACCCCCGGGGTTGGACCCCTGCTGCGTCACGTGGGGCGGTCCGCACAGCGGCCCCTACGGCGTTACCGCGGCGGCGCATTCGATGTAGTCGTTACAATGCACCTGCATTAAATGCGCGTTATCGCCCCGTCTCATGCAAAGTCGCATAATCTACCTTGAAATCCACTGTTCCGGTCCAGGGGTCCCGGTTTTTTGCGCCGCAATTGATGCAACTGCACCAAGGAATTGATAAGATGATATGAGAGTCTCGTAAACCGCCTGACCGTGCGGGGCGTTCGAGACCCCGGCCCGTGGGCCGGTTCGCTCGCCCGCCGCGGCAGGCATCAAGGATGCCCGCCATGAACAAACGCAGTTTCATCATCGACGCCAAGCGCAGCGTCATCGGCAAGTTTCTGGGCGGCCTGTCGCCGCTGTCGGCCGTCGACATCGGCACGCGCGTCGTCGCGGCGATTCTGCGCGATCACGATCTGAAGCCCGATACGATCGAGGAAGTTTTCATCGGACAGGTGGTGCAGGCCGGGATGGGGCAGAATCCGGCGCGGCAAGTTGCGCTGAACGCCGGCGTCAGCAACAACGTCACGGCCGTGACGGTGAACCAGGTGTGCGGGTCGGGCCTGCGGGCGGTGATGACGGCGGACCGGGCGATCCGCTCGGGCGACGTGAACGTGGTTCTGGCGGGCGGGATGGAGAGCATGACGAACTGTCCGCACCTGCTGCGCGGGCTGCGGGACGGTTCGACGAAGATGGGCGACACGACGCTGATCGACAGCATGGTGCATGACGGGCTGCGTTGCGCGTTCGACGCGTGCCTGATGGGCGAGACGGCGGAGTACGTGGCCGAGAAGCAGCGAATCAGCCGGGCCGAACAGGATGAGTGGTCGGTTCGCAGCCATCAGCGCGCGGCGAAGGCGATCGCCGACGGGGCGTTTCGGCGCGAGATCGTGCCGATCGAGATTGTCAGCCGCAAGAAGACGGTGACGGTCGACACGGACGAGTGCGTGCGCGCGGATTCGTCGATGGAGGCGCTGGGCAAGCTGCCGACGGTGTTTCGAAAGGACGGATCGGTGACGGCCGGCAACGCTTCGGCGCTGGCGGACGGGGCGGCGATGGTGCTGGTGGCGTCGGAGACGGCGGTGAGCGAGCACGGATGGAAGCCGCGGGCGAAGATTCTGTCGGCATCGGTGGCGGGCGGCCCGCCGCGAGAGTTGTTCACGGCCACGATTCCGGCGATTCGAGCGGCGCTCGACAAGGCGCGGCTGAAGACGTCGGACATCGACCTGTACGAAATCAACGAGGCGTTCGCGGTGCAATCGGTGGCGTGCGTGCGCGGCCTGGAGATCGACGCCGAGCGCGTGAACGTCGACGGCGGATCGATCGCGCTGGGGCATCCGATCGGGGCCAGCGGCGCGCGGATTCTGACGACGCTGCTGCACGGGCTGGAACGTCGCAATCTGCGTCGCGGCGTGGCGGGGCTGTGTCTGGGCGGCGGGAACGCGGTGGCGATGGTGATCGAGCGCGTTTGATGCGCCGGCGGCGTGCGCTACATCACCCCCAATGAACCGAACCACGACCTTCAGGCAGTGGCGGATGATTCTTCAATCGCACGCCGCGTGACTCAACGAAGGAGCACCGCGACGTGCCCGCGCACTTGAGCGGGCGTGCCGCGTTGCAACGTTCCGCGCCGCTCCCTCACGGTCGCGGTTCGGTTAAGACTGGGATGGTCGCGGTTTGTTTCAAATTCCGGGGCGCGGCTGACGGCCGTCAGCGCATCTGCTTGCGAATCGTCATGTCCCACTCGCGGATCATGTTCTTGTAAAGGGCGACGGCGACGGCCCAATAGACGCCGCAGGCGGCCAGCGAGCTGACGAACAGCACGAGGCGATAGTGGCCCAGTTGCGACGGCGACAACGGCGCGCCGGAGTCGCTGGTGAGAATGCCGGCCGGCTGGATGGTCAGCATCGCCGCGGTGATCGGCGTGAACGGAAAACTCAGCGCCGAGAGCAGCGCGCTGGCGTCGATCATGAAGGTCCACAGGCAGCCGCCCACGCCGCAGACGCCCAGCAACACGGCGACGCTCCAGGCGACGGCCTGCGTGGTGCGCGTGCAGTTCACCGAGTAATACAACCCCAGCGTACTGGCGAAGGCCAACGCCGAGAGCACGACCAGCGGCAGCGTGAGCAGCGCTTCGGGATTGACGATCGGGCCGTTCTTGCTCCACATGCGGCCGGAGGCGAGGTCGTACGCCAGGAAGAGCAGGATTCCGGCGACGGGTACCGAGACCATCAGCACGGCGGATGAGTAGAAGCCGCGCACCTTGCCCCAGAGGATGTCGCGGCTGACGAGCGGCGTGACGAGCAGCACTTCGAGCGTTCCGGTTTCCTTTTCGCGCGTCAGGCCGGTGGCGGCGGAGTTGGTGGCGACCAGCAGCGAGAGTCCCAGCTCGATGCCGATGATGGCGCGCAGGGCGGCCTGTGTGACGTCGTGCGGAAGGCCGGTCGCGTAGAGGTAGAGCAGCACGAACGCGGCGAGCAGGCCGAGCGCGATGACGCCCAGTCGCTGCCAGGCGCGGCCGCGGCCCGAGGCGCGGGTCATGGCTTCGCGCCAAGCGACGGCGTTGTCCCAGACGCGGCGCGGATTGCGGCGGCGATCGTCGGTGGCATCGAGCGGACCGCTGCCCATCAGCCGGCCGAGCCATTTCGATTCTCCCGCCTTTACCTGCGCCCGCACGAACGAGACGCACGCCAGGCACAGCGCGACGGCGAAGCCGGAGGTCATCACGATATAGCTGGCGGCCGGATAGGCGGCGAAGTAGCGCCAGGGGAATCCGTAATGTGCGACGTCGGCGAACCGCGGCGGAGGCGTCTGGTTGAGGACCGAGCCGAGCGCCAGCAACGGGTGAAAAGCCGCCAGCCAGCTCAGGCGCGTGTCCTTGCCGGGGGCGGGCACGGCTTCGGGAACGATGAAGAAAGCCGAGACGGCATAGACGGCCATGAGGTAGAGGCCGATGAGGACGTAGAACGAGAAGATGGTGCGGCGCGTACCGACGCGAATGACGCTGATGGCGACGGCCAGCGCGCCGGCGACCATGGCGGACGAGGCGGCCAGGCCGGTGGCGTAGGCGATCTCGCGGAAGGTGACGCCGCCGTAGACCATCATCATGGTGAAGAAGGGCAGGCCGGCGGCGAGCAAGGCGAAGACGAAGAAGAGGCGCGACAGCAGGGTTCCGAAGACGATCTGGGCGTTGGTCAGCGGGGTGGCCAGGAGGATGTCGTAGGTTTGCGAGTCGCGTTCCTGCGTAATGGCGGCGGCGGCGAAGATCGGCGCGAGCAGGAGGACGGCGAGGAGCTGGACCAGGGCGACGTTGCGGAAGACGACGGTGGCGCCTTTGGCGAGGTCGGAGAGTGAGCCGGCCGATTCGGCCTGGGCGAACCAGACGCCCATCAGGGCGACGACGAACAGGCCGCCGAGGTAGCCGACTCGTGCCCAGAAGTGCTTGGTACGTTTTCCGCCGGCGTAGACGACGCGCACGAGGATGGGGTTGGCGGGGACGAGCCGCCAGCACCAGCGGGCGAAGTCGGAGAAGACGGAGGTCATGCGGCCTTATGTCTCTCAGCGGAACGGTCCGCACATCGGACCCTACGATTCAGCACGGCCACGCCCTCGCGAGCGTTCGACTTAACGGGCGGGACGCCCGTACCACTCAAGACGGGCGGGACGCCCGTACCACCCAAGATGGGCGGGACGTCCGTACCCCTCGAGACACAACAGCGCGTCTCACGCGAGGGCTTGACCGTGCCATCCGTTACGCAAGTCCGTGCCCCTTTTCTTTGTGGGGCCGGCTATTTTATTTCGAGGCCGGCCTTGGCGTACGCCTGTCGGATGCGTTCGCGGGCGGCTTCGCGTTGCTCCGACGTCGGCAGTGCGTCGATACGCAGCTTCAACTCTTCGAATAGATCATCTATCGGTTTGAGCAGTTCGGCCCGCTCGCGCATGAGCTGCGACATCCACGGACCGGCCGCGGTGACGTCGGGGCCTAAGCGGCCGGTGGCGACGCGGCGGTAGCGGTTTTCGCGGAGTTTTTCGAGCCAGGCGGGGGTGCGAACGGCCGCCGCGCGGTCGAGGCTGTCTTTGAGGATTCCCTGGGCGGCTTTTTTCTGTTCGTCGGTGAAACGGTAGTAGGCGGTCGCCTGGCTGACGTACTCGCGCCACTCGCCAAGCTGAGCTTCGAGCGCGAACCCCAGCTCGTTGTCGGACTGGCGCCGCACACGGACGTGTTCGGGTTCGGGCGGCGCGGCGGCGGCGGGATCCTCGACGGCGGATTCGCTCGCCGCATCGTCGAGACGATTGCGTCCGTCGGGACCGAACCGGTTCATGGGCGCGACCTGGCCGCGTTCCCACTGTTCGATCTGGCCGCGGAAGTACTTGTAGCCCATGAGGACCGGCGCCGAGTCGGCGGTGAACTTGAGGCGCTGCGACATGTTCATGCGGCTGCTGACCTGCTTGGCGGACTCCTCGAAGAAGCGGTCGAGGTGCGGCAGGGCGGGCTTGAAGCGGCGGGCGAACTCCTTCGCTTCCTCGGCGGGCAGGCGGCCGTCGTTGCGGATCACGGTTTCCATCATCAACTCGATGGCGTCGCGGTAGCCGGGCGAGTCGGTGTCGAGGGCCAGCTTCATGATTTGGCGGCCGAGCGCCTCTTCGATGGACTTGACTTGTTCATCCGACAGTTCGTAGCGCCATTTCATTTGTCGCGTGAACTGGAAGGCGATGGCGCGGGCCATGCCGGGGGTGAAGCGCAGGCCGGTGTCGGTGGGGCGCATGTCGACATCGGGCAGGGGCGGGATTTTCTCGCGCGGCGGCGGCGACTCCGGCTCGGCCGGTTGCGGGGGCGGGTCCTCGGGGGGGTCCTGGCGGGCCGATGCCACCGCGGCGGAAGACACAACGGCGAGCGATGCGATGAGGGATATCAGCAGTCTTGAATAAGCGTTGGACATATGAGCGTTCCAATTCAGCCATCCGCCATCCGCCATCGGCGATCAGGCATAGTCCGTCATTCTCGCGCAGGCGGGAGCGCATTGTCTCCGCGAATTCCGCACCCGTGCGTGACGGTGGACGACGTGGACAACATGTACGCCGTGGACGCGCGACCATCGAGCGGCCGACGTCGTATTGCCAGTCACGATGTCGCCGATCGTTTTCATGTGTGTCGGCCCTGCTTTCATTGCACTGCTCCGGTGGTGAAGCGCATGAAGGCGGTTTCGAGGTCGACTTCTTCTTCGCGGATTTCGCGGATGCGGAACTTGTGCTGGAGCAGCAGCAGAGCGAGGAACGAGAAGTCGTGCGTGTCGTCGGCGAGTTCGGCGACGATGTGGCCGTCGTGCACTTCGGCCGACTTGACGTTGGGCGCTTTTTTCAGCAGCGGCGCGGCGCGGTCGTGGCCGTCGACGAGGCGGATTTCGACGCGGGTGCACTGGCGCGTGCGGCGCAGGATTTCGGAGATGGGGCCGTGAAACAGCAGCTCGCCGCGCTCGATGATGCCGACGGTGGTGCAGAGATCGGCCAGTTCGGGGAGGATGTGCGAGCTGATGATGATGGTCTTGCCCATGCGGCGCAGTTCCTTGAGCAGCTCGCGCATTTCAATGCGGGCGCGGGGATCAAGACCGCTGGCCGGCTCGTCGAGCAGCAGCACGCGCGGGTCGTGCAGCAGGACGCGGGCGACGCTGAGGCGCTGCTTCATGCCGCGCGACAGGCCGTCGACCAGCGCGTCGCGTTTGAAGGACAGATCGGTCAGTTCGAGCACGTCCCCGACGACGCGGTCGCGCTGATCGCCGGTGATGTTGTAGGCCGAGGCGAAGAACTCGAGGTATTCCTGGACGACCATGTCCTCGTACGCGCCGAAGAAATCGGGGACGTAGCCGATCAGGGGTCGGATCTTGCGGGACTCGTAGCCGACGGTGTGGCCGCAGATTTTCGCTTCGCCCCAGGTGGGCTGGAGCAGCGTCGCGAGGATGCGGATGGTGGTGGTCTTGCCCGCGCCGTTAGGCCCGATGTAGCCGAAGCACTCGCCTTCCTCGATGTTGAGGTGCAGGCCGTTGAGCGCCACCAGCTTGCCGTAGCGCTTGGTGAGGTTGATCGTTTGGATGATCATGGCGGACCGTTCATTTTAGCTGTCAGCCGTCAGCTATCAGCTATCAGCCGTCATTCCCGCATAGGCGGGAATCCACGCCCCGCGAGAGCCGCGCCTCCCCGCGTGACGGTGGACTCCATGAACAGCATGGACGTTGTGGACGCACGACCATCGGGCGCCCACCAAGAGGATATTGCTGTAATATTCTCGTTGATCGCTCCCCCGCCTGAGCGGAGGTCGCTTCGTCGCCCTTTTCTTCCCCTTCGTGCCTTTTTCGGTCACAAATCGGGTTGCGGGCGCAATCCGCGCTGCGCATTCCTGAATAGGTTCGGACTTTGCGACTTTTCTCATCTTCCCTCCACGGGGATCAGGAAGCGGTACATCGTCAACGAACGCGAGCTGCGCAGCGGGTCGCCGTCGACTTCGAGCACGGCGGGGCCGGGCGCGTCGGAGAAGCCGATGAGGATGGCGGTGTGCCGCGAAAGCTGATGCAGCAGTTCGTAGCGTCGTCCGCCGGTCGGATTGAACTCCGGCAGGGAGCCTTCGGCGTGGGCGCGTGGATCATAGAGACCAAAGGCCGACAGCAGCAACAGGGCGTTGTCCGCGCCGCGCAACTGCTCGGCCCCCGCGACGCGCTCCTCGCCGGCGGTGATCGTCCAGCGCAGGCCGTCGCCCCAGGAGCGAATGGCCCGCTCGAGATTGGGTAGTTGCGCCGCCGACAACATGGCGGGTCCGCCGTCGACTTCGTTGAGACCGGTTTCGTCCGTGGTTTTGCGCTGCTTTTCTTCGTACCAATTAGCGAAGCCGCGAAACTCGGCGCCATTGGGCAGATGGTCGACGAAGAAGCAGCGCACGGCCAGTGCGCGGCGGGCGAAGTCATCCTGCGTGTCGAGCAGGATGCAGGCGCGCAGGTCGACGCCGAGGTTGTTGCGGATCACGCTCGGCGCGACGAACTGCGAGACGCGCGTGCGCGGCTCTTCGTGGGCGACGAGTCGCGCTTCGAGCTGTCCGCCGAGGGCGCCCTGCCAGTAACCCATGAACTCCTTGAGGGTGGCGCGGATCGAGACGTCTTCGAGGCGCAGGCCGGCGCGGGCCATTTGATAGGTGGCCGGCGCGACGTAGCCGCGGACGATGCTGTCGCCGCGCAGCGAGGGCGGCAGTGCGCAGAGGGGGCCGAAGTCGTTGGCGGGGTCGTCGGAGTAGCCGGCCGAGGGGAGGCGCAGCGACGCCTGGGTGTGAATGGGCGCGCGGACGCCGTAGATGGCGGTGGCCTGGGCGACGGGAACGTTGGCCCAGGCGTCGACGACCTGGACTTCCTGAAGTTTCCAGGTGACGCCGCGCAAGGCCCAGACGGCGGCGACGCCGAGCAGCGTGGCCGCGGCGGCCGTGACGACGAAGGCGCTCCAGGCGTGGTGGGTCCACTTGCGGCGCTCGAGCCACTTGAACGTGCCGACGGTCGCGACGGCCAGGTAGCCCACGGCGAAGAAGAGCGAGAAGAGCACGTAGAGGCCGGCGCGCTGCTGGAAGGTGATTTCGCGGGTGACGGCGGTTTTGTAGGGATCGCTTTCCATGTACCAGCCGGTTTCGCGCGAGCGGCCGGGATCGGGCAGGGCGGTCAGCGCCTGGAAAAGGGCGCGGGCGCGGGTGCGGCCGAGGCTGGAGCGCGCGGCGGCGGAATCGGACGGCGAGCCGTCTTCGTCGTCGGTGGCGGCGCGGGGGGCGGCGCGGCGCAGGGCCAGCAGCTCGCGCAGCGGCGCGCCGACAAACGTGGCGGTGCCGCGGCCGTACTGGCGACGATAGACCAGCGGGGCGGCGACGGCAGCGCCAATGGGATAGATGCCTTCGGTCACGCCGCCGCGCGGTGTCGCCTCGCAGCAGGTGATGTTGACTTCGGCGGCTTTGAGATCGGCCCACTCGTCGGCCTGGCGAACGATGCGCTGCCACGCGTCGCCGCGGCGCAGTTCCGTCGTGCCGCTGATGCGCACCGGCAGCAGGGTGGCCAAGGGGCTGTTCACGACGGTGGTCCAGTTGCGGCCGACGGCGAGGACCAGCCGGCCGCCCTGGCGGACCCATTGCTCGACGGCCTTGAGTGATTCGACGGGGACGGCGGAGGCGTCGGGATCGTCGAGGAGAAGGATGTCGTAGGCGGCGAGTCCCTGCCAGCGGTCGGGCAGACGGTCGTATTCGACATGGAGGAAGTGCGGGGCGCGATAGGCCAGTTCATTGATGTCGGATTCGGCGAAGAACTGCGAAACGACGAGCCGCGGCGCGGTCTGGTCGGGGGCGACGTCGACGATGACGGTCTGCATCGGGGGGATAATCGTGACGGGGCGCGAATAGAGGAAGAGATCGGGGGCGGACTGCGGCCGGTTCTCGTCGACGAGCGGGACGAGGCCGCCGCGCGTATCGGCCAGGCTGACGCGGACGGCGTCGCCTTCGCGCAGCGAGGAGCCGACAAAATAGACGCGGTAGGTGCGGGGCTGATTGGGAATGAGGTTGACGCGGGTGGAGGAGACGACGACGTCGAGATCGCGGTCGAATTGTTCGACGCGCAGGTCGGCTTCGAGGACGTTTTCGCCGATGTGCGTGAGGGCGACTTCGATGCCGGTCCACTCGGCCATGCGGACGGCGGGCATGCCGCCGCCGCCGAGTCCGACGCGCAGGTCGCGGGCGCGGACTTCGGCGTTCGCCGGGGCCGCGAGGGACGTTCCGGCGAGGGAGGCGAGCAGAGCGTGCGTGAGTCGTGTTGTCGTCATTCGAGCGATTGCTGAAGCATGTCGCCGGGGCGATCTTGTCCCGGCAAGGCGATGCGGTGTTGCCCGGTTCTCTTCCACGGGCTACAAGCCCGTGCCACGCGATGACGGGCGGGACGCCCGTACCACCCGGACACAGCCGAGGGCGGCTGTGCCCCATTCACAGCCGGGGGCGGCTGTGCTCCATTCACAGCCGAGGGCGGCTGTGCCCCATTCACAGCCGGGGGCGGCTGTGCCCCATTCACAGCCGGGGGCGGCTGTGCTCCATTCACAGCCGAGGGCGGCTGTGCCCCATTCACAGCCGAGGGCG